>CAMVOS010000001.1 GCA_947169185.1 uncultured Prevotella sp.
TGGCCTGTTCGCGCTGCGTCTTCGAGTCGTACTCGTCGATGTTCACGAGCCACATACGCCCAAGCACACGCTCCACCTGCTCGGCATTGTCCAGCTTGATGTCCCTCATATAGTATTCGCGCATCGATTCGGGCAGAATGTGATTACAGAACTGCGTCTTCATGTAGCCCTGTTCGCCAATGAGCAGGGGCACCATCGAGTTGCCATAGTTTTTGTTGAGATGCAAGGCCTGGGCCACCATCGCCAGGAACCAGCGGTGGAAGTATTTGGGCCACAGCGGGTAGTTGGTGGGCAGACGACGTGCGAAGTCCTCGATATAGTCGTGCCTCATATCCCAATCGCCACAACCCGCCAGGAATTCATGGATGGGGTTATAGTCTTCGATATGTGCAGACTCGATGTAGGTGCGGATGTCGTTCATCCAACTCTCGCCACCCTCCTTCATTTCTTCAACCACCAGACTCTTCAGGTCTCTGTCCATCAGCGGACGCCAGGGACGGAAGTGCAGGTCGTTGGGGCGGAACTCCGTGATGCCTTTCACTACATTATACCTCAGCTGATAGCGACGTCCGAGGAAGTCCTCAATGCTGCGCATGATGCGTTCCTTCTCGTTCATCTGCGAAATAGGCACGCCATTGTAATGTTTTTTGTATGAATTACGGAATGTCTTGCGAATCAGGTCCATTCCTAAGGGTTTGAAACGCGCATTCCATGACGTTCTGACGATGCAACCCTCTTCTTCAAGACAGGCCTTGTTGCAGTAGTCTGCCAACGTCTGCAGGCACTGCTCCATATTATCCGAACAGTCGTCGAGGGCCTTCGAGAGGCAGGTCTGGTATTCCATTTCGATGCGTTCGCGCTGTTCGTAGCCCGGATACCAAACGACGTTACCGTCATCGTCAGTCTTGGTGCCTTCGTAGGGCGCCAGCGGATTCTTACCCTGGCGGACTACAGGCAGCATCTGAGCCTTAGGATTGTAATAAAGCTGCGGGTCGTAGCTCATGCGGCACCCGTTGGTGATGCGCACCTCGCCTACCAACATGTCGCACTGCGCCAAAGCGCTATACAGGCGCATCGCACTCTCCTTGGCATCCTTGAGAAACGACGTATAGTCCTCAATGTCAAGGTTTTCCGAATCGTATGCACACTTGACCACCACCTTCAACGTGACGCCACTGACACCGGCAAAAGCCAGCATTGTATAGGGTATCTGGCGCACCCTGTCGCGCAGTTCAGCTACCTGCTGGATGCCCTGCGGACAAGGTATGTTGAGCAGGACAAGTCCGGTGAAAGACAGTGGTTTGTCGAATCCCGACTTGCCGAATGTGGCAGAAAAGATGAGGTACGGCAGTGCATCGGTGTCTTGGATATAGTATCTGGGACCGCCACGCTCTATCATCAGCCTCGACTGCAGGGTAATGCTGGCAATGCGGTCTGCAGCTTCCTTGGTTTTGGGTGCCTGCATACGTTCAACAACAGCTGACAACTCCGTTGAAACAGGTGACTTAAATTCGCCTACTGTCGTGTTTACTTTCGTGATCTTCATATATAGATGGGTTTGTTTGTTATTGGATACAAAGGTACAAAATAAAGTTGATAATCCCAAGTGTTTTGGTAAGTATTTTCAATGAAATTGCCATTTATGCTGAATATAAGCGGCTCTTCGTTCTTCTGAAGTAAGCAGAAAGGGGACGGAAAGTAAGCGGAAAAGGTACGAATGCCCTTTGTGCAGGGGAAGAGAGGCCTTCTTGCGAGCGTTCGCGTTAGCCCAAACAACCGTTTGCGCCTACGCAAACGACTGTGTGCGTATGCCCAAAAGCACTCGCCATGTTTTTCTTCAAGGGTATAGTAGGGTATAGTTAGGGTATAGTTTTTACGAACTATACCCTGAGATAAAACATTGTGTTTAAATAAGTTATAAAGAAATAGGGTATAGAGGGTATAGTTGCATCAAATTTCCGTATATATATCCTGCTGTGCCATACGTGATTTCAGGAGCTTGGGATTCTCGCCTTTCGTCCACGCATTCAATTGCTTTCGTGCCGAATAATGACTTAGCTTAGCATGATACGCGAAACTCCTGACAGTGGTATAGCCGCGTTTCAGACACTCAGCGAGGGCTTTCTCCAGGTGTTCCTTGTCAGCAATGATTTCCTGAACATTAGGCGTTTCGACTTTCCGGAACCCACTATCGAGCCACTTACCGATAGACTTGTTCCACTTCTTGCCTGACTTGTATTCCACACCATCGAGCATGACGTCGCTGTTCTTAACCTCGTCAGCGTCCGTAATTTCCCGTTTCAACGCCAGCTTGGGTGCAAACGAACCTATCGTAGTGTCAATCCTGTAGCCCATCGACATCAGTTCGGAGGCCGCACTCATAAACACACTGAAGGCTCGCGACAGTTCGCCTTCCCGCATGCCATAGCCACCACGACTGCAGAATTCGTCGACAGCCCTCATATCTAACTTCAAACCCCTGGCTGGTTTTACATATACAATATTCTTGCCATCCTTACCCTTGGCAGGCGTAGGATGCACCTCGTATGGTAATCCACCTTTCTTCCTTGGCATAACTCTGATCTTTTATTTATTTGCAAATGTACGCAGAAAAACAGAATAACGCTTATAGAATTTGCATATTTTAAACTTTTTGTTTACCTTTGCAATTGAAATAACAAAACATTATGAAAAAGAATCTGTTATGGATGCTGGCCACCATCCTGACCTGCGGCCTGACAATGACGTCGTGTGTCGCCAATGACGACAATGCCGTTGTTCCTGAAGAACCGCAGTATCCTGCCAATTTCGACGTGTTTTCGACCCTGAAAGGTAATGCGGGCGACCCCGCTGTGGTGGCTGCCCTAAAGACGATAGAGAACGTAGAGGACCTGAAGCCCTTCGAGAACATCAATCTCGGTCAGGCCTACTATTTCAACTACAAGCAGCTGGTGGACCATAACGACCCCTCGAAGGGCACGTTCAAGCAGCAGGTGGTACTCACCTTTGTCAGCAAGGATGCCCCCACCATTCTGCATACCCAAGGCTATGCCCTGACGCTTCAACCTGTTGGGAAGAACCACAACCGATTGGACTCCATCGGCGCTCCCGACCTGCTCTGGACGCTCTCGAAGAATGGTGACAACGACGTCTTCGACCTGAACAGCGTACAGGTGGAGTATCGCTACCACGGCTTCTCGCTGCCCGAGGGCGAGACCAACTCGTTTAAGTACCTCAGTGCCGAGCAGCAGTCGAAAGACCTCCATGCCATCGTGACCGACCTGAAGAAGGCCCTGATTACCGGTGGTGGAAAATGGCTCAGCACGGGTGTCAGCAAGAATGGTATGACCACCGCCCAATATGCCTACTACGACGAGCTGTATGGCTGGAACGACATCGATGTCTATGTGCCCTTTGTTGCGCCAATCCCCCCAGTGGAATTCGATCTCCGCATCGGTACCTACATGCTTACCCAATCATCCAAAGCAGTACTGGCCGACCTGGAGAAGGCCTATAGGAAACTGGTGGACGACAAGGCCATTGCCGATGCCACCATTGAGGCCTATAAGGAGAAGTTTCCGAGCAATTCACAGAGCCCGATTGACTATTACACCGTGGCTACAGCTGCCATAGGCAACCTCTTTGCTGTTCAGTCTTACGGCGACATCGACACGTGGAAGAAGTTCATTCCCACCGAGAACTCCACGCCAGTAGAATACGCCACCTTCTTCATGCTTGACGATAACGATGATCGCATCTACCGACAGAACAACCGTCGTGCGGCAGCTGAGCGTCAAGACCCGTTCGCCGTGCAGATAGGTATCGACCAGGGCAATCTGGGTTATGACTACACGTGGCTGCTTGATGGCAAGCTGCTCTCTGATGACGACAAGGCAGCCCTGAGGAAACAGATGGAGGACAGTAAGAATTCGAAGCCCATCGACCTGGAGGTTAAGCTGCTGGAGAATCTGAAGACCACCAAGAAGCATCTGGTCTTCGTCTATGGTGAGAACGACCCATGGACGGGTGCCGCAATCCCTGACCCCACGAATCCCAACGTGAAGAAACACATCGTTCCCAACGGCACGCACACCGACAATTTCAAGCAGTACGCCTGGTATCCTGGCGGTAAAGAGGTAGCCGACCAGATTCTTGCCGACATCAAAGTCTGGATGAATCAGTAAGCTTTCATCATCTTTCGCCACTTGAAGTATCCGGCGATGGCGATGATGACGTAAAGGGCATAAAGAGAAGCCTTGAAGGGGATATCCTTATAATAATATAGTACGCACGTGACGACGTCGACGGCAATCCAGATAAACCACTGCTCGAGGTATTTGTGGGCCAGTGCCCAGATGCCTACGATGCTGAGGGCGGTGGTGAACGAGTCGGCCAGGGGAACGTTGGAGTTGGTGAACGTCACGAGCAACCAGTAGATGGTGCCCCAGACGGCAGCAATGAGCAGCGTCCAGGGCAGAATAAGACGGGTGGGGAAGTGACGGATGGCAAGTGGATCATGGGGACGGTTCTCATGATCCGTCGCCGCATGGCGGCTTTGATCACGAGAACCGTCCCCTGATCCTATCCAGCGCCACCAGCCATAGACGGTCATGGAGAGATAATAGAACTCCATGCCACAATCGGCATAGAGTCCTTTCTGATAGTAGAGCACGATGCCCAGCGACTGCATGAGGAATCCTACGACCCACATCCACAGGCTAGCCTTGTATTCAAAGATGATATAGGCCAGTCCGAGGATGGTGGTGGTGATGTCCAGCCAGTGATCCGCCAAGAAGGTAATCATAATTCTCAATTTTCAATTCTCAATTCTCAGAATCGTAGCGTCACGTTGCCCATCATGGTGAAGCCAGCCATAGGCATGAAACCAATCTGGTAGTAGCGGTTCTCGTTGGGATGGTTATATCCGTCAAGGATCGATGAATAAACCCAGCCGCTGGCGGCGTAGCGCTTGTTGAATACGTTGTTGAAGTTCATGCCCACGATGACCTCACGTACGCAGAGCTTTGGCAGTGCGAAGGTATAGCTCATGTTGACATTGCTGACGCAGAATGCAGGCAGTGAGCGGTCTTCGTTTTCGGTATTATCCAGATATTGACGGCTGACGAAGTTGGTATGCCAGGTGGCTTTCAGACCTTTCCAGTGCAGGTCGACAAATCCGTTCAGTATGGTCGATGGTGAGAAGGCCAGCGTGGCATTGTCGTAATGGATGGGACGGAAGGATGTCTCCCAGTCTACGGAAGCCATTTCGGTGAAGTCCTTGAGTTTGTTCTGGCTCAGTGCTGCATTGCCTTCCAAAGTCAGCAGACTACAGACGTCCCATGCAGCCGTCAGTTCGACGCCCATGCGATAGGAGTCCTTGATGTTGGTGGTCAGTGCCTCACCAATCTCGCTGAGTTCACCGGTCTGTACGAACTGGTCTTTATAGTCCATGTAATAGAGGTTGGCACCCAGTCGCAGCGAACGTGTCGAGAAGTTGTAGCCTGCCTCATAGTCTATCAGACGCTCGGCATTGGGCAATGGGTACTTGTAGTTGTCGGTGAAGTTGTTGCGCTCAGGCTCACGATGGCTCATAGCTACTGAGATGAATGCATGGTGAGGGCCATTAGAGAAGCTGACACCTGCCTTGGGGTTCAGGAAGTCGTAGTGCTTGTCGATGTCAAGCGGCTGGTTGTAGTATTTGCCACCCTCTTCGTAGAAGCGGTCGTTGATGCCATCGGTCTTGTAGTCTACGTGACGATACTGCATGTCAGCGAACAGCTTCCATGCTGGTGTGATGTTGTAGCCTACCTTTACATAGGCACTGATGTCGTTCTTGTCAGCCACAGACTTGTAGTAGCGGTACTTGCCGTCAACCAGCAGCAACTGGCTCAGTTCGGGGTGTGCAATATAGGTCAGGTAGCCCCAGTGGTCGGCATTGAACATCTGAGCCGAGGCACCAGCCAGCATTTCCAGTCGCTTGCCCTCGTAGCGTGTGTTGAACATGATGCCCAGCGCATTCTGGCTCATACCTTTCTGTCGCACGAAGTCGGTCTTCTTCACTTTGTTGCCCTCGCTATCTTTGAAGGTCAGACCATACTTGGTCAATTTGTTGTTGGGACGGAACTCCTCGTAATAGCCATAGCCATAGGTGTAGTGTACCGTGCCAGATGCCGTCCAGCCGTTCTGCCAGTCATAGGCCAGCGAAAGCAGCGTGCGGTTTTGCTTGAAGTTGTCAGTCGTACGTGGCCACAGCGAACCGTCAGCCATCTTGTAGCGTTCCGTCTGGTAGTTGCCGTTGGCATCCTTGACGAACAGGCCGTCATCGCCTGTCACGAGGTATTCGTAGAGTGAGTTGTAGCGTCCCAGTCCGGCATTGTACAGGTCTTCGTAGGTCTTGATACCTGTCTTGGTCGTGTAGCCCCACGAACCGTCGTCATAGCAGCCGTCCATCAGCGAGTAGTCGTTAGAACCTGCCGTTACACCATTCCAGGCCTGTCCAGTGGTTTCGAAGTTGCCGAAATTCTTCAGGCGAATGACAAAGTTGTCTTCTATCCAGCTCAATCCTCCGTAGTATGACCCAGAACGACCGTCGGTGCCATGAATGAACCCGTCAGTGTTGGTCTCGTGATATGCTCCGTCCAGAATAAAGTGCTTGCCGATAAGTCCCGTTGAGAAGGAACCGCCTACATTGTACGTGTTATATGAACCATAGCTTGCGGAGACTTCGGCAGAAGGACGTTGTAGAGGCGTAGCTGACGAAAGGGCTACCGTGCCACCGAAGGCACCGTCGCCATTGGTCGATGTACCTACACCACGCTGTATCTGTGCGCTACCTAACAGTGAACCATACGAGTTCATGTTAGCCCAGAATACGCATTGGTCCTCGGGCGAGTTCAAGGGCACACCGTCCAGTGTGACATTGATACGTGAGCCACTGGCACCACGGATACGCATATAGGTCGTACCTATTCCCAAACCATTCTCGCTCCATGCAATGACGCCTGGTGTACGTGAGAAGAGGAAGGGTAGCTCGCGTCCTGTTTTCGAAAACGCGTTGAGTTCCTGCTGCTTGATGTTGCTGACGGCATAGGGCGCATTTTTCTGCGTGCGTACACCGCTTACGATGACCTCTTGCAGTCGCTCGACCTGCGTAGAGTCGTACAGGGCAGTTTTCTTTTGTGCATTGATACTCGCTACACTCACCAGTGCAGTCATCACTAAAAACAATTTTTTCTTCATCTTTTTTACCTTATTAATTAATTTGACTAATAATAAGGGGTTTTCTATGTGTACTCATCATCCCTGCGTCGGCATTGTCCGTATCAGGTTCCGAGGGTATCATCTCAGCCCACAATAGTGAGCACCCCTTGATAAATCGGGTGCAAAGGTAGTAAAAAAAATTAAAAATGAAAAATTAAAAATGAAAAATTAAGATGAAAGATGAAAAAAACGAAATTCGGAATTCGAAATTCCGATTTTTTTTAGTACTTTTGCAACTGCTATTATTATTATCGACAAAAAACAATGACAAACAAGATAGTAAATATCGGTGGGGCACGGGCATGCTACACGGAATTTATCGGCGCTGGTGGTGTCGGTGAATATCATGTCATAATAAGTGCTACGGACGTCATGGCGACGTACCAGCAGCAGCTGGAAGCCGTGCTTGATGCCTTTCAGTATCTGATCAAGCATGAATTGAAAAATGCTACGTCGGTGTTCAAGCGCTATTTTCTGAGCGATGCCTCCAACCAGGCTGACGACGTAATAGCCAACGACGTGAGCGACTGTGCCAAGAGTATTATAGAGCAGGCTCCGCTGGATGGTACGAAGGTAGCCCTGTGGGCTTATCTGATGACTGGTGTGAGCACACGTCAGACGGAAAGTGGTTTGTATGAGGCTGTTCATGGCAGCTATCGCCATCTGTGGAACGGCTCTGCTTATAACCTGGCCGCTAATTCAGAACATCAGATGCGTCTGCTCTTCAATGAATATGTGATGCAGCTGGCCCATGAGGAGTGTACGCTGGCAGAAAACTGCATCCGTACGTGGCTGTTTGTGAACGACATCGACTTGAACTATGGTGGCGTGGTTCGTGCCCGTAATCAGGTATTCTTTACGCAGGGATTGACGCCGGAGACTCATTTTATTGCCTCGACAGGTATTGGTGGTCGTCAGCAAGACCCCAATGTGCTGGCCCAGATGGACAACTATGCCGTCAAGGGCATTACGAGGGAGCAGGTTCATCATCTGTATGCGTCGACGCATTTGAACCGTACCAGCGACTATGGTGTCAGCTTCGAACGTGGCACGTATGTTGACTACGGTGATCGCAGACAGGTCTTTATCTCGGGTACTGCCAGCATCAACAACAAAGGACAGATTGTGCATCCGAAAGATGTCGTGAAACAGACCCACCGCATGTGGGAGAATGTGGAAGCCCTGCTGAACGAGGCAGGCTGCAGCTATGACGATGTGGGTGAGATGGTGGTTTATCTGCGCGATCCTTCTGACTATACTGTGGTCAGCAAACTGTATGCGGAGCGTTTTGCAGACAAACCGTATGTCATTGTGTTGGCACCCGTTTGTCGTCCAGGTTGGCTGGTGGAGATGGAGTGTATGGCGGTGAAAGCGCAACACAACGACGCCTTCGCCTCCCTCTAATCTCTCACCTCTTACCTCTCACCTCTTATCGTACGCGTGCAGCGGATAGTCGGTGGTGAAGTGCAGTCCGCGGCACTCTTTGCGTTCCAAAGCCCAGCGGGTGATGAGATAGCCCACGTTAATCATATTGCGCAATTCGCAGATGTCGCGTGATGCCTTGACACGTTTGAAGAGACGCTCGGTCTCTTCGTAGAGCATATCGAGACGGTCCCATGCACGATGCAGGCGCAGGTCGCTGCGAACGATGCCCACATAGTTGGACATAATCTGGTTGACCTCACGCACACTCTGAGTGATGAGCACCTTCTCCTCGTTGGTCATGGTGCCTTCATCGTTCCATTCAGGTACCTTTTCGTTGAAGTCGTAGAGGTCGACGTGTTTCAGCGAGTCCTTGGCAGCAGTATCGGCATATACCACAGCCTCGATGAGTGAGTTGGACGCCAGACGATTGCCGCCATGCAGACCAGTGCATGAGCATTCGCCAAGGGCATAGAGGCGCTCGATGCTGGACTGTCCGTTCAGGTCGACCTTGATACCACCACACATATAGTGGGCAGCAGGGCGTACAGGGATATAGTCGGTGGTGATGTCGATGCCGATAGAGAGGCACTTCTGATAGATGTTCGGGAAATGCTTCTTCGTCTCGGCAGGATCTTTATGCGTGACGTCCAGACAGACGTGGTCCAAACCGTGAATTTTCATCTCCTTATCAATGGCACGCGCCACAATATCGCGTGGTGCCAGCGACAGGCGTTCGTCGTACTTCTCCATAAACGTCTCGCCATTAGGAAGTTTCAGAATACCGCCATAGCCACGCATGGCCTCGGTGATGAGGTAGGCGGGATGCGTCTCCTTGGGGTTGTGGAGCACGGTGGGGTGGAACTGTACGAACTCCATGTCGGCAACCGTTCCCTTGGCACGATAGACCATTGCAATACCGTCGCCAGTGGCAATGACGGGGTTTGACGTCGTCATATAGACGGCACCGCAACCGCCCGTGCACATAACTGTGACCTTCGAGAGGTAGGTGTCCACCTTTTGGTTCTTGGGATTCAGCACATAAGCTCCATAGCACTGGATGTTTGGTGAACGGCGCGTGACACGAACGCCCAAATGGTGCTGAGTGATGATTTCAACGGCAAAATGATTCTCCTTGATATCGATGTTGGGGTGGTTGCGCACAGCTTCCATCAGTCCGCGCTGTATCTCGGCACCCGTATCGTCAGCATGGTGCAGAATGCGGAACTCTGAGTGGCCGCCCTCGCGATGCAGGTCGAACTGTCCGTCTTCCTTGCGGTCGAAGTTGACACCCCAGTTGACGAGTTCTTCGATTTGTGAAGGTGCCTGACGTACCACTTGTTCTACGGCAGAACGATCACTGATGTAATCGCCCGCGATGATGGTGTCGGCAATATGTTTGTCGAAGGTGTCGACCTTCATATTCGTCACACTGGCAACGCCCCCTTGTGCAAACGATGTGTTTGCCTCGTCAAGTCCGGCCTTGCAGATCATGCATACCTTGCCCTTATTGGCTTGAGCAACCTTGAGGGCATAACTCATGCCGGCTACGCCAGCACCGATAATCAAGAAATCGTACTTATATACCATGTTTTTACGTTGAACGTTGCAAAAGTAAGAAAAAAATTGTAATTTTGCAAACGATTATGAAGAAAATACTATTTTTAGCCCTTATATGCTGTCTTTCAGTGACCTCTGTGGCACAAGATAGCCTGCGCATCAAGCTTGACTCGCTGTTGCGCGATCCCCTTTTTGAGACAACACAGGTAGGGATGATGGTCTTCGACCTCGATGCCGACACCGTCCTCTATGCGTATCAGGCCCGCCAGCTGATGCGTCCTGCTTCTACCATGAAGCTGGTGACCGCCATTACGGCCCTCGACAGACTGGGTGGCGCATACGAATACCAGACGCGCTTCTATTATACGGGTAGCATTGCTGACTCCGTGCTGACAGGTAACTTGTATTGTGTGGGCGGTTTTGACCCCACGCTGACGCAGGACGATGTGGCGGTGATAGCCGAGAGCATCCGTCAGGCTGGTATTACCAAGATTCGCGGTACCATCATTGCTGACAAGCAGATGAAGGAGGTGCTGGACTACGGTGAAGGCTGGTGTTGGGACGACGACAACCCTATGTTGATTCCCCTATCGATTGGTCGTAAGGACATCTTCCTCGCTACGCTGCGCAAGGAGTTGGAACGTCAGGGTGTCGACGTGGCTGAAACCAAACTGGGTGGTAATGGTGTGATGCCTAATGGTGCACGCCATCTGAGTACCTATCGTCATAGCATCGATGTCGTGCTAAAGCAGATGATGAAGGATAGCGATAATTTCTATGCCGAGTCCATGTTCTATCAGACTGCAGCATCTACAGGTCATCGTCCAGCCAAAGCCAGTGATGCCCGTCAGTTGACCAAACAGTTTATCAAACGTCTGGGTTTGGGCGGTAATCCCTATAAGATTGCTGATGGCTCAGGACTTTCACTCTATAACTATGTCTCTGCCGAACTGCTGGTGTACATGCTGCGCTATGCCCATAACAAGGAGGAAATCATTGGGCATCTGTTGCCTGCTCTGCCTATAGCAGGCGTAGACGGTACGCTGAAGAAACGTATGACGGAAGGTTGCGCGTATGGCAATGTGGTGGCTAAGACGGGGACAGTGACAGGTATTTCGTCGCTGGCAGGCTATCTGACTGCTGGTGATGGTCGTCAGCTGTGTTTCGCCATCATCAATCAAGGTGTGATGCGTAGCAAGGACGGCAGGGACTTTCAAGATCGCGTGTGCGAGGCGCTGTGCGAATACTAAAAAGAGGAAAGAGGAGAGAGGAGAGAGAAATGATGGACGAGAACAGGTATATCAATATGCTTGAGGAGCACAACATCAAGCCCACTGCTAATCGCTTGATTGTGCTGCACACGCTGGATGGGGCAGGACGCCCGATGTCGCTTTCTGAGTTGGAATACAAGATTCTGACCATCGACAAATCAGGTGTCTTCCGTACCTTATCGCTTTTCCGTGAACATCATCTGGTACACGTCATAGAGGATGGTGGCGACGGCGTACGCTATGAACTATGTCATAGCCATCATGACGATATCGATGACGACCTGCACGTTCACTTCTACTGTGAAAAGTGTCAGCAGACCTATTGTCTCGACCATATCCCTGTACCGAGAATCGATCTGCCCGAAGGTTTCATCATGTCGTCAGTCAACTACATGGTGAAAGGCATCTGTCCCCACTGCGCCATCAAAACACACCGCGCCTAAACTATTCTCTCTCCTCTCTCCTCTCTCCTCTAACTCTGCGCCCACCATATTGGTAAGTTCTACAAATTGAGGGATAGAAAGCTGCTCAGGACGACGTGTCATGATGTCTTGTTGGAAGAAAGTTTCGCTGGCAGGATGTTGGGCGTCGAAAATCTGTCGCAGAGAGACGCGTAGCATCTTACGACGCTGGTTGAACACCGTCTTTACCACACGCTTGAACAATTGCTCGTCACATCCTAAGTGTTGCACTTCGTTGCGCGTCATACGGATGACGGCACTCATCACCTTGGGTGGCGGGTTAAACACGGAGGGCTCGACGGTAAACAAGTACTCCACATTGTACCACGCCTGAATCAGTACCGACAAGATGCCATACTGCTTGTTGCCAGGCTGTGAGGCCATGCGTACAGCGACCTCATGTTGTATCATACCCGTACAACAGGGGATGAGGTCGCGATTGTCGAGCATCTTAAAGAATATCTGTGACGAGATATCGTACGGGTAGTTGCCCGTCAGTACAAACTGCTGACCGTCAAAGACTTGCCGCAAATCCATACGCAGGAAGTCGCCTTCAATAATTGAGAATTGAGAATTGAGAATTGAGAATTGTGTCTTCTCCTTCAGGTATGCCACACTTTCGCGGTCGATTTCCACAACCTTAAAGGGACGGGGCTTCTCCACCAGATACTGCGTCATGACACCCATGCCTGGGCCTACCTCCAATACGGGCAGGTCTGGACACGCATCCACCGTATCGGCAATGCGCTTGGCTATCGACAGATCAGTTAGGAAGTGCTGTCCGAGATTTTTTTTGGGACGTACCTGTTTCATATCGCACAGATCACTTGCTCCACAACCTGTGGGAAATACTTCATTTCCAGCTGATGCTCCTTCTCGGCAATATCGTCGGCACTATCGTCAGGACTCAACGCCACACGATACTGGGCAATAATTTCGCCAGAGTCGCAGACAGGAGTCACATAGTGTACCGTCATACCTGTCTCCGTTTCACCGGCAGCCTTGACGGCCTCGTGAACGTGGTGGCCCCACATACCTTTTCCACCATATTTGGGCAACAGGGCAGGGTGCAGATTGACGATACGTCGTGGATAAGCCTCGATTAGGAAATTGGGTATCAATGGCAAGAAGCCTGCCAGAACGATGAACGCAATCTGATGCTCGTTCATCAGCGCCATCATGTATGCCTCGTCGTTCAACTGTGTCTTGGGTACCACAGCCGTTGCCACGCCCAAATTATGAGCCCTGACCAACGCGTAGGCGTCAGCCTTGTTGCTGATGACGAGTTCGCAGTTGACGTCGCTGCTCCCTTCAAAGTATCGAATCAGATTTTCACAGTTGGTGCCGCTACCCGACACGAATATGGCGATGTTTTTTTTCATCATTCTTGCGTTTTATGGGTGCAAAGGTACAATAATAAAGTGAAAAGTGAAAAGTGAAAAGTGAAAAAAATGCCGACGATGGTGAAAATTCTCATTTTTTTTACTAAATTTGCAGTCGCAATGAAGACAGGTAGTGTGATATTAAAGATACTGATGCCGTTGGTTCTGGGTGCTGGCATCCTTTATTGGATGTATCGTGGCGAGGACTGGCAGACCATCTGGCATGTCATGACTGACGAGATGGATTGGACGTGGATGCTACTGTCGTTCCCATTCGGTATCTTGGCTCAAATGTTTCGTGGTTGGCGCTGGCGTCAGACGCTGGAGCCAGTGGGCGAAAAGCCTCGTTCCTCTGTCAGCATTCACAGCATCTTTGTGTCGTATGCCTCCTCGCTAGTTGTACCCAGGGTAGGGGAGTTTACACGTTGTGGCATTCTGAATCGCTATGATGGCGTGTCGTTTCCTAAAGCATTAGGTACGGTGGTGACCGAGCGTGCCATCGACTCGCTGTTGGTCATGGGTATCACAGCTCTGGTGCTACTATTGGAGATGAGCACCTTTGGCATGTTCTTCCGCAAAACAGGCACAAACCTGCAGTCTATCCTCAACGGCTTTTCGTGGGCAGGCTATTTGGTGGTAGCAATTTGTGGGGTCGCCATTCTGATTTTGCTGCACTTCTTGTTGCGTAAACTCTCTATATATAATAAGGTACGTGCCACGCTCAGCGGTATCTGGCAGGGCGTCATCTCCCTGAAGGATGTCCGCAATATTCCGTTGTTCACATTCTTTACGCTGGGTATTTGGGTAAGCTACTTCCTGCACTACTACCTGACCTTCTTCTGTTTTGACTTCACCGCAGATTTAGGTCTCGGATGTGCCTTGGTGACGTTCATTGTGGGCTCCATCGCTGTCATCGTACCTACGCCAAATGGCGCAGGACCCTGGCACTTTGCCGTGAAGACGATGCTCATCCTTTATGGCGTAGCCGACGAGAAGGCTCTCTACTTTGTACTCATCGTCCACACCGTCCAGACCATGCTCGTTGTCCTACTTGGCATCTATGCTTGGTTGGCGCTGAATTTTACGTCGATAATAGAGGAGAGAGGAGAGAGGAGAGAGGAGAGAGATTAGTCTAAAGAATGAAATAATATCGTCAATAATATGGCTAATGATTTTTTTTATAAAAAAGTTGAAGCATACAATAAAGCAAAAGAACTCACTAAGTTGGTATATGTTTTGATTAATAAGTTTCCTCCTTGTGAGCAATATGCATTATCCGATCAGTTAAGACGTGCAGCAATCTCAATACCCTCAAATATTGCAGAGGGTTTAGGTAGGATGTCAATTAAGGAGAGACTACATTTTTTGGAAATTGCTTATGGCTCTCTTACTGAAGTGACCTGTCAAATGGATATTGCAGAATCATTGGGATATATTACAGATGGTGAGTTGACACAAATAGAAAACTGTTCTATTGAAGTCGGACGAATAATGTCTGGTCTAAGAAAATCTTTAGTTAACAAACTTAATAACAAACCTCAGGATGATGAAGATAGATGGGCTTGAAGTATTCTCTCTCCTCTCTCCTCTTTCCTCTCTCCTCTAAAAAAAAGAACTATGAACGAAATTCAGAATTTGAATCCACAGTGCATCTGGAAGAACTTCTTTGCACTCACACAGGTGCCCCGGCCCAGTGGTCACCTCGAGAAAATTCAGCAGTTCCTGCTCGACTTCGGTAAGCAGGCAGGTGTTGAGGCCTTTAAGGATCCCGCTGGCAACATCGTGTTCCGCAAGGCGGCTACGCCAGGTATGGAGAACAAGAAAGGTATCATCCTGCAGGCCCACATGGATATGGTGCCGCAGAAGACGCCCGAGTCGACACACAACTTCGAGACCGACCCTATTGAGCCGTGGATAGACGGTGAGTGGGTGAAGGCTAAAGGTACGACACTAGGTGCTGATAATGGTCTTGGCGTTGCTGCCATCATGGCTATCATGGAGGACAAGACGCTGAAGCACGGACCCATCGACGCCCTGATTACGCGCGACGAGGAGACGGGTATGTATGGTGCTAATGAACTGCCCGAGGGTGAGTTGCAGGGTGATATCCTGCTGAACCTCGACTCCGAGCATTGGGGCAAGTTCGTCATTGGCTCTGCTGGTGGCATCGACGTCACCGCAACCTTAGACTATCAGGAAGTGGACACCGACGCTGAGGATGCTGCTGTCAAGGTGACGGTGAAGAACCTGCGTGGCGGACATAGCGGACTGGAGATCAACGAAGGTCGTGGTAATGCCAATAAGCTCTTGGTGCAGATTGTCCGTGAGGCTATCGCTGAGACTGAGGCCCGTCTGGCCAGCTGGAATGGCGGCAACATGCGTAACGCTATTCCTTTTAAGGCTGAAGCCGTGCTGACGTTGCCCAAAGAGAACATCGCTGCCCTGAAGGAGATAGCTGCTGATTGGCAGGAGACATTCAACGACGAGTTCAAGCTCATCGAGCCACAAGGCATCGAGGTTATCGTTGAGGATGTGGAAACGCCAAAGAAAGAGGTGCCCGTCGAGATTCAGGATAATTTGGTGGATGCCATCTTTGCTTGTCATGATGGTGTCATCCGTTTTATTCCCGCTTATCCTAGCGTCGTTGAGACCTCGTCGAACCTCGCTATCATCAACATCGGTGAGGGTAAGGCTAGTATCAAGATTCTGGCCCGTTCGAGTCGTGAGGATATGAAGGACTATGTGGTGACGATGCTCGAGAGCTGCTTCTCTATGGCAGGCATGAAGGTAGAGACTGCTGGCTCGTATGGTGGCTGGGACCCCAACCCCGACAGCGAGATTCTGCACCTTTTATTAAAGGAGTATAAGGAGCTGTTTGGCAAGGACGGTATCATTCAGGTCGACCATGCTGGTTTGGAGTGTTCTGTCATCTTGGGCAAGTATCCTTGGCTTGACGTTGTCAGCCTCGGACCTACGATGAAGTCGCCTCACACCACTACCGAGCGTGCGCTCATTGAAACAGTTGCTCCGTTCTGGGAGTTGCTGAAGAAGACACTGGAAGACGTTCCCGAAAAGTAAAAAGGTAAAAAAGTAAAAAGGTAAAAAGAAAAATCGCGGATTTGTTTGGCAAATCTGCGATTTTTGTTTACCTTTGCAACGTCAAACAAATAAATAACAAAAATTATGGACGATTACCCGGCGGAAAATTACAATTTGTAATGGCGGGGGATAGCGAGCAGAGTTGCTAATCCCTTTGCCGCTAAAATGTTTTGCTAAAAGAGAGTCCTCTGTGTAACTCTGTGACTCTGTGTGAGAACAATAAAAAAGGATTAGCACAATGAAGACCTATTGGAACACCCAAGGTGGGCTTACGCAGATTAATGAATGGCAGCCCAATAGTTGGATACAGGTAACGTGTCCGACAGAAGAAGATCAGCAGTTGTTGGAAGAGCAGTTTCATATTCCGGACTACTTCCTTTCAGATATCAGCGATACCGACGAGCGTGCCCGTTACGAGTACGACGACGGATGGATGCTCATTATCCTTCGTATTCCCTACGTTAAGGAGGTGCGTTCGCGTACACCATATACCACTGTTCCACTTGGTATTATTCATAAGCGCGACGTCACCATCACTGTATGTTACTACGAAACGAATATGATGATTGATTTCGTTTCTTTCCAGCAGAAGCGTGGCGAGGGCTTTACAGACCATGTAGACATGATATTCCGTCTGTTCCTCTCGAGCGCAGTCTGGTATCTGAAACGTCTGAAGCAGATATCGATGCTCGTCGATAAGGCCAAACGCAACCTCGACAAGGAGGTGAACAACGAGAGTCTGATAGGCCTCTCTCGTCTTCAGGACTCGCTGACATACTTTACAACCTCCATTCGTGGCAACGAGAACCTGTTGCAGAAGCTAAAGTTCAAACTGCAGATTGACGAATTGGACGCCGACCTGATTGAGGATGTCAACATTGAGATGACGCAGGCACGCGAGACGACCAATATCTATTCGAATATCTTGGAGTCGACAATGGATACTTACCAGTCGATTATCAACAACAATATGAATACCATCATGCGTACGCTGACCTCTGTAACCATCATTCTGATGTTGCCAACGCTGGTGGCCTCATTCTTTGGTATGAACCTTATCAATGGTATGGAGAACAGTCCAGTTGGATTTATCATTGCCATCGTCATTTCTGTGCTTATTTCTGTCCTGTCATTGCTTGTATTCAAGCATAAACGGCTGATTTAGTCACTTTTTTTTAAAAAAATTAGGTCATTTCAGAAAAAATTGCTAATTTTGCCGAATATCATGGCAAAAAGCCTGATAATTGTATGAACTAACCCTATCATTCACTAAAACGTTATTAAAACGATGATGGACTCTCAAGACAAGACTCCCATTGAGGAGCAGACCGTAGAAAACGTAGTGGCAGAACAACCTGTAGCCGAAGAACAGCCTGTGGCTGAGGAGCAACCTGTGGCTGAGGAGCAACCTGTGGCTGAGGAACCAGTTGAGCGTAAGCAATATCAAAGTAAACAAGAGATATTAGAACGCGCGCGCGAGCTGGCTCATGGTGACGAAGCTCCCCAGAAAGGCGAGGTTGACTACCTAAAGACTTGCTTCTATAAGTTGCATGTCGCCGAACGTGAAGCACAACTGAAAGCTTATATCGACGGCGGTGGCGATCCTGAGCAGTATCAGATTGTCCCCGATCAGACCGAGGAGGCTTTCAAGGCTGAGATGGTCGTTGTCCGTGAGAAGCGCCAGCAGTTGTTCCGCCAGCAGGAGCAGGAGAAGCAGGACAACCTGGAGAAGAAACTGGCTATCATCGAAAAGATAAAGTCTATGGTGACCTCGCCCGAGGAAGCCAATAAGTCGTATAAGGATTTTAAGGCTTTACAGGAAGAATGGCGCGAGATCAAAAACGTGCCCGCTGAGCGTGCCAACGAACTGTGGCGCAACTATCAACTGTATGTCGAGCAGTTCTATGACCTGCTGAAACTCAATAGTGAGGCTCGCGAATATGACTTCAAGAAGAATTTGGAGTTAAAAACCAAGCTTTGCGAGGCTGCTGAGAAGCTGGCTGACGAGGAAGATGTCATTAGCGCCTTCCATCAGTTACAGAAGCTGCATCAGGAGTACCGTGAGATTGGTCCTGTCAGTAAGGATTTACGTGAAGAAATCTGGCAGCGCTTCAAGGCAGCTTCTACCGTTATCAATAAGCGTCATCAGCAGCATTTCGAGGGCCTGCGTGCCAAGGAGGAAGAGAATTTGGAGCGCAAGACCAAACTCTGCGAGCAGGTTGAGGCTATTGTTGCTGAAGAGAACAAGACGGGTGCGGACTGGGAAAAGCATACCAAGCAGATCATTGATTTGCAGACGGAATGGAAAACCATTGGTTTTGCGCCTCAGAAGATGAATGTGAAGATTTTCGAGCGTTTCCGCTCTGCCTGTGATGACTTCTTTGGTCGTAAGGCAGAATATTTCAAGGAATTGAAGAATACCTTCAAGGAGAATGCTGAGAAAAAACGTGCTCTCGTTGAGAAAGCCAAGGCTTTGCAGGATTCTACCGATTGGAAGTCTACTTCTGACAAACTCATCAATCTGCAGAAAGAGTGGAAGACCATCGGTATGGTACCCAAGAAGTTGGGCGACCAGCTTTGGGAGGAATTCCTTGGTGCCTGCAACAAGTTCTTTGAAGCCCGTAATGCCGCTGGTGCTGGTCAGCGCGGCGAAGAATATCAGAATCTTGAGAAGAAGCGCGATGTCATTGCTCGTCTGAAGGCTGCGGCCGAAGAGGCTGGCGAAGGACTTCAGGAACGTGTCCAGCAGCTGGTCGAAGAGTATCAGGCTATTGGTCATGTGCCTTTCAAGGAGAAGGATAAGCTCTATGAAGAATATCATGCTGTACTCGACAAGCTTTATAAGGACCTTAACATTAGTGTCGCCAAGCGTCGCTTGTCGAAATTCAAGGACAACCTGAAGCAAGTTGCAGAGCGTGGTGGTAATGCGCTGGACAACGAACGTGCTCGTCTGATGCGTCAATATGAGCAGCTGAAGAGTGAGGTGCAGACCTATGAGAATAATCTCGGTTTCCTGAATGCTTCCAGTCGTAAGGGTAATTCGCTGATTGACGAGATGAACCGTAAGGTGCAGAAGTTAAAAGATGAAGTGCAGCTGGTTCGCGACAAGATTAAGACCATCGATGCAGAGAATGCAAAGAAAGATGAATAATTAGGAGAAGGAACTAATAGGAGGAATAGAGAGTCTGACGACAGTCTGGCTCTCTTTTCTTTTTGTTGCAATCAGATTTTGTCTTGTAAAAGGGTGGGGGTTATGTTACAAATAATAAAGTGCTTGTAACAATTCGTAAAATATGTATATAAAATAATGTGTAATTTTGCAGCGTTGTAACAAATAAAAGAATCTTTGTAGCTTGTTTTTTAAGTTAGGTAATAGGCTATAGTTAAGTAGTTTTGGTATGAATAGCGGGAGGACTGACGTGAGTCACCCCTCTTGCTTTTGAAAAAAACATCCGTTGTGATGACAGCGCCAGATTACTTGTTTTTAGGGAATTTTTGCCGATTTATTAATGAATCTTATGATATGTTACATAAAGTAAAGTATGTGAAACATAAGAAAATTGGCGATTCGAATATAATTCGTAATTTTGCACCGAAATTTCTAATTATTATAATATAAACTATTCAATTTTAACTGAAGAATATTGTATTCTGACCGACAAATTCAACTAATTATTAAATAAAATTATGTATCAAAATCTGTCAAAATGAAGAATCTAAAGCAATTGACTCGACAGACCATTTCCGCTATCCTGATGCTGTTTGCGTTCAGCACGATGCTCTATGCGCAGAACGGCGTCACAGTAAAGGGTTCAGTCACAGACAATGCCGCGGAGCCTTTAATTGGCGCCTCGGTAGTAGTGAAAGGACAAGCTTCCCTGGGTACGGTGACTGATATCGATGGTAACTTTATGTTGAAGGTACCCTCAGAACAGTCAGTGCTGGTGATTTCCTATGTAGGTATGTCTACGAAAGAAATCAAGGTTGGTAAACAGCGTGAATTCAAAGTATCGCTTGCTGACGACACTCAGTTGGAAGAAGTTGTAGTAGTAGGTTTCGGCCAGCAAAAGAAAGCCTCTGTGGTGGGTGCTATTACCCAGACCACTGGTGAAGTTCTGGAGCGTGCAGCAGGTATTGGTAGTGTGGGTGCCGCCCTCACTGGTAATCTTCCTGGTGTTGCCACCATCGCTTCTACAGGTCAGCCTGGTGAAGAAGACCCGCGTATTTACATTCGTGGTGCAGCTGCATGGAATACAGATGCCCAGCCTCTGATCCTCGTTGATGGTGTTGAACGCGAGATTAAGTCCGTAGATATTTCGTCTGTGGCTACGATTTCCGTTTTGAAGGACGCCTCTGCTACAGCCGTTTACGGTGTGAAAGGTGCTAATGGTGTTATTCTGATTACCACCAAGCGTGGTGTTGAAGGTAAGGCAAGAATCGATGTTGGCTTCAACGCTACATTGAAGGCTGTGTCAAAGTTGCCTCGTAAGTACGACTCGTACGATGGCTATATGCTTCGCAATCAGGCCCTTGAACATGAACTTGCCATTGGTGGTGACGCTTCTTGGGCATACTATCGTCCACAGACCTTTATCAATAACTTCCGTAATCAGGACCATACCGTTGTACAAAACTATGATGCTAATCGCAACTACCTCGGCGATTACAGTCAGGCAGAACGTTATCCAAATGTGGACTGGCAGGATGAGATGTTCAAAAAGTTTACCTTTTCTTATAATACTAACTTGAATATCTCCGGTGGTACGAAGTTTGTGAAGTATTTCGTTTCATTCGACTTCCAGAATGAAGGTGATATGACCAAAATTTGGGATAACCATCAGGGCTATGAGGGTGGTTATGCATACAACCGTTTGAATGTGCGTTCAAATCTGGACTTCCAGATTACGAAGACCACTCAGTTCAAGGTGAACCTCGCTGGTTCTAATGCGCAACAGAAGAGTCCTCGTTATTATTATAATAATAATGGTGAGTTCTTCCAACAGCAGAACTGGGCCGGTGCATATGGTATGCCACCCAACGTGTTCCCTGTACAATTCTCAGATGGTGCATGGGGTTACTACCCACTGGTTTCCAACGTCGCCAACTCTCCGCAAAACGTAGCACTGTCAGGTTATGAGCTGAAGACCATCACGCGTGTATTCACTGACTTTGCCCTCGAACAAAAGCTCGATTTCATCACAAAAGGACTTGTTGCTCGTGGTACCATTTCTTGGGATAACCAGTTCAATGAAGGTAGCCGTGGTATTAGTGCTGAAGGTCACGCTGCCAAGAGAATGTATATGCTTCCTGAGGATGGTGTGCTTCGTCCTGAGAATCAGATTTATCCTAAAACTGGTTTCGATTTCTATGAAAAGGTTGACTGGTCTACTGTTGCAGGTAGTGTCAGCTCTACTAATCGTGCTACTGAAATGTCACTCCAGCTCTTCTGGGGTCGTCAGCTCGGTGACCATAACGTGACTTTGATGGCTAACTGGAAACGCCGTATGTATGCTGGTAATACCGAACTGGAGAATCGTCGTGAGGACTGGGTATTCCGTACCACTTATGATTTCAAGGGTAAGTATTTCGCTGAATTCAACGGTGCTTACAACGGTTCACAGAAGTTCTCTCCAGACAATCGCTTTGCTTTCTTCTGTTCAGGTGCTGCTGGTTGGATGGTTTCTGAAGAGCCATTCATGAAGAAACTGAAAGAGAAGCGCATCATTGATATGTTCAAGATTCGTGGATCTATCGGTGAGATTGGTGATGATAATGCAGGTGCACGTTGGGCTTACCTGACTCAGTGGTCTGTATTAAATAAGGTTCACATGACGCTTACTGATGGTGAGAGTCCCTATCAGGGCTATAAGGAAAATATCGTTGCCGCTCCAGATTTGCGTTGGGCAACTGTATTGAAGAAAAACCTCGGTTTCGACTATGCCTTCCTTGGTGGTATGTTCGCAGGTAGCTTCGACTGGTTCCGCGATGATCGTAAAGACATCTTCGTTTCTGGTGGTAACCGTTCCGTACCTTCTTATTATGGTGCTTGGACAACACCGGATATCAATAAGGGTGAAATCAAGAACACTGGTTTCGAATTTGAGATTCGCTTCAACAAGGTGTTGAAGAATGGTATGCGTTTCTGGGCAAATGCCAACTACACGTACGCGCATAACGTTATTAAATTAAAGGATGATCCCGCATTGTTGCCTAATTACCGTAGAGCACAAGGTTATTCTCAAGGCCAGTACCTTTCATTCATCGACAATGGCTTCATCGGTACTTATGATGAGCTCTATAGTACGCCAAAGCGTGAAATGGACGACAATCAGGTGTTGATTGGTGACCACTACATCGTAGACTTTAACGGTGATGGTGTTGTTGACGAAACCTATGACCAGGCTCCTTATGGTTATACCGGTAATCCGGAGCACACCTACAATGCTACTATTGGCTGGGAGTGGAAAGGCTTCAGCTGCTTCGCTCAGTTTTATGGTGTAACTGGTGTTACCCGTGATGTAGGTCTTACCTCTTTTAATAATAAGTTGTTAACTGTGTTTGACAATGGTACTTGGTGGAATCCTGTAGAGAATAACGGTGAGGTTGTTGTACCTCGCTTCACGACCCAAGTTTCCTATAATGATGGTACACAGTACCTATATGATGGCTCTTATTTCCGTCTGAAGAATGTAGAGGTCGCTTACACCTGGACGAAGGGTTGGATTAAGAAACTTGGTTTCTCAAGCCTGAAGATTTACCTGAATGGTAACAACCTCTTCCTGATTACCAAGATGCCTGACGACCGTGAGAGTAACGTAACAAGTAGCGGCCTGAATTTTAGTGGTGGCGGTGGTGCCTACCCAACTGTTAGACGTTATAATTTCGGAATTAAGCTTAACATTTAACGTTGAACATTGAACATTGAAAAATGAACGTTATGAAATATATAAATAACATCAAATCCCTTTTGTGTGGCTCGCTGTTTCTGCTGGCAGGAGGCGTTTCTTTCACATCCTGCACAGACTGGCTCGATAAGGATCCTGATTCTATCGTAGCAGAAGATGAGGCATTCAAGAACTTCCGTAATTTCCAGGGATATATTGAGGAAATCTATTCGCTGATTCCCAGTAAGGAGATGGTCAACTATTGTACCGCATGGAATTTTGGTGATGACGCTGTTCATAACCCAGAAGGCTATGCTCACATGGACCATCAGGTCGACTTGGGTAACTATCGTAACTGGTACACTAACGGTCAGTGTTGGCTGAATGGTTCAAGAAGTTCTCTTTGGAAGAATTCTTGGTACTGTATCCGTAAGTGTAACATGGGTATCAAAAACATTGATTCGCTCATCGGTACTGACGAAGAGCGTGACATCTTGCTCGGACAGATGTATTTCTTCCGTGCCTGGTGGCATTTTGAGCTGATGTGCTATTTTGGTGGACTGCCATACATCACCGAACCTTATGTTGATGGTCATATTCCTGAGCTGCCCCGTCTGTCTTTCCAGAAATGTGCAGAAAAATGTGCAGAAGACTTCGAGAGAGCTTCCGAACTCCTTCCCTTGGATTCAAAGGAATGGGACGAGACGCTTGTCGGTAGGGACAATAATACGGTTAATAATAACCAGCTGCGTGTCAACAAGTTCATGGCACTCTGCTACTTAGGTAAGTGCTATCTTTGGGCAGGTTCTCCACTTATGAAAGAGTTTGAGAAGGCCAGCCGTAACGAACCTTATGTTCTGTTAGGTGCCAGTCAAGGCGGTGCTAACGCTAAGACCTACGACTACGACGAGAAGTATTGTAAACTGGCAGCTGAGGCTCTTGGTAAGGCGCTTGATATGGTTGCTAAAGGTCAGGTTAATTACAAATTGGCTGAATTCAAGTATTCAAATATCTACGATCATGAGAAGTTAGAAACTGCTGACGACAGCTACTCACAGATATTCTATACTGTCAGTGATGGTTGGAAAATGCCTGGTGCTTCTGAAGCAATTTTCCGTGGTTCTCACCCAGGTGCCAACTCTTCTAACTGGAACTGTACTAAGATCTTTGGCCCGAAGGTCGCTGGTCTTGTGGAGCATGATAACATTATTCATCACCCCACAGGAAACTTGATTGACCAATATGGTATGGCTAATGGACAGCCCATCTATCTGGTTGAGAATGGTCACTACGTGATTAATCCAAAGGCTGAGTGGGATCCTGAACATCCCTATAAAGGACGTGATCCACGATTCTATCATGACATCGTATTCGATGGTTTCCATTATGTCCTCAAGACTGACGCTTTGAATGATGCCCAGAAGGAGCATGAATATTGTTCGCTTTATACTGGCGGTGCCATGCGTTCTATTGACAATGGCAGTAGCACAGGCTACTTCATCCAGAAGCTGGTTCCTCACCAGTGTAATATTGGTGACAAGTGGTATGACTGGGGCTATAATTTGCAGACCTATCTTCCTTACATGCGCCTTGCCGAAATATATTTGATGTTTGCAGAAGCTATGGCAGCTTTTGAGCATGAGGCTATTAAATTGAAGCAGAAAACGACGTATTGCCCATCTTACTCTGCTCTTGAGGCTATCAATGCTATTCGTGACCGTGCAGGCATGGAAGGTGTGCAGGAGAACTTCCTGGATACCCGTGAGCATTTCATTGATGAAGTACGTCGCGAACGTGCCGTTGAGCTTTCCTTCGAAGGCTTCCGCTGGTGCGACCTTCAGCGTTGGCTTCTCTTGACTGAACCTCCTTATACGGAGAAATACTCTCATGAGTTTGAGCGTTTGGAAAAGGCTACTTGGTTCAAGAGGAACGATCCGAAAAATGCTCGCGTTGGTAATTTCCATCACGAAACGCTGATCACGCGTCCTCTGGAAGCTAAGCATTACTGGTTCCCGTTCCCTGAAAAAGATGTTTATCTTTACGAAGGATTTGAACAGAACCCTGGATGGTAATTAAAAATTAGAAATTAGAAATTAGAAATTAGAAATTATGATTACTAATATAAAATATGTTATAGCAGGGATGTTACTGATGGGGTCTGTCTGTTCAATGGCTCAGACCGCTGATGACGCAGACTCTACTGTGGCAAAAAAGAAAGTCCATGTTGCTTTCCGTGATGTGGATGCTGACCATCTTCTCGGAGGCGTTTCTTACATCGACATGGAAGAGTTGTCGAAGAAGGATTATACCCAGGGTAGCCTTGAAGATATGATGGGTCTCGTCGGTGGATGGAACGGCAACAACCTTTGGGGTATGGACAACGACCGCTTGGATAATAACGACAATGGCAATACGCCACTTGTTATTATCGACGGTGTAAAGCGCCCCTCTAACAATGTGCTGCCTTCTGAAATCGAGCAGATTACCTTCCTGAAGGGTGCGCAAGCCGTTGTGCTCTATGGTTCTAAGGGTGCCAAGGGTGCTATCCTCATTACCACTAAGCGTGGCAAGGTTGATGGCCTTCGCATTGATGCTAACGCTAACACTGGTTGGCACTTTGCCAAGGAATTCCCCGAGTATTTGGGTTCTGCAGAGTATATGACGCTCTATAACGAATCTTTCTATAACGATGCCGTTGCTGGTGGCAATACTGCTGCGCTCAAGGCTGGTACGCTTACGGTGCCATACTCTCAGCAGGATATCTACAATCATGCTTCTGGTATTAATCCATACCGTTATCCCAATGTGAACTATTATTCAGACGAATATATCCGTAAGGCCTATAACCGTTCTGAGGGTACATTGGAGATTCAGGGTGGTGGCACACGTGCTCACTTCTACACCAATATCAACTATTATCGTGCAGAAGATCTCCTGAACTTTGGTAATGCCAAGGATAACTATACTGACCGTTTCAGTGTACGTGGTAATGTTGACCTTGTGGTTAACAAAGTCATCACTGGTTGGGCTAATGTTAGTGCTACCTATTATAATGAGCACAAGAACAAGGGCGATTTCTGGAAAGATGCAGCTAACGTGCGTCCAAACTTTCCATTGGGTGCTGCGCCATTGATTCCTATTGATATGATTGACCCCAATGCCAGCAAGGCTTTGGCTACCCTCGGCAAGTCTCTGAACCTGCTGGATGGCAAGTGGTTCCCTGGCGGTGGTACAGACAACGCGCAGACCAATGCTATTGCTGACTGCTATTTTGGTGGTAAGACACAGGCTGTGAGCCGTCAGTTCCAGTTCGATGCCGGTATCAACTATGACATGAATAAGTTCGTCAAGGGCTTGACTTTCAAGACTTTGTTCTCGATTGACTATGCTGCTAACTATAGCTTGTCATACAACAATACCTACTCTTTGTTCTTCCCCACATGGAGTAACTATAACACAGTTGATGCCATTGTTGACCTGAAACAGCCTAAGGATGAGGTTGTAACAGGTACGATGACGATGTCTGATACGAAATATCGTCAGACCATTACATGGAATGGTCATTTCGACTACGACCACACATTCGCTGGTAAGCATCACGTTACTGGTATGTTGCTCGCCAGTATGTACACGACGACAGCCAGTGGTGAATACCACCGTTATGCCAATGCCAACTTAGGCTTGCAGGCTGGTTACGACTATATGGGCCGTTACTTCTTCGAGATGGGTTTGGCTGGTGTTCATTCAGCCCGTCTTCCTGAAGGCAATCGTGAGGCGCTCTCACATTCTTTCACCATTGGTTGGAACATTGCCAAGGAGAAGTTTATGAAGGGTAGCTTCGTAGACGATCTGATGCTCAGCGCATCTATCAGTAAGCTAAATGATGATGCCGATGTCTATTATGGCAATAAGTACTTCTATATTTACGATGCTACGTGGCAGAATAATGGTCCGACCTTTGCATGGAATGAAGGCGCAAATGATGCTCCCTCAACGTACTCTTCAGTCGGTAACAATCCTGCCCTCGACTACATTCATCGCAAGGAGTTCTCTCTCAGCCTTCGTGGTTCGTTCTTCAATAAGCTGATTAGCACTGAGTTGACCTACTTCAATACGGATATGAGCGGATATATCATCCAGAACCCGACCCAATACCCGTCGCACTTGAAAGGTGGTCTTAACAGCAGTAAATTCTCATCTGCCATCAATAATAATGTCTCAAACCGCAGCGGTCTTGACTTTAGCATCAAAGCCCGGAAGCAGTTCGGACAGGTGCATGCAGAACTTGGCTTAGTAGGTACCTATCTTACAACCAAGTGGAAGACGTACGATGAAGCTGTAGATGCTAAGGCACCTTATCGTAACTCAGCTGGTGAACTCATCCATGAAGGCAATGCCCTTGATGCCCTTGAAGGCTACAGATGCATAGGCTTCTACACGATTGATGACTTTAATGTCGTTACTGAGGAGAAGACTGGTAAGATTACCTATAAATTGAAGGAAGGCAAATATGGCCTTGGTGGTATTGTCATGCCTGGTGACCTGAAGTATGAGGATGTCAATGGCGATGGAACCATTGATAAGAGAGACCAGGTAGAATTAGGAAAGTCTGGTACTTACGGTGCGCCTTGGACTATTGGTGTGAACCTCACGCTGAAGTATAAGAACTGGACGCTCTTCATGCTTGGTAATGGCCAGTTCGGTGCTCATGCCATGGCTAACGGCGCTTATTATTGTATGCAGGGAACCAACAAGTATTCTGTGAATGTGCGTGACCATATACAGTACACCTATGATGATGATGGCATTATCAACGGCTTTGTGAATCCGAATGCTACTCACCCCCGTCTTACGAGTTCGGTAAATAATGCTGTCGCATCCACCTACTGGATGTATAGCACAGACCGCTTCAATCTCCGTAAGGTTCAGCTGACCTACGACTTCCCGAAAGAAATGTTCGAAGGCAAGGTCGTTAAGGCCCTCTCAGTATATGTGAATGGAAACGATCTCCTCACCATCTCTAAGAATCGTAAGATTATGGAGACCAATATTGGCTATGCTCCACAGACCCGTTTCTATAATCTCGGTGTTAAGGTAACCCTCTAAAAATGATAAGAAAATGAAGACAAGAAACATTATATTGTATTTCGTCGCTCTCCTTACTTTCTGCTCCTGCCAGGACATGTTTGAGCCTGCTGATGAAAACACCAGACAGTTGGATGCGATGGTTCAGGAAACTGACTATGTGTATGGTTTGCTGATGTATGGTTACAATCGTCTTCCATATATAAGAACTACTCAGACTGACGTGGCTACTGATGACGCCGTAACCAATGTCGCTGGTGATACTTATAGGAAGATGGCAACGGGTGAATGGAAGTCAGATAATAACCCGATGTCACAGTGGAACGAGTGTAAGGATGGTATCCAGTATGTCAACCTCTTCCTCAAGTATGTCAATCAGGTGAACTGGGCTCAGAGTGCCAAATCAAAGCAGATTATGTTCATTGATCGTCTGACTGGTGAAGCACTGGGTCTTCGTGCCATCTTGTATTACCATCTGCTGCTGGCTCATGGTGGCTATGATGAAGGCGGTAATCTCTTAGGTGTACCCTTGCTGACGGAGCCTGAAGATGGTAGCTCAGATTATAACCAACCACGTGCTACTTTCGCTGCTTGTGTCAGACAGATTTTTGCCGACTGCGATGCAGCTGCCAGTTTGCTTCCTGGAGAGTATAAGGATCTCGATAATGAGGATGATATTCCTAAGAAGTACAGGGATGCAGGCGCACAACTTGCTGGTTACAACCTCGTGTTTGGTAATATGGCAAGGAATCTTGTCTCTGCTAAGGTTGCTTTGGCAGTAAAGGCACAGACGGCCCTGCTGGCAGCAAGTCCTGCATATCGTTCTCAGAGCGGTGTGACATCTGAAGAAGCTGCTAAGATTTGTGCATCAGCATTGGGCGATGTAGAATTTGACCCCGATGGTAATATTTGGTACAGAAATGTCGATAAGCTGGCATCAAGTACGTCTTATATGCCAGAAATCATCTGGCGCGCTAACTGGGAAAAGGCAGAAGCTTCTCAGGAGACTGAAAACTTCCCGCCATCACTGTTTGGTAGTGGTAGAATTAATCCCTCCCATAATCTTGTCGAGGCATTCCCAATGGCTAATGGCTACCCCATTACAGACTCTAGATCTGGTTTTGACGCCAATGATCCTTATAAGGACCGTGACCCACGTCTTGCAGAAGACATTATTTTCAATGGCTCTACATTCAAGAGTGTTGTTATTATAACTGGTACTTATGCAAGTCCTACTAAGGGTGCAGACAATAAGGACAATATTAACGATGCGGGTTCAGCACATACGCTTACTGGCTATTATATGAAGAAGTTGCTGCGTAACGACGCTGGTCCTTCAATCAGTTCATCGTCAGCAGCTGTGCAGCCTCATATTTTCCCACGCATTCGTGCTACGGAATTGTTCTTGGCATTCGCTGAGACAGCCAACGACGCTTGGGGACCCAGAGTTAAGGATGCATCTTTGAACCTCTCTGCTTACGATGTCATCAAGATGATCCGTCAGCGTGGTGGCATTGGTAAGGATGAGACTGGTGCTTATGTAGGCGATCCTTATCTGGAAGAGTGTGCAAACGATGCTACAGGTGAAAAGATGCGTGAACTCATTCGCAACGAGCGTCGTATCGAGCTCTGCTTCGAGAACAAGCGCTTCTGGGACATCCGTCGTTGGCAGTTACCTATCAACGAAACGGTGAAGGGCGTTCAGATTGACCTAATCGACGCATCACAGGATGCTGTGCCTGGCAACCTCAGATATACCCTTCTTGACGTAGAGCCTCGTCAATTCGAGTCTTACCAGAACTTTGGTCCCATTCCTAACAGCGAGGTGATCTTATGGAGTGCACTCAGACAAAACCAGGGCTGGTAATATGCGCTTTGTTAGTGATAAGTGAATAGTGAATAGTAAAAAGTGAAAAATAACTATTATGAAACTTAAGAAATATATATTCGGTGTCGCTTTGGGAGCCTTTTCTCTCACCTTAGCTTCTTGCTATAACAAGGATAAGGAATTCCCAGACTATGAAAATGGTACAACAGCCTATTTTGCCTATCAGAACCCTGTACGTACCCTCGTACTTGGTAATGATATCTATGACAATTCGCTCGATAATGCGCATAAGTGCCGCATCTGGGCTACCATGGGTGGCGCATACGGTGGTCGTGATGCAATTGTGAATTTCATCGTCGACGAGTCGCTCTGTAATAATCTCTATTTCCTGGACGATGGTGGCTATCCCGCCGATCCTGTCACTCCTATGAAAAAGGAATATTACACGCTTTTGTCCGATGTCATTCCATATAATGGTGATCTGCGTGGCTATGTAGAGGTGCAGTTCACTGACGAATTCTTCAAGGACCCCAAAGCCATTGAGAACTACTATGTCATTCCTCTTCGAATGACGGGCGTCACAGGTATTGACCGTATTCTTAGTGGTACGCAAAGTGTGCCCGATCCCGCTCGTCCTAACGACCAGGATTGGACAGTTCGCCCAAGGGACTATGTACTCTACTGCGTGAAGTACATGAACCCATGGCAGGGCAAGTATATCCGTCGTAGTTATGCCAAGGTTACAGAAAATGGCAAGACGACTGATGATATTCGCAAGGACTTCAGCCTTTATAACTCTGACATTGAGCATTACAGCAAGATGGATCCCTCGAACCCAGTTAACCAGTACGATGAGATCTGCGGTATCAAGACCAAGAATATGACACAGGCTATATTCCCTGTCTCTTTCAAGACCTCTGGTGCATCCATCTCTTGTAATCTGCTTCTTACCTTCAATGGTGACAAATGTACAATCTCTACCGACGATCCGAATGTCACAGCCAGTGGAGAAGGTGAATACATTACCAAGGGAACAGAGCGTGCTGAATACAAGGATTACCAGTGGGGCAGCAACAATGGCGTTCCTGTTCAGCGTGACATCCTTCGTCTGAAGTATAATATTGACTTCGCTGAGAAGAACATCCAGGTTGCCACAAACGATACCTTGGTTGTTCAGACACGTGAGGCGAACAAGAGAGTGCTCTTCGATTATAAATACGTTAAATAGTAGGAGGCTTAGATATGAATAAGATGCTAAAAAACGGTCTCTTGATGTTGGCTGCTGGAGCATTTGTTGTTTCCTGTGCTGACTATAATGATCTGAACAATTTCTCTGTTCCTTCTGGTTCCGGTGCAGCAAAACCCTATGCTGACTTGGGCGCTGTCAAGTCGTATATTAACAGGACTGATAATCCTAATATGTCTGTTGATGCTACCATCAAGCTGAAGGAATTCAATAAGCAGGCTCTCGAGCATGCTGCTGCCATCACCAACTTTGACGGAGTCGCATTCGGCAACTCTTTTATGCCCGGTTCTTATGTGAGCAAGAAGGGTTATATGAACTTCATGGATTTGAAGGATGCTCTTGGTCATATGTCTGATATCGGTGGTAAGGTATACGGTAGTCCTATCGTTGCCAATGAGCAGCAGGCTGATGATTGGTTTGAAACGCTCACAGCTCCTATTGAGATTCAGGTGCTTCCTATTACCGACCTGGAACTTGACTACTCTACTGTAGATGAGTTTAAAGGAACGTCACTCAGAGGTAAACCTGTCATCGAGAAGAATATGGATGCCAATGGTAATGCCCTTAGGATTCCAAAGAAGTCTGAGGTATATATTGTTGAGGGTTTTGACCTTGATCCACAGGGTTTCTACACCATTACTTTCACCGTGAGGGGCTTCAAAGATACCAAGAAGACGGAGATGGAAAAGGATGAGAATATCTGGTGTACTTTTGCCGATAGCTTGATTAATACTGGTAAGGATAAGGAAGGTAAACTGATTCCTAAGGAGTTTACCATAAGACCAGGCGGATGGCAAACTGTCAAGGTGGAGTGGGTTCCTGCCAAAGGAGTAACAAAGGGTTACTTGCTGATTGAGGGTAACTTGAACACGGTTCTTTATATCCGCAATGTCACGGTTTCTCACACACCTGACAATCACCGTGACCAGACAAAGGCCGAGAAGAATGATACGATTAGGTATGCGCTAAATAAGTGGTGTAATGGCTTGATGGAAGCCAATGCCGGACGTATCAAGTCGTTCGACCTCATTTCCAAGCCTCTCGATACGAAGGAACTTGCTGATAAGCCTGGAATATTTGACCTGAAGCACTCTGATGAAAAGATCTTCTGGCAGGATTATCTTGAGGAAGGAACCAAGTCTGGCAGTGAGCTGTATGGTGCAACAGTTTCAAAGGTAGCAAGTGCTGCATTCGAAAAGCATGGCGGTAACCCTGCAGAGTTGAAGTTCTTCATCTGTGAGAATGGACTTGATAATCCGAATAAACTTGAGAGCCTGAAGTACTGGATGAACATCTGGGAGGGTAATGGCGCCAAGATCGATGGTATCAATGCCGAGCTGAATCTCAGCTATAGCGAGGATGCTGCCACACAGGCTGCCAACGAGACAACGTTGAACACCCTCTTGGATAATCTGGCTGCTACTGGCAAGTTGATTCGCCTCTCTAATTTTGACATCAAGTATCTGGACGCTACAGGTGCTTCTGTTGCACCCAAAGATATCAAGGATGATCAGCGTCAGAATTTGGCCAACTACTATGCGCTTGTCATCAAGGCCTATATGACCAAGATTCCTAAAGATAAGCAGGCTGGTATCTGTAAGGGTAACATGGCTGATACGTCCAGCGACCCTGTAGGCCTTTGGTCTAAAAATGGTAATGAATGGGTACGCAGTGCCACATACAAAGCATTCTGCGATGCCCTCAGTGGAAAGTAACGAACTCATAATTGCCGGAAGATGAGGTTCCCCTTGTCTTCCTGGCAATTCTCTCTCTGAACTAATTATTTAACTTTATTATTTTTATTTATTCAACTTTATTATTAACTAATTTTTTCAATTATGAAGAAACTATTTACACTGGTTGCTCTCTTGGCATGTTTCTTGGGAGCAAATGCACAGCAACAGTGGGAAGAAGTCTATTCTATTGACTACTCCACTTTACAGGGTTTCCCGTTCTACGTAATGGGCTACGTACCTGAATTTGATCAGGGTTACATGACCGACCACGGCGCAAACTACAAGTATGCCGAGAAAAAGGACGATTCTGAAGAAACCAGCGACGTCATTGTGAAGACACAGGGTGGTACTGAGTACTACAGATGGACCGAAGGTGGCGGTTGGCACCAGTATTTTATTGCTGACAATATCCCCACTGTGATTGACGAGAGCTACAAAGTTGTTGCTATGGTGAAGGCTTCAGAGGCTGTTTCCTTCGGCGTCAACATGGGTTGGGGTTGGGGTGATGGCCAATCTATGAAAGCTTCTGTCACTATTCCTCAGAGCGATGAATTCACTGAGGTAACTTGGGAGTACAGTGGTATCGGTGGATCAAGCTGTAACCTTGTTGCTCAGCCAGGTGGTGCTACTGCCACCATCGATTGGCAGAGCCTGAAGGTTTATCACAAGCTGAAGGCTAACCAGCGTCCTAAGGAGTGGATTGAGGCTATTACATTCAATGGCAATGCTGAAAGTCAGTGGCCTGCATGGTCTCTTGAGGAGACTGATGGTGTTAACATCAACTGGCGTGGTGACCGCACTGGCGAAATCTGTGCATGGGCTCTGACTATGGGTAGAAACTTCCAGCCGAGTGTCATTAACGATGATAGTGACAGAGCTCGTCCTTTCCCCGCTGACATTGAAGAAGATCCTGCCGATCCAAACAACCATGTATTTGTTGTTGATGCTTCAACAGTTGCGCCTGTTGTCGAATCGGATGAAGGTTCTGTTGCTTGGGCCAACCAGTTCTGGATTCAGTCTCCGAGGGGCTGGACGTCTGGTACTCAGATTAAGCTCCACTTCCGCTATAAGGCTGACCATGCTTGTACGGTAGGTACCCAGATTCACAAGCAGCATCCTTCTGACTATCTCCACTGGCAGGGTATCGGTGATGTATCCTTTACTGATCAATGGCAGGAGTTTGACAAGACTATCACTTTCGATGACAGTCAGTCTACTGGTTGGTCAGTTGCCTTCAACTTGAACTCTGATGCAGACAATGGCCGCACGGCTAATAAATTCTACTTCGACGATTTCTCTTGGCAGTATCTGAAGCTTGATGAGGGTTACTTTATTTCTGGTATTGATCAAAATAAAGCAACATCATACGATGACTTGGACAACGCTGTCCAGTTCGTCGAGGATGATAGTCACCCTGATGGAAGCACTTACTTAGTCGCTACAGTCGGTGAGGCAGGAAATGCCGCTTCTTACGTTGACCAGATCATGATTTCTACTGTTCGTGGTGATGATGCAGCCTTCAAGGGTGCTACATTGAAGACTAAGCAAAAGATTCAGAATGATGAAGAGGATTGGAATGACTATACTCCTGCTACCAATACTAGACTGGATCTTCCTGGTCTTGGTGTATGGAAGGTTTATATTGACACAAAGTATAGTGCTATGGCATTCGTGATGCTTGAGGGTGAAGAATATGAGGAGATCGAGATTATTCCTAATGCAACAGAAGTTGTTGTAAATGGTCAGGAGCGCGAGCCAACAGCTGCTGAACAGCCTGCAGACGAAGAGGCTGGCACACCTGCTGGTACAGGTGCCGCTTGGGACAACCAGTTCTTTATCGTTGCTAATCGTGCACTGAAGGCTGGTGAGAAGACTGTTCTCCAGTTCAAGTATAAGGCTTCTACAGCTGCTAAGACTACTACTCAGTGTCATGGTGCTCCTGGTGCTTACATGCATTGGGGATGCATTGGCGATGTTAACTTCACTGAAGAGTGGCAGGACTATGAAAAAGAATATACTATTCCTAGCGAAGCTGACGGCATGAAGTCTATCGCCTTCAATATGGCTGAAATCAAGGACGCTTGCGTCTATGAGCTGAAGGAATTCGTTTGGATGTCTGGTAAGGAATGGCTGATTGATCAGGAAGGTGCAAAGAACTTCTGGGTAAAGGAAGGTGCTGGTACTACTCCTCACATGTTCGGTGCTAAGGAACATGATATTACTGCTGCTGAGGCTGTGAATGGTACTGTGGAAGTATCGAAGAAAGCTTATGAACTTCAGACTATCACCATCACCGCTACTCCTGCTGAGGGCTTTGCTGTAGACGCAGTAACAGTTACATGTGCTACTATTGATCAGATTGTTGAAGTTAAGGAAGCTGGTGAGAACAAGTTCTCGTTCGAAATGCCTGATGACGATGTAACAGTTACAGTAACCTTCAAGGATGCTTCAGGCATCAATAGTATTGTTGCTGGTAAGACAAAGTCTGCCGTTATCTACAACCTCGCTGGTCAGCGTGTATCTAAGGACTTCAAGGGTATCGTTGTTAAGGACGGTCGCAAGGCTGTGCTGAAGTAATACGAGTTACTCATACTAAATAAAAAGGCGTTCTCTTCGGAGGACGCTTTTTTTGTCTCTTGTTACATCAGCGAAAGTTTATGAAACACCTGTAGAGTGTAGGGTAGGGGAATTTTTAGTAACTTTGCATCGTGAAACATTTTCTAACTACAACATAATAACATAAACTATGAGAAAAGTACTTGAATCCCTGCTATTGGCAGCCCTGTTCATGGCGCTGCCAGGGAATGTCTTGGCTCAAAAGAAGACTGCCAAGAAACAAACGGCTAAGAAGGTTGTGACAGAACAGCCAGCACAGACTACCGTAGACCCTAACTTTTACATCTTCCTGTGTTTCGGACAGTCGAATATGGAGGGTGCTGCTCGTCCGGAGGCTGCCGACCTGGCCAGTCCTGGTCCACGCTTCCTGTTGATGCCTGCAGTGGACTTTCCTGCTACCGACCAGCGTCCTGCCCGTAAGATGGGCGAATGGTGCGAGGCTTCGGCTCCCTTGTGTCGTCCCAACACGGGTCTGACACCTGCCGACTGGTTTGGTCGTACGCTGGTGGCCTCGCTGCCCGAGAATATTAAGATTGGCGTTATCCATGTGGCCATTGGTGGAATCGATATCAAGGGCTTCCTGCCTGACAGTATCGATAATTACGTGAAGACCAAGGCTCCCAACTGGATGAAGGGCATGCTCCAGGCATACGACAACAACCCCTATAAGCGTCTGGTGGAACTGGCCAAGAAAGCCCAGAAGGATGGCGTCATCAAGGGTATCCTGATGCACCAGGGTGAGACCAATACCGGTGATCCGAAATGGGCTGGTATGGTGAAGCAGGTGTACGAGAGCCTGTGTGGCGACCTGCAGCTGAAGCCTGAGGAGGTGAACCTCTATGTGGGTAACATCGTACAGGCTGGTGGTAAGGGTGTCTGCATTGGCTGTAAGAAGCAGATTGATGAGCTGCCCCAGACCATCCATACCTGTCAGGTCATCTCTTCTGACGACTGCACGAATGGTCCTGATCGTCTGCACTTCGACGCTGCAGGCTATCGTGAGTTGGGATGTCGCTATGGTGAGGCTGTAGCCCGTCATCTGGGTTTCGAACCCAAACGTCCGCAGAATCTGCCTGTTGCTAAGAATATTGAGGTGCCTGCTGATGCTGTGACTGTCGAGAATGCCATTCCTGGTAACGAGTTCCCCAAGATTGACAAGCAGCGCCGTGCCTACTTCCGCATTCAGGCACCTGAGGCCCGCAAGGTCGTTGTCGACATCTGCAGCAAGAAGTACACGATGGAACCCGATGGTAAGGGTGGCTTCATGGCTGTTACCGATCCGCTGCCTGTTGGCTTCCACTACTATTTCATGAATATCGATGGTGTGAACTTTATCGATCCTGCCTCTGAGACCTACTTCGGTTGCAATCGCGAGGCTGGTGGTCTCGAAGTACCCGAGGGGCCTGAGGGCGACTACTACCGTCCACAGCAGGGCATCGCACATGGTCAGGTGCGTAGCATCTATTACCACAGCCCCAACTCGAAGTTCGGCGAGTGGAGACATGCCTTAGTCTATACGCCTGCCGAGTATGAATTGGCCAAGAATGCCAAGAAGAAGTACCCTGTGCTCTACCTGCAACACGGTATGGGCGAGGGCGAGACCAGCTGGATGCTGCAGGGTAAGATGCAGCACATCATGGATAACGCCATTGGCAAGGGTGAGGCTGTGCCAATGATTGTAGTCATGGAGAGTGGCGATATCAAGCAGCCCTTCAACTTCGCTGGTGGCGGTTCTAACCAGCAGGGACGTAGCGAGTATGGTGCTTCGTTCTATCCCGTCCTGCTCAACGACCTGATTCCTTATATCGACGCCAACTTCCGTACCAAGGCTGATCGTGAGCACCGTGCAATGGCAGGTTTGTCATGGGGTGGTCACCAGACTTTCGATATCGTGCTGAACAATATGGATAAGTTTGCCTGGATGGGTACTTTCAGCGGTGCCATCTTCGGACTCGACGTGAAGACTGCCTATAATGGTGTCTTTGCTGATGCTGATGCCTTCAACAAGAAGATGCATTACTTCTACATGAACTGGGGCACTGACGACTTTATCAAGAGTCAGCCCATCGTCGACAGCCTGCGCGAGATGGGTATCAAGGTTGACAGCTCTGTCTCTCAGGGTACTGGTCATGAGTTCCTGACCTGGCGTCGTGGTCTGCATGAGTTCATTCCTCATCTCTTCAAGAAGTGAATAGTGAAAAGTGAATAGTGATGACAAAAATCAAAACAATTCTTTTGACTTTAGTGGCATTCATGGCAATCTCCATGAATGCCACTGAGCGCTTTGTATTCTTCAAGCCCACAGCGGGAGGCATGTCACTGGCAGGTGCTACAATCGGCTATAGTGACCAGGAGTCGAAGGCTGTACAGATAGCAGCAGCTAACCTGCAGCAGGACTTCCAGCGCGTCATGGGATTTACCCCCGTTCTCTCACCTCTCACGTCTCACCCCTCACCTCTCATCTTGATTGGCACTGTAGGCTGCAACAGCCGTATCGACCAGCTGGTGAAGCAGAAGGTGCTGAAAGACCTGAAGGGCAAGCGCGAGAAATATATCATCACCACCATCGACGGACAGCTGGTCATTGCGGGCAGCGATCGTCGTGGTACCGTCTATGGCATCTATGAACTCAGCCAGCAGATGGGCGTGTCGCCCTGGTACTGGTGGATGGATGTGCCTGTCAAGCATCGTGACTTGGTGGTGGTCTCTCCTGGAACGTATACCGATGGCGAGCCCGCTGTCGAGTTCCGTGGTCTGTTCCTTAACGACGAGGCACCCTGTCTGACGTCGTGGGTGAAGAACACCTTTGGCACCAACTATGGCGACCATCGCTTCTATGCCAAGGTCTTTGAGCTCATCCTACGTCTGAAGGGTAACATGCTGTGGCCTGCCATGTGGGGCTGGGCGTTCTATGCTGACGACCCAGAGAATTCGAAGACTGCAGACGAGATGGGCATCATCATGGGTACTTCGCACCACGAGCCCATGGCCCGTAACCATCAGGAATATGCCCGTAAGCGTGGCGAGTGGGGCCCTTGGAACTACCAGAAGAACCAGCAGAAGTTGGACCAGTTCTTCCGTGAGGGTATCGAGCGTATGAAGGGCACTGAGGATATGGTGACTATCGGTATGCGCGGCGATGGCGACGAGGCGATGAGTGCCGAGGCTGACACCAAACTGTTGCAGCGTATCGTCGAAAACCAACGTAAGATAATTAAAGAGGTCACGGGTAAGCCTGCTAGCAAGACCACACAGGTATGGGCACTTTATAAGGAGGTGCTCGACTACTATGATGCTGGCATGCGTGTGCCCGACGATGTCATCATGCTGTTGTGCGACGACAACTGGGGTAATGTGCGTCGTGTGCCCAATGCTCAGGAGCGCAAGCATCCTGGTGGCTGGGGCTTGTACTATCACGTCGACTATGTGGGTGCGCCACGTAACACGAAGTGGCTCAACGTCACACAGACCCAGCAGATGTTCGAACAGCTGTCGCTGGCTTACGACTACGGCATCCAGCGTATGTGGATTCTGAACGTAGGCGACCTGAAGCCCATGGAGTATCCCATCCAGCTGTTTATGGACATGGCGTGGAATCCCAAGGAGTACACCCAGCAGGACGTGAAGCGTCACACTACCCGTTTCTTCCGTCGTACTCTGGGCTGCTCTGTAGCTCCGAAGGTCGCTGAGGTATATAACCGCAACTGTCAGTATATGGCTCGTGTGACCCCAGAGATGCTGGATGCCACGACCTATAATGTTGCTACTGGAGAGTGGCGTCAGGTGGCTGACGACTATGCCCGTCTGGAACGTGAAGCCCTGCGTCTGTTGCCAGAGATTCCTGCTGAGGCACACGATGCCTATCGTCAGATCGTGCTCTTCCCCGTTCAGGCTATGGCCAACCTCTACGATATGTACTATGCCCAAGCCATGAACCACTATCTCGCGAGCGCTGGTTTACCCGACGCTAATATCTGGGCGGAGCGCGTAAAAGAGTGCTTCCGTCGCGACTCCCTGCTCTGTCATCATTATAATAAGGTGATGGCTGGTGGCAAGTGGGACGGCATGATGACGCAGAAGCATATAGGCTATAAGATTTGGAACGATGACTTCCCCCACGATATCCAACCCAAAACAGCCACCGTTCCCAACGGTTCTTCGTTGGGTGGTGGCTACACCTTCGAAGCGCCTGCTAACGGCTATGTGGTCATGGAGGCAGAGCACTTCTACAGCGCTACAGCTTCCGAGGGTACCCAGTGGAGCATCTATCCCGACTACGGACGCACACGCAGTGCTGTGGCCCTGACGCCATATACCAAGCCTGTGGGCGATGCCGCATTGACCTACCGTTTCCACTTACCCCTTACCTCTCACCACTCACCTCTCACCACTGTTAAGGTTCATGTCGTGGTAAAGTCGACACTCGACTTCCTGAACGTGGGTGGCCATGAGTATACTGTCAGCCTGGATGGCTCTGAGCCTCAGACGGTTAACTTCAACAAGACGTTGCTCGACAAGCAGCCTTACATGTATTCCGAGTTCTATCCCGCTGTGGCCCGTCGTATCGTCGAGAAGGTGGTGGAACTGCCTGTAGGTACGACTGATATCCACGAGCTGACCATCCGCCCCAAGCATCCTGGCATCGTGTTCGAAAAGATTGTCGTGGACTTTGGTGGCTATCAGCCCCAATATCTGTTTGGTGAAGAGACACGCGTAAAGCGCAATTAATCGGTAAATCGTAAATTTGAAAATCTGAAAATATTAATATGAAAAGACTTGCTTTTTTAGTAATACTATTCACTATTCACTGTTCACTATTCACTAGCCCCGTCGAGGCGCAAAACCCTTATCTGCCATTATGGGAACACCTGCCCGATGGTGAACCTCGTGTGTTTGAAGACCCTGACCAGCCCGGTAAGTTCCGTGCCTACATCATTGGTTCGCACGACGTCACCTATACCGCCTATTGCGGTCCTGATATCCGCATGTGGTCAGCACCTGTCGAGGACCTCTCGCAGTGGCGCGACGAGGGTCCCATCTTTACGTGGTTCACACAGGGACAGTGGGACACCATGTTTGCCCCTGACCTGGTGGAGACTGTCGATAAGACGACGGGTAAAAAGACCTATTGGCTCTATCCTCACAGTCGTGGCTGGCGTCGTGTGCCCATGGTTTGCAAGGGCGACCGTCCTAATGGTCCCTTTACGCCCGTGAACCTGACTGCTGATGGCACACAATGTCTGCCTGGTTCACTCATCGATTTCGACCCCTCTGTGTTCATCGAGCCTGTTACCAACAAGAAGGACAAGGACTTCTCGAAAGGCTACCGTGCCTACGTGTTCTATGGCTTCCAGCACTCTACGGCTTGTGAGCTCGACCAGAACACGATGTATTCGAAGCGCGAGGGTACCGAACTCATCGATCCTTTCATCCCCGCCAGCAGTCACGATGGTCGTTTGCTTGACAAGGCAGGCAGCGAGTATAAGGCGCTCTACAAAGGACAGAACCCCTTGGACTTCAACTTCTTCGAGGCCAGCAGCATTCGTCAGGTGGGCAACAAGTACGTGATGGTGTTCTCGGGCTACTCTGGTAAGGAGTATGGTTTGGGCAATACCAACTCAGCCCTGCGCTATGCCTTTGGCGACTCGCCTTTAGGCCCTTGGCGCTCGGGTGGTGTGTTGGTCGACTCGCGTGGCATCGTGCTTGGCGAGGACGGCTCGAAACTGATTGAGACTAATGCAGGACACAATACCCATGGCTCATTGCAGGAAATCAATGGTCAGTGGTATGTCTTCTATCATCGTCCGCCCCGTGGCTTTGGCAATGCCCGTCAGGCCATGGTAGCTCCCGTGAAGATTATGTTGGACAAGAAACCTGTGGCCAAAGGTGGTATTGTAAAGATTACCGCTTACGACCCCTATACGAAGGATCATGCGTGGACCGCTAAGGCTGCTGATGGCAATGAATATACCGGTGCCGAGGTAACCAGCGAGGGCTTCCAGATCTTTGGTCTGCCGCCCTACGCCTACTATTCTGCTGGTATCGCTTGCTTCATGTATGGTCCTAACAGTAACCAGTGGATGCAGGATAACCACGACGTGTGGAACAACTCGATGGATCTCGCTGGTATTCAGAACGGTGGCATCGTTGGTTTCAAATACTTTGGCTTCGCTGGTCTTGATAAGGACACCAAGGGCGTTAAGGCTTTCGAGGGCACTAAGGCTGGCGACAATACAACTTTGGAATTGACGATGACTCCAAGCGGAAAGGGCGCCTTCAAGATTCATGTGAAATTAGATGATCCTTGGAAAGGACAGGAAATTGGTGTCATCAGCGTTCCTGCTTCGTCTAATAAGAAAGGAACGTATGGCATAGATGTTCCTGCTGTTGAAGGACTGACAGGCAAACATGCCATCTACCTCGTGACGGAAGGCCCAGAGGTCAAGCAGAACGAACAGCCACAAGGTCCTTGGGGACGACGTCCTCAGCAGTCCCAACGTCCGCAGGGACTCTTCGACCTCCACGGACTCTGTTTCAGCAAGGGACCAGCGGCTATCAAGGCTCCCGTAGTGCCTGAGGTCACCATCTCCGTCGATGGTCAGAAGCTGAACATCCCCGCACAGCCGCTCATGTCGACCAATCAGAACGGCTATACGGAGTGCAACCACTACCAGCTGTATGCCCCGCTAAAGGCAGGTTCTAAGGTACAGGCTACCTGTGACAATACACCTAAAGACGTGAAGTTCGAGATTAGTCCAGTCGTTGCTGGCCGTGCTACGGTAAAGGCGACGTATAAGGGCAAGGAAAAGATTTTCCTGATTAATTAATCGTGACAGATGAAGATAAATAGGAATTTGTTATTAATCATAGGTATGATGCTGCCTTTGCTCGCTGTGGCAAAGGTGGCATCGCCTAATGGTCTGCTGACAGCTGTGACAAACGGTACGACACTGACTGTCAGCTATAAAAAGAAGCAGGTCATCCAAGTGGCTGACATGCTGACCCAAGGTGCCTCACTGACCTTTGTCCGCAAAGTGAAGGACGACTACCAGATGGTGGCGGGCAAGCGTCTGCATTGTACCAACGAGGCTAATGAGTACCGCTGTGGCCATCTGCTGCTCCGAATGTACAACGATGGCATCGCTTTTCGTTATGAATATACGGGTTTGCAGAATCAGAAACACCCAGAGGAACAGGAGGCCTATATCATTCCCGAGGGTACACGTCGCTGGATGATGCAATGGAGTGATGGTGCCGAGGGCTTCTTTCCGATGACGACTACTGCTGAGGTGAAGACCTTGGGCGGATTTGGTGGTGCGATGGAACAACAGACCATCAACACCCATTGGGGCTATCCGTTGCTATTAGAGGTAAGTGGAGAGAGGTCAGAGGTGAGAGATGATGCTGTGTATGCGCTGATTACCGAGGCCAATATCGAGCGCCAGCAGAGTGCTTCGAGCCTCTTTAACAAGGGCGAGGCCTTCCGGGTGGTGCAAGACCAGAACGACCTGCTACTGTCGGGTGACTGGCATACCCCGTGGCGTGTGGTCATCATCGGACGTCTGGCTGACATTGTCGAGTCGACGCTGGTCACGGACGTCAGCGAACCCACAAGGTACGAAGACACCAGCTGGATAAAGCCTGGCGTAGTCTCTTGGATCTACTGGGCCTACAATCATGGCTCCAACGACTTTAACATCATCAAGAAGTATGTCGATATGGCCCAGACGCTGAAGCTGCCCTACGTGCTCATCGATGCTGAGTGGGACGAGATGGACAAGGTGGCCAGTAACGAGGGTAAGACCATCGAGGATGCCGTGCGTTACGCCAATTCCAAGGGTGTTAAGCCCCTTATTTGGTACAACTCGTCCGTAGGGTGGGTGAATGGCGCCCCTGGTCCGAAGTTCCGTCTGAACAAGCCTGAAGATCGCGAAAAGGAGTTTGCCTGGTGCAAGCAGATTGGTGTGGCTGGCGTGAAGATCGACTTCTTCAGCGGCGACAACCAGATGAATATGGACTACTGTCAGGACCTGCTGGAGAGTGCTGCACGTCATCATCTGCTGGTCAACTTCCACGGAGCCCCCATTCCTCGTGGTTGGCAGCGCACCTATCCTAACCTGCTGTCTACGGAGGGCGTCTATGGTGCCGAATGGTACAACAACGTGCCACACTTCACGAAGCGTGCAGCCTCGCACAACGCTACGCTGCCCTATACGCGCAACGTCGTAGGTCCCATGGACTATACGCCTTGTGCCTTTAGCGACTCGCAGCATCCGCATATTACCAGTCATGGCCACGAGCTGGCACTCACCGTGCTCTACGAGAGTGCCCTCCAGCATCTGGCTGATCGTCCGGAGAGCTTCCTGGCACAGCCGCAGGAGGTGCAGGATTTCTTAGGTCAGCTGCCCACCGTATGGGACGAGACACGCTTTGTCAGTGGCTATCCTGGCGAGAGCTGTGTGCTGGCGCGTCGCAGTGGTAAGACGTGGTACGTGGCAGGTATCAATGGCACCGACGACGAGCGAACGCTCGCTGTGCCCCTGGGTTTTGTGAAGGGTAAGCGCATCACCCTCTTTGCTGATGGTGAACCCTGGGCTATCTCGCAGCCCAGGAAGTTGCCCAAGCAGATTACCTGTAAGCCCCGTGGCGGCTTTGTGATGGTCATTGAGAATTTGAGAAAATGAGATAATGAGACATTGTAAATTGATCTTGGTTTGTCTGGCAGCGTTATTCGCTGCCTGCCAACAGCACGACGAAACGAATATGGAACAACAGATTAATGAGCTCTACGAGCGCATGTCACAAGCTGAGCGTATTGCCCAGTTGCGTAGCATGTATATGGACGACCTCTTCGATGAGCAGGGACGTCTTGACACCAACCAGTGTCGCAAACTCATCCCCAATGGTATTGGTCATTTCTCGCAGTACGCCAGTCAGAAACAACTGGAACCCAACGTGCTGCGCGATCGTGTGGCTGCTGTCCAAGAGTGGTTGATGAAACATACGCCCAACGGTATTCCTGCGCTGTTCCACGAAGAGGTGTTGTCGGGGCTGAATACGCGTGGTGCTACCATCTATCCGCAACAGATAGGGCAGGCCTGTTCGTTTAATACCGAACTGGCCGAGCTGAAGACGCGCCAGACAGCTACTGCCATGCGTAAGATGGGTGGTGTGTTGTCGCTGTCGCCGATGGTCGACGTGTGTCGCAACCCCTCGTTCAATCGTCTCGAGGAGTCGTATGGCGAGGATGCCTACCTGTCAGCAGCGATGGGCGTGGCCTTTGTGCGTGGACTGCAGCAAGGCGACCTCACTGAGGGCGTTGGCGCCTGTTCGAAACACTACCTCGGCTACGGCGGTGGTGGCGATGCCCCTGAACAGGAACTCATGGAGGATATCCTCATGCCCCACGAGGCCATGATTCGCTTGGCTGGCAGCCGTTGTGTCATGCCGGGCTATCATGCCATGAGGAACGCTCCCGTTACTTGTGTGGCAGATAGTGCCATTCTGAACGACATTTTGCGTGGCTACATAGGTTTCGATGGCATGGTGGTCAGCGACTATACGGCCATCGACCAGCTGCCTGGCCTCGCCACCCCTGCCGAGAAGGCTGCTGCTGCCATCAATGGCGGATGCGATGTCGACTTCCCCACGGGTGCCAACTTCCAGTATCTGCCTGAAGCCATCGCGCAGGGACTCGTAGCTCCCGAGGTGCTGGAGCGTGCTGTGAAGAATGTGCTGCGCTATAAGTACCGTTGTGGCCTGTTCGACAGCAAGCCATACCTCTATGCCAAGGGCGACATCCGTCTTGACACACCCGAAGAGCGCCAGACGTCCTACGAGATTGCCACCCAGTCGATTGTCCTCCTCCAGAACGATAGTAATCTCTTACCTCTTACCTCTCACCTCTCACCTCTAAAAATCCTCCTCACCGGTCCCAATGCCAACACCATGTGGGCCATGTGTGGCGACTACTCGTTCCCTGCTATGACCTATTTCTGGAAACGTGTAGAGACCGACCTCGACCATCCGCATGTCATCACGCTGCTCGAAGGTATGCGCGATCGTCTGCCTGAAGGCGACACGCTGTTGTATAGTCGGGGTTGCGACTGGACGGAGGAGATAGAGACCAAGTTCTCGCATGTGGGCGACAAGCGCTCATGGGAGTATCCGCTGCTGCATCGTAAGGTGGACGCTGGCGAAGAGGCCAATCGCGAGGAAGCGCTTGCTATGGCCGACTCTGCCGATGTCATCATTGCTGCCATGGGCGAGAATGTGATGCTGTGTGGTGAGAACCGCGATCGTCAGGGACTCCGCCTGCCAGGCAAGCAGCAGGAGTATGTCGAGGCACTGCTGGCCACGGGCAAACCCGTCGTGCTGGTACTGTTTGGAGGTCGTGCACAGGTCATCTCAGGTATTGCAGAACGTTGTGCTGCCGTCATCCAGGCGTGGTATCCTGGCGAGGAGGGTGGTCATGCCGTTGCCGACATCCTCTTTGGCAACGTGTCGCCATCAGCCAAACTCGCTGTCAGCTATCCTGCTGAAGAGATCTACGAACCCATCTGCTACAGCTATCCCGCTTCTTCCAAGGAAAATAACCCTTCACCCTCCTCTCTTCTCTCTCCTCCCTCCTCCAAAATCGCCTGGCCTTTTGGCCATGGCCTGAGCTATACCACTTTCGAGTACAAGCACCTGGCTGTCGAGGACGGCATATGCACCAGCGAACCCTTCGTCAACATCTCCTTCGAGGTGAAGAACACGGGTAAGGTCAGTGCTACAGAAATCGCCCAGATCTACATCTCACCAGCCTCTGACTCACCTCTCACCTCTCATCTCTCACCTCTGAAACTCCAAGGCTTTGCCCGTGTCACGTTGGAGCCCCGTCAGAGCAAGACTGTCCGTGTCCGTCTTTATACCGAACAGTTGGGCTTCTACAGTCTTGAGGGTGGTGAGCGCCGTTGGAACGTGCTGCCTGGCAAGTATCTCGTCAAGATTGGTGCCTCCTCTGCCGATATCCGTCTGGAGGACCAGGTGACCCTCGTTGGTGACACCATCCACAAACCCTTGCGCGAACAATATCTCTCCGACGTCACGATAGAGTAAGCATCATCAGTCTACAAAAGATCGGGCCAACTAATAACACAAAGGGTCAGACCCTTTGTGTGGTCTGAGCAAACAAACATATCGGGGACTCACGCAGAACGCTGCTTGGGTCCCTTTTACTCTGTGAAACTCTGTGTCTCTGTGTGAGAATAAAAGCAGCCTCTGTGTGAGCCCTCCCCTCACGCGCTCCGAGCAGACGGGCCACGAGGTCCGAGCTCGTGGGCTTCGAGGTCCGAGCAGACGCCTCAAGAGGTCCGAGAAGACCCCCTCACGAGGCCAAAGGGGACACCAAAATGGTACTTTGGTACTTGGTACTTTGGTACTTTTTGGTGTTTTTTAAATGCACAGACGGATAGAATAGTTATATATAATATAAATATTATATATAACTATTAAATAATTTAACATTTATCACTCACTTATCTTCTGTCTTCCCTTGAACCAATAATTTTCGGCAAAAAGTACCAAAGTACCGCGTACCAAAGTACCGAATATTTCATTTTACCTCTCAAAAATTTTGTACTTTCATTTTTATTTCTTACTTTTGCAAATAGATTATTGCATTACAAGCTAAAACAATGGAACGCGACATATATACATCTAAGCCCCTGAGCACTTCGAATCCTTTAGGATTTTGGGGAGGCAATTTATTGAATAGCGCCCCGTTGCGCACCTGTTCGTTTATCCTTTTGTCCTTAATAATGGTCTCCTTCCTGTGCCTTGCGTGCTCGAAGTAAACATGGCTTGAAAAGAAAAGAGGGTATTCGACAGTGAATACCCTCTTTTATTTGAAATACCGTTGTATTCTTATTTGGTAGATTCGAGAATCTGCTTGGCAATCTCGTTCTCAGGATCGATGGCCTGGAGCTTGAGAGCGAACTGCTTGGCAGTCTCCTTGTCTTCCTTGACGATGAAGTTGTAGGCAATCATGTAGCGGTAAGACTCGATGATGCGGGCGCGCTCGGTAGCGTCCTTCTCGGCACGAGGCTCGATGAGCTCGATGAGCTTCTCGTAGTAGGGCTTGGCGAGACCAAGCTTAGAGTCGGGGTCCATCTGTGCGTTGACGCGTGCACGCATGAAGTTGGCATACTCCTGAGCCTGCTCGTACTTGGCAGCGAGGTCGCCATAAACGGCATCGGCCTCGATGAAGGCAGCCTTCTTGGCTTCGGCATCCTGAAGAGAACCGCCATGCTGCATGTGGAGACCAGCGAGACCAGCCATATCGTTGGCTGTGGGCTTCTCCTGATTGCTCAGATAGTCCTTGTAGTGCTTGATGGCATTGGGATAGTCTTTCTGGGCTTTGTAGGCATCAGAGAGCTGCTTGACGACACCAGCGCGCTTGGCTTTGTTGTCCATATCCTCCTGGGCGAGGGCCAGCTCGTACATCTCGATAGCTTTCTGGTGGTTCTTGGCACCAGCATAGGCATTGCCACAGTAGGTGTAGTCGTAGTAAGAGAACTTGGCAGAGTCGCTCTTGTGGAACAGGGCATCGGCATACTGCAGAGCCTCGTCGTAGCGTTTCAGCTCGGTGAGGTTGAAGAAAGCCAGACGGTTGAATGCTGCGTGGCGTGGATTCTTTGTAAGACCGAACTTAGCCACCTCGAGGGCCTTGTCATATTTCTGCTTGAAGAAGGCTGACATGGCATAGTCGCTGAGGTCGCGCTCTTCCATCTTTGCCTTGTCGGCTTTGTCGTAGGCTGCCAGAGCCTTGTCGAACTCGTTAGACATATAGTAGATGCGGCCAGCGAGGGCGTCGACAGCCAGGTCGGGACGCTGTACGCGCAGGTCGTTCAGCTTGGCAACGGCACCAGCAGGGCTAATCTTGCGATAGACGTTGGCGTACTTGTAGTAGGCATCGGGATTCTTGGGGTCTACATAGATAGCCTGCTCGTACTGGGCTGCGGCACCACCACCATTGTCGCCTAAGGCATCGATGTCGCCCAGCAGGATGAAGGCGGGAGCGCACTTGTTCTTAGAGGCCTGCAGTGCGAGTTCGGCATACTGCTTGGCATTGGCGGTGTCCTTAGCCTCGAAGAAGGCGCGTCCGAAGGCAACCAGATTCTCGGCATTCTTCTTGTTGGCCTTGAAGAATGGCTTCATCTGCTTGTCGAGATCGGCGGGTTTGCTACTGATAATCTTCTTAACGGCATCGATGTCGGCCTTTGAACCGTCCTGTGCCTGTGCATTAGCGCCATAACCTAAGGTCAGCGCTGCGATGAATAAATATTTGATTGCTTTCATAATCGTTTGTATTTAAGTTATACTTAATGTTTCTAATCTCTTATGTCTGTATGACGAATGACCAACCAAAAAGTTTATCTTTTTATTGATTATTCACAATTACCTCGCGGCGGTTCATGGCTGCCTGGATGGGCAGAAGACCGGACTGGAGGATGATGGTCTGTCCCTTAGGCAGACGGCAGAAATGGGCAAAATTCGAGGGCAGTCCAGAGCGCGGCTCGTTGAGCAGGGCATAGATGGTGCGTACCAGCGGATAGTTGCCATTATATAGGTAGTACTGATAGGGTCGCCAACTGTTCTGTGCGGTGGCAGAGTCCATGCGGCTGACCTTCATGACTTGGATGTTCTTCTTGAAGGTGACATTGGTGGTGTCGCGGCTGTCGTTGAGCCAGTTGGAACCAATGATACCCATAGCGTTGGGGTGTTGTTCCACATAGTCGATAACGGCCTTGCTGGTCTTGACGGCTCCGATGTTGGGGGCCTTAATCTCCTGACCTCCGAGAATGGAGTCTACGCACCAGCGGACGGTGCTGGACAGGGGATTGTCGAAGACTACGTCGATTTCGCCCAGTTTTGACTTGGGGTAGATGTCGCTCCACTTGACCAGTTCGCCTTGGAGGATACGACGGAAGTCCTTGACGGTGATACAGGTGTCGGGATTGGTGTTGTTGGTGATGATGGCCAGTCCGTCGTAAGCCAGGGCATACGTGCGTGGCAGATAACGGCGGTCGCGCAGGTTCTGCTCTTCTTTCTCCGTCAGACGACGGGTGGTGAAGGCGAGCCAGGTCTCGAGGCGCATCAACTTCTGCACAGCCTCCTGTTCGTTGGTGTACTGTGCTTCGAGGGTGTCGAGCAGGTTTTGGTAGAGGAAGATCTGCAGTTCTTCGTCCAGAATGGGTTGGAAACTGGCGTCAGCCACAAAATAGCGGGCTGCGCGCTGATAGTCCTGCTCCTCTTTAGTATTTTTAGGCTTGTTCCCACAAGCGAGGAACAAGCCTAAAATGAGTGTTAATCCAATTAAATTGAATGCGTTTCTATTCATTATTACTGAAGTCTGAAGGTTACAGGCAGGGTGTACTTTACGCGTACAGCCGAACCGTTCTGCTTACCAGGAATCCAGTGAGGCATAGCCTTGGTCACGCGGATGGCCTCCTTGTCGAGTGACGGGTCTACTGACTTCACAACCTTGACGTCAGTAATAGAACCGTCGCGCTCAACCACGAAAGTCACGATGACACGACCCTGAACACCATTCTCCTCGGCAACTACCGGGTACTTGATGTTGCTGGACAACCACTGGAACAGGGCAGCCTGACCACCGGGGAACGAAGGCATCTGTTCTACAACGTCGAATACCTTGGTTTCCTCTTCCTTCGGAGGCTCCGGCTGTGCGATAACTTCCTTGGCCTTCAGCACTTCGCCTGCAGCCTCGTCGTTACCCTTCACATCGAAGGCACCGATGGCGGTGTTGGTTTTGCTCAGATCTTCCTGAGATTTAAGCTCTTCTTCGGGCTTTACTTCATCGTCCTTCTTAATTTCAGGAGCGGTGAACTTGACCGAACTCTTCACTTTCTCAACTTCAACTTTTTCAAGCTTCGGTTGCTCTTTGCGCTCAACTTTTGCTTCCTTCTTTTCAGCCAGCTTGGACAGCTCCACATCGGCCTCGATGGCAACGTCCTGTTTCATGGCGTTTTCAACGACACCCTTGATGGCTACGAAGGCAGCAATTGCGGCACCGATAGCGAACATTACCAGCAAGGCCTTGACATTACGCTTGCCAGTCTCATTACGCAGCTGATAAGCACCGTAAGCCTGGTTCTTACCCTCGAATACGAGGTCGGACCATTTGCTGTCTATTAGATCAATCTTTGACATAACTTCTTACGTTTTAAATGTTTGACATTGATTACTTAACACCGGCCTTCTCGATCAATTCCTTGTCTTCAGGGCCAATCTTATCAATGACATACTTATCAATACTGCATATCAGCATCTCATCGAGCGCTGCAATCATGTTCTCATACGTTGCCGTATCCAAAGGACGGATGATGACAGTCAGCGTAGGAATCTTCTCGCCATTAACGATACCCTTCTTCAGCTCCGACAATTTCTCCTGATACTGCTTATCAGTCATCGTGCTGCCATAGGCACTCTTCTTGGCGTCCAACTCCTTCTTGGCCATCATAATCTTGGCAACGGGGTTGATACCTTCCTCAGTGGTGTGATTGATGAGCACGTCACGGATACCTTTAGCACCATAGGTGGTCTCTTTCACACAAGTAGGATCATCGTATTTGGGAAGTCCGGCAATGTACCAGATCTTGTTGTCAGCACCCAGATAGAATGTGAGGGTGTGAGAAGCCTTGGTCACTGACTTGTCTTCCTTGTCTACGTTCTGGTCGTTACTGGGCATCGTCAACTGCATAGCCTGAGGCTTTGCCAGAGTCGTACACAGCATGAAGAAGGTAATCAGAAGCATCATCATGTCTACCATTGGCGTGAAGTTCACGCGGGTATCCATCTTCTTCTGCTTGGATAGATTCTTTTTTGCCATATCTTATTCCTCCGATGCAGTTTTAAGATTAGTAATCAACTGGTAACGGTTCTCGTTCATATCCTGAAGCTCGGACATCATGGCCTTGATGGTCTTGTATGGTGTCGAAGCATCGCACTTGATGCAGAGCTTAAGGTCAGGATTAGCGTCACGAGCGGCCTTTACCCACTCCTGGAACTCACTCTTTCCGCCATCGATACTATCGGTGGGGATGCCTAACTTCTGGATAGCTTCTGCCATCTTCTCAGGCTCGAGGCTGAGGTAGTCAGCCATCTTGGCGAGAGGAGCACCAATCATAGCATCCTCGCGGAAGTGCTTGATCTGGGTGGCATTGAGCGTGATGCCGAACTTGTCGGTCACTGCGTCCAGCATTGCCTGCATGTTGTTCTTGTTCTCCGTACCGACGTAGATGTTACCTTCTGGGCTAACCAGAATGTTCAGAACGTCGCTCTCCGGAATCTTTACCTCAGAGACAGAGTTAGGTGTGGTCACCTGGATAGGCTCTGGTGTGAGGAAAGTAGAGGTCAACATGAAGAAACACAGAAGCAGCGTCATCACGTCTGACATGGGGGTCATGTCAATCCAGATGTCTTTTTTCTGTATCTTAACTTTAGCCATTCTAAAACGGTTTTAAAAGGTTTTTGAAATGGAACTAAAGATTAAGCCTCGTTGTGAGTTGAATCGTAGGTAGATGCGATGGTGTAACCAATCTCGTCGAGTGCGTAGGTCAGCTTGTCGATCTTGTTAGAGAAGAAGTTGTAAACAACGGTAGCAACCCAAGAGGTCAAAATACCAGATGCTGTGTTCACAAGGGCCTCAGAAATACCAGCAGACAGAGCCATAGAGTCAGCACCACCACCAGCAGACAGAGCCTGGAACGAACCGATCATACCGAGCACAGTACCGAACAGAGCGGTCAGGGTACCCAGAGATACGATGGTAGCAACCATAGGCATGTTCATCTGAAGGGTAGGCATCTCGAGCTGAGTAGCCTCCTCGTGAGCCTGCTGGATCTTAGCGATCTTGGCAGCCTTCTTCAGTGTGTCGTCGGTCTCAACGGTCTGGTACATGTTGATAGAAGCCATCACCACGTTACCAACAGTGCCCTGCATCTTGTTGCAGAGATCCTTTGCCTTAGCGAAGTCCTGAGCCTTGATGGCGTTCTTAACCTCAGCGGTGAACTTGGCAAGGTTCATCTTACCAGAAGCGGTCTTGATAGCGAAGAAGCGCTCGATACCGAGGCAGATCACAGTGAAGAGCAGGGTCAGGATCAGACCTACCACGAAACCTCCCTTATACACTGTACCCAGCAGGTTTGCGGGATGACCAGAACGGTCGCCACCGATGAAGTTATCGGGGTTACCCATTACGAAATACCATACACTGTAACCAGCGATAGCACAGATAACGAGGATGATCCAAGCGTCTTTCATTCCCTTGAAGCCCGAACTTTTCTTGGCTGGGGCTGCAGCCTTTGCATTTGTTGCCATAAAATAAATAATTTTTTAGTTATTAAAGAAATTAAGTTTGTAATATGTTTCTTGTATTTGTTTTTTCAGCTATTTCTTGTAATCTTGTTTAGAATGTTTCGGCAAAGATAAGAAATTAGGGCGTATTTCTCGCCTAATTAAGAACTTTTAACTTGATATTTCTCAATTTTTCTATTTTAGGAGTCCTAATACGTCCTTAATCCTACGCATTGCCTCAATAATATTCTCATCGCTGGTGGCATAGCTCATGCGGAAACAAGCGGGGTCGCCAAAGGCATCGCCACCCACGGTGGCTACATGGCCTTTCTCCAAAAGATACATGGCCAAATCGGTAGAATTTCCGATGGTTCCGCCATCGGGTGTCTGCTTTCCGTAGAATGACGAGCACTTGGGGAAGAGGTAGAAAGCTCCCTCGGGTACGTTGACCTCCAAGCCAGGAATCTCTTTTGCCAGACGGACAATGAGGTCGCGACGGCGCTCAAAGGCCTGACGCATCTCCTCGACACACTCCTGACTGCTGGTATATGCAAACTCTGCAGCCTTCTGGCTGACGCTGCATGGACCGCTGGTATACTGTCCCTGCAACTTGTTGCAACCCTTGACAATCCATTCGGGAGCGGCAATATAGCCAATGCGCCAGCCCGTCATGGCATAAGCTTTCGATACACCATTGACGATAATGGCACGTTCCTTCATACCAGGGAACTGGGCTATCGACTGATGTTTACCGATATAGTTAATGTGCTCGTATATTTCGTCTGCGAGAACAAAAAGGTCGTCATGAGCCAGAATGACCTTAGCCAGCGACTCCAGCTCGTCCTTCGAATACACGCTGCCCGTAGGATTGCTGGGCGAACAGAGGATGAGCAGGCGGGTCTTGGGCGTGATGGCTGCCTCCAGCTGGGCTGGCGTCATCTTGAAGTTCTGTTCGAAACCAGCCTCGACGATGACAGGATTGCCGCCTGCTAGCAGAACCATCTGGGGATAGCTGACCCAATAGGGAGCAGGAATGATGACCTCATCACCAGGGTTCACCAATGCCATCACAGTGTTGCAGACACTTTGTTTGGCACCATTCGATACCAGTATTTCGGCAGGTGTATAGTGCAACTGGTTCTCGCGCTCTAACTTGCGTGCAATAGCCTGACGCAGATCGGGATAGCCGGGGACGGGCGAGTATCTTGAATAATTCTCGTCGATAGCCAGCTTAGCAGCCTGCTTGATGTGGTCGGGGGTATTGAAATCGGGCTCGCCAACACTCATGTTAATCACGTCAATACCCTGAGCTTTCATCTCAGAGCTTTTCTGTGACATTGCCAGCGTAGCGGAAGGGGCAAGTCTTTGCAAACGATCAGATAATTGTGCCATATTTTTCTTGTTGTCTGAAATTCCGTGCAAAAGTAATCAAAAAGTTTCTCTTTAGCAAGGAAAAGTATCTTTTTTTTCTTTTTTACTCTGTAATATGCATTATTTGTTCAACTGTCGAACGTATTTGACAGGCTCGCCATTGCCTTTCAGCGCATCAGCAAAATGTTGTGGACGGATAGTGACGGGACCATGCATGAATTCAGGAATATTGTAGCTTCTCATGAACTGACGGTGATAATCAGGATCAGCGCATGGCAACTCAAAGGGCTTCGAGGCATGTCCGTCCTTGTCGATATGTGCGAAGAAAGGTCGGGTGTAGGTGCCGTCATAACGTCGGCTGCTAAAGACTACCCATCGTCCGTTGCTTGACCACGAGTGGTAGCTCTCGACATCGGGCGAGTTGATTTCTTCTATGTTTCGTGCTTCGCCTGTGGTCAAGTCCATCATCCAAAGGTCGGCATCGCGATGCCAGATGTGGAATACGCCGTGATTGCCAAGGGTGAACATCAGGAAACGGCCGTCTGGCGAGATACGTGGCAGCGTGGCACTCTTACCCATTGCTGCTGCGTCAAAGACCAGCTCACGAGGGCCGAACTGTAGGCTCTCGGTGTCAAAACTCTTCTTGTAGAGATTGTATTTCACCTCACGGAAGCGGGTAAGGAGTTCTGTGCCATGGTCGATGGTGTCCTGATATTCGAAATGGGCACTGCAATAGTAGAGCGTCTTACCGTCAGGAGCCCAGAAAGGGAAACACTCGAACTCCGTCGTATCGTTCTCGATGTTTGTCACCTCATTGCGTTCCACGTCGTAGGCTATCAGGTCGCTTTCCATATCGTAGACCTCAATCTTGTCAGGGTTGGTGACATGGAAAGTCTGTACCGTCTTGTTGGTAGAGTAGACGATGAGTGGTAACGAAGGATGCCATGTGGGATATACGCCAGCTGAAAGGATGGAATCGCTACGCATGTCGACTTTCTTGATTTTTCCGTCGTAGGCAATAACGGTGCCTCCTTGGTGCTGACGGGCATGGAACTGCATGCGATCAGGGTTGTATTGCTGGTAATTGTGACAGTTGATACACTGGCCTTTTGCCGTTTCCGTACAGAGCATGTTGTCGTAGATGACGCTCTCGTCGTAGTTTTCCAAACAGCGCTGGCTGATAGTCAGGTCTCTATATAAGACGTACGAGGGTGCTATCAGACGATAGCTGATGTAAGGTGTGATGGAGTCGGGCGACACGTTGATGACAAAGGGCTTATAGTGTGTCCACTCATCATCGCGCTGGATGTATACATCCACGGTAATTGCCTTGCCACTGGCGCTCTCAACCAGTTTCCTCCACTCGCTGGCGTCTGGCTGTACCTTTGTTCCGCCACAAACCACTTCCTCCTGTCCTGCCGTTAATTTGGCCACGATGCCGTCCGCTTTAGCGCCAGCCTCGAAGGTTAGCGGGGCAATGTTGACGGGTATGGTGATGTTGGTATAGTCCGGGTAGATGTATGGTAAATCTCCTGACTCCCGGTACGTCTCAGGTATTTTGTTTCCACAGGCAACGAGGAGCGCTGTGGCTATGATGATAAGTAGTTTCTTCATATTAATAATAGGTGATATTCCTGAGGAAGAAGTATTCAAAATAGTAGGTATTCCCATAGCGCTGCATGAGATAGTCTCTCATCTGGGGCGTACCCTTGTATTGCTGCATCATGCTCATGAATCCGTTCAGATTGTCTTTGACGCTCTTGTCGATGGGCAGCTCATGGATGAAGTCCTGTTGTTCGAGGTTGCCGAAAAGCCAAGCAGCCTCTTGCATGATACGTGGAATGGAACGGGTGGAGGGCAGATTGAGGTATGTTTCGAAGCGAGGCCAGAAAGTCTGCGGCTCCCTTGTCCACATGGCTGCAAGGACTGCCTGTTCCTGGAAATAGGGATCGTCAGAATCATGTTCAGACAGCAGAGTCATCAGGTTTTTCTCAACATAGTTGTTTCCCATACTCTGGACGTCGTCATAGTGCATCATGTGGGTGATGGGGCCCGTTTCAGGGTCTTGGGCCAACTGGTCGGAGTAGTACATGAGCTTCTCCATGTGGTTAGCCCACTCACCGTAGAACATGGTTTCCCTGAGCAGGTCCAGATATTTTTTTGTAGCCTGCGATTCCTTGCTGAACAAGGCAGTTCTGGCCAGATACTGTAACAGTTCGACGTTCCACGACAGTTCGACGCCTTCCTCCATGCATTGGCGGTGGCACTCGTTCATGACACCATATTGGTAATAGATCATCTTGCCTACGACATTGTACATGTAGATAGGCAACGGTGTGTTGCTGCGTTTGGAACCTTTACGGAAGTCGTACATCTCATCACACTGACGTCCCAAACGGCTGAGTGCCAGATTATGCATCATAACGATGGCACGTGTTGGTTCGCAGTCTTGTTTCTTGCCCTCCTCAAGCACACCATCCCAGTCGGCTCTCTCAATGCAGCGCTGCATGCGCAGTTCGTGGTGGAAGTTGTTATCCTTGTACCAGAAATGGTAGACTCCGAACACGAGAATAACAAGCAAGATGCCTTGTATAGCCCACAGTAGAAGGGGCTTCTTAGCTTTCGCCTGCTGTTTACCCTTCTTCCCCTTGACATTCTTCGGACTATCCATTGCCACCACTTTGCATGACTCTGGCCATACGCTGCGGAACGTGACAACAAATGCCAAATAACATGCTGCCAGCACATAATACGGTATCATGCTGACGGCATTGTCTTTAAGGGCGTAATAAGGAAGGGCAGTGCGATAGATGTCGGTGATGTTTGTCTGATGATAGACGTAACGGTAGAAGAACAGGGGCGTTGCTACAACAGCCAGTACTGCTACGAGCGCAAGTATGGCATTCTGTGTACGGTTCTTGTTGAGTCGCCAGGTCCACACGCTCATGAGTAAGGTGGCTGCTAAACCGTAGATGCCCATCAACGGATAGCTGGCCAAAGTAGCGAGCATGATGAAACCTATGCGTAGCCATAACTTTTCAGGCAGTTCGCGGAATGCCCATAACAAGGCTGTGGCAGCTGTAGTTCCGATGGTGGCTACGAAAAAGAAGCCTTGCAGCTGCATGTAGTAGATGCCGTAGCCAATGGTCATATTGGCTGTCAGCAGGATAGCTACGGGAATCAGTGCAAGGATGTTCCATCTGTCTGGCAGACAAAATGCACGCTTGACGAGCCACATGAGTAGCAACCACCAGCTGCAAAGCATGAGAATACCCAGCCAAGGGTGGTAGAAAAACTGTGTGAAGAATGAGCCCAGATATGAGAGCATGCCTCCAGACACGACCATCTGCTGCTTGAAGAACAACGTTGAAAACAAAAAGAGATCATACTGTTGTATCTTCCATAGCAGGTCGGACTCTACAATGATTAAGGCGATGGCGATAACCAGCAACGCTCCTAACCACAGTGCTAATGGTTTGATTCTTTTCATTACTTCAGATGTAACTGGTGACCCATACGGTCTTTCTTTGTCTGCAGATAGCGCAGGTTGTATTCGTTGGGTGTGGTCTCAATGCCTACATTCTCAACAATTTCAAGTCCGTAGCCTTCCAAACCGACACGCTTGACGGGATTGTTGGTCATGAGGCGCATCTTCTGGACACCCAGCAGACGCAGTATCTGTGCGCCACAGCCATAGTCGCGCTCGTCGGGCTTGAATCCCAGATGTATGTTGGCGTCGACGGTGTCAAGGCCTTGTTCTTGCAACTTATAAGCGGCTATCTTGTTCATCAAACCGATGCCACGACCTTCTTGTTGCATGTAGACGATGACACCACGACCTTCCTGCTCAATCATCTGCATAGCCTTGTGCAACTGTTCGCCACAGTCGCAACGCTTAGAGCCAAGGATGTCGCCAGTCATACACGACGAGTGGACGCGCACCAATATGGGGTCGCTCTCCTTCCATTCTCCCTTGATAAGTGCCATATGCTCCAGTCCGTTGCTCTTCTGGCGGAAGGGAATCAGACGGAAATGGCCGTAGTCGGTGGGCATGTCTACCTCCTCTCCCATCTCGACAATGCTCTCTTTTTGCAGACGGTAGGCTATCATGTCTTTGATGGTGATAATCTTCAAATCGTGCTTTTGGGCAAACTCCACAAGCTGTGGCATTCGTGCCATCGTACCATCTTCGTTCATGATTTCTATCAGTGCACCTGCAGGGTACAGACCCGTCATTTTGCAAAGGTCGATGGCTGCCTCCGTATGTCCGGAACGGCGTAGCACACCATTGTCCTGGGCATATAGTGGACTGATATGGCCTGGACGCCCGAAGGTCTTGGCTGTCGAATTCGGATCGCCCAAAGCGCGGATGGTTGTGGCACGGTCGTGGGCAGAGACACCCGTTGAACAGCCTTCTATCTTGTCAACGGTGACCGTAAACGGGGTGCCAAGTAGCGAGGTGTTGTCTTGTACCTGATGGGGCAGTTCCAACTCCTCTGCACGACTGATGGTAACGGGGGCACACAGCACGCCACGAGCATTCTTCAGCATGAAGTTCACCATTTCGGGGGTTATCTTCTCGGCAGCGCAGATGAGGTCTCCCTCGTTCTCGCGGTCTTCGTCGTCCACAACGATGACGAATTTTCCCTCACGGAAGTCGTCCAATGCCTCGTCGATAGTATTCAGTTTAAATTGTTCCATTCCTTATACCTTATTTATATATGTGGTTTCTATTTTCTTTGTGATAGTCTGATTGGCTTTTGTGATGACCTTCAGGTCGCGATATAAGCGCAGGCGGAATCGCAACATGCGGATATAGAAGAAGATGCCTGCGGGCACTACTAGTCCTGTGATGATGTTCAGCCACTTCCTGCGGAAAGGACGCGTATGGGCATGGGTCGCCAGAATGGGATAAGTGTTCACCTCGTTCAGTATCACCTTGTCGCGTGTGTTCGACAGGTCTTCGATGACACTCTCTAACGTGTCGCTGATACGGCTGATGGCCTGATCGTCACCAGGACGGAAGAACACCTTGATGGGGTTGGGCCAGTCGCGCAACCTATGCTCTTGCGTATATTGCTCGATATCGCTGGTAATCTGTCTGAGCATGACGGCATCCTGTGCGTAGTCGGGTGTTTCGATAATGACCTCCTTGCCAATATTCGGACGTTTCTGACGTAGTCCTAACATGCGCATCATCAGTGACTTATACAGGTCAACATTGAATACAACCGAGTCGTTGTTGGCCTTGTAGGTGAAGAAAAAGGCGATAGGTGACAGCACCGCCGTACCGAGGAATTTGCCGAACCATACCGTCCAGTTGTCATCGCGTGCCATCTTCATGCCGGTATTGTCTAAGATGTAGAACACGATGAATACCAATACTGAGATGATTACTGGTACACCCAGTCCACCCTTGCGGATGATGGCACCCAGTGGCGCCCCGATAAAGAAGAATATCAGACAGCTCAGCGACAGCGTAAATTTGTTGATAGCCTCCATCTGGTGCAAACGTTCTTCGGTGTTCAGATAGTCGGAATAGTCCGACTTGAACTCCAAGTCGTTCAGCGCTGCCTTGGCGTCATTTGCAGCCATCTGCAACACGCTTTGTTTCTGCTCTCCAGGCAACTGCAGGTAGATGGCATCAAAATTATGATCGGTTTTGGCCACTTCTTTCAGCACCTTCAGAGAGTCTTCCTTGCTCAGGTGAGGAACATGGAAGGTAGAGTAAGTGGACTCCTTGTAATATTGGTGTCCTACCGAGTCATTGAACTCGCGAATGGAGTCCAAATCATGCATGATCTTGCTCAGTCCCTTCGAACGGGCGTCAGAGGCGATACCACTCGCTTCGGCCATGTCGAATCCGCTGTCAAAATCGAGGACTATGCGCTTTGTCGAGAAGGTCTCACGACGATAGGGCACATTGGCTGCTACGCCCATACCCCCCTGTCGCATATTCTCAAACCACTCGCCACTATACAACGTCAGCAGCATGTGTTTCTTCTCTTCGGTAGCCTGTATGCGTCCGGAGTCGGCTAGAATAACCGCAGCATCCTCGTAACCGCCATTCATGCGATATATCATGATGCCGTAGAGCATACCTTTCTCCACGTCTTTCTTCTGTACATAGAGGTTCGAACCAGGTATGCCATCATAAAAGATGCCCTCAGGAATCTCTACTTCCGGATTCTTCTGCTTCATCGATATCAGTAGCTGGCGGAACGAGATGAAGGCCTTCGGACCTATCACTTCCTGGAAGTAGAACGACATCAGCGTGATACCTATCGTGATGACTATCAGCGAACGCATCGACTGCAACAACGAGATGCCTGCTGCCTTGATGGCTGTCAGTTCTGAACTCTCGCCAAGGTTACCGAAAGCTATCAGCGAACTCAACAAAATGGCTAATGGGAAAGCTTGGGGCATCAGCATGATACCCATATACCAGAAAAACTGGGCCAGCACGTCCAGCGACAGTCCCTTGCCTATCAGCTCGTCAACATAACGCCACAAGAACTGCATCATCAGCACAAACTGGCAGATGAAAAAGGTGGCAATAAACAGCAGACCGAACTGTTTAGCTATAAATATGTCTAATTTCTTTATTCGAAACATATTTCGGCCTGCAAAATTACATAAAAAACCACGAATTACACTAATTTTACGAATTTTTTAATCTTTTGTAAGGCTTAATTCGTTTTATTCGTGAAATTCTTTGACCCGAAAGTGCAAAGTACTTTGTAATCGTGGTCGTTTTCGTTAGAATCCGCTGACGCGATGCAACCGTTCAAAGTTGTCATCCCAAATACCCCGCAGGTCTTCCTCTTCATCGTCATCAGCAGCAAAGTCGGTGATTAGCAGACTCAACATGCCCGTCACGTCACTTTCTTCAATCCTAATCTCCCAATAGGCTTCGGGCGTGTCCTCATGGTAGTCCCACATCATGCGAATATAGTTCTGCTTTTCTTTTTCCAGTATGCGCGACGTCTTTGTGTCGCGTTCCGTCCATGGGTGACCCCATGTGAACGTCATAGAGTCTTCTTCTTCGATGACTTTGTCGGCCAACCACTTTTGGAGTCCTGCCGCATTGCTAATCATATCCCACACTAATTTTGTCGATTTCGTGCTCAGCGGGTATTCTAAGGTAAGTTTTTGCATAGTTTTTTTATTTATAGATTAGTAATGTTGTCTAATGACACTGCAAAAATACAAAAAAATATCCGTAATCCAAGCATTTTTTTGAAGAAAAGTTTTGGAAGTACGAAAAAAAGTATTACCTTTGCACCCGCAAAACGCAAAAATGGCGGGGTAGCTCAGCTGGTTAGAGCGTCGGATTCATAATCCGGAGGTCGAGGGTTCGGGTCCCCCTCCCGCTACGAAAAACGTCCTGAAGCATGGCTCCAGGGCGTTTTTGTTTTCCTATAACGATAATACTTTACTTGATGGCAACCTTACGACCATCGATGATGTAAAGGCCAGACTTCAGGTTTTCTTTCGACAATAGTCGGCCGCTGAGGTCGAAGCATCCCTTCTTTATTTGTGCATTGTCCGTGGTCGAATTATCAATCTCCCTGATGCCTGTCTCGTCGAACGACTCAGCGTCTAGCTTGGCCATGCCCAGCACAAAGTCGGCATTCTGCTTGGCATCGGTATAGAAGCTAAGGATGTAGTTGCCGGTCTTAGGGATGTCGAACTCAAAGGTCTGGCCTTTGCCTGTCGAGACCTTGTTGGCTGTGTTGCCGCCAATATTCTTGTTCAGATTGAAGGTCTTTGAGGCAACTTCCTGTCCGTCAGGCGTTTCTATGGTGTATGTCACCGGTGCATACTCTGGCTGGTCCCAGTTGATAACTCTGCTCCTCAGTGAATAATGTCCTGCGTGTAGTGTCATCTGTGAATGGGCCTCTGTGTCGCCAAATCGTGCCCATGCGGCTTTCTCCTTACCTCCGGGGTTTACCACGAGCAGTCCATATTCAAAGTTTTTGGTTTCATTCGTAAAACGCAGCAGACGGCATCCGTCGGTGTAGGGCAGTCCGCCGCCAATGCGTTTCGTCTTACCGTTGTTCACACTCCAGCCCTGAGGCACGATACCCTCGGTGTTGAAGGTCTGCACAAGATCATATTCTTTTGTTGGTGCCACACAGTTTACCATGCATGAATTCTCACCCGTCTTGCCATTGCTGTCGGTCACCACGACGCGCAACTCGTGTTTTCCAGCCTTGGGGGCGGTCAGCGTGGCGGTGTAGGGAGCGGCAGTCAACGTCTCTATCAGTGTGGTGCCATCGTAGAACTCCACCTTTTCAATGGTGCCCTTGGTGGCTGTAGCGGTAGCTTCGATGGTGACGTCGGGGAAGGTAGCCTCGTTCTCGGGTCCCATATAAAGATAGGTGGTCTCGTCTTCTGGCAACGTAATCTTTGCCTTGGGCTGATTTAGTGTGAAGCGTTTGCAGAAGTTCCAGATGAGGTTGGGATTGATGTCATTAGGCCAGTGACCACCATTGTTGTAGGAGTACAGCCATACCTCACCGCCATTGGGTCCGCCCGTCCATTTTTCCAAATCACCGTCGAACCAGCTGCCACTGACTTTGTAGCCTATCTGCTTCGAGTATTTGGTGTGCTTGTCGTGCTTGGCGTAGTTCTCGATGTAGGCATGGATGCCATATTTCTCGTAACCGAACACGTCGTCGCCGTAGGCAATGACCTCCAACAGGTTGACGGGTTTCTTGCAGTTGTTCCAGGGCTGTTCTGAGAACTGGATGCCACTTGTGGGTGCAAAAGCTGCTATTTTGCTCTGCATGTTGGCGATGCAATGGTGGATGAGCATCGAACCCATCGAGAAGCCCGACCAATAGACGCGATCCTTGTCGATGTTGTGGCGACTGGCCATCTCGTCGATGGTCTTGCTGACGAAGTTCTGGTCGTTCGTGCCACCGGTGTCCCAGGTGTTGCCGTTGCTGCGCAGGTAGGCAATGACGAATTTCTCCTTGTCAATCAGCCTGTACATCTTGTCGCTATCGTACTGATATTCTGGACTTTGGTTCATGCCGTGGGTAACGATGAATAGTGGCGACTTGTCGGGCAGTTCGTTCGGCGTGAAGACAATGATGTTCCGTTTCTGGTTGTTCACGTTAACGAAAATCGAGTCCTTCTTGTAGGCAGAGGCCTGCACAATAGTGAATAGAAAACAAATAATAAAGAGGGTTAAACGTTTCATAATGGTTTATTTTACACTTTTCAGCGTGCAAAATTAGTGTGTTTTTCTGAAATGCCTTTTGCTGCATGTAACATAAACTTTACTTTTTGCTATAAAAAAGAGCTTACCTCGCTTGGTAAGCTCATACTTCACTAAACAAATACTCTTTATGAATTCAACTATTGAGCCTGAAGAATCACGCTGCAAAGGTACGGCAAAATCCTGACCCGTGCAATACCTAAAATATAGGATTTTTGATTCCTTATATGACTACCGTATCAGTTTCTCTGCCGTTGGTGTGGTAACGAAATGCTCGGAGTGCAGGAGAACAGATAGAGAGATTAAGAGATTAAGAGATTAAGGGACTTTTTAGTCGTCTAAATGAAAGGGACGGCCGCATGAATTGCGTCCGCCCTTTTTTATATAAGGTTTTTGGTCGGTTTTAGAATTTGAAGTCGACGCCTAAGCCAATGACGTGGTTGGTGCGTGAATAGGTCTCTGTGCCGGTGTAGCCCTCGCGTGTAGGTACGCAGGTCTTGGTGTAGTCGTCGTAGATGCTGCAGAAGTATCCGGCATTGAGGCGGACCTTGTCTGAGAGCTTGACGGCAGCACCTAGTCCAATGCTGTAGCTGTCGCAGGCGAACGACGTGTTCTGCTCGTATTCGTCCGAAAGTCCGTAGTCGGTACGTTGTACACCGCAAGAGAGCGTCCAGCGGTCGTTGATGTCACCCTCGATGCCAGCAAGGAATTCGTGAGTGCCGTGTGTGAGGTGTTCCTGACGGTTGTTGGCCATCTTGGCGTGCTTGTCGTCGAAGAAGTGGTACTCCAAGGTGGCACGTACGTTCTTCTCGAACGCATAGCCTAGGGCTACAGAAAGTAGTGCGGGCATGTCGTAGCGTGTCTCTACTCCGTCTTGATAGGCAGCAGTCTTTGTTCCCAGAGACGTGGCGATGGTAGCCAGGGCGGCAGGATCGGCAGTAGCCAGCATCCCCTTGACTTTCGGGCCCAGATCGGCTACGAGCTCGTTGGTCTTGTTGGGTACATTAATTTTGGTGCGGAATTCGTAACGGGCTGCTAGCGTCAGGGGACCCTTATGATAGTTTACACCGACAATCGGTGTGTAGCCCCAGCCGCGCTGGTCGACGTCGAGTTGCAGGGTGGCTAGCGTACCCAACGCTTTGTGACTGTCGGCAATGACGTGTCCTCGATAGTAGCCGTCGTAGTAGTTGGCGCGTACGCCAGCTGCAACGGCTAGGCATTCAGTAACTTTGTACGTCAGATTTAGCTGTCCGCCATAAATGTACTGCTTGCCCTTCATCTCAGAGTCGATGTTGTAAGAATCAGGGGTAATGCCTTTCTGTGCAAACATGCCTGCCAGTACGACATTGAACATGGGAACTCCCTCGTCGTACTTCACGAAGCCACCGCTACCCACGATGCCTATCATGGCCGAAACGGCAAAGCGGTCCTTGTGGTAGCTGGCAAAGAGTGCAGGCACGATGGGTGCAGAGGCAACGCCTTCATAGAGACGGTAGCTACTAGTTGTGCTATGTTCGATGTTGCGAAGCTGCCAAGGCTTCTGGAAGTTGACAGACAGTTGGAAACCCTCGTGGCCCCAAGCCAGTCCGGCAGGGTTCGAATAGGCTGCATCAATGTCGAACGAAGCACCACGGGCCATCATGCGGTCGAAAGCTATGTGGTAGTTTGTGTTGGTCATCAGTCCACCTGCCTGTGTGGTGGTGAACGCTGTGGCAACGAATGCCATCAAAAGAATAATTTTTCTCATCAAGAAATAAATTGGTTGAATTTTCGGCTGCAAAGGTACGAATAAGTGTACAAATTACCAAATTTTTGGAGCCTTTTTTAACGATGAGTGGTTGATATACATTATTAATTATTAAAAATGCGATTTTTTCTCGTAAAACGTGTGGCGATATGGCTATTTTTTTGTAATTTTGCACGCTCAAAAGTAAATTAATTATATAACGTTATATACAAGAATCATTATTTATGGCAGACAACAAGAAGATTAAGACAGCGCTGATTTCTGTATTTCACAAGGACGGCCTTGAGGCGTTGCTGAAGAAACTGAACGACGAGGGCGTGAAGTTCTTGTCGACTGGTGGTACCCAGTCATTTATTGAGTCGTTGGGTTATGAGTGCGAGAAAGTTGAGAACGTAACGACGTATCCTTCTATCCTTGGTGGCCGTGTGAAGACCCTGCATCCGAAAGTGTTCGGAGGTATTCTGGGACGTCGCGAACTGGAAGGCGATCGTCAGCAAATGGCCCAGTACGAGATTCCAGAGATTGACCTGGTAGTGGTAGATCTCTATCCCTTCGAGCAGACTGTTGCCAGCGGTGCTTCGGAAGAGGACATCATCGAGAAGATTGATATTGGTGGTATCTCGCTGATTCGTGCAGCCGCCAAGAATTTCAACGATGTGGTCATCGTACCTTCTAAGGCTGAATACTCGGTATTGCTGGACATTCTGAATAAGCAGGGTGCTGAGACCACAAAGGCTCAGCGCCGCATGTTGGCTACCCGTGCCTTCGGTGTTAGCTCGCACTATGATACAGCCATCCACGCATGGTTTGAGAAATAAGAAGTTTAAGAAGTTATAGAAGTTAAAGAAGTTAAAGAAGATGGGATTTTTTAGTTTTGTCCAGGAGATAGCCATGGACCTTGGTACGGCCAATACTATTATTATCAGTGATGATAAGATTGTAGTGGACGAACCTTCAGTAGTAGCCCTTGACCGCCACACCGACAAGATGATTGCTGTGGGCGAGAAGGCTAAGATGATGTATGAAAAGACACATGATAACATTCGTACCGTACGTCCGCTGCGCGATGGTGTGATTGCCGACTTCTCGGCTTGTGAACAGATGATGCGCGGATTGATCAAGATGGTACATACTGGTAGCCGCCTGTTCTCACCCTCACTTCGTATGGTGATTGGTGTACCTTCGGGTTCAACGGAAGTTGAGCTGCGTGCCGTTCGTGACTCTGCTGAACATGCTGACGGCCGTGATGTTTACCTGATTTTCGAGCCGATGGCTGCTGCTATCGGTATCGGTATTGACGTGGAAGCTCCAGAAGGCAACATGATTGTTGATATCGGTGGCGGTTCTACCGAGATTGCTGTCATTTCGCTGGGTGGTATCGTATCGAACAACTCCATTCGTACGGCTGGTGACGACCTGACCTTCGATATTCAGGAATACATGTCGCGTCAGCACAACGTGAAGGTGTCTGAGCGTATGGCAGAGCGCATTAAAATTGCCGTAGGTTCGGCTCTGACGGACCTGGGCGACGATGCTCCCGAGGACTACATCGTACATGGTCCTAACCGTATCACCGCATTGCCTATGGAGGTTCCCGTGTGCTATCAAGAGATAGCCCATTGTATTGACAAGACCATCGTTAAGATAGAGAATGCCGTGCTATCTGCACTGGAGAATACGCCTCCCGAGCTGTATGCCGATATCGTGAAGAATGGTATTTGGTTGGCAGGTGGAGGTGCCTTACTGCGTGGTTTGGACCGTCGTCTGGAAGAGAAGATTAATATTCCTTTCCATATTGCCGATGATCCCTTACATTCAGTAGCCAAAGGAGCAGGTATCGCCTTGAAGAATGTTGACCGCTTCTCGTTCTTGATGAGATAAAAAACGGTAAATGAAGAATCTTCTCGAGTTTCTGCAACGATATCACCACTGGTTCCTGTTCGTGCTGTTCGAGGCATTGAGCATGGTTCTGTTGTTCCAATACAACCACTATCAGGGTAGCGTGTGGTTCTCTACAGCCAATATCCTGGCGGGGCGCGTATATGAGATGCACGCATCGGTGGAGTCGTTCTTTACTCAGGCCCGTGTTAACGAGCAGTTGACGACGCGTAACTTCTATCAGGAACGCCAATTGGCACAGTTGCGACGCCTCTATCAGGAAGCGACGAAGACCACGGACTCCGCAGAGCTGCAGGAACTGGAGAAGATTAGCCAATATAAGCTGATTCCCGCCAAGGTGGTGACCAACGAGTTGCATAAGAACAACAATCTGATGACCATCAATCGCGGTTCGGCTGACGGCGTGGAACCCGGTATGGGTGTGGCCTGCGGACAGGGTGTGGTGGGTGTCACCTTCCTGTGTAGCGACCACTATACGGTGGTGATACCTGTGCTGAACACCTCGTCGTCACGCATCAGCTGTACTATTCGCAATAGAGGCTATTTTGGCGTGTTGCGTTGGTACGGCCAAGAGTCTGGTTATGCCTATGTCGAGGATATTCCCCGACATGCCCGCTTCAAGCGTGGTGAATGGGTGGAAACCAATGGTTTTTCCAGCATTTTCCCTGCTGGTGTGCTGGTAGGCCAGATTGCCGAGGTGTATAATTCGCGTGATGGTTTGTCGTATAAGCTGAAGGTACGTCTTTCCACCGATTTTGGCGTCGTTCGCGATGTGGTGGTGATTAGCGACAAGTCGATAGCCGAGCGTATGCGACTGATGCAGGCAGCTAAGGATTCGCTGAAATTAAATGTACACGAGTAGGGAGAGGACGAGATAAGAGATACGAAATAAGAGATGTCGATAGAATTACTAAAACGGGTATTGTTGTTTGTAGCCTTCGTATTGGCACAGGCACTGGTGTTGGGACGTATTCATCTGTTCCATTGCGCCACGCCCTTGCTGTATGTCTACTTTGTAACGATGTTTCCGCGCAACTATCCAAAATGGGGTGTGCTGACATGGAGTTTCTTCATGGGACTGACCATTGACATCTTCTCGAATACGCCAGGTGTGGCAGCTGCCTCGCTGACAGCGATAGGTGCCATACAACCTTACTTCTACGAACTCTTCGTGCCACGTGACTCGGCAGAATCCCTTGAACCCTCGCTCGTCAACTTAGGACCTACCAAGTATAGCTACTATATCGTTATATTGGTGGCTATATATTGCCTCCTGTTTTTCACGCTTGAATTGTTCAACTTTGACAATTTGGTTGAATGGCTGATGAGCGTGGTAGGCAGCACATCGATAACATTGGCTCTGATTTTCACGTTCGAGATAGCGAAAGGTAAGGCATGATAGACTATAGTCTCAGCAAACGCAGCTTTGTGATTGGAGGAGTGGCCATATTGATTGTGGTCGTCTACATCCTTCGTCTGTTTCAGTTGCAGATTACCAGCGACGACTATAAGAAGAGTGCCGACTCCAATGCTTTCCTTAAAAAGATAGAATATCCCGCACGTGGTGGTATCTACGACCGTAAAGGGAAGCTGCTGGTGTACAACCAGCCTGCCTACGACATCATGGTCGTGATGAATGAGGCGAAAGACCATCTGGATACCGCCGATTTCTGCAACGTGATGAATATCACACGTGAGGAGTTTGACCGTCGCATGGCTACAATTAAGGACCGCAACAAGAATCCCGGCTATTCGCGATTCACGCAGCAAGTGTTCATGAGTCAGCTGAATGACAAGGACTTCTCTGTGTTTCAGGAGAAGATGTTCCGCTTCCCAGGCTTTTATATCCAACGCCGTACCATCCGCCAGTACGAGTTCCCCTTTGCCGCCCATGTGTTGGGCGACGTGGCAGAGGTGTCGCCTGCTGACATCGAAGCCGACGAATACTACCAGCCTGGCGACTATATTGGTAAGTTGGGCGTAGAACGCAGTTATGAGAAACAACTGCGCGGTGAGAAGGGTATGCAGATTCTGTTGCGTGACGCCCATGGGCGTGTGCAGGGAAGATATATGAATGGTAAGTTCGACAAGCGGCCAGTGGCAGGCAAAAACCTGACGCTAGCATTGGATGCCGACCTGCAGACCCTTGGCGAACGCCTTATGGAGGGGAAAATAGGCAGTATTGTTGCCATTGAACCTTCAACCGGAGAAATACTTTGCATGGTGAGCTCTCCCAGTTACGATCCCCGAATGATGGTAGGTCGTCAGCGTTCTAAGAATCACCACATGCTGAGTCAGAATGTGTGGAAACCATTGCTGAACCGCAGTATCATGGGACAATATCCGCCAGGCTCTACGTTTAAGACGACACAGGGACTGACGTTCATGACCGAAGGCATCCTGCATCCCACACACACCGCCTATCCCTGCGGCCATGGTTTTAACTTCAAAGGTCTGCATGTGGGTTGTCACGGACATGCTTCGCCACTACCTTTGGTGCCGGCCCTGTCTACGTCCTGTAATGGTTACTTCTGCTGGGGGCTCTACCACATGATTAACACCCATATTTCGAAATATGGCTCTGTTCAGAATGCCATGAACAAGTGGCGTGACTATATGGTATCGATGGGCTTTGGCTATCGTCTGGGTGTCGATTTGCCTGGTGAAAAGCGGGGTCTTATACCGAACGCGGCTTTCTACGACAAGGCTTATAAGGGCTCTTGGAATGGTCTGACCGTCATTTCTATAGCCATCGGACAAGGTGAGGTTAATGCCACACCGCTCCAGATTGCTAACCTTGGTGCCACGATAGCTAACCGCGGATGGTTTATCAAACCGCACGTAGTAAAGAAGGTGCAAGGCGAACCGCTTGACACGCTCTATACCAAGAAACGTCACACGATGGCCTCGCGAGAGTCTTATGACTATGTGGTGCAGGGCATGCGTGCCTCGGCAACCGGTGGTACATGCCATGCGCTGGCCAAGTACGACTTTCAGGCCTGCGGCAAGACCGGTACGGCTCAGAACCGCGGCCACGACCACTCAGTATTTATGGGTTTTGCACCTATGGACAAGCCCAAGATTGCCGTTGCCGTGTATGTAGAAAATGGTGGATGGGGTGCTACTTATGGCGTACCTATTGGTGGCTTAATCATGGAACAGTATCTTCACGGAAAGCTCTCGGAAGCCTCGCAGCGTCAGGCTACCGAGTTCCAAAACAGACATATAGCGTATGGTACAACCAGCAGATAGACGACAGACAAATATATTGCGAAGCATCGACTGGTGGACAATCCTTATCTATGTCGCCCTCCTCTCGTTTGGTTGGATCAGTGTTTGTGGTGCTAGCTACTCGTATGGCGAGACCGATATATTCAGTCTCGACACGCGTTCGGGAATGCAGATTGTCTGGATTGCTACTAGTATCATGCTGGGATTTGTCATTTTGATGCTCGACGACCGTTTCTACGATACTTTTGCCTTTATCATATATGGTTTGTTGCTGCTATTGCTCTTTGCTACCATCTTCAATCCGCATAGTATCAAGGGATCGCGATCGTGGCTTGTTTTGGGGCCTCTGCGTTTGCAACCTGCTGAGTTTGCAAAGTTTGCGACAGCACTGGCATTGGCGAGACTGATGTCGACCTACGGTTATAACATCAACAAATGGAAACACTTTGCTGCAACGCTGGCTGTCATCCTGTTGCCTATGATATTTATTGTGCTACAGCGTGAGACGGGATCGGCATTGGTTTATTTGGCATTCTTCCTGATGTTTTATCGCGAGGGTATGCCGGGCAGCATTCTGTTTACTGGAGTGGCTATGGTGATTTACTTTGTGGTGGGTATCCGCTTTGCTGAGGTATATATGGGCGATACGCCAACATCTGTGGGTAAGTTTGCTGTTTTGCTGATGGTGCAACTATTTTCCATAGGTATGGTTTGGGTGTATTGCAACAGACGCAAGGCTCTTCAACTGCTGTTTTATTGTGTTGTGGCCACGCTGTTGTCGTTGTTCCTGCTCTTCATTCCCATTAACATTGTTTACGTTCAGATGGTGCTGATAGCAGCGTTGATTGGCTATCTATTGTGGGAGGGACTGAGTTCGCGCCTTCGCTCCTATTTCTTTATAGCACTGTTTGCTTTAGGATCCGTAGGTTTCTTCTACGGTGCAGACTTCATTATGCAGAATGTGATGGAGCCTCATCAGCGTTCGCGTATTAATGTTCTGCTTGGACTTGACGAGGACCTTCGCGGTGCAGGTTATAATGTACACCAGAGCGAGATTGCCATTGGTTCGGGTGGCTTGCGTGGCAAGGGTTTTCTGAATGGCACGCAGACCAAGTTGAAATTCGTACCCGAGCAGGATACAGACTTCATTTTCTGTACTGTTGGTGAGGAAGAGGGGTTCTTGGGCTCGGCAGGTGTTCTGCTGCTTTTCCTGATATTGATATTAAGGCTGATATATCTATCCGAGCGACAACCTTACCATTTCGCGAGAGTCTATGGCTATTGCGTCCTTAGCATATTCTTATTCCATGTATTCATCAATGTGGGCATGGTACTTGGTCTGACCCCCGTTATTGGCATTCCTCTGCCTTTCTTCAGCTACGGCGGCTCTTCATTATGGGGCTTCACCTTCCTACTTTTCATCTTCCTCCGTCTTGATGCGAGCCGAAACCTGATGCGATAGTTTTACTCCAACATCTAAGATGCCTGGCAAAATCTCTCGTTTCATACAGTGACGGATAGCTATGCGCACATAATCACCCTTGTCCAGCTTAAGCGTGGTCAAGGGAAAAAGATACTGATAGTGGTTGATACCATTTCCTATGGCATTACCGCTTTCGTCTATCAAGTGGCAAGTAAGTGTGTCGTTGTACGATTTCCCGGAAGGCATGACGGTTTGTTCTACAACAAGGCTTAAACCCATAAACGGATAGTCGCCATTGATGCGCACCCCCACCTCCTCATGATAGTTGCCGCTAACTGTCATAGCCTCTGTCTGGAATGAGATGGTATCATTCCGCTCCCAGCCTTTGATGTTTGTTGACTCATATTGGTTATAGACTGTCCCTTGATTACACGCCACACAAGCCAGAGCAACGCACACCACTATATATAAATATAATAAGGTACGCCTATTCATTTGTCTGCTGACTTTTGGCCGTTCTCTCTTTGAGCATGTGGGACTGAGGCAGCTTTCGGATGATCTTGTCTGGCAGCTGAAGGTTTCTTCCTTTTCTTTCTTTTCTTAGCGCGGTCAAAGCGTGCGATATTCTCTTGGGTAGCCAAGTCAATTGGCCCTGCAGGTGCTTTGGCCTTACCGTCTTCTATCAGCGATTCAGGTTTCTCGCCTTTGCGGTTCATCTCAATAATCAGCTTGGCACGCTGTGCTGTGATAGTCTCCAGATTAGCGGCAATATTCTTGTCGGTAGAATAAGTGATGAGACCCGCTAGGATGTCGGCCTTGAAATAGTAATAGTCGCCATCTTGCGTCTGTAGCTGAATATCCTTGGAAGGAAGCTTGCGACTGGCTTCCACATAGTCGTCGACCTCGTAGTTCAGACAACACTTCAACTTGGCACACATGCCAGCCAGCTTCTGTGGGTTCAGCGAGATGTCTTGGAAACGTGCAGACGATGTTCCCACACTGACAAAATTCTTCATCCATGTAGCGCAGCACAGCTCACGTCCGCAAGGACCTGTTCCGCCAATACGCCCAGCTTCCTGACGGGCACCGATCTGCTTCATTTCAATACGCACATGAAAAGCGGCAGCCAAGTCCTTGATTAGCTGACGGAAGTCTACACGTTCGTCAGCGATATAGTAGAATATGGCTTTGTTGCCGTCGCCCTGGTATTCTACGTCGCCAATCTTCATCTGTAGGCCCAACCCTTTTGCAATTTGTCGGCTCTCTATCATTGTGGCATGCTCGCGCGCCTTGGCCTCGTGGAATTTTTCCATATCGATGGGACGGGCGATGCGATAGATGCGCTTGATGTCGTCAGCACTTTTTAGGTTGGCTTTCTTGATTTGCAGCTTCACCAGTCGTCCTGTCAGTGTAACCACGCCGATGTCATGACCAGGATTCGACTCTACTGCCACAATATCGCCTTTCTTCAGTTCCAGCTTGTTCACATTATGATAGTAGCCCTTGCGCGTGTGCTTGAATTGCACTTCCACCAAGTCGGTATCATCTATGTTACCCGGCACGTCAGCCAACCAGTCGTAGGTATTCAGTTGTCGGTCCTGGCGTCCAACAGCATCTTTGCAGAGTCCGCGGTCGCAACCGGTTCTTATCTCAAGGTCTTTTTCCATATATTATTCAGTGTTTCGTTGTTACGTTATTTCGATGTTTCGTTATTTTTGAATCAATAATACAATCATTTTCAGCGCCATGTCAAAGAATACTATCTTTGCATTGGCATTCTGACCGATGTCGCGTATGGCAAGGTTAGTCAGATCGCTAATCTCCAGAACATTAGCCTCATTGATGAATCGTGCAAACTTGCTGGCAAAATCCTCTTCACGCTGCGTCATGTAACACAGTTCCTCGTTCTGGAAGTTATACATAAAGTTCTCGCGCACCAGTCGGAGATAGTATTCCAAGAATCGTTTCTGCTTCTCACGCCCCATGGCACCCATCTGTTCCGACCATCCCTTTAGCTCCTTCACCTTACGCATGTAGGCCAATCGCATCAGCGACTGGAACATGTCGAGAAATAGTTCATTTTTAGAGTCGGTTCTTAACATTTCCAAGGCCTTAGGCCAGTTGCCATTGGCCATGCGACTAATGCGTTGCGCCATATCTTCCGTCAGACCGCGTTTCTCCATCAGTGCTTGTTTCACGTCCTCGTCAGCAATCTTCTTGACGTCAATACGCTGCACTCGGCTGCGGATAGTTTCAAGCAGCTTGTCGGGTTCTTGGCATACCATTATGAAAACGGTCTGTGAGGGTGGTTCCTCCAACAGTTTCAGTATTTTGTTGGCACACTCAATATTCATGCGCTCAGGCAACCAGATGATACTCACCTTATAGCCTCCCTGACTTGACTTCAGCGATAGCTTTCGCACCAGTTCGTCACTCTCGCCAGCTGTGATAATAGCCTGCTGGTTCTCACCGCCCATCTGCTCCAACCATTCATTCATGGTAAAGTAGTGGGTGCTCATGATTAGTTCGTGCCATTCGTGTGCAAAGTCATCGGAAATGGGCTTGTGATCCGAACTCATCGACGGTAACTTGATAGTAGGGTAGGTAAAGTGTAGGTCGGGATGCTCCAATTTCTTGAGCATTGGGCTCTCGACATATTCGGGTGCATCGGAAAACATAGAGTTTTCTATCTTGGTAGCCAGCAGCCGTTGTGCCAATCCGACAGCCAGTGCCAGTTTTCCTGCTCCTTGTGGTCCGCACAACATGACCGCATGTGGCAGCCGGTCTTCGTTGACCATCTGCATCAGGCGATCTTGCACCTCCCGTTGTCCTATTACCTGTTCAAACATTCTTAGCGTATGTACACAATACGTTTGCAAAGTTACGAAAAAAAAGTGGTAACCTCGAAAATATGATGATAAAAATATTTTATTACGACAAAATTAGTTAAAAAGATGCAATATTGTAAGCTGTTTCGAAAAAAAGTATTACTTTTGTGATTAATAATTGAAATCGCTAAAAGTAAATATAGGTATGAAACGAATATTGGTAGCTGAAGACAATGACAGCAACTGGACGCTGATGACTTACGTTCTTAAGAAGTACTATGAGCCAGTACGTGCATGTAACGGTAAAGAAGCTGTCGAGATGGCGTTATCAGAAGATTTTGCCGTTGTACTCATGGATTTGAAAATGCCTGTCTTGGATGGCTTGGAGGCTACACGACAGATAAAGGCCGTAAAGCCCGATATGCCTATCATAGCGCTCACGGCTAATGCCTTCGACACTGATCGTCAGCAGGCTTTTGATGCTGGTTGCGACAATTTCTTGTCGAAACCTGTCAGCGCAGAGAAATGCCTGAAGATTATTGCTGACTATATCAAATAAACGTAGCAGGAAGCTAAAGGGAAAATTATTTGAATTTGCAAGGTATCCAGTACCAGAAGGTCGCTCCGTGTCCTTCTGTACTATTTACGCCGATTTTTCCGTGATCGGCATCGATAACTGCCTTACAGATGGAAAGTCCCAATCCTGGGTTCTGTTCCTGTACAAAGGTATGCTTGTCCGTCAACAGTTGGAAAATATTATCCTTTATTTGTTGTGGAATACCATCGCCCGTATCTTTGACTTCGACATACAGACCACGGTCTTTCATCTTGTAGCTAATGGTAATACTGCCTTCAGTTGTATGTTTTACAGCGTTGTTCAGCAGGTGCGTGGTAATAAGACGCAGATGGTTTGGGTCTGTAATGGCTATCAGGTCCTCATTTGGAGCCTCAACCTGCAGCGTGACGCCTTCATGTAAATTTTGCGTGGCCAGATTGGCATACTCGTTCATAATCTGGTTGATATTGCATTCTATCAATTGGAAATCGATGCCATTTCCTTCAATATTCGACAACTGCAGCAATTCGTTGATGAAGTATAATAGCTGTTTGCCATTATTATGAATCTGGTTCGACATCTCCAGCTGGTCGGCATGCGACAGTGTGCCTTCTGGCATGGAACTCATCATGTCGCTGAAACCAATAATCGCATTCAGCGGCGTGCGTAGGGCGTGGCTCACATTCGCAAGGAACACTGTTTTCAGTTGTTCCGACTTTTGTGCACGGCGCATCTCGCGGTGCAGACGGCGTGAGTGGAGATGCTGTTGTAAGAGTAGTATGGCCAGCGTTAGCAGGATTGCGGTGCCTAATGTCCACCAAATCCAGTCTGGTATCTTGAAATTTCCTAATTTTGAAATATAATCACCATAAATCTCGTCAATGACCCCTTCTTTCTCCATCTTCAGCAATTCTTTGTCGATGGCGCGAATCAGATTTTCATTGACGCTGACATAACAGTATTCGCGAGGCGTCAGTGTCAGATCCTCGCACCTGAGATTTGTCAGTCCTAGATGATGAATATGGTATTTGGCTTGATAGCGGTAACAGATGATGGCATCGTAACGGCCATCGCTCAAGTCTTTCAGAGCCATTGGTAAATCGCGTACGACATTGAGTATTGCTCCTGCTTTTGTCAGGGTATCGGTAACGGGACGACTGGCCATGTATGCAATACTTTTGCCTTCCAAATGACGCATATCAAACTGTTCTGATTCATTTTCGCGGTAAACCACCTGATAGTACAGTCGAAAAACGGCGCGTGAATAGTTGACAATATCCTTGCGATATGGCGAATAGACCATCATTCCCAAGTCGACACGTCCATGTATAACATCACCGGAGATTTTCTCCCAGGAATTGGGACTGTAGGTGTATGGAATATTCAGACGTTTCATCAATACCTGTGTCAGTTCAACATCCAAGCCTTGAGGCAGTCCGTTGCCGTCAACGTATTCCAATGGTGCATAGTCCAAATCCAATCCTATCTTAAGAGGATTAAATTTGGTGTAGCCTAAGTCTTCTGCTTGAACAACATTAGTCAGGCTTAGTAGTATCAGGCAAAGGCTTAATAGTCTGGACTTCATACGAGTGCAAAGTTACGAATAAAGTTTCAAACTACCAAGCCTTTGCTGTTGCAAATTCTTCTAATGTCTTATTACATATATCCCAGCCAGCGTAGGATATCGTTCAGATTGGCCATGACCATTAATAGAATAAGTAGTCCAAAGCCAACATATTCCGCCCTTATCATAAAGTTCTCAGAGGGCTTTCTGCGGGTAATCATTTCGTAGAGCAGGAACAGCACGTGACCACCGTCGAGAGCAGGAATGGGCAGGATGTTCATGAAGGCAAGGATGATACTTAGGAACGCCGTCATCTTCCAGAACATGTACCAGTCCCACATGGGCGGGAATAGGCTACCGATAGCGCCAAAGCCACCCAGCGACTTGGCTCCTTCTGCGGTGAATACATACTTCAAATCATCGACATACGACGCCAGCACATTCCAGCCGTACTTGATGCCGGCAGGAATACTCTCTAGGAAACTATACTCTATGGTCGTAGGCTGATACAGACCAGCCAAACTCTTGACGACGAAGCCTAACTTCAGGTCGGGAGTTAGTGTAACCTGGGTTGTATCGCTCTTTGCCTCATTGCCATAGACGAGTGTAATGGTGCGTGCCTTTAGACTGTCGGCAGCGGTCTTTGAGGTCAGCATTATGTCGTTGCGACGACCCAACTGGTCCACAAACTCATTGTATGAGTCAATGGGAGAATTGTTAACCGCAAGGATTTTGTCGCCTTTCTTCATACCGATCTTATATGCGGGAGTGCCAGGTAATACACTGTCCACCACGGCAGGCATCAATGGACGAACAAAGGCAGGATCGGCCTTAATCATGTTCAGCATGTTGATTTCTCCAGGCAGCGAGATGCTCATAGGCGTACCGTCGCGGATGATGTCCACGCGATGGGCTTCCGAAATGTCGCGATAGAGGTTGGCACCAAACTCCTTGAATTCGCGTTTCTCCGTACCTATCAAAATGTCGCCGTCCTTGAAACCATAGCTCTTGGCCTCTTGGTTGAACTTCATACCCAGCGTCATGTCCTTTACAGGGATATAGCTGTCGCCCCAGTAGAACAGAATCATCGAATAGATGAACAGCGCCAGCAGGAAGTTGACTAACACGCCCCCAATCATAATCAGCAGGCGCTGCCATGCAGGCTTCGTGCGGAACTCCCAAGGCTGCTCGGGCTGTTTCATTTGTTCTGTATCGAAACTCTCGTCAATCATGCCTGCTATCTTGCAGTAACCGCCCAGAGGAATCCAGCCGATTCCGTATTCCGTGTCGCTTTTCTTGGGTTTGAACTTCAGCAGACTGAATTTCCAGTCGAAGAAAATGTAAAACTTCTCGACTCTCACGCCGAAGAGCTTTGCAAAGAAAAAGTGACCACCCTCATGAAGGAATACCAACAGTGAGAGGGCCAGTACCAATTGTAATACTCTTATTAAAAAAACTTCCATTATTTTTTCCTTATTTTTTATTTCGTAATATCGTTATCCTGTTATGCGTTATTTCATTAATTCTGACGCAATACGACGTGCCTCAGCATCCGTCTGGATGTAAACGTCGTAGTCGGGATTCTTACTGAATGTAGCGCGTTGCATCGTTTCAGCAATGATGTCGCTCATCTCAAGGAAACCGCAACGGTCTTCCAGGAATCCGCGATTCACGATCTCGTTAGCGGCATTGACAATACATGGCATGTTGCCACCCTTGTCGATGGCTTCGAAGGCCAATGCTAAACACCGGAACTTCTTCAGGTCGGGTTCGAAGAACTCCAACTTCTGGGCAAAGAAGTCCAGACGGTCGCCACTCAGCGGCAGACGCTGTGGAAACGAGAAGGCATACTGGATGGGCAGTCGCATGTCGGGTACGCCCAATTGCGCCTTCACTGCGCCATCGTGAAACTGGACAGCACTATGAACGATGCTTTGCGGATGTACTAACACCTGAATCTGATGGGCATCGACGCCAAATAGCCATTTGGCCTCAATGACTTCAAAGCCCTTATTCATCATCGATGCCGAGTCGATGGTAATCTTAGCGCCCATATCCCACGTCGGATGGCGCAGGGCGTCGGCATTGGTGACAGTTTCCAACTGGTCCATCGTAAAGTTGCGGAATGGACCGCCCGAAGCTGTCAGCAGAATCTTTTCGATGGGGTTGTCGTCCTCACCCACCAAACTTTGGAAAATGGCTGAATGTTCGCTGTCAACGGGTAAGATAGGCGTATGGTACTGCTGTGCCAACTGCAGAATCAACTCGCCAGCTACCACCAGCGTTTCCTTATTGGCCAATGCAATGGCCTTGCGTGCCTTGATGGCGTGGATGGTTGGCGACAGGCCAGCAAAGCCTACCATAGCTGTCAGCACCATGTCGATGGGGTCCGCCTCTACGATTTCATCGAGTGCTTGCTTGCCAGCATACACTTTCACGTCGGGGAGGTCACTCATCAACTTTTTTAGTTCATCGTAGCGCTGCTCATTGGCAATAACAATGGCTGCGGGCTTGAACTTGTAAGCCTGTTCAGCTAGCAGTTCCACCTTGTTGTTCGCTGTCAGACAGTATACTTCGTACAAATCCGAATGCTCTTCAATGACCTCAAGGGCTTGTGTGCCTATCGACCCTGTAGAGCCTAATATGGCTATTTGTTTCTTCTTCATATATCTAATAATCCTTCCGGGATGTTCATTGTTATTGTTTGCTGTTCTGCATCGATATCGTCTATCAGCTCGTTGCTCGCGGGAATCAGCGTGCCGTCTTCCAGTTCGAACAGGATGTTAACGGTGCTGTCATCGATGTCGGCAATGCGCCCGACGGTTTTACTGCTTGATTCGTCCACAATGCTAAACCCTACGAGTGATGCCAGTGACGGCACGTCTTCGGCCTCTTCTGCCAATGTACGAGGAAAATAGACGTCACAACCCGTCAGCTCCTGTGCACGTTGTTGCGTGTCGATGTCGCAGAACTTCACCAGACAAACGGTGTCATTGCGGAAACGGTATTCTTCCATGAAGAAAGGTACCAGGATGCTGTCGATGTCGAGCACCAGATAGTCAGCGTCTGTGCGGTCGAAGATGTCGTCGTCGAACTGAAACGACACTTCGCCCTTCACACCGTGCGTCTTGCCCAGCCGTCCTATCTTGTAAACCTCTTCTTGTCTAATCATGAGTCTAATGGGGACTTATGGGACACGGGTAATCTTTGCGCCCAGCGCATTGAGTCTATGTTCTATGTTCTCGTAACCGCGGTCTATCTGCTCGATATTGCTAATGAGACTCGTACCATTGGCGCTCATGGCGGCTATCAGCAAAGCGATACCTGCACGGATATCTGGACTCGACATCCTGCTGCTGCGCAACTGGCGCTGACGGTCGTGACCTACGACAACGGCACGGTGCGGGTCGCAGAGTATAATCTGGGCTCCCATATCGATGAGACGGTCGACGAAGAACAGACGGCTCTCGAACATCTTCTGATGGAAAAGTACCGATCCGCGGGCCTGTGTGGCTACGACGATGAGCACCGACAGCAGGTCGGGCGTCAGTCCGGGCCATGGTGCATCGGCCAGCGTCATGATGGTACCGTCGATAAAGGAGTCGACCACATAATGTTTCTGACGTGGAATGTATAGGTCGTCGCCGTCTTCCTCCACCTTCACACCTAAGCGTCGGAAAGCGTCGGGAATGATGCCGAGGTCTTTCAGCGAGCAGTCTTTGATGCGGACGCCGTCGCCACACATAGCAGCCATACCGATAAACGAGCCCACTTCAATCATGTCGGGCAACAGCGTATGCTCTGTGCCATGCAGCGTCTTTACACCCTCGATAGTCAGCAGGTTCGAACCGATGCCGCTCATCTTGGCACCCATCCGGCACAACATGTTGCACAACTGTTGCACATAAGGCTCGCAGGCTGCATTGTATATAGTTGTGGTACCCTCGGCCATTGTTGCTGCCATGATGATGTTGGCAGTACCTGTAACGGAGGCCTCGTCTAACAACATGTAGTTGCCCTTCAGTCGTTTGGCACCGATTTCGTAGACGTTACGGTCTGGAATTTGGTGGAACTTGGCACCCAACTTCTGGAATCCTAGAAAGTGCGTGTCCAAACGGCGGCGTCCAATCTTGTCGCCACCGGGCTTGGCAATAACTGCTTTGCCCATGCGAGCCAACAGCGGCCCAATCATCATCACTGATCCGCGCAACTGGGCACACTTCTCCACGAACTCGTCGCTCTCAAGGAATGTCATGTTCAGTGCGTCGGCTTGAAAGGTAAAAGCGTTGTCGCCGCTCTTCTCTACCTTCACGCCGATGTCTTTCAGCAATTGGATGAGGTTGTTTACGTCGCGGATGTTTGGAATGTTGCGAATGGTCACCGCGTCGCTGGTCAGTAGCGTAGCGCAAATCACCTGCAGAGCCTCGTTCTTTGCGCCCTGTGGCCTGATTTCGCCGCTTAGCAGGTGTCCGCCTTCTATCTTAAATGAAGCCATGATGGTAATGGTATTACTTTTTCTTCTTGCGTTTTCCGGAACTATCGTTGTTGATTGCGGTGATGCGGTCGAAACGGAATGACGACAGGTCAATCTGTATCTTACCGTCTGTAAAGCGTGCCAGGTCGTCGGCAATGCGCTCATCGTCCATCGAACCGTGACCCCATGTCAGCAGGTCACGCTTCATCTGGTTGGCGGTGACGCGCACCAGCTCGTCGCGTTCCTCCCCCTCGGGCATGGTTTTCAGCTTCTCAAATACGTCGCCTATCAGTCGGCCGTAGTGGCGTATGCGGGCAATGTCTTGACTCTGAGGGTGAGCCATGGGCTGCGGCTTGGTACTTATTTTCTCGGCTTCGCTCATGTCGAAGGGCCAGTCAATATCCAGCTGCCCGCGGCACATCAGGAACAAATGGTTCCACAGCGTCTGTTGCCAGTTTTCCGATTGGCGAATCTGTGGGGTTTTCATCTCCATCTGTCGTACAATGGTCTGAGCACAGCGCATGCGCTCCTCCTTAGTGGGCAGCGCAATGGCCACATCCACCATTTTCTGAATCTCACGTCCGTACTCTGACAGCACCAGTTTCTCACGCTGTGTATTGTAGTCTAATCCTTTTATATCCATCTATGTAATTTACAATTTGACGATTTACAATTTATGTTACAGTAGTGGCTTTGACTTAATGGCCACGAAGTCCTTCAGGTAGAAGGGCACGAAGTAGGCCACGTCTTCAAACTGTTCGCTCAGGAAGCGCTTTTCTGCCAACGGTTGCATCCATTTTGCCAACGTCTCGATACCCTCTATCAGATGGGCGTTAGGGTGGTTGATGATATCCATACATTTCTTGGCGCCATTACCGAAGAAGTAGATGGGACGTTCGTCCAACCACTGTTTATACGTCTCGTTACTCACTACGTCGGCACTAACCTCGCGTACCGTCTTCAGACCACGATCGTACAGAGCCGAATACACCTCCATCCGTCGCGCGTCAATCATCGGACACAACAGCGCATTCTCTTCTTGGATGGTTTCTCTGAGCAATACCGGGACGCACATCAGTTCCAGCGTGGGCACGGCTATCAGCTTCAGATTGCGCCCGTAGCAGATGCCTTTTGCCATCGATACACCGATTCTTAGCCCCGTATACGAGCCAGGGCCACAGCTTACGGCCACAGCGTCGAACGGTATGGCGTGGTTGTCCGTAAACGACAGTGCCTCGTCAACCATCGTCCCCAAGTGCTCAGCACCGGCACCACGCTCGCCCTCTTCCCGTTGCTCAAAAATGCACTGTCCGTTCTCCGAGACAGCCACCGAACAGACGTTCGCACTCGTTTCTATATGCAGTATACAAGCCATTTCCTTTACACATTGTATTGTATTAGTTTGCAAAGGTAATAAAAATTGGGCGAAATACAAAATGAAAACTCGTTTTTTTCTTTTTATTTCCGGACGGAAGTGCCTTCGTCTGTAATGAAAGGTGCAGAACAGTGCGCAAAAATAATTTTGAAAGAAAGAAAAGAAACAAAGAAAAAGAAAAACTTCCCCCCGTACCCCCTATTAAAAGAAAAAGAAAAAACAGAAACAGAATAGAAATATATCTATTGTCTGCGACGCGAAATTAGTTTTTCGTGATACTCCGAAACTATTTCCGAATACTCCGAAAGTATTTTTTTTATTGTTTGACCTTTTTGAATATTTTCACTATTATTTGGAATTGAGTAACACTGGAGACAACAGCGGCGGTGGCGATGAAGGTGGAATGTAATGATGCCTGATGTAAGGATGTGAAAAAAGTCGGGCAGACTGATGGTCGGCTCGATTTTTTTTCGTACCTTTGCACGAAATATAACAATAAGACATAACGGATTATGATACAATCGATGACGGGCTATGGCAAAACTGTCGTGGCTTACAAAGGAAAGAAGATTAATGTTGAAATCAAGTCGCTGAACTCGAAGCAGCTTGACCTGACGACGCGTATGGCGCCGCTATATCGTGAGAAGGAGATGGAGGTTCGCCAGATGATTGCCGAGCAGTTGCAGCGTGGCAAGGTGGAGTTTGCCATCTGGATAGAGAAGGATGCCGCTGCTGAGGCTGCACCGGTGAATACGGCGCTGATGGACGGTTACTATAAGCAGCTGCAGGCTTTTGCTGACGACCATAAGATGCAGAATACTGACTGGATGCAGTTGCTGGTGCGCATGCCCGACGTGTTGACGAAGACGGAGGTCGAAGTGCTGGAGGACGACGAGTGGCTGACGGTTCGTCAGGGTGTCAGCGAGGCTGTGCAGGCTTTGGTGGACTTCCGTACTCAGGAAGGTGCTGCTTTGGAGAAGAAGTTTGCTGAGAAAATTGACAATATCGAGCAGTTGCTGGCCTCTATCGAGCCCTACGAAAAGGCCCGCGTGGAGAAAATCCGTGCCCGCATCGTGGAGGGGCTGAAGCAGATTCCTGGTGCGGAGTACGACAAGAACCGTCTGGAGCAGGAGCTGATTTACTATATCGAGAAACTGGATATCAGCGAGGAGAAGCAGCGCTTGGCTAACCACCTGAAGTATTTCCGTGAGACTATGGCCGATGCTCCAGGACAGGGCAAGAAGCTGGGCTTCATTGCGCAGGAGATGGGGCGCGAAATCAACACTACAGGCTCGAAGTCGAACCAGGCTGAGATGCAGAATATCGTGGTGAAGATGAAGGATGAACTGGAACAGATTAAGGAACAAGTGCTGAACGCGCTTTAAGAGATCACGGATTAAACGGATGACACGGATATGAAAGGAAAAATGTTAATAGTCAGCGCTCCCAGTGGTAGCGGAAAGTCGACCATCGTACAATGGCTGATGAAGGAACATCCGGAGTTGAAGCTATACTTTTCAATTAGTTGTACGAGCCGTGCACCACGTGGTACAGAGCAGAATGGGGTGGAGTATTTTTTTCTGACACCTGACGAGTTCAAGACAAAGATTAAGAACGACGAGTTCCTAGAATATGAAGAGGTGTACGAAAACCGCTTCTACGGTACATTGAAACAACAAGTAGAGAACCAGCGTGCGATAGGACAGAACGTGGTGTTCGACGTCGACGTGAAAGGTGGCGTAAATATCAAGAAGTATTATGGCGACGAAGCCTTGAGCCTGTTTATCCAGCCTCCTTCAGTCGAAGAACTGCGTCGTCGACTGGAGGGGCGTGGCACTGATACCGCAGAGGCCATCGAACAGCGACTGGCTAAGGCAGAGTATGAGTTGACCTTTGCCTCTCAGTTCGATAAAATCATAGTTAATGACGACTTGGAGAAAGCCAAGCAGGAAGCGTTACGCATCGTAAAAGATTTCCTTGGATGAGAAAGGTAGGGATTTTCGGAGGCTCATTCAATCCGATACACACTGGACATATTGCTCTGGCACAGGCTGTGCAGAAGCAATGTGGGCTGGATGAAGTATGGCTGATGGTGTCGCCCCAGAATCCCTTGAAACGTAACGACTCTGACCTGTTGGATGATAGCTTGCGTTTTGAAATGGCACAAAAGGCGTTGGAGGGCGTCGACGGCGTGGTGGCCTGCGACTATGAGTTCCATCTGCCCAAGCCAAGCTATACGTGGAACACGCTTCAGCACTTGTCGATGGACTATCCCGACCACCGCTTCTATTTGTTAATAGGTGGCGACAACTGGGCACACTTCGAGCGTTGGCGCCATTGGAAGGACATTCTGCGCCATTATGATGTCATCGTCTATCCACGCGATGATTATTCGGGTACTATCGATGTGCCTTTGCTTCCCATATCGAGTACAGAGATTCGCCAGAAGGTGAGAGCAGGTGAGGATATTAGTGGCTTGGTGCCTGCTGGCATTATTCCTTTGGTAAAACAATATTATCGGTAAATAGCTATGAACAATCAGACACGACAATATTCCATCGTTGTAGTCACATATAATAATGCAGATGGACTGAGACGGACCCTGAAGAGTATCCGCCTCTTGGACTATGCACAAAAGGAGGTGATTGTAATAGACGGAGGCAGTAAGGACGATACGCTCGCTATTATTGCTGAGAATCAGGATATCATCACCACTTCTGTATCAGAGAAGGACAATGGTATCTACAATGCGATGAACAAAGGCATCAAGCTGGTGAAAGGCGATTATGTGGTCTTTATGAATTCTGGTGATGAGTTTGTCAACAAGGACGTGCTATCGTTGGTGAACGGCTACGATGGCGACATCATTCTTGGTGAAGATATATATGGCGGGGCGCGAAGAACACTGAAGCAGAAGATGACACTCTACGATTTGCTGTCCAATGGTATGTATCATCAGGCGGTATATTATCGTAATAAGGTATTACAGAAGTATGGCTTCGACGAATCTTATAAACTCATTGCAGACCTGAAGTCTGTTGTAGAACCCTTGGTGAAAGACAGAGTTGTCATTTCTTGCGTTACGCAACCTTTAGCTATTTGTGAGAGCGGAGGTGTTAGCAAACAGCGTTGGAGAGACACGCTGATAGAGAACCGACGAATGATTGATGAGCTGGTAGATCCTTTCTATAAGGAAGACTATCTGAAGTTTGCACGAGTCAACAATAGTATGCTAGACGATTTCATCGTTTTGTCATACTTCCATAAAGTATTCCCGCTGTTAAGATTGATGGCAAAAATAGCCAGATGGCTTAACGCTAAGTATAAGCATATTCCCATAGAATAGGCCGTTTGCCCATTCATTGTTCTTTGGTTTGCAGCCACCATTTATAGCCGTGTATCAAGTAGTAGGCTATGCGGGGTGGTAGTGCGAATGCCAGCCGATCTGTAAAGGAGATGTGATGGCTGAGTTTGCCCTTCAACGTATGGTAATATTGGGCATAGACATCGAACTGGCTATCGTCGATGAATTTCTCGTAAACCTTCACTTGGCGCAGGCGAAAAAACGGTTCTATTGTCGTCCATACAGGTTGTAATGCCGATTGCATCAGTTGGTCGTAACGGCTCTCGTAGTCAAGATTGATGCGCGGATAGCTGGTAATGCCTTCGCTGTAGACATAGCAACTTTGGCTGATGTAATACACCCGAGAAACTTTGGTCAGATAGCGGATATGGAAAAGAATGTCCTCACCAAGATATATTTCGCGGGAAATGTCCAGACAACCGTCAAGGATGATGTCTCTGCGAAATAGGATGCCCCAGATGGGCGGAAAATTATTGTGAAGGGCCAAATAGTCTTTGATGACATCCGTAGGAGCTATCAGTCCTCTGCAGCCTGCGTCTTTAACGATGCCGAACTGGTTCTGATAGGGAGCTATCACCTCGTCGGCATTGTTGGCCTCCATAGCTTCGATGGTATGGCGAAGAGCGTGGGGAAGTAGCGCGTCATCGCTGTCGCAGAACATGATGTACTGGCCCTGAGCCTCTTCTACACCACGATGACGGGCAGCGGTTACACCACCATTCTCTTTATGGATGACTCGCAGACGAGGATACAGACTGGCCATCTCGTCGCAAATAGCACCTGAGGAATCTTTGGAGCCATCGTCGACGGCAATGACCTCGTAATCGTCATAGTCTTGTGACAAGGCTTGTGTAAGGCATTGACGAACGTATGCCTCCTTATTATATACGGGTATGACGATGCTGATTTTCATGATTTTCTCCTTCTGATAATCTGTATCCAGATGCAAAAGTACGAAATAATTCATAAATCATAACGCATAATTCATAAATATTTTGTATTTTTGCAGCGAATATGGAGAACAACGTGATAAAAAAGCCTCGTTTAGAGTGGCTCGATGCCCTTAGAGGGTTTACAATGATACTGGTTGTAGCGAACCACGTGGCTGGTATAGGATATGGCGAGGAATGGAAGCATTCGTCTGCCATTCCGTTCTTGGTGTTATTCCGTATGCCATTGTTCTTCTTTGTTAGTGGTTTCCTGGCCTACAAGGTCTCGCAGGTTTGGGATCTGAAGAATTTTTGTAAGCTGGTGTGGAAGAAAATCAAGGTGCAGACCATTCCTACGGTGGCATTCTTCTTTTTGGCAATGGCCATCTTGAACCGCCATTTCTGGCCAGCAGTCGAAACGGCTTTTCACTCACCGTTAAAGGGGGGCTATTGGTTTACGATAGCACTGCTTTACATGTTTATCATCTATTATGTGTTCGCTTATCTGGAAAGTAAGATAAAATGGAAATCGTGGGTACCCATCACACTTCTATTCTTGATATCGTTATGCTTTTATGAGACGAACTATCAGCCCAAGTATTTCTCTTGGGCTGCGGGTTATAAGGGTGCCAAGACGGATCTGTTTTATTTCCTGCAAGATACAAGTTTTGTCCAGATATTCCTGTATTTCCCGTTTTTCCTCTATGGAAACATCGTGCATCGCTACTGGGACAAGTGGCAACGCGTGATGGACTCGAAGTGGTTCTTCCCTGTTGTCATCGTGGTGGTGATCCTTGCCACGCTCGATGCCCTGAAGTGGCACGCGCTGCGCATGACATGGGCCATTATTCCGTTGACAGTATCGCGTTTTGGACTGCTGACCATCACCTTCATGTATTTTCGTCACTACCATCAGTATTTCACGAAAATGACCTTTATGGGTGCTTCGCTACAGTATATCGGACGTAGAACGCTGGACATCTACCTGATTCACTTCCTGTTTATGCCCGACCTGCCACATGTTGGCGAATTCTTCAAGAGTTATCCCCATAATTTCGTACTTGACATCGTGCTCTCAGTCATCCTGGGTCTGGTCATCATTGGTTTTAGCATCATTACGTCCAATATCCTGCGCATCAGCCCATTCTTCAAAAAGTGGCTGTTTGGAAGGGGATGACGTAAAAATGCATGCGAAAGACTTACATTAAATACTTACCCAGTCGTCGGAGAAGATGTCGCGCTTGCCATCACCTGCATACCATTTCTTTGGATACACTACCAAAGGATTGTTCTGATTGAGACGTGCAGCCCAGAAGCTAAAGGAACTGTTGGCAATGATATTTGCTGAGGCCATGCTCATCAAATACATGTCATAGACACTGTCGTGCCCCTTATTCCAATCAATGTATTCTGCGTTATCGACCTGTATGTTCTCCTTCACCCACTCAATGTCGTCCGAGAAGAAAAAGAACTTGAGTGGATTTTCCGTATGTTGGCGGATATAGTCTATTGCCTGGCGATAGTAGTCGGCGGTCAGGGTGTTGAAAATCTTCCTGTTTTGTGGTAGCAGATAGTCACCGCGACGGACGTGAATAGCCACGCTGCCGGGCTGTTTTATCAACGAGGCCACACGCTCGTTGGCGGCAGAGAGTGGAAGAGCCTTGAATGATAAGTCGAAACCGCTGTGTGTGAAGTATTTCTTGTTGGCCCAATAGCCATTGATATACAGGGGGGTGTGAGGCTTCTCGGGTGCGTGTTCCACTAAGATGAATTGTCTGTATATATGATATTTGTGCAGTCGCCAAACCAACCAATATAGACACTTGTAAAAGGGAGACGCCTCTTGCAGCGTCGTGTTAAAGTACTTGTCCAGCTCGAAACCATTATGGTCGGCCTCGCGGTAGTAGTACCTGACATCTTGATGAAGTACGCTGTGACGATAGGTGTACATGCCATACTGGTATATCTGGTTGCCCAGTCCACCTTTGAAAATGACAATCTGTTTCATTGGCTGACTTTCTTTTTAAGGAAAAACTGAAGTGTTTCTTCCATCACCTTTGCTTGCAGGAGCTTCATTGCTCCGGCATAAAGTCCTGCAGCAATCAGAATACGCAGGGTAAGCAGCAGGGGCAGGTTCTCAATACGCATGGTGACGAAATATGTAACCACCATAACCGCCAAGGCCACGAATAGGAAAGGAAGTGTGTCCATCAATAGATGAGAGAAGCGTAGGCCTATCAGGCGCACACCGACGAGATGCCATACCATAAGCCATAGAACGATGAAGGCCGACGAGGCGCAGACGATAGCAACGATGCCCTGCTTGTAGAATAGTAAGACGATGGCAAGTTGCATAACGATTTGTCCGATATTATACCACATGTACAGGCCTGAGCGTCCGTGGGAAATAGCGAGGTTCTGGTACAGTGTATAGAACGGCAGGAATGCCCCTCCAATACACAGAATTTGGAGTAACAAAATACTGTCCGTCCATTTCTCGCCAATTGCCAATAAAATAAATTCACGGCTGACGAGGGCCAGTCCGAGTAGGGCAGGGAACGAGAGGAATGCCGTGAAGCGCATCATTTTACGGAACACGCGGACATCACGATCCCTTTCGTCAGAGACAGACACCATAACGGGCTGCGCCACCTGGCCAATAGCATCCGAAATGGTTGTCTTTGCCATATTATTCCATTTGTTAGCTTGCGCATAGTAGCCTACAGTCTGAATAGGCAGGAATCTTCCGAAGATGAAAGTCAGGACATGGAAGTTCAAGGCATTGACAACACTGGTAATCATCAGCTTTATACTAAAGCCCAGCATTTGTTTCACTGGTGTCATGTCAATGTGTAGTGAGGGCGTCCATGGCACGTAGTAGAATCGTCCCAAGGTGATGCATGTCACATTGACCAACTGCTGTGCCACCAAGCTCCAATATGAGAATCCATGATAGGCCATAAAAATGCCGATTGCGCCCGAAAGTGCCAAGGAGATGATGGCTATGATGGCGATTTCGCGGTTCATCATGTTTTTCAGCATATATGCCCCGCTGGCAATACTGACTGCCTGAAGGGGAAGACCGAGGAACATATAGCGTGAGACGCTGACCAGACAGGGTTGGTGAAAGAATGCAGCGATGAGTGGGGCAGAGAAAAACAGTATCACGTAAAGTCCCATGCTGATGCTGAGATTCATCCAAAACACCGCGTTATAATCTTTCTGTGTTGGTGTCTTGATATTGATGAGCGCGGGAGCCAAACCGCAATTCTGAAGACTGGAGGCGATAGCTCCGAAAATGGCCAGCACGCCAACGATGCCATAGTCTGTAGCATCGAGTTTTCGTGCCAGAAAAATGCCTATGACAAGATTGAGCAACTGTGCGGTACCGTTGTTGACAGTTCCCCATAGGATTCCTTTTGCCGTCCGTTCTTTTAAATTATCTGCCATCAGCCTGCAAAAGTACAGTTTTTTTTTGGAAGTTCAAAATAAAAGATGTACTTTTGCAATTAATAACATCATTTCTTAGATGCCATCTATGTACAAGCGAATGCTCCGCAGAATGTATTATCGACTATGGAAATTGCCGCAACTGAGCTTTTTCCACTACCGTCGTATCCGCAGAATCAGTCGTAGCAAGCATGCCCAGGTTGTGTTTCTTGTTACCAATCTACCCATGTGGCGTGGTGACGGACTGTTGCAATTGCTGATAAAAGACCAGCGGTTCTGCTGTCATGTCATTGCTTATCCCATCAGTAACTATACGCCTGAGGAGACATGTCGTAACCAGGAAGTCCTCTTCCGGCATTTTGAGGATATCGATGTGGACTATGTGGATGCTACGAATAAAGATGGTATGAAGAAGGCACTTGAACTGGCAGATCAGGCAGACCTCATCTTCTACCCTCAACCATATGGAAATATGTATGGCAACCGTTTTGACAACAAGTACCACCGTAGGCAATTACTTTGTTATATACCCTATTCGTTTTTTATCTTTACAGACCAGTGGACGGCCAATACGGCCCTTCACAACCAAGCATGGCGTATCTTTGCTGAAAGCGAATTCCATCGTTGCGAAGCGCAGCGGATAGCTCACAATAGGGGGGCGAATGTGGTAGTCGTTGGTGACCCCTTTGCCGACCTGTTCCTTCATCCAGTAAATAAAGAGGTTTGGAAACCTCAGGAAAAGGCTAAAAAACGACTGATTTGGGCTCCGCATTTTTCTGTTCTTCCCAATATGCCTTTACACCGCAACAGTTTCCTCTGGCTGTGTGACGTCATGTTGGACATTGCTGGGCAGTATAAAGACGTGTTGCAAATAGCTTTCAAGCCCCATCCTCGCCTCCGCTCTGTACTAAGTAGTATGCCAGAATGGGGACAGGAACGTACTGACCAGTATTTTAATAAGTGGGCTGAGATTAGTAACGGACAATATGAGAGCGGTGAATATATCGACCTCTTCTTGCAGTCAGATGCTATGATTCATGATTGCGGTGCATTTACCGTAGAATATCTGTTTACAGGCAAGCCTGTCATGTTTGCTACTGAAGATATCCAATCCGAGATGGAAATGCTTAATGGGATTGGTCGAGAAGCTATTGCTCAGTATTACATCGGTACAACCCGCGATGACGTTATTCGTTTCATTGAGCAGGTTGTCTTGCAAGGCAATGATAGCAAACAGGAGGGACGTCAGTCCTTTGTGGACCGTCATTTGACACCTCCAAACCATAAGACTGTTGCTCAGAATATGTATGACAATCTGGTGGAATCTTTACAGCTATGATTGCTGATGGTTCCATTTCTCGAAGGCACGAGCTATGACTTGATCCATGTCGTAGTATTTGTATTCGGCCAGTCGTCCACCAAAGATAACATTGCTTTGCTGATTGCCTAGAACTTTGTATTGTTCGGCTAACTGATTGTTGCGTTCGTCGTTTACCGTGTAGAAAGGCTCTGCGCCTTCTGTCCACTCGCTGCTGTACTCACGACTAATAACAGTGAAAGACTGCTGTCCGAACTCAAAATGCTTGTGTTCGATGATACGGGTGTAGGGCGTGTCGTTGTCAGTAAAGTTCATGACGGCATTGCCTTGATAATCAGAAATGTCCAGTCGCTCGTGCTCAAAGCGCAGGGTGCGCCAGTCGAGTTTGCCCAGTTGATAGTCGAAGTATTCGTCGATAGCGCCTGTATAGACAATCTTTTCAGCCAGAAGCTCCAGTTCTTGACGATGAGCATAGAAGTCGGTGCTGAGCCTGACTTCGATGCCATCAAGCAATTGGTTCGTCAGCACATTATAGCCTCCGATGGGGATGCCTTGATAGGGATCGTTGAAGTAGTTGTTGTCGAATGTCAAACGGACGGGCAGACGACGGATGATAAAAGCGGGAAGTTCTGTACATTTACGTCCCCACTGTTTCTCAGTATAGTCCTTGATGAGAATCTCGTAGATGTCGCGTCCTACTAACGAGATAGCCTGTTCTTCCAGATTCTGTGGCGTACGGCCCTCCATCTCCCTCCGCTGCTCTTCTATCTTTGCCTTAGCCTCCTCTGGCGTTTTGACACCCCAAATCTGATAGAAGGTGTTCATATTGAACGGGAGGTTGTAGAGGCGCCCCTTATAGTTGGCGATGGGCGAATTGGTATAGCGGTTGAAGGTAACCAAGCTATTAGCAAAGTCCCATACCTCTTTATTCTTGGTGTGGAAGATATGTGCACCGTACTTGTGTACATGAATACCATCAACATCCTCACAGTAGGCGTTACCACCCGTGTGTGGACGTTTGTCGATGACCATACAGCGCTTGCCTGCCTGCTTGGCCAGATAGGCAAAGGTCGCGCCAAAGAGGCCAGCCCCCACAATCAAGTAATCGTACTGTTTCATCCTACTTGGGATCCTGGCTTCACATCCTTGGTCGTCGTCACCACGCTGAGACTCTCGTCGAAGTCGACAGCCGAGAGAATCATGCCCTGGCTCTCGATGCCCATCATCTTGCGAGGCTCGAAGTTGGCCACGAAGAGGATGCGCTTGCCTATCAGCACGGAGGGATCCTCGTAGAAGGCAGCAATACCCGAGAGGATGGTGCGGTCTTTGCCTGTGCCGTCGTCGATAGTAAACTGCAGCAGCTTCTTTGACTTGGGTACGCGCTGACAGTCCTTGATAAGGCCTACGCGGATGTCCAACTTCTCGAAGTCCTCAAAGCTTACAGTATCCTTGATGGGCGCAGCCTTCTGCTGGGCAGCCTCGTTCTGCTTCTTGGTCTCTGCCAACTTGTCTAACTGCTTCTGGATGACGTCGTCCTCAATCTTCTCGAAGAGCAGCTGTGGTTCACCCAACTGGTGACCGGCTTTCAAGAGGTCGGTGCTTCCCAGCTCGTCCCATTCGAAGCTCTCCAGATTCAGCATCTCGCGCAGTTTCTTGCTTGAGAATGGCAGGAAGGGCTCGAAGGCGATAGCCAGGTTGGCAGTCAGCTGCAAGCAGATGTTCAGGATGGTCTCGCAGCGCTTGCAGTCGCACTTCCACACCTTCCAAGGCTCGCATTCAGTGATATAGCGGTTACCGATACGTGCCAGATTCATGGCCTCAAACTGGGCATCGCGGAACTTAAACTGGTCCAGCAGCGTCTCCACCTTCTGTTTTACATCCTTAAACTCAGCAAGGGTAGCCTTGTCCGTGTCGTTCAGCTCACCACAGGCGGGTACTACACCATTCCAATATTTCTTCGTGAGCTGCAGGGCGCGGTTCACGAAGTTACCGTATACAGCCACCAATTCGTTGTTGTTGCGGTCCTGGAAGTCCTTCCAGGTGAAGTTGTTGTCCTTCGTCTCAGGGGCGTTAGCTGTCAGTACATAGCGCAGCACGTCCTGCTTACCAGGCATATCCACGAGGTATTCGTGCAACCAGACGGCCCAGTTGCGCGAAGTCGAAATCTTGTCGTTCTCCAGGTTCAGGAACTCGTTCGATGGCACATTGTCAGGCATGATATACTTGCCATGAGCCTTCATCATCACTGGGAAGATGATGCAGTGGAACACAATATTGTCCTTACCGATGAAGTGCACCAGACGGGTGTCCTCATCCTGCCACCATTTTTCCCACGATCCCCATTTCTGAGGCTCTTTCTCGCAGAGCTCAACAGTATTTGAGACGTAGCCGATGGGCGCGTCGAACCATACATACAGCACCTTACCCTCAGCACCCTCGATGGGTACGGGGATACCCCAGTTCAGGTCGCGCGTCATGGCACGGGGCTGTAAGTCCATCTCCAACCACGATTTGCACTGGCCATACACGTTGGGGCGCCACTCCTTGTGACCCTCCAGAATCCACTGCTTCAACCACTCCTGATACTCGTTCAGGGGCAGATACCAGTTCTTGGTCTCCTTCAGAACGGGGGTAGAACCACTGATGGTCGACTTGGGGTTGATGAGTTCCGTAGGACTCAGGTCGCGTCCGCACTTCTCGCACTGGTCGCCATATGCGCCCTCGTTGTGGCAGTGGGGACATTCGCCCGTCACGTAGCGGTCAGCCAGGAACTGCTTGGCCTCCTCGTCGTACAGCTGTTCGGTGGTCTCTTCCACCAGCTTGCCTTCGTCGTAGAGCTTGCGGAACCACTCGGCAGCAAACTTGTGGTGCGTCTCCGAGGTGGTACGGCTATAGATATCGAACGAGATGCCAAACTCCTCGAACGAGTCCTTAATCATCTTATGGTAGCGGTCTACCACGTCCTGTGGGGTGATGCCCTCCTTGCGGGCACGTACCGTGATGGGTACGCCATGCTCGTCAGAGCCTCCGATAAACATGACATCCTCTTTCTTCAGACGCAGGTAGCGCACGTAGATATCTGCTGGGATGTAGACGCCAGCCAAGTGACCAATATGCACACCACCGTTGGCATAGGGCAGGGCAGAGGTCACAGTTGTTCTCTTAAACTTTTTCTCTATCATAGAATCTTATATTATAGTCTTTCAAAAAAAATTAGGAGGACCCTTATGGGCTCTCCTGCTTAATCGTGTTTTGTGATCCGTTTGGGGCTCGAACCCAAGACCCCAACATTAAAAGTGTTGTGCTCTACCAACTGAGCTAACGGATCTCCGTTGCTTAAAAGCGGGTGCAAAGGTACGAATTATTTTCGATACAGCCAAATTTATTGCGATGTTTTTTCGTTTTTTGCTTTTTCCTCAGCTATAGCTTGCTGATAACAGTCGCGGCAAAGTGGCTCGTACTCTTGCGTTTCGCCTAACAGTACGCGCTTGTCGTTCTGCACAGTTCTGTGGCTGACATAGGCCAATGAACCGCATTTGACACAGATGGCGTGCACCTTCGTGACATCGTCGGCAATGGCACAAAGGGCAGGCATGGGTCCAAAGGGAATGCCTTTGAAGTCCATATCGAGACCTGCGATGATGACGCGTACACCTCTGTTGGCCAGTTCGTTGCAAACTTCAATCAATCCCATGTCGAAGAACTGAGCTTCGTCAATGCCAACCACTTCTATATCGCTCGACAGTAGCAGGATACTGGCTGAAGAGTCGATGGGCGTAGAGGGAATGGCGTTGTGGTTGTGGCTCACCACCTCTTCATCGCTATAGCGCGTGTCGATAGCGGGTTTGAAGATTTCCACCTTCTGTTTTGCAAACTGGGCGCGGCGCAGACGACGAATCAGTTCTTCGGTTTTTCCGGAGAACATGGAACCGCACACTACTTCTATTCTTCCTGGACGGCGTGCTTCGCCCGTTGTCGGATATGTAATCATGCTGCAAAGATAGTGTAAACTTCAAAAATATCCAAATAAATTTGGTATTTTATTCGGTTTGCACTACCTTTGCACCCATAATGGGCATATTATATATAGTACCCACGCCCGTGGGAAATATGGAAGATATGACATTGAGGGCCATTCGCGTTCTGAAGGAGGCTGATGTCGTGCTAGCTGAGGATACCCGTACTTCGGGTATTCTTTTGAAGCACTTTGATATTAAGAATCAACTGTTGTCGCACCATAAATTCAATGAACATGGTACGAGTGCAGGCATTGTACAGCGTCTGTTGGCAGGTCAGACTGTTGCTCTTATTAGTGATGCTGGCACTCCTGGTATCAGTGATCCTGGCTTTTTCTTGGTTCGGGAGGCCGTTCGTGCAGGTGTAGAGGTACAGACATTGCCGGGTGCTACGGCTTTCGTTCCTGCTTTGGTGTCTAGTGGCTTGCCTTGCGATCGTTTCTGCTTTGAGGGTTTCCTGCCTCAGAAGAAAGGACGTCAGACCAAGATACAGTCACTTGCCAGCGAAGAGCGGACCATGATATTCTATGAGTCACCCTATCGTGTGTTGAAGACACTCCAGCAATTTAGTGAGGTGTTTGGTCCTGAGCGTCAGGTGAGTGCTTGTCGCGAAATTTCCAAGGTCCACGAAGAGAGTGTGCGAGGAACGTTGGCTGAAGTCATATCCCATTTTCAGGAGCATGAGCCACGTGGCGAGTTTGTGATTGTCGTTGCGGGTTGCAGCGCTAAATAATAAATGAAATAAGTAATTATAATTGAAAATCGTGATGAAGAAGTTTTTGCCTTTTTACCTTTTTGCCCTTTCTTTTATGTTGATGGGGTGTGGTCAGAAAGCTGATAATACGAAGGATTTGATTTTTGCACAACAGCGTGATTCGTTGGAGAATATTATCCAGCAAAAGGATAATGAGATAAACGACATCATGGGTACAATGAATGATATCGAGGCAGGATTTCGTGCCATTAACGAGGCAGAACAGCGTGTATCCATTGCCCGTCAGGTAGAGGGTGTATCGTCAATAGAACGTATCCGTGAAAATATGCAGTATATTCAAGAGGCTATGCAGCAGAATCGCGAACTGATTAATAAGTTGCGTAATCAGGTACGTCAGGGCTCTGTCAATAGCGAGCAGTTAAGGCAAACGATAGAAAATCTGACTCGTCAGATGGCAGAAAAGGATACGCAGATACGTCAACTGCAGGCTGAACTCCAGGCCAAGGATGTGCAGATTGGTGAACTGACGGAAAAGGTGGAAGACCTCTCTGATAATGTTAATACGTTGCGTGAAGAAACAACCCAGAAATCTCAAACCATCTCTACTCAGGACAAACAGTTGAATACGGCATGGCTTGTCTATGGCACGAAGTCAGAATTGAAAGAGCAGCATATCATACAGGATGGTAAGGTGTTACAGTCGAACTTTAATCGCGATTACTTTACCAAAATTGATATCCGGGTTGATAAGGAAATACGTCTCTACAGCCGTTCCGCCAAACTGCTGACTTCACATCCGGCTTCTAGCTATAAGCTGGAGCAAGATGCACAGAAACAATATGTGTTGCGCATCCAGAACCCACAATTGTTCTGGTCGACCAGTAAATATTTGGTGATACTAGTGAAATAAGATTTTTCAAAGTGACACTTTTTAACCCTTTATCACATAATTATGGTAGATGAAGTGGCAAAATAGTTAAATTATTGCCTCAATCTGCAAGTTTTTTATAAATTTATTCGTTTTTTATAAAATGTTATCGTACCTTTGCAGGTTGTATGTCTGTGCGAAGGCGTATTGTCTTTTGTATGGGCTTATATAATAAAAATGTACGCGTACATAAAATTAATTAAACACATATATAACAGAACTTAATATGAAGAAAAGATTTACAATGTTTCTCGCCTGTATGTTCTTAAGTCTTGGCGTTGCCTTGGCTCAGAACAAGATTACAGGAACAGTCTTTGAAGAAACCGGTGAGCCATGTATCGGTGCAACCGTTATGATTCAAGGATCAAGACAAGGAACAAAGACCGACCTTGACGGACATTTTTCGATTAATGTTCCTGCAGGGAAAAAGCTTGTGATAAGCTATGTCGGTATGGTTACAGTAACCGTAAAGCCTCAGGATGGCATGAAGATCACACTGACGGCTGACGCTCATACCCTAGGCGAAGTTGTTGCTGTAGGTATGATGAAACAGGATAAACGTCTGTTTACAGGTGCTACAACAAAGGTTGATGCTGAGAAGGCTAAACTGGACGGCGTTGCTGACGTCAGTCGTGCTTTGGAAGGCCGCGCTGCCGGTGTTAGCGTGCAGAATGTATCAGGTACCTTTGGTACGGCTCCCAAAATCCGCGTTCGTGGTGCTACGTCTATCTATGGTAGCTCTAAACCACTATGGGTGATTGATGGTGTGATACAGGAGGATGCTGTTGACGTAAGTGCCGATGATTTGTCTTCTGGTGACGCTGTCACGCTGATTTCAAATGCTATTGCAGGCTTGAGTGCTGACGATATTGAGTCGTTCCAGGTATTGAAGGATGGTTCTGCTACTTCTATCTATGGTGCTCGTGCTATGGCTGGTGTGGTCGTCGTGACTACCAAGCGTGGTAAGGTTGGTCGTAGTACTGTGAATTACACAGGTGAGTTTACTTATCGTTTGAAGCCTTCTTATAGCAACTACAACATCTCAAACTCTCAGGAGCAGATGGGTATCTATAAGGAAATGGGCGAGAAGGGCTGGCTGGAGTTCTCGAATCTGGCAAATAGTTCGTCATCTGGTTTGTATGGCCGTATGTATTCTCAGATTGCCAAATACAACGGTGATGGTACTTATTCCTTGCCATATACCGATGCTGCCATGAATGCTTATCTTCAGGAGGCCGAGTTCCGTAATACGGATTGGTTCGACCTGTTGTTTACCAACAATATCATTCAGAACCATTCTGTTAGCATCTCAACGGGTACTGAGAAGGCCAGTCTGTATGCTTCTGTGTCTGCTATGTATGATCCAGGATGGACGAAAGACTCTAAGGTCGAACGTTATACTGCAAACATGAATGCCTCATTTAACCTCTCTAAGAAGTTGACTGTCAGCATTCTGACAAATGGTTCTTATCGTGACCAGAAGGCTCCTGGTACGTTGGCTCGTTCTACTGACGTGGTTAGTGGTGCTGTGAATCGTTCATTCGACATCAACCCCTTCAGCTATGCTATGAATACAGCACGTACGCTGGATCCTGATGCCACCTATACTCGTAACTATGCTCCGTTTAACATCTTCAAGGAGTTGGATAACAACTATATCGACCTGTCGATTTCTGATATGAAATTCCAGGGCGAGTTGACTTGGAAACCTATTCAGGGCTTGGAAATTCACGCCCTTGGTGCCTATCGTACACAAAAGACCTCACAGGAACATTTTATCCTGAATGAGAGTAATCAGGCAGAGGCCTATCGTGCTGGTGTCAATAATCCGAATATCCAGTATAGCAACACATACCTGTATACCGATCCGGATAAACCCAATTCACTGCCAATCTCAGTGATGCCGAAGGGTGGTATCTATACGCGTAACGACTACATGGTGCGCCAGTTAGACTTCCGTGGTACTGTACAGTTTAATAAGGTATGGAATGATACTCACATCTTGGGACTTTTTGGTGGTATGGAAGCCAATAAGACTGATAAGGACCAGATTTTCCATTCCGATTATGGTGTGGACTATAATGCCGCCCGTTTGGTTACTATTACTCCAGAATTCTACAAGCAGGCCAAAGAGGAAGGAACTGTGCTTAGTTCTTTCTCTAAGTCCTGGTCACGTAACTTGGCATACTTCGTCAATGCTAACTACTCGTTCAAAGGACGCTATGTGGTGAATGGAACCCTCCGTTACGAAGGTACCAATAAACTGGGTAAGGCTCGTAGTGCACGTTGGTTGCCTACCTGGAACGTGTCAGGTGCATGGAATGCTCACGAGGAAGACTTTATGAAGAAGTGGTTTGAGAAAATCAACTACGCTGTTTCTCACATGGCATTCCGCGTTTCTTATTCGCTGACTGCCGATCGTGGACCATCGTATGTGTCGAATGCTCTGCCCATCTACTATTCTACCAATGCTTGGCGTCCACAAGGCGATCAGATGGAGACAGTTACCGTATTGAGTAATATTGCTAATACAGAGTTGACCTACGAAAAGAAGCATGAGTTCAACCTTGGTTTTGATGCTGGTTTCCTGCATAACCGCTTGAATATGAACTTCGATATTTATTGGCGTAACAACTACGACTTGATTGGTTATACTCAGACCCAGGGTGCTGGTGGCTTTATTAACAAAATGGCCAACGTGGCTTCTATGAAGTCGCATGGTGTTGAGTTGACCATTTCATCTCATAACATTCAGACTAAAGACTGGTCGTGGAATACGGACTTTACCTTCTCTTATGCCAAGAACGAGATTACTGACTTGAAGTCGCGCTCTAATGTGGTAAGTCTTGTTAGTGGTTCGTCTAGCAACCACTACCGTGAGGGCTATCCCGTTTCTGCCTTGTTCTCTATTCCATTTGTTGGGTTGAATGATGAAGGTCTTCCACAGATTATTAATGAAGATGGTGTAAAGACTTTGACAGACATTAATTTCCAGGAGTACGAGAAACTTGACTTCCTGAAGTATGAAGGTCCGACAGAACCTACTACCACTGGTGGTTTGAATAATACCATTTCATGGAAGAACTGGCGTCTGAATGTCTTCGTGACCTATTCATTTGGTAATAAGATTCGTCTTGATCCGACATTCTCTTCTGCCTACTCAGATATGAGTGCTATGCCTAAGGAGTTCAAGAATCGTTGGGTGCAGCCTGGCGATGAGAATATCACCGATATTCCTACTATTGCCAGCCGTCGTCAGTATCGTGACATCCAGCATTTAAGTTATGCTTATAATGCATACAACTACTCTACAGCCCGCGTGGCCGATGGTGGCTTTATCCGTCTGAAGGATGTCTCTCTGACCTATGACTTCCCCCGTCAGCTGATTAACAGAATAGGACTGAGTACTTGTTCTCTGAAACTGGATGCTACGAATCTCTGTCTGCTCTATTCTGACAAGAAGCTGAATGGTCAGGATCCTGAGTTTGTTAATTCTGGTGGTGTGGCAACGCCTATGCCTAAGCAGTTCACATTGACTGTTCGTCTGGGAATGTAAGAGATATGAATGATGAAAAATGAAAGAATAAAGAAGCATATTAATATGAAAAAATATATAGGAATATCGATTCTCGCTTTAGGCTTAGGATTGACCTCATGCTCTGACAGCTTCCTTGACAAGACACCCGATGAGCGTGTTGAGTTGACGTCTGTCGAAGATGTTGTAATGCTGTTAGGTACTGCTTATTCAGAGACTAACTACGGTTGGATGTGTGAGGTGTCTAGTGATAACATCATTGATATTAATGCGCCTTTCAAGGCTACTCAGTCGGGTGGTGATGAGATAGAGGTTCGTTTTAACCTGACATCTTATAACCGCATGGACGATGAAGCATTCTGTTTTGAGCCTGTAAAGTCCAGTACCAGCTGGGACTCTCCGTCTTGGATATGGGAAGATGGCTATAAGGCTATCGCTGTAGCTAATCATGCTATCAGCGTATTGGATAACCTGCGTGGCGACCAACCCTTAGACCAGTGTTCTAATGCTATGAAGGCTGCATATGCTGAGGCTTATCTGACTCGTGCGTATAACCATTTTGTACTTGTAAATGTCTTCTCACAGGCATATCGTGATGAGGAATTGAGTAAATTGGATGTAGGTGTTCCTTATGTTACTGCTCCTGAGGATATTGTGCATGGACAGTATGACCGTGAGAGCGTTACAGCAACCTACAAGCATATTCAGGAAGATCTTGAACGTGGCTTGAAATATCAGAGCGATCTGAATTTCCAGAAGCCCAAGTGGCACTTCAACAACAAGGCTGCCCACGCTTTTGCTGCACGTTTCTATCTCTATAAGCGTGACTATGCCAAGGTTATTGAGCATGCCAATGTCGTTTTGGGTGACAATACGACGGAAGGTCGCGCCAGTCTGCCTACGATATTGTATAACTGGGCAGCTAACGATGAAGCTACAAACGCTGTTGACTATGCTGAAATTTGGCAAGGTCCTGACCAGCCCAACAATCTGCTGCTTGTAGTTACTAACTCAGTTCACTGGCGTAGAGCTGTGGGTTATCGCTATGCAACAGCAGGTAAGGCTTTGCGCGATGTGTATGGACACTTGACCAGTTGCTCAAGATATTACTGGAATCCTGTTGCTGGTGTTGCTGACAAGTACTATTGGGATGGCAACTCAGACCATGGCTATAAGAGTTCGCGTATTGCAGAGCGTTTTGAGTATTCTGACAAGGTTGCAGGTATCGGTACACCCCACATCATCCGTCGTGAGTTTACCTGCACAGAACTTCTTTTGGAGCGTGCTGAAGCAGAGCTTTTAGGTAATAAAGATTTGGCAGGATGTGTGGAAGACCTCATTGCTTACGAGAATAGCCGTCAGAACTTCTCTGAGAGTACAAAAGCAGCTTATGCTACAGGTCTTAGTGCTCCCACAAAGGCTGCTATGGATTCATGGTATGCGTCCACTCAGGCAGGTTCTCATAGTAATGTGTTTGCTGACTGGAACTTTACTCAGGAAATCAGTCCTTCATTTGTAGTGACTCCTGAGCAGGTTACTTATATGAATGCCATTAACGATATGCGTCGTTATGAGACTGCATGGACGGGTCTGCGATTCTTTGACTTGAAGCGTCTGGGTATTTCCTATACTCACGTTTATGGACCTGATGCCGTTAAGTACGAGATTAAGGCTCATGATCGTCGATTGGCCATCGAACTGCCACAGGAGGTATTACTCTCTGGTCTTGAGAACTCACATCCTGCAGTCAGCATGGAAGGTGGTAACAGCAGTGTCGCACCAGCTACTCCGCTGATGATTTCTAATGAAAAATAAAAGAAGGAGGTATTAGATATGAAGAAACTAAATATCATATTGTTGGCCCTTGTGGCTCTGACAACGCTGAATCTGTCGTCGTGTAAGGACGATGATTTCACAGCAACTATCTTCGATACGAAGGAATATCCCCTGGATCGTAGCCTCTATACCTTCCCGTTGGATACTTTTGTAAAGGTGAACTTCCTGGAACCATATAACATGCGCTATCTGTATAAGTTGCAGGATATCGGCTCTGATATGGACTATAACCTGACGCCTTGTTCTTACGACCAGTGTGTCAATCTGGCCGTGCTGAATAAGTATTTGTGGTACGATGTATATCGTGACGTGGTAGGTGACGAGTTCCTTAAGAAGTACAGCCCACGCGTGATGCATATCATTGGTTCGCCTGCTTACAACCCCACCAGTGGTACAATAAGATTGGGTACGGCTGAGGGTGGTCTGAAGATTACGCTTTACAATGCAGAAAAGCTGATTCCTTCTGACTTGGACAATCTGAACGAGTATTTCTTCAAGACCATGCACCATGAGTTCTCGCACATCCTGCATCAGAACATCAATTATCCAACAGATTTCAATCTGATTTCCAATAAGTTCTATAACACGGCAGGTTGGCAGGATACGCCCGACTCTGTAGCGCTTGGCGAAGGTTTCGTGTCAAAGTATGCCTCTTCGCAGGCTCGTGAGGACTGGGTAGAGGTCATTGCTAACTATATTGTGAAGGACTCTGTCACTTGGGCCAATATGCTCGATGGTGCTACCAAGAGTTGGGAGTTGTCTACTGACGTAGATTATGACTACTGGCAGAAGATTAACGCCAAATGTCTGCGTGGTCAGGCTCATCGTGACTCTGTAGGCTACTACTTCAAGGACGGTACGACCAGTGGTGGAAAGGTTATTACTTGTCAGGTTGTACGTAAGTACATTCAGCGTGATGCCAATGGCTATGCAGTGCCTGATGCTAATGGTAAGATAGTCTACTTGAGCATTGTCGACAAGAATAATCAGGAGACTGGTCGTGAGGTGATTTTGAAGAAGTTAGATATGGTTCGCGAGTGGCTGAAGACCAATTTCAACTACGATCTTGATGCTGTCCGCTATGCTGTACAGCACAAACAGTATATCTATGATGAGAACGACCACTTGGTGCTCGATGAGAAGGGTCTTCCCATCAATGCACTGACCTATGTTCGTCCTGATGGTACCACTTTGATGGAGGAACTGCGACAGATGGTAGAACGCTATAAGGCTGATATGATAGTTAAGTAAGCGTGAAATAGAAAGTTAAAACAGAAAAAGACGATAATAAATATGAAGAAATTATTTTCAATATCACTGTTCTTCTCTTTGACAGCTATGCTGTTCACTGGCTGCGTATCAGAAGAGGACGATCTGTTCAGCTCTTCTGCTGCCGAGCGACTGATGGAGTCGAAGAAGGCCTATACTGAGCGCTTGGGAGGAACAACATGGGTGATGGAGTATTATCCGTTGAATACTGATGAGGCCCCTAAGGGTAGTGGCTACCTCATTCTGAATCAGTTCAAGAAGGATGGCTCTGTTGTTCAGGCTATGCAGAATGAACTGAGTGACGGTAAGTATTTGACTGATACTTCCCTGTGGGAGGTCATTTCTGACCAGGGTACTGTTCTGAGTTTTAATACCTACAACAAGTGTCTTCACACATTCTCTGATCCTGGTATCTATCAGACAGGTCAGGGTTATGAAGGCGACTATGAGTTTGTTATTCTCAACATTGATGAAGGTGCTAAGTATGGCATGCTGAAGGGTAAGAAGCGTGCAACCTATAACCGTCTGACCCGTTTGCCTGACGATACCAATTTCGAGGAGTATCTGAAGGATGTTCAGGATTTCCAGAATACCGTATTCTCCAGTTCTGCTCCTAACGACTGCTTGCTGCGTGTAGGCGACACGACGATGGTGGTGACCAATGCCTCTTCTGGTATTGCAAGCATGTATCCCCTTGGTGGTGACCCCATTTCTCAGACCACAGATCATGCTTTCCTGATTACTAAGAATGACGGTAAGTACTATTTTCGCTTCCGTGAGGCTCTTGCCTTTGGTGATTTGAAGGTTCAGGAACTGAAATACAATGAAGAGAAAGACTTATTTGAAGGTGTGCAAGGTGAGATAGGTGTTGTTGAAGGTCCTAATCCTAATATTTTCTATGGGGATGCTATGGGTAATAATCATAAATGGCAGCTCCAGCGTGCCTCAGTGATGTCTGAGTCTATGAAGGCAATTTATGAAGAAATGTACAATAGCTTCCGTAAGTTTAATACCAACTATACTTTGCAAACTGTGCAGTTATCTTTGATTAATGATGAGAAATCTGCTGATTATGGCAAACTTAAATTGGATATTACTTATCGTGTCAGAAGTTCTACGGCTCATTTGCAAGTCTATTATGATTTTTCTTATAACGAGCAGGGAATTTCAATCAGTAATCGTCAGTTACAAGGTAATGCACAGACTGTGATGAATAGTATTAAAGGTATAGAACCATTCCTTAATGCTATTGAAGGATCTTTTGTTGCTGATAAAGATAATACAGTATTCAATTTGTCAACATTAAAGCTAACATCTGCATTGGATTCTAATATTTCGTATGTACTTACATTTATTAATTAAAAACTTTACAATTATGAAGAAAACTTTACTTATGATGGCAATGCTCGTTGCCGCTTCTTCAGGTTTTGCTCAGGTATCGAAATTCATCAATAAAGGTGAAATGACAAAGATGCCAGAGATGAGTCAATTGAAGGCTCCTGCTTTCCAATCGTTGGAAGATGGGGCTAAGGTCTCACGCCGTTCCAAGGCTACTAATCTTTATTATACTCTTCCTGAGGGTGCTACTTATGGTTGTTGGGATAAAGAAGGTAGTGGCTGGGGTGCGACTTTTGTCTATGTAGCTCCTTGGCAGGATTTTACATTTAAGAATATGTCGGAGAATCCTACCACAAACAAGTGGCATTTTAACTATATTAGCAGTGGAAACTACAGAGATTTGACTGAAAATGCTGACGAGGATGGTAGCTATACGGCTTCTTTAAGTCCAGGCTATTATCTTGCTGCTCCTACATTGTGTGACGAACAGGTGACTGACTCGTTCACCATTGGCTATCCTGGCGCATATTGGGGAGCCGATGAAAAATATGCCAGCTATTTCACACGAATTTCGGTAGACTCCGTTACTAATATGGCATTTATCAATGACCATGGCAATCAGGGACAGTCTGGCTATGGCTGGGGTAGTCTGAGCACAGGTTACCTTTATGGTACAGGTACGCTTGATGCTACTTCTGCAGGTCGCGGTATTGGTGTCTGTAAGGCTTTCTATCAAGATTATCCGAAACCTATGAGCCCACTCTATGTTGAAGATATGTATATCATCTTAAAGTCAGTAACCCAGAGTCCTCTGCCTGAAGGTGGCCAACTGACTCTTCTCGTTTTGGGTACAACGACTAGTGAAGAAGGTAAGATTTCTCAGACAGGTGATACAATTGCTACGCTAACAGCAAGCATTGATGATTTTGCACTATATGGTCCTGTTGGTTCTTCAAATTATTCGCCAACAGGTAAATACCAGCGTTATTCGGTTACATTTACACAAAAGTCTGTTGACGATTTTGGTGGTGTGATGGTTGAGCCCTTTGCCATTGATCAGCAATTCCGTGTGAAGGTTATCGGTCTTGATGAAGAAGGTGTTGATGTCGGCATAGCCGCTTCTTCTGGTATTGATGAAGAAATTACTGGTGTTGACGATGGCGTTTTCCAGGTATATTATTCTGAAGTAGATAAAACTTATAATCACTATTATACGGGATCTGCTATCAAGTTTGGTTTCACTGCCATGTTTGATGCTTTAGAGGTTGAAACAACTTTGTCAAATGGTGAGGATACTATTGAGAAGACTAACTATCTTCAGGTTTCTGACGATGGTACACAGAGTGCAGTAGTTACAACCGCTGGTAACCTGCCTGGTGTCTATGTTTACACCGCCCAGCCTTGGTATAATGGGGATATGTCGGAGGAATACTACTATGCAGAGGATGTTCCTGAGTGGGTTCTTTCTTTGAATGTTGATACTTCGAACTTTGATGACTATAATTTGAATATCGTTAGTGCAACTTGCGAGCCTCTGCCTGCAGGAACCAAGGGACGTTATGCAGAACTCTACATCCATGGTCGTGGTGTGAAGTCTGAGGCTCCCATTTATGTTATCCAGGGTGAAGTGGAAATTTCTGGTATTGACGCAGTTAAGAAGAATGTCAAGGCCACTAACGCTACTATGTTCAACATGGCAGGTCAGCGTGTTGACAACAGCTTCAAGGGTCTTGTTATCAAGAACGGCATGAAGTTCATGAATAAGTAATCACTACTTATAACTCCATCTTTCGGGAGGGCTTCACAGCTCTCCCGATTTTATTTTTCCCCTATGTTCGACGACTTACTATATTTATCTGTGTGGCAATGCAAAGGTACGCAATTTCGTGCTCTTCTCCAAATAGAAGGGCCGAAATCCGACTTTTTTGACCCCTATTTTTCGCCCTTATTTTTCGCAAAAATACTCCATGTGACTCTGTGACTCCGTGTGAGAAAACAACAGCCTCTGTGCGAGAACCCTCACGTGCTCCGAGCAGACGGGTCACGAGGTCCGAGTAGATGCCTCACGAGGTCCGAGCTCGTGGCCTTCGAGCTCCGAGCATGACAGATTTGAGATATTGACGAATTGACGTATTGACGATTGACGTTTTGCTGTTTTAAAAAGAAAAACAAATAAACTAATCTATATAATATTATTATATAGATTACACTTTTATCTAAATAAGCGTCAAAATTTTAGTGCTTATATCTCCTTAAGCCAACAAAATTTATGAAAACGTCAATTCGTCAATCGTCAATAATCAATATTTAACACTGTAAAATGGGTGCTGAAAAAGTCGGATTTTGGCCATTTTATTTGCATATATACTTATTATTTTGTAACTTTGCAAGCAAATAAGAATATTACGACAAATGATGAAGAGACTACTATTATTATCTGTTACCCTGTTACTGTGTGTGGTGGCTATGCAGGCCGTACCGGCACATCCGGGTACTGTGAAGGTGCAACAGCCTGACGGCAGTTATATAACCCTGCGCCTGGTTGGCGACGAGTGGCTGAGTTTTAATACGACGGCTGATGGCTATAGTGTGGTGAAAGATCAGCGTGGCTACTATGTGTATGCCGAGCGGAAGGATGGCAGACTTCAGCCTACGGCACGTGTGGCGCATGACGAGGCTGAACGCTCTGCTGACGAGCAGGCTTTCTTAGTGGGCGTCAAGAAATATCAGGCTCCAGAGATGGATGCTAAGGTGGCTGAAATGAAGTCACTCGTGGAAACTGCTGGTGCACAACGCCGAGCCCAAGGGAATCGAGCTACCAACTATTCGAAGTTCAAGGGCCTGATAGTCCTGGTGCAGTTCAACGATAAGGAGTTCTCACGTCCGGACTACAAGGATATTATTACGGACATGGTGAATAAGGAAGACTATTCCGGATTCGATGGCACAAAAATGACGGGTAGTGTCCGCGACTACTTCTCAGACAATTCAGGTGGCAAGTTCAAACCCCAGTTTGATATAGCAGGTCCTTATACAGTCGACTTCAGTCAGTACGATCCTGAAAGTACTTCAAATGCAAATAAGATTATTCTCGCAGCCGTTGATTCTGCAAACGCAGACGTTAACTATAAAGATTACGATGGCGACAATGACGGAATCGTAGACTTGGTATTCTTCGTGATAGCAGGTAATGGAGCAAACTATGTCGGTAACGATAAGAATCTGTGGTGGCCACACCGCTCTTATATCCTTGAGCAACAGAATGGCCAATATCGTTATGTTTATCGTGATGGTGTCAGACTAGGGGACTATGCCAGCGCTACTGAGTTGGCAGGTGTTACTTCTAAGCCCAGTAGCGTTTATATTGACGGTATTGGTACCATCTGTCACGAATTCAGCCATGTGTTGGGTCTGCCCGATTTCTATGACTCTAACTATGAAGAGAACGGCCAGAGCATCACACCTGGCGAATGGTCGGTCATGGATCAGGGCTGTTATTTGAATAGGGGCTATACCCCTGTGGGCTATTCCCTTTACGAGCGCTACTCTGTAGGTTTTACTGATGAGCCTCAGAAGATAGAGACTGAGGGTAGCTATCAATTGGAACCGTTGCACACCAGTTATACAGGTCTGCGAATCGATTCGCCTGTGAAAAACGAGTTCTTTTTGTTGGAAAACCGTCAGAATGGCAGCTATAAATGGGATGCCTATCTGCCAGGTAGTGGCATGCTGGTTTACCGTGTAGACCTCAGCAACAAACAAGTATGGTATGACAATAAGGTCAATGCCTATGCAGAGCGAAACTATTATGAACTGGTAAGGGCGCGTGGTCAAGAAAAGATGACCTCCAATATAACTAGTACCACCTATGATCCCTTCCCAGGACAAGGCAACGTGACGGAACTTCACCATGGGACGCAACCTGCAAACCTCAAGACGTGGAGTGGTAAGGCTACCAAGTGGGGACTGTTCAATATCAAAATGAGTAAGGGTGTCGTGTCATTTGACGTTACGAATGCCCTCACACTTGAAAGCCTGACACTGCCTGAAAAGGCAGAGCTGCCTGTCGGTGGCTCGCTACAGTTGACACCTGTGGCAGACCCGGATTATGCAGAATATACGCTGACGTGGAAAAGTGACAACCCGTCAATAGCTTCAGTCGATAAGCAAGGACGTGTTACTGGCGTGACTGAAGGCACCTGCACCATTACTGCTACCAGTAACAATGGTAAGACGGCCAGTTGTCAGGTTTCTGTCATCAACGTTCCGACCTATAATATTGCCCAGATCAAGCAGTTGCCTGTTGATACAGAGGTGCTGTTAGACTTGCTGGGTGCCGAGGTCACTTATGTCAATGGTACACAGGTGTACATCCGCGACGCTTCTGGAGCCATCATTCTGAAGAATATGAATCTCGGACTCAAGCGTAACGATATCGTCAACGGAATGCTTTATGCCAAAGTGGGTGTTGAGAATATGATGCCATTGCTTTCTGCTACCGACGCAACCTCTGCTGAAGGTTTGACAATCACGGCAGGTTCAGGAGTGACACCTCGTGAGGTGCGGTTCGAAGACCTGACAGAAGCAGACTATGCCGATTTCGTGCTTGTCAAGGCCGTCAAACTGGTGCAAGATGGTGGCGTATATGCTGTTGGTGGTGACAATCGTGCCCGTCTGTGGAACAAGTTTAATATAAAGAACATAAAAGTGCCTTCAAATTATGATGGTAAGTACTTTGATGTAAAGGCTATCTATGGTACGGATATAATAAACGGTACGGTTATTGATGAATTGTACTTGATGGATTCGCTGACTGAAGTCGAGGCTCCAACGGGCATCGTAGAGATGCGTCAGGACATCGGCGACAAGAGTGTTCCAGTTTATAATCTGCATGGCCAGCGCGTCAGTCCTACAACGAAGGGCTTGCTGATATACAAAGGCCGCAAACTGCTGAACCGCTAGACCTATAGTCTTTTTGTAAATAGGGTTGACTCCGTAATTGTATGCTTTGGGAGTCAACCCTATTTGCATCATGAAATTACATTTTTATTCGATGTTTTAGCATTTTTATGCGTAAAATACTTGTTTTGCGTTAATAAAATTGCAATTTTTTAGAAAAAATTAATAAAATTCTTTGCGTTTCCCTTTTTATTCATTAAATTTGCAGCCAACTTGTACAAAATGTTACCAAATAACAGCATCTGTCAAGCAAACTGTAAGGGAAAATCAATATTTACAAACATAAATGAATTAATAATTTAAAACGAGAGAGATTTATGAAACAAAGATTAACAATGCTTCTGGCTGCAATGCTCCTCATGGTAGGAACAGCGCTGGCCCAGACTAAGGTTAATGGTACCGTTACCTCTCAAGAGGATGGTGAGCCCGTCATTGGTGCTTCCGTACTCGTTGTAGGAACACAGGTCGGTACTGTTACCGATGCTAACGGTAAGTTCTCGCTGACAGTGCCAGCAGGCAAGAACACGCTCCGTATTACGTATGTAGGTATGGAACCTATTGAAGTGAGTGCTCGTCCGAACATGCGTATTGTGCTGACAAGTGACCAGAAAGCCCTGGACGAGGTGATCGTTGTGGCTTATGGTACTGCTAAGAAATCAGCATTTACGGGTGCTGCTACACAGGTGGGCGCTGCTACCATTAATCGTCGTCAGGTTTCGTCAGCTTTGGATGCACTGTCTGGCGCTGCTTCTGGCGTACAGGTAACTCAGTACACTGGTCAGCCAGGTTCTGACCCAACCATCCGTGTGCGTGGTATCGGTTCTATGTCAGCTAGCAGTAATCCGTTGTATGTTGTAGACGGTGTTCCCTATGATGGAAAGATCACTGCAATCAATCCTGCTGACATCGAGTCGATGAGCGTATTGAAGGATGCTTCTGCCAGTGCCATCTATGGTGCCCGTGGTGCCAACGGTGTTGTGATTATTACCACCAAAACTGCCAAACGTGGCGAGGATGCAAAGGTGACGTTTAACGCTCGTTGGGGTGTGAATAAGCGTGGTGTCCCCAATTATGAAGTAATAGAGAATGCGGGTGACTACTACGAGAATTACTACCGCGCCCTTTATAACCAGCGCTATTATTCAGCAGCCGGTGGCGATGTTACTGCCGCTCATAATTATGCAAACTCTAACCTGTATTCTAATCTTGGTGCTAAGGTTTATACCGTACCTGCAGGTGAAACCTTGATTGGTACGAACTTTAAGCTGAATCCTAATGCCACTGTTGGCTATACAGAAGGCAACTATTTCTATACGCCTGATGACTGGTATGGAGAAATGTACAATGACAATAATCTTCGTCAGGAGTATAATGCTACAGTTTCTGGTGCAACTGAACGTCTGACATATTACATGTCACTGGGTCTTCTTGATGAGAAAGGTATTATCAATAGTTCTAAGTATCGCCGTTATACTGGCCGTTTGAGCGCAGACTATCAGGCTAAGTCTTGGTTGAAGGTTGGTGCTAACTTCGGTTATGCTTATGAGAAGCAGGGCTCACCGAGTTCTCAGAACGACTGGGGTTCGTCTGGCAACTCTTTCTATATTGCAGATAATATTGCTCCAATCTATCCACTCTATGTTCGTAATGCCGATGGAAGCAAAAAGATTGACGACATGGGTATCATTGTCATGGACACTGGTGCCAATACCCCATGGAAGCGTAAGTTCTCAGCCGGTAACCCGCTGATTGACCTATCTCTGAATAGTTATAATTTGGAGCGTAGCTCTATCAATACTAAGGGTTATGCACTGATAGATCTGCCTCTTGAGGGATTGCGTTTTAATACCAATGTCAGTGCTAATATCTCTGATGTACGTGAAAATAATCTCTACAACCCATATTATGGCAGTTCATCATCGTCAGGTGGCTCTGTTAATGTAAACCACTACCGTCGTATTGGTATTAACAGTCAGTTCCTGTTGACCTACCAGCACAGTTTCGGTGATCATAATATCGACCTCTTGGCTGGTCATGAGAACTATCGCATGAAGTATCAGACACTTGAGGCTTCGAAGCAGAAGTTGTATATGGGCGACGTGGCTGAGTTGGATAATGCTATTTCTTATCCATCAACGCCAGTTTCAAATACTGTTAACTATTCTACTCTGGGTTGGCTGTTCCGCGCACAGTATAATTATAAGGAGAAGTACTTTGCTTCTGCTTCATATCGTCGCGATGCTTCTTCCCGTTTTGCTGAGGGTCACAAATGGGGTGACTTCGGTAGCTTCGGTGTGGCATGGCTTATCTCTAAGGAAAGTTTCATGGAGGGAACTAAGTCGTGGCTGAACGAATTGAAGATTAAGGCCAGTATTGGTTCACAAGGTAACGATGCCTTGATGTACGAAGGCTACTTAAACTACTATCCTGCAGAGGATCGCTACAAGGTTAGTGATGTTAATGGTATAGCAGTTCCTGTATTCGATGGCTATAAAGGTAATCGTGATATCACTTGGGAAACGAGTACCTCTACCAATTTCGGTATTGAGTTCTCTGTGTTGAAGAATCGTTTGAGCGGTAGTATTGAATACTACAACCGCACGACCAAAGACATGCTTTACTATCGTCCAGTTGCTGTTTCAAAGGGCTATGACAGCTATCCCGTCAATGAGGGTAGCATGTATAACCGCGGTATTGAAGTGCAGTTGAATGCTACAGTATTGAAGATGAAGGATGTTACGGTTGATGTGAATGCTAACCTGACCACACTGAAGAATAAGATTACCGACTATCCTACTGTAACAAAGGGCTCGATGTTAATTCGTGAAACTGGTGGTAGTATCTATGAATCGTATATTCGCTCGTACGCTGGCGTATGGCATGGCGATGCTTCCGAGTATTCGTTCAGCGATAAATTTGATAAGTCGACTCTTAAATTGGGAGATGCTTTGTATTATCTTGATCCCGACAACGGTGACTACAATGTGACCAACGTCTTCAATGATGCTCAGCAGGCTCATCAGGGTTCTACTGCTCCTAAGGCATATGGTGGTTTCGGTTTGAGTGCTACTGCATATGGCTTTGATTTCAGTGTACAGTTCGCTTATCAATTAGGTGGCCGACTCTATGATCACAAGTATCAAGGTTTGATGTCAAGTGATGGTGGAACAGGACATAACTGGAGTACCGATATATCAGGTGCCTGGACACCAGAGAATCCTACCAGCAATATTCCACGTCTGGATGCAGGTGTGGAGGATAGCCAGTATACTTCAAATCGCTTCCTCATCAGTAGCAATTATCTCTGTATGAACAATATTACTCTGGGATATACACTTCCCAAACAACTCGTGAAGAAAATTGGACTGAGTGATGTTCGTGTCTATGTCACTGGCGATAACCTCGCTCTTTGGGCTAAGCGCAAGGGTCTTGATCCACGTCGTTCGCTCTCAATGGGTGTAAATACACTTGGTGGCGGCTACTCTGACACATATGCTGGTCTGAAGACTATTTCCGGCGGTATTTCCGTCAATTTCTAAAATCCATCGGAACAATATAAATAGACAAAAGAATTATGAAATACAATAAGCATTATATTTTGGGTATTCTTGCTACGGGACTGATGGCTACGTCGTGTGCTGATTTGGATACCAAGCCCCAAGGTCAGTTGACTGGTGAGCAGTATGCCGAGTCGTTGGAGAAGGATCCTTCTAAACTGGCATCTTCCGTAAGTGCTATCAACTATGCAATTGCCAAGGAATACTGTGTGTTCGGTGCTAGTTCTGGTCGTGCTGACGACTTCGGATGGCCTTCGTTCTGTCTGTCAGAGGGATGCAATTCTGCTGACATTTCAGGCATTGTGTCTGGCTACAATTGGTTCTCAACACCATCTCAGTATGAAGACCGTAATGTTAACTATGCGAATCCATATGAGCGTTGGGCTATGTTCTACAATCAGGTGAAAGCTTGTAATGACTTGTTGGATCAGATACCGGCAGATCCTGACAATGTCAATCTGAAACAGTATCAGGGCGTTGCTTTGGCCGTTCGTGCGTGGGACTACATTGAGTTGGTTCAGACTTATGCGAAGACATATAAAGGTCATGAGAACGATCCCGCTGTTCCTCTTTATATATCTAAGAATGAGGAGGGCTATGCTGATTTGACAACAGCTCGTCAGACTGTCGCCAAGGTTTATGAGAAGATAGAAAAAGACTTGGCTAAGGCGGCTGATGCGCTTGAGGGCTTCCAGCGTGCCGACAAAACCTTTATTAATCAGGCTGTTGTCTTTGGCTTGCAGGCCCGTGTGGCATTGATAAAGAATGAGTGGGCTAATGCTGAGACATTGGCACAGAAAGCTATCGACGCTGCTGCCGCTGAGGGTATAGCACCTGCCTCTATCGATGATGTTAGTAAGGTTGGATCTATGTTCTGTAGCGTGAATGAGAATAACTGGATGTGGGGTATGTCATTCGGTGCAAGTAATATTCCCACCGATGGTGAGTATGAGACCTGGGTTTCTCAGATTTCTTCACTGGCTTCATACAGCTATACCACAGAGACAGGTTCATACCGTACCATTAATTCACGCCTGTGGAAGTCTCTTTCCGACACAGATGTTCGTAAGGGCTGGTGGGTTGATGAGAATTTGAACTCGCCACTGATAAAGGGTCTGACATGGAGCAATAGCGGAGAGTCTGCTCCGTTAGGTAAGGCTTGTGGTAATCTGCTGGATTTTATTCCTTATACTAATGTGAAGTTTGGTCTTGGCGATGGCACACTGGGCACAACCCATACTTATGGCGATTTCCCATTCATGCGTGTCGAAGAGATGTACCTCATCAAGGCTGAAGCTCAGGCTCAGCAGGGAAAGAACAGTGAAGCTGCAACTACACTAGAATCGTTTGTTACCGTCTATCGTGATCCTTCATACACTGTTGCTTCTGCTCCTGTTAGCAATCTGGTTGATGAGATTTGGCGCCAGCGCCGTATTGAGCTCTGGGGTGAAGGTTTCTCTATGGGCGATATCATGCGTCTGAAGAAGCCTGTTGTTCGCTTCTTGGGACTTAATGACGAAGGAACCAACTTCCCCGCAGCATGGCAGTTTAACATACCTGCTGAGGATGATATTTTGCTGAGCGTTCTGCCTATGGACGAAATAAATGGTAATGAGTACATTGGTGCTAGCGATCAGAATCCGACACGCGCAACACCTACCATGGGTGAGTATCCTGACCTGCGTGATGGCGTGACGGATAATTTCTAATGACAATATCAAAATTATACGACAATGAAAACAATAAAAAGCATATTTTTTGCAGCTGTTGCCGCAACACTGGCGCTGTCTTCGTGCAGCAGTGATGACTACTCCTATTCACCTGGAGAACAGTCTGTAGGTGCTTACCTTGCTGCAGCAAAGTCCTCGTTTGTGTTTACACCAGATGAGGCTAAAGTGTTGAAGTTGACACTGGGTCGCTCGGTGTATTCTGCTGAGGAAACCGTAACCCTGACAGGTGACAATTCAATTTTTGCTGTTCCTGCATCAGTGTCATTTGCTGCAGGCGAGAAGGAGAAGGATGTAAATATTCCTTTTACGCTTAATACTGGTGAAAATGCCAAACTGACTGTTAAAATAACAAGTGGAGTGTCTGCATATGGCGCTGGCTCTATAACTGTCAGTGTGACGTGTGACTATAATTGGGAGAGCATAGGTAAGGGAACTTTCTCTGATGCATTCATCGGCATCGATGCTGCTGAAGTGAAAATTCTTCAGAATCCTTCTAATCCCAATATGTATCGTATCGTTGGACCATACGATGCCATCAAGAAAGATGCAGATTATGATCCAACCTATCCGCCTTCTGAAAACCTGGATATTGTTATTATCAAGAATGGTGAGCAATACAATGGTATCACTGTCAATATGGATGACCTCGTTGGATATGAGAGAACTCATACAGGATACTTCGACGCTGAAGTGGCTTCTGAGCGAGTTATAACGCATCCGTCTATATATACAAAATATGCAGATCCTGCAACTTGGAGTAATAGCTATGTTGCGGCATATCAGGAGACTATCTCCAATGGCGTGAAGCTACCTGGCAAGGTGAAGTTGGCTCCAGTGTATAATCTGCCTCAGTATGCGACAGGTCAGTACGGTTACCATCTGGTAGATGAGAGTGATGTTATCACAATTCTTTTCCCTGGCTACATTGAGAGCGATTATGCTCTCGACTTTAAGTATTCGGGTTGCTTTGCTGATCAGTTTACTTTAGCTGAGTTTGCTATGGGTAACGTGACCTTAGGTGCTGATGTCGCCAGTGCTAAGCTGGCTGTAGCTACAGATGCTACCTATGGAGCTGTTGTTGCAGGATTGGAAGACGGCACCCTTGAGGGTGTGACTGTTGAGACTTCAGGTCAGGTGAAGGTTCCAGTAACTGGTGGAACCGACCACTACTATATGGTCGTTGTGGCCTTTGATGAAAAAGGGGATGCAGTAGCAATTGACGATTTCCGTTTCTTCTTCACTTCTCCCAAGGAGCAGTGGGCTGTAGTTGGAACTGGTGTCTATACCTATGATGTTGAGGGCTATGAGGAAGCCGGATTAACTGGTGAAAGCTTCTATGAGGGTACAGTAACATCTACTCTTTATAAGAGCACGACGACTGAAGGTCTGTATACCATCAAGCCTTGGGCAAACTCTAAAGCAAACTTTGGACTGACCTTCTGGTGGGATACCACAACTAATGAGTTGTTTATTGATGGCGCTGATACTGGAGATGAGGATATTTATGAAGTTGAGGGCGAAACCGTGAACGATGGTCCCGTGGTGTTCTATGGTCTCGATCTGTTAGGATTTGACAAGTATTCATCTACCTATGATCCTGCAACACAGACCTTTAACTTCTTGGGAGCATACGTACCCAGTGAAGGATGGTATGGAGCTATTAAGGAGACTTTCGTATTGGATGCACCATCGGCTGCACGGTCCTTTGGCTCAACAGTCATGGCTCAGAAGGTAAAGCAAAACAAGAAACAAGCCACACCGGTTTCTGTTAAGCGCGCTTTGTCTCCTAAGAAGGTGAAAGCTATCAAATAGTTAAAGTATTTAAGTGAGTTTGGTCTTCACTATTTGAAGAACTTCTATACAAGCTGGCGGCATTCTTTCTTAGGGATGCCGCCAGTTTATTTATGTTCTCGTGGCTGCCTCCCGATTTTCTTTTTCAATAAGTCCGGAGTATTTTGAAATAAGGCTGGGTTATTCGATGATAATGGGTAGTTATTTTTCAATAAGGGTTACTTACTGAATCATTATCGCTTGTCCTTAAAGAACTGCTGCATCAGCTGGCGACACTCGTCTTCAAGGACACCGCCAACAACGGTGCATTTGGGGTGCAGGGCGTGTGGCGCATAGTCTGTATAGCCACGCTTCTCGTCGCGGCAGCCATAGACAATGCGGGGTATCTGGCTCCAACCCAGGGCTCCAGCACACATGGTGCAGGGTTCTACGGTGACGTAGAGCGTGCAGTCGGTGAGGTATTTGCCCCCTAATTCGTTGGCAGCCATGGTGATGGCCTGCATCTCGGCATGGGCTGTCACGTCGTGCAGCGTCTCCGTCAGGTTGTGGGCACGTGCAATGATGCGGTCCTGGCAAACGATGACGGCACCAATGGGTATTTCGCCTTCGTCGTAAGCTGCTTCAGCCTCCTGCAGGGCCTTGCGCATATATTTCTCGTCTTTATTATTTTCTTCCATGATGCAAAGATACAAAATTTTAACCACGGATTACACGGATTACACGGATTTTTTTCGTAACTTTGCAAAGTGGAATGGAAAATCATACATATTGACGAAACCGACTCTACGAACCGTTGGTTGAAGGCTAAGGCTTCGGAGGCTGAACCCTTAGGGTGTGAGCCTCGAACCCTAAGGCTTCATACCCTGAACCCTAAGGGTTCAGATGTTATGGTTGTTTGGACTGATTATCAGACAGCGGGACGAGGCTGCGGCACGAATCGATGGGAGAGTGAACGCGGCAAGAACCTGTTATTCTCGATGCTCATCCATCCCACCGACATCGCAGCCAATGAACAATTCCGGATAACGGAGATAGTCTCAGTGGCATTATGCCAAACACTGCAGGCATATATTAATAATAAGGTGGAGATAAAATGGCCCAACGATATCTATGTGTGCGACAAGAAAATCTGTGGCATACTGATAGAGAACCGATTGCAGGGTAATACCATCAAGGAAAGCATTATCGGCATTGGATTGAATGTCAATCAAAGGGAGTTTAAAAGTGATGCTCCCAATCCCGTTTCCATACGGCAGTTAACGGGCAAAGAAACTGACCTTGAGGAGTTGTTGCAGGCTTTCCTTCGTGCTTTCGATGATACCTACCACAGCAAAACAACTTGTTTTACCTACAAAAGTATGCTATATAGGAGAGGAAAGTATGCCAACTACGAGGACAAAACAAGTTGTTTTACTGCAACGCTGACGGATGTTTTGCCCGATGGCAGGCTTTTGCTCGTGGATAAGGACGGACGTGAACGTCTTTACGCCTTTAAGGAAGTGAGTTTTATTATAAAATAATTAAATAAAGATTATGGCAAGATTTAAGAGAATTCTATTGAAACTCTCGGGCGAGAGTCTGATGGGTAAGCAGGGTTACGGTATCGACCCTGAGCGTCTGAGCGACTATGCGCGCCAGATTAAGGAAGTGAGTGAGATGGGTGTACAGATTGGCATCGTCATCGGTGGTGGCAACATCTTCCGCGGACTGAGTGGAAGTCAGAAGGGCTTCGACCGCGTAAAGGGCGACCAGATGGGCATGTGCGCTACGGTGATTAATTCGCTGGCACTCAGTTCAGCTTTGGGCGCTGTAGGTGTGAAGAACAAGGTGTTGACAGCTATCCGTATGGAGCCTATCGGTGAGTTCTACACCAAATGGAAGGCCATCGAGGCTATGGAGGCTGGCTACGTGTGCATCTTCTCAGCTGGTACGGGCAGTCCTTATTTCACTACCGATACGGGTTCCAGCCTGCGTGGTATCGAGATTGAGGCTGACGTTATGCTGAAGGGTACGCGTGTGGATGGTGTTTATACTGCTGACCCCGAGAAAGACCCCACAGCAACGAAGTTCGACGCTATTACATATAAAGAGGTACTGGCGCGAGGCCTGAAAGTCATGGACCTCACCGCTATCTGCATGTGTCAGGACAATAACCTGCCTATCTACGTGTTCAATATGGACGTTGTGGGTAATCTGAAGAAAGTGATGGACGGTGAGGAGATTGGCACATTAGTGCACAACTAAGCCTCCTCGAACTCTACATATTCGCCATCGGAGTCGTCGAAAATCTTCTTGTTTTCGCGCTCTTGATGGCGATTATCTATGATGGTCTCACCAGTAGCGGTCTGCGTGCGACGACCTTGTGGCTGCTCCGATTCCTGAGTGGAATAGGTGTTTTGAGAACTTTGGGAACCTTGAGCACTTTGGGCATTTTGGGCACTCTGGGCGCGCTGGCTATACTGCTGGCGCTGGCGTCCTGTTTCAGTACGCCGCTGCTGTTCTTGTTGTTCAGCAGCCTGTTCTACGGCTTTCTTCGCTTTCTGTATTGTCCTATAGATTCGGCCTCCTATCAAGATGGCGATGAATACAAAAACGAAAAAGATAAAAAGCACAAAACCTAGTATTCCTTTTAACATCGTTGTTTTAGTTTAGAGTTTAGAGAAGGATAATTATGTATCGTGAGAGAAAAACCGGGAATGTATGACGGAGAGGATGACGTACCATGCGATGATGGCTGCCAGTCCGCTCACGCCAAGCAACAGGAGTAGGGGAATGCAGGTGAGCAGGAAGATGTACTTCACTTCGTTACCCTTCCATCCCCATGTCTTGAACTTCAGGGCGAACATAGGTATCTCTGCAATAAGAAGATAGCAACTGATGAAGGTGCCAACAAGGATCACCCACTCCATTCCTTCGAAATGAGGATACGACTCAAGTCCCACAATCAGTGCTCCCCAGAACAGGGCATTGGCAGGTGTCGGCAGTCCGATGAACCCTAAGGCCTGACGTTCGTCGAGATTAAACTTGGCTAGACGTAGCGCTGAGAAGGCTGCCATGACGAAAGCCAGGAACGGGAGAAGAGGTGAGAGGTGAGAGGTGAGAGGTGAGAGGAAGCTGAAGACGATGGCTGACGGGGCAAAACCGAATGTGATGTCATCAGCCAGCGAGTCGAGTTCCTTACCAATGGGCGAAGAGACGTGCAGCAGACGGGCACTCATGCCATCGAAGAAGTCGAATACTGCTCCGATCACGATGAACAGCAGAGCCAAGTGGTAGTCAGCCTGGAACGCATAATAAGTGGCGATGCAACCAGAAATCAGGTTCAGGCACGTTATCGTATTGGGAATATGCTTCTTCATGCCAGCTTTGCTATTACTGTTTGATCGCCAGTGGTAGGTTGGTTCATCGTGACACAGGCACGAGCAGTCAGAGGCAGGTAAACATCAACACGTGAACCTAACTTGATGAATCCTAAGTGCTCGTCAATATAGCACTCCTCACCATCTTTGGCGTAGGTCACGATACGACGCGCCATAGCGCCAGCAATCTGGCGTACCAGGATGTCCTGACCATCTGGCGTTTCAATCATGATGTCAGCATGCTCGTTTTCTTCGCTGGCCTTTGGCAGCCATGCCTTATGGTAGTTGCCATCGAAGTGCTTGACGAACTTCACCTTGCCATCGACAGGAAACCAGTTTGCATGTACGTTCAGCGGACTCATAAAGATACTGATCATGAGGCGCTTGTCGTGGAAATAGACATGCTCGTCAGCATCTTCCACTACCACAATCTTACCATCGGCAGGTGCCACCACCAGCTTCTCTGTGTCGCCATTGAAATAACGGATAGGACAGCGGTAGAAGTTTAGCATTGATAACCAGATGAAGATTCCGATGCCACAAATGAATGGCATCACAACATGGCTGGTAATCGGGCTGAGGGCATAGAGTCCGTACCACAATACTGTGCAAACAACAAAGATGGCGATGGCACTATACAGCAGTTCGCTGGTGCCCTCGCGGTGTATTCTGATTTTCTTAAGTTTCTTTATTCTTTGTATCTTTTCTCCCATGAGTCAGTAGTCAAATAAGTCACTTTCAATATGCAAAGGTACGAAAAAAAGTGAAAAGTGAAAAGTGAAAAGTGAAGAATTTTGTTTTTGCCCTTAATAATTATGAATTTTTTTGGTTATTTCGGTATTTTGTCGTATCTTTGAACTTCAAAAACTGAATTTATGGAAGATTTCGTACATTTACATGTACATACATATTACTCGATACTGGACGGACAATCGAGCATCAAACGACTGGTAGACAAAGCCGTTGGTAACGGCATGCGAGGCATGGCCATTACTGATCATGGCGATATGTTTGGTATCAAAGAATTTCATGATTATGTGGGTGGCATTAACAAGGGGCGTAAGAAGGAGGGCTTGGAACCCTTCAAGCCCATTTTCGGCTGTGAGATGTACGTGTCGCGCTATGGCTCGAAACTGCTGAAGGACGACAAGAAACATCAGAGCGGCTACCACCTCATTGTGCTGGCTAAGAACTATCAGGGTTATAAGAACCTCATCAAACTGGTAAGTCGTTCGTGGGTGGATGGTTTCTATATGCGTCCACGTACCGATCGTGAGGACTTGGAGAAATACCATGAGGGTCTGATTGTCTGTTCGGCATGTCTGGCAGGCGAGGTCCCCCGAAAGATAGCGAGTGGCGATATGGCTGGTGCACGCGAAGCCATCGAGTGGTATCGTCGTGTGTTTGGCGAAGACTACTACTTGGAACTGATGCGTCACGAGGTGAAAGATCCTACTATCCGAGCCAATCGTGAGACGTTCAAGGAGCAGGAACCTGTCAATCAGGTGCTTATCAAGTTGGCGCACGAATATGGTATCAAGCTTGTCTGTACTAATGATGCCCACTTTGTAGATCAGGAGAATGCTGAGGCCCACGACCACCTGTTGTGTCTTGCTACATCGAAGGATTTGGATGATCCCACGCGTATGCTCTACTCCAAGCAGGAGTGGTTTAAGACCCGCGAGGAGATGAATGACGTCTTTGCTGATGTGCCTGAAGCCTTGTCGAATACCCTTGAGATATTAGATAAGGTAGAAATCTATAGCATCGACCACGATCCCATCATGCCTTTCTTCCCCATTCCCGAGGATTTCGGTACAGAGGAGCAGTGGCGTCAGAAGTTTTCTGAAGAAGACCTGTTTAAGGAGTTCACTTCCGACGAAAACGGTGAAAACCAATTGCCACAGGAGGAAGGCGAGAAGAAAATCAAGAAGTTGGGTGGCTACGACAAGTTGTATCGCATCAAGTTCGAGGCCGACTATCTGGCCAAGCTGGCCTATGAGGGTGCGGCCCGTCGTTATGGCACGCCATTGCCCAAGGAGGTTGATGATCGCGTACGCTTTGAACTGCATATCATGAAGACGATGGGTTTCCCTGGGTACTTCCTTATTGTGCAGGACTTCATCAATTCGGCTCGCGATGAACTGGGTGTAATGGTAGGCCCTGGACGTGGTTCGGCAGCTGGTTCCGTTGTGGCTTACTGCTTGGGTATCACGAAGATAGACCCACTGAAATATGATTTGCTGTTTGAGCGTTTCCTTAACCCCGATCGTATCTCGTTGCCTGATATCGATACCGACTTCGACGATGACGGACGAGGTCGTGTGCTGAAGTGGGTAGAGGATAAGTACGGCCATGAGAACTGTGCGCATATCATTACCTATGCCACGATGGCTACCAAGAACTCCATTAAGGATGTGGCGCGTGTCGAGAAGGTGCCGTTGAGTCTGACCAATGCTCTCTGCAAGGCCATTCCCGATCGTCTGCCTGATGGTATGAAGATGAACTTGCCCAACGCCATCAAGTGTACACCTGAATTGCGCGATGCTGAGGCCTCTAACGACCCTGCCCTGCGCAACACCATCAAGTATGCCAAGATGCTGGAAGGCACGGTACGTGGCACGGGTATCCATGCTTGCGGCTTCATCATTTGTCGTGACCCGATCAGTGACTGGGTGCCCGTTTCGACAGCTGACGACCCCGACTTCAAGGATACCAAGACCAACTGTACACAGTACGATGGTCACGTGATTGAGTCGACGGGACTCATCAAGATGGACTTCTTGGGACTGAAGACGCTGTCCGAGATGAAGGAGGCTTGTGCCGTTATCAAGCAGACGCGTGGCATTGATATCGACCTGGATACCATTCCCATCGACGACCCCAAGACCTTCGAACTCTATCAGCAGGGACGCACTATCGGCACCTTCCAGTTTGAGTCGGCAGGCATGCAGAAATATCTGCGTGAGCTGCATCCTACGGTGTTCGAAGACCTCATCGCCATGAATGCCCTCTACCGTCCGGGACCTATGGACTATATTCCTTCGTTCATCGCGCGTAAGAATGGTAAGGAGGAGATCAAGTACGACATTCCTTGCATGGAGAAGTATCTGAAGGATACCTATGGCATCACCGTTTATCAGGAGCAGGTGATGTTGCTGTCGCGCCAATTGGCAGATTTTACGCGTGGTGAGAGCGATGCGCTGCGTAAGGCCATGGGTAAGAAGAAGAAGGATATCGTCGACGCCATGAAACCCAAATTCGTGGAAGGTGGCAAGAAGAATGGCCACGACCCCAAGATACTGGAGAAGATATGGGCCGACTGGGAGAAGTTCGCTTCTTACGCCTTCAATAAGTCGCATGCTGCCTGCTATTCGTGGGTAGCCTACCAGACAGCCTACCTGAAGGCCAATTATCCTGCTGAGTTTATGGCTGCCATTATGTCGAGGCGTCGCGACCAGATTACTGAAATCACCAAGCTGATGGACGAGTGTAAGCAGATGGGTATCGACACGTTGGGACCTGATGTCAACGAGTCGTATCAGAAGTTTGGTGTTAATAAGAAGGGTGAGATACGTTTCGGACTGGCAGCGATAAAAGGTATGGGTGACAATGTGGCACAGTCGATTATCGACGAACGCGAGAAAAATGGTCCCTATAAGGATATGTTCGACTTCGTGGAGCGTGTCAACTTCGCTCAGGTCAATCGTAAGGCCTTTGAAGCCTTAGCGTTAAGTGGTGGCTTCGACTCGTTTGGCATCCGTCGTGAGGACTTCTTTGCCAAGAATGCCAAGGGCGAAACATTCATCGATATCGTGATGCGCTATGGTCAGAACTATCAGACTGAGAAGCAGGAAGCACGCAATTCGCTGTTTGGCGCCTTTGACGATGTCGAGATTCAACGTCCTGTCGTGCCGAAGACGGAAGACCGCTGGAGTGACATCGAACGCCTGAATAAGGAGCGTGAACTGGTGGGTATCTACTTATCTGCTCATCCGCTGGACGAATACAGAATAGTGCTCGACAACCTTTGTAATACCCGTTGTCAGGAACTGGCTGACGTTGCCAAGTTGACTGATCGTGAGGATGTTATCATTGGTGGCATTGTGACAGCTGTGCGTACTGGCTTCACCAAGAACAGCAAGCCATATGGTATTGTCACGCTTGAAGACTTTGAAGGCTCAGGCGAACTGGCCTTGTTTGGTGAGGACTGGGGCGACAAGTCTGGCTTCTTCGCCATTGGTGCCTCCGTCTATATAACAGCTAAGTTGAAGCCGCGTTTCAGCTTTAACCCTGATGGTCCGAAAGACCTGAAGATAACGGGTGTTGAGTTCCTGCAAACGGTGAAGGATAAGGCCATCGACCGTATCACCATTTCGATGTCTGCTGACTTGCTGAACGAGCAGATTGTGATGGAGTTGAGTGAGCTGATAGCCGAGAATCCTGGCAAGACGAATCTGTTTGTTCAGTTGCACGATTCCACAGGCAAGAAACATGTGCTGTTGCATAGTACGACCAAGACTATTGACGTAAAGAGCAGCCTGATTCATTTCATTGAGCAGACACCAGCCTTGGACTATAAGATAAATTAAAGATTAAAGATGAAAGATTAAAAATTCAGAAAAGTCTTTGGCATGGTATTTGCAGCAGAGTAATTGAGAAATAATTGTAAATAGTAAATTGTTAAATTGTAAATTGCTATTATGGAAGTAACAATCACAAGTGAGAATTTTGAGAGCCTGAAGAATGGCGAACAGCCATTAGTTGTTGATTTCTGGGCAACATGGTGTGGTCCTTGCCGTATGGTGGGTCCCGTGATTTCTGAACTTGCAGAGGAGTACGATGGCCGTATCGTCGTCGGCAAGTGCGATGTAGAGGAGAACGAGGATATTGCCATGGAGTTTGGTATCCGCAACATCCCCACCATTATCTTCTTCAAGGGTGGACAGATTGTCGACAAGCTTGTTGGCGCCCAGGCTAAGGCCCGTATTCAGGAAAAGTTCGACGCCTTGTTGTAATATCAGAACGTAACAAGGCGACTCCCGTCTTCCTGCTCGATAATGCTGACATGTACGGCATCGTCGGGCAGGATTTCTTCTATCAGCTCTGGCCATTCTATAAAGCATAGTGCACCGCTGTAAAAGTAGTCCTCATAGCCCATGTCGTACACCTCTTCGAGTTTCTTGATGCGGTAAAAGTCGAAGTGGTAGATGGTGGAGAGTGAAGGGAGGAAGGTAGAGGGCGCTGCCGTGTACTCGTTGATGATGGCAAAGGTGGGTGACGTAATGACGTCTTCGACACCTAACTCCTCGCAGATGGCTTTGACGAACGTTGTCTTGCCTGCGCCCATCTTGCCATAGAAGGCAAACACGTGGTGGTCGCCGATGTTTCCAATAAATTCGCGAGCAGCCTCGCGGATGTGTTCTATGTTGTTGATTTTGATTTCCATTGTTCTTTTGATATTTCGATGTTTCGATGCTTCGATGTTCCGAAATGATTATCGTTTCCGTTTCATGGTGATAATCGGAATCACCATCTCTTCCATTGATATGCCTCCGTGTTGGAAGGTGTTACGATAGTAGCTGACGTAATAGTTGTAGTTGTTGGGGTAGGCGAAGAAGTCGTCGCCTGTTGCAAACACGTAGCTTGTCGAGATGTTGGGCGTTGGCAGCATGGCTTTGCGTGGTTCCTTGATGACAAAGAGGTCCTTCGAGTCGTAAGCCAGATTCTTGCCTAACTTGTAGCGCAGGTTGGTGTTGGTGTTGCGGTCACCGATAATCTTCACGGGATTGTTGGTGCGTATCGAACCATGGTCGGTGGTAATGATGACACGATAGTCTGTCTGTGCCAATTGGCGGAACAGGTCGGCAATGACAGAATGGCGGAACCACGACAGCGTGATCGATCGATAGGCCGACTCGTTGTTAGCCAGTTCGCGTACCATTCTCGACTCCGTACGGGCATGGCTGAGCATATCGATGAAATTGAACACTACCACGTTCAGGTCATTCTTCTCCAGCATGTTCAGCTGTTGTACCAGCTTTTCAGCCTCTGTCGATGTATTGATCTTACGATATGAGAAGGTGTTCTTACGACGATAGCGCTCCAGCTGTGTCTGGATCAGCGGTTCCTCGTTCAGGTTCTTGCCTTCCTCCTCGTCCTCGTCGACCCACAGGTCAGGGAACATCTTGGCAATCTGGTCGGGCATCAAGCCTGAGAAGATAGCGTTGCGGGCATACTGTGTAGCGGTGGGCAGAATGCTGCAATACAGGTCTTCGTCAATGGTGAAGTCCGAGGCCAGCTCCTGCTCCAGCATCTTCCACTGGTCGTAACGGAAGTTGTCGAGTACCACGAGGAATACCTTTTCGCCTTCGTTAAGCAAGGGGAATATCTTGGTCTTGAATATCTCGTTCGACATCATTGGATGTTCCTTGCCCTGCACCCAGTCCAGATAGTTCTTCTTAATGTATTTGGCAAAACCGCGGTTAGCCTCCTGCTTCTGCATCTCCAGCATCTCAGTCATCTGCGAGTCTGTCTGGCTCAGCTCCAGTTCCCAGCGCACCAGCTTGCGGTAGATGTCTGTCCAATCTTGCCAGTTGCTGCAGTCCATAATCTGCATCGATAGCTGTTGGAACTGTTGCTGATAGTTAGTCTGCACTGTTTCTGTCACGATTTCGCGACGGTGTATGTTCTTCTTCAGCGTCAGCAGTATCTGATTGGGATTGACGGGCTTGATGAGGTAGTCGGCAATCTGTTGTCCGATGGCCTGATTCATGATGTCTTCCTCCTCGCTCTTAGTTACCATCACCACAGGCGTTTGTGGCGACAACTCCTTAATGCGCTGCAACGTCTCAAGACCTGAGAGACCAGGCATCATCTCGTCGAGCAACACCAGGTCGAAGGTGCGGTTCTTGCACTCCTCAATGGCGTCAGTACCGTTGGTTACCGTCACCACCTCGTAACCTTTTTTCTCTAGGAACAGCAGATGGGCACGCAGCAGCTCCATCTCGTCGTCAGCCCAAAGTAATAAGCCGTTATTCATATTTTTTTTCGTTATTACGATGTTTCGATATTACGATATTTCGATGTTTCGATCATATTTTACCAGAAGTCTTCGTCGAAGTCGGGGAAGTCGTTTGATTGCTGTACAGGACCATCGTTGAAGATGGGGTCGTCTGCAGGCTGTTGGTTCTCCGTCTTTGTCTCCTGGGCGTTTTTGTCTTCCTCCACTTCTTCCTCTTCGTCAGCCTCCTTTATGATGACGTCCGGCTCTTCGAGCAGTGGACGTGTGGTTATCTCGACAGGAGCTATCTGTTTTTCGAAGAATATCTCGTAGTCGTGGTAGCTGTATGTCGTACCCAGCAGGCGCAGGTTCTCTTCGCTGATGATAAGGCTGCGGCAGGCGTGAAGCATGGTGGCGAGTTTTCCTTCAACGGCATACAGCTGGCGTGCATACTGGCGTGCCTCGTCATAGTTGAGGAATCCGCTGATTAGCATACGACACAGACCATTGGCATCCTGGTCTAGCTCGATGTCGAAGTTACGCACCAGGTAGTTCGAGAAGTTGTAGCGCGCCATCTCGAACAGCAGCTGGTTCTGATTCACGGAGTCAGGCTGGTATGCCAGCAGGAAGACGTATTTGGTCTCGCGCTCAAAGTGTAGCGTATCAGTTCTGGTGGAGTCGTTGGCCATGTCGACAGCACGGCGCGACCAAACGTCGCCTATGTCGAATTTGCCGCCATGCAGTTGGCGTCCCTGCTGTACACCCTTGACAATCATACCTGCCAGCTCGGCTACGTCGCTCTGTGGATACTTGTCCACCACCTGTTGCAGACGTTCCGTACAGCCCTGAGCATCGCCTTGGTTCAGCAGGCTAAGACCTTCGACGAAGAGGAACTTCGGACGGTGTGCACCTAATGGGAAGCGGCTTTCCGACAACTGCGCGTTGGCATGTACCTCGTCGTAGCGATCCCCCTTGAAGGCATCGTAGGTCGCTGCATACACGGAGTCTTCTATGTGTACGCCAAAGCGCTGGTTCTCTACGAAGTTGGGGTCGTTCAGCAGTATGGTCCACTGGCTTTCTGGATAGTCGCTCACCAGTCGTGCCAACGAGGCATCAGCCTGTTCCGTGCGCTGCTGGCGTGAGTAGAGCAGGAAGAGGTGGTAGAGTGCTTCGTCGTTATGTTCGTATGCAGGGAAGTCTGTCAGCAGACGGTTCAGCGTTCGCTCACATAGTGCGAGGTTGTCCAGCTTGTCCTTGAAGATGATGCCCGAGTGGAACAGTCCGTCTTGCAGGAGCAGATTGCTGGCCTCCACCTGTTCCTCGGTAAATGGAATCTGTGCCAGGTAGTATTCTCTGTTGTGCGGGTCGTTGGCCAGTGTGTCGGCAGCTTCAGCGGGCTTGATGTTAGCAGTGGTATCGCTGGGCGCAGCGACATCCTCAGCAGCACCGTCAGCTTGTGCAAGACTGTCCGCCTGCTCTGCCGTTTCAGGATTGGCCATCACTACCGTCTTGTTCAGACGCTGCCAGTCGTCAGCATTCTCACGTTTACCCCATTGCTGTTCGAAGGTCCGCTTACCTTGGTTCACAGTCTGTGGATTATAGAAGTACCAAAGGCCATTACCTGTAGTCGGTGCTGTTGTGGGTGTTGTAGGACGATTGGTCTGCTGGCGATTGCCTGTGGCAGCTTGTTTGGCTAACACCTTTTCTGCCTCAGCCTCCTCTTGGGCACGCTGTTCCTCCTTTTCTTTCTTTTTCAGGTCTTCTATCAGCTTGTCAATCACCTTCAGACGCTCCTCTTCTGGCATCTTGGCCAGTCGTTGCAGTGAGTCCTGCAACTCTACGGCACTGGTATGGGGCGCCAGATCGTCAAGCACCTTCGAACGGTACGACAGCTGTTCATAGTCCGCTCTGTCCTTGTCCAGCAGACCAATGGCCTCGCCATAGCAGCGTTGAGCGTCGCTATATTTCTCGCGCTGCCAGTAGATATTGCCCAGGGTGAGCAACAGCACACCCTTCTCGATACCACTGCGGGTGGCTTTCTTGGCACCTTTCTCGTAAGCTTCTATGGCTTGCAGCGTGTCCTTTTGCGCCATGTAGATGTTGCCAATGGCATAGTACACCTGGTCGAGATAGTCTTTGTTGTTGTCTGATGAAGCCATGCGCTTCAGACGACCTATCATGCGTTTGGCATTACCCTCAGCCATGACCTCTGTTTGGGCGATGCGGGCATTGAACTCCAGCTCGTAGGGTGGGTTCAGGCGTGTCACGTGGCGGAATGCCTTATAGGCCTCTTCACGATTGCCCTGACGGGCCTGCAACTGTCCCATTAGGAACCATTCGCGTGCCTTCTGCTTGCGTCGCTTCTCGTGTTTGATGACCTGACGCAGGTAGGGGATGGCCTGCTCGTATTGTTCACTGCGCAGATAGTAGTCAGCCATCGTGAAATCCCAGTCCTTACGCGCTCTGAAGTGCATGCTGTCGCGACGCTGCTTCAGGATGATGTCCTCGGCATCGTATAGCCAGTCCAGCTCAACATAGCTCTTGGCCTGCCAGGCACGTGCGATGCCTAGGATGGCGGGTTGCGTGGAATACAGACGCGTCATGTACGAGAAGGTGGCAGCAGCCTCTTCAAACAGTCCCTGCTGGAACTGCGACTTACCCATCAGCAGCCATGCGTGCCAAAGGAAGGGGTTGTACTCCTTACGCGAGAGCCACTCGATGTCCTTCTGCGTCTTCCGTCGTCCTTTGCTCCATTCCGGACGAGTCTTGATGCTGTGTTGCTTGATGGCTTTCTGCGACTTTTCTATAGCACGGTCGAAATTGCCCTTGCCCAATTCGCGGCTCTGCTTGTTGGCTACGGCATAGAGTGGCAACAGCTCCGTATGGTTGTCTTTGTTGCCGTTCTCTTTCTCGATGGTGCCGTCTATGAAGGCTTGCTGACCATTATAGTAGGTGTTGTAGCGGGCATTGAACGAGTGCCACCAACGGCTTTGTGGCGTATTCTTCTTGGTGCTACAGCTTGTCAGTACCAACAATATCAGCAACACGTGACAAGCTTTCTTGCCCTTGTCGATGACATCCGCCAGCTTACAGTCGCTTCTGCTGCTGCACGAGGCACAGTCGCCCTCCTTCTGCACGATAGGCTCGTCCTTGCCCCCTATCGAGAATAGGGCAGCAACGGCGCCAAGCACCACCAGCGATATGACGACTATTAACAAGAAATCCATTTCTACGCTTTAATCTTCCAATCTTATAATCTTAATCTTTCATTTTTTATCTTTCATCTTTAATCTCAAAGCCTGCTTGGCAGATGTCTTCCCAAAACTTCGGATACGACTTCGTCACCACTTGCGGATTGTTGATGACCAGTCCGTCGAAACGCAGGGCTGCAGGTGCAAAGGCCAGTGCCATGCGGTGGTCTTCGTAGGTGTCGATGCCTGCTTCCAGTGACGGTTCACAGCGTTCACCGTCCCATATCAGCTCACTGTCGTTTTTACTGCGTATCACGTAGCCCAGCTTCCTCATCTCCGTCTTCATGGCCTCGATGCGGTCTGTCTCCTTGATTTTCAGCGTCGAGAGTCCTGTGAAGTGGAAGGGAACGTTCATCAGCGCACAGCATACCACGAAGGTCTGAGCCAGGTCGGGCGAGTTCACGAAGTTATACTCCAGCCGTGGCACGCAGCGTCCTGAGTGTTTCAGCGTCACCGTCGTGGGCACCCCAGGCTTTTTCGTCTCGAAGGTCGTCTTCACCCCCAGCAGGCTGAACAGGTAGCGCACCTGTGAGTCGCCCTGTTTCGAACCGTCCGTCAGCCCTTCCAGCTTGATGACGTCGTCGATGTTGTTGGTCAGCGCCATCATCTCGTACCAGTACGATGCCGCACTCCAGTCGTTCTCCGTCAGGTAGGGTCTGGCCTTGTAGGGCTGTGGCTCTACGACGATGGTGTCATAGTCGCTCCATTCTGCGTCAGCTCCGAATTCGCGCATCGTCCACAGCGTCAGGTCTATGTATGGGCGCGATATGACGTTGCCAGTCATGTGCAGCGTCAAGCCGTTTTTCAGGTTCGGACCAATCATCAGCAGGGCCGATATGAACTGCGAACTGATGTTGCCAGCCACCTCCAGCAGGCCGCCTTCCAGCGCCCGACCTTTGATGCGGAGTGGGGGATAGCCCTCCTCGCCAGCATACTCTATGTGTGCACCCAGACGGCGCAGGGCGTCTACCAGGATACCTATCGGACGATGGCGCATACGCTCCGTTCCGGTCAGCACGTGTTCCTCGCCATCCTTGACGGACAGGTAGGCTGTCATGAAGCGCATGGCGGTACCAGCTGCTTTGATGTTTATCTCGTAGGGATTGTTGTTCAGCGCATCGACGATGACTTCCGTGTCGTCACAGTCTGACAAATTGCTGGGGCGCGTCTGTCCTCCCGTCAGTGCATGAATCACCAATACTCTGTTGCTGATGCTTTTTGAGGCAGGCAGTTGGGCAGTGTGTTGCAGCACCTTTGGTGCTTTTATCTTATATTGCATATATCGCGTGTGAAACCTTGTTTATATAAATAACTCGCAAATTTACAAATTATTTGATGAAAGACCAAAGAAAATCACGATTTATAAAGATTTTTTCGCAAAAAGATGCCTAAAACAAAAAAACATGGCAATAAATTTGGTCATTTCAAAAATACTTCGTACCTTTGCAGCGCTTTTCAAGGAAGGCACCAAATGATCGGGATTTAGCGCAGTTGGTAGCGCACACGTCTGGGGGGCGCGAGGTCGCTGGTTCGAGTCCAGTAATCCCGACCAAAGAAAGAGGCTGAGAATCAAACGATTCTCGGTCTTTTTTCTTTTTTTATCAGCTTTCTGCATTGTTCTCTGGGTGACGTGCTGGGTGACTTTCAAAGTCAACCGAGAAGTCAACCGAATTTTATGGAAGCTACAATTTCTGTAATCTGTAACAAGTTTAAAGTTTTAAAGAATGGCGAATCCCCTATAATGGTGAGTGAGCCCCCTCACGCGCTCCGAGCAGACGGGTCACGAGGTCCGAGCTCGTGGCCTTTGCGCTCCGAGCAGACGCCTTACGAGACAAAGTCTTAAAGTCATAACTTTTTACAGTTTATGAAGATCAAGAGACTCCTGATTCTCCGAAAAAGCTCAAAAACTTTTGGCTTTTTCCTCACTTATTCGTAACTTTGAACTTCGTTCGAAAGTACTCTCGTTCTCACACCTAAAGGTATGAGTGTGGCTTCGCAATCGGAAATTCTCAAATAAATTTGGAATTTCTCTCACTTATTTGTACCTTTGCAGGCAAAAATAGAGAAAGGTATGAAAAATCTGAAGTTATGGCTGCCCGACATATTGGCAGTGGTGTTGTTCGCTGTAATCTCGTTTGCCTATTTCTTCCCTGCTGACATAGAGGGACGTATCTTGTATAGGCATGACTCGTCGGCAGGACGAGGAGCCGGACAGGAGGCTTATGAGTACCAACAGCGTACCGGTGAGCGTACACGATGGACCAATGCGCTGTTTGGTGGTATGCCTAACTACCAGTTGTCGCCTTCGTATAAAAGTATGACGACACTACAGCAAGTCGAGAAGGCTTACCATCTGTGGCTGCCTGAGAATGTGTGGTATGTGTTTGCCTATCTGTTGGGATTCTATATCATGCTGAGGGCTTTCGACTTCCGTCAGTATCTGGCGATGCTGGGTGCCGTGGTATGGGCGTTCTCGAGCTATTTCTTCATTATTATCGCTGCCGGACATCTCTGGAAGGTGATGGCGCTGGCCTATCTGCCTCCGATGATTGGTGGTGTGGTGCTGGCCTACAGGGGTAAGTATATGTGGGGTCTGGTGCTGACGTCTCTGTTTGGTGCGTTGGAAATTCTGGCCAACCACGTGCAGATGACGTATTATTACCTGATAATAATCATACTGATGGTGTTGGCATTCATCATTGACGGCGTGCGCCAGAAGGCTTATATGCATCTGCTGAAAGCCACTGGCGTATGTCTGTTGGCAGCAGTGATAGCGGTATGTCTGAACCTGTCGAACCTCTACCATACATGGGAGTATAGCCAGGAGACGATGCGTGGCAAGAGCGAGCTGGTGAAGGCGAATAGCGCCAACCAGACGTCGAGCGGACTGGATCGCGACTATATCACACAGTGGAGCTACGGCATCGACGAGACGTGGACGCTGCTGGTGCCCAATACCAAGGGTGGCGCCTCGGTGCCGCTGGCTGAGAACAAGGCGGCCATGAAGAAGGCTGATCCGACCTATATGGGCATCTACCAGCAGTTGGGACAGTACTGGGGCGACCAGCCCATGACGTCGGGTCCCGTCTATGTAGGTGCCTTCGTGCTGATGCTGTTTGTGCTGGGACTGTTTATCGTGAAAGGCCCCTTGAAGTGGGGCTTGCTGATAGCAACGATTCTCTCCATCCTGCTGTCGTGGGGTCGTAACTTCATGCCATTCACCGATTTCTTCATCGACTACGTGCCTATGTATGCCAAGTTCCGTACGGTGGCCTCGATACTGGTGGTGGCAGAATTCACCATTCCGCTGTTGGCCATGCTGGCACTGAAAGAGGTGGTGACAGGTCAGATAGACGTAAAAGGCAAGCGTTTCCGTTATTCGTTGGCAGCATCGTTCGTGCTGACGGGAGGCATAGCTCTGCTGTTCTCGCTGATGCCCAAGGTGTTCTTCTCTGACTTCGTGAGCCAGAGCGAGATGCAGGCCATGAGTCAGATTCCTGCTGACCAGCTAGCGCCGTTGCTGAGCAATCTGACGGAGGTGCGCCTGTCGATGTTTACATCGGATGCCCTGCGCTCGTTCTGGATCATCGTCATCGGTACGGGTCTGCTGCTGGCTTTCTGTTACAAGAAGCTGCGTGCGGAATACATGATATTCGGAATGCTTGCGTTGTGTCTCCTGGACATGTGGCAGGTGAACAAGCGCTACCTGTACGACGACATGTTTGTATCGAAGAGCGTGCGTGTGGCACCTATCCAGAAGACGGAAGCCATCGACCATATCCTGCAGGACAAGTCGTTGGACTATCGTGTGCTGAACCTGTCGACATCGACCTTCAACGAGAATGAGACCTCTTTCTATCTGAAGAGTATCGGAGGCTATCACCCTGCCAAGTTGCGTCGCTATCAGGAGCTGATAGATGCCCATATACAGCCGGAAATACAGCGTCTCTATGGTGCCTTGAGCAAGGCTGGCGGCGACATGACGCAGGTTAATGGCGACTCGATATTCCCCGTGCTCAACATGCTGAACACGAAATACTTCATACTGCCCCTGCAGGGCGGACGCTCTGTCCCCTTGGAAAATCCGTATACATACGGTAATGCGTGGTTTGTCGACAAGCTGCACTATGTGGACAATGCCAATCAGGAGCTGGACATGACGGGTCAGCTGTCGTTGCGCCATGAGGCTGTGGCAGACAAGAAATTCAGCCAGCAGCTGGGCGAGGCTGTCGTGCAGGATACCAGCAGTGTGGTGCGTATCACGGCCTACGAGCCTAACAAGCTGACCTACGACGTGAAATCGGGTAAGGGCGGCGTCATCGTGTTCTCAGAGATATACTATCCTGGCTGGACGGCAACGGTGGACGGCGTGGAACAGGAGCTGGGACGTGTAGATTACGTGCTGCGTGCCCTGCAGGTGAAGCCCGGACACCATGAAGTGGTGCTGAGCTTCTTCCCCAAGTCCATTGACAGAACGGAAACGGTGGCCTATGTGGCTTACGGCATCGTCTTACTGATACTACTCTACCTGATCTTCGTATACGTCAAACGACGCAAGTCATGATTCGTAGTCGTGCGTGATGTGATGGCGTACATAGCCAGAATGTCCGTAATAGACAACGGCTATCAGGCAGACCAGCGGCACGATAAATGAAATGTTAACGGCGGGAAGGTCAAAGAGGTCCTTCCCCCATTCAATGATAGCTGTCTGCAGTGGTGGAATGACAGCGCCAGCAAACACCATCATGGTCAGTCCTGCACTGGCATACTTGACGTCGTCGCCCACATTCCTCAAGGCCATGCCATAGATGGTGGGGAACATCATTGAAAGGGCGCCATGGGCCACTAATAGACAGTACAAGCCATTGCGGTCGGTGAAGATGATGCTACCCATGATGGATGCCATGCCTATGATGCCCATGGCTGAAAGGAGTCTTCCTGGCGCGATGAAGGTTACCAGCCATGTGCTGATGAAACGCATGACGGCAAAGAGGATGAAAGCTATCATGCTATAGTGGCTCACCAGTGTTTCAGCGTCTAACTCCTCCATACCTTCTCTCATGAAAAGCTGCTTGCCATAGACCAGAATGTAGGTGAAAATACAGATCTGTGCACCGATATAGCAGAATTCTGCAATCAGTCCCTCCCTGTAGTTACGGACGTGCCACAGGCGTCTGAAAGCCTCGTTGGGCATGCCCCGCTGGTTCTCTTTCTGGTGAACAAAGAATCTGGTGCCCCATATCAGTACGATGAGCAAAATGATGACTGCTGCCACATAGAGGTATGGCTGTATGATGATGTTGAGATCGCTATTCTTTAGAAGGTCAAATTGAGCCTTGGGCATATCCATTCTCACCTCAACAGGTGTCTTGCTCAGTTTCTTGGTGATGGCGTTGACGGCCACCAGAATACCGATACAGGCACCTAAGGCGTTGAATGCCTGTGCCAGATTCAGTCGGAAGATGCCTTTGTCAATGTCGCCCATCCTGTAGACCAGCGGATGGCAACAGGTCTCCAGGGCTGCCGAGCCACACGTCATGATAAAATAAGCCAGGAGGAATCCATGAAAGACGCCCCATCGCTGAGCAGGCAGTAGCATGAGGATGCCAGCAGCATAAATGCTCAGGCTTAATATGACGCCTCGTTTGTAGGTATAGCGTTGTGTGAATATGGCTGCAGGGATGGCTAATACCAGATAGCCTAAAAAACTGGCAACATTGATCATGGACGCCTCTGTCATGTTAAGTAAGAAGATGCGTGAGAAGGCACCCACCATCACGCCAGCAATATCGTTGGTAAAGCCCCATAGGGCAAAACAGATGATGATGAGTATCAGCGTGGTGAGGAAATTGCCTTGATGCTGTTCCTCCTTAGAGAAGTTCTCTAATAGTTTCATAGTTTAGCAAGTTTTTGTTATTTTGAGGGCAAAGATACAAAATATTTCGTAACTTTGCACCATAAAACTAAAAAATAATGAAAAAGTTGCTTTCTTTGCCACCAAATCTGGTGGATTGCTTCCACGATGTGACGGGACTTTCCCGTGATGAATACTTCTGTACGTGCGACCCGATAGGCCACAGGCTGGGGTCGGGGGGTGGTACCACGTGGCTCCTGCAGCAGGCTAAGGACTGGCTGAATGGTGATCGCTGCATCGTGTTGCATGCCGGTGGACAGAGCAAGCGATTGCCTTCGTATGCTGTCAGTGGCAAGGTGCTGACACCCATTCCTGTCTTCCGCTGGGAACGTGGACAGCGTCTGTCGCAGACCCTGCTCGACCTGCAGTTGCCACTCTACGAACGGATGATGGAACAGGCGCCACGACGACTGACCACGATGATTGTCAGTGGCGATGTGTATATCCGTGCTGCTGAGCGTATTGGCGACATCCCCGATGCTGATGTCGTCTGCTATGGCTTGTGGCTCGACGCTTCGATAGCTAAGAATCATGGGGTGTTTGTCAGCGATCGTCGTACGCCTAACGTGTTGAAGATGATGCTGCAGAAGCCTTCGCCCGAACGCTTGTCTGAACTGTTGAAGGACCACTTCTACCTGACAGACATTGGCATCTGGATGCTCAGCGATAAGGCCGTACGGCTGCTTATGCAACGAAGTATAGCCACCGTTCCCGCCGATTCTCCGGCGGGTCTCAAGGAGTACGATCTCTACTCCGAGTTTGGCTGTGCCCTCGGCACTAATCCTACCATCGACGATGCTGACCTCAAGCAGCTCTCTGTAGCCATCGTACCCCTGCCAGGTGGTGAATTCTACCATTTCGGAACCTCGCGTGAGATGATTTCCTCGACATTGGCTATCCAGAATGTGGTCAATGATCAGCGCGACATCATGCATAACGACCGAAAGCCGCATCCCAGCATCTTTACTCAGAATGCCATTATGCACTACAAGTTTACGGAGCAGAACTATAACATCTGGGTGGAGAACAGTTTCGTGGGACCACGCTGGACGCTGACCCACGACAATGTGGTGACGGGTGTGCCTGAGAACGACTGGGACATCACGCTGGAGCCAGGGGAATGCATCGATGTGGTGCCGGTGGGTGAGAAGGACTATGAGATACGTCGCTACCGTATCGATGAGGCGGTGAACAGCAACGAACTAGCTGAACGTGCCAACCTACGTCGGCTGTTTGCCCAGCGTCGTGCGTTCCGTAGTAAGAATTGGCCCGCATTGGTTAAGAACTGGCAACATAGTGTGTTCTATCAGTTAGACCTGGACGATGCAGCACGTGAATTCCGAGAGATGCAATTGCCCATGCCTGAACCTATTGCCGAGGATGCCTCCTTGATGACCCGCATCCACGATGCCATGTTCCGAGGTGACAGCAATCGCGCCTTCCTGCTGTTGCGTGAAGGACTGACAGAGAGTGCGTTAGCTGTGAAACAACAGCCTTTGCTATCTGTATATCCTGACCAGATCGTATGGGGCCGCTCACCAGTACGTATTGACTTGGCTGGTGGTTGGACGGATACACCCCCATACTGTCTGATGGAGGGCGGAGCAGTGGTCAATATCGCCATCGAACTGAACGGACAGCCACCTTTGCAGGCCTATGTCAAACCCTGTCGCGAACCACATATTGTGTTGCGCAGCATTGACTTGGGGGCTATGGAAGTGGTGGATACCTATGAGCAGCTGGCTGAATATAATAAGGTAGGATCACCGTTCTCGATACCCAAGGCAGCCTTGGTGTTGGCAGGTTTCCTGCCAGGTTTCTCACAACAGACCTACGCCTCGTTGAACGAACAGCTGGAGGCCTTTGGCGCAGGCATCGAACTGACGCTGCTCTCCGCCATTCCTGCTGGTAGCGGATTGGGTACATCGAGCATTCTGGCCTCGACAGTATTAGGTGCTGTCAGCGACTTCTGCGGACTGGGATGGGACAAAAACGAGATAGGTAAACGCACGCTGGTACTCGAACAGCTGCTAACCACAGGTGGTGGCTGGCAAGACCAATTCGGTGGTGTGCTGAGTGGTGTGAAACTGCTTCAGACGCAGCGTGGCTTCGATCAGAATCCGTTGGTACGCTGGTTGCCTGACAACCTGTTTACACAACCCGAATATCAGCAATGCCACCTTTTATATTATACAGGTATCACGCGTACTGCCAAGACCATCCTGGCAGAGATTGTGCGACGGATGTTCCTGAATCATGGTGACGAAATACGACAATTACGAGCCATGAAGGCGCATGCCATCGATATGTACGAGGCTATCCAGCGTCAAGACTATCAGACATACGGACTGCTGGTAGGTAAGACGTGGCAACAGAACCAACTCATAGATAGTGGCACGAATCCTGACAGCGTACGTCGCATTACCGACCTCATCGACGACCTCTGCTTGGGCTATAAGCTCCCTGGTGCCGGTGGTGGCGGCTACCTGTATATGGTGGCGAAGGACCCTGAGGCTGCAGCACGCATCAAGCAGATTATCAATCAGGCTCAGCCCAATCCGAACGCCCGTTTCGTGGACATGACGCTGTCGAAGACTGGATTGCAAATCTCGCGCAGCTAATTTTCGAAACCTCGAAACATCGAAAAAATGGAATTCAGAACGATTGTCGATATTCCCAAGCCTGGCTTCGAGATACAGCCTTGCGAAGAATTACTCTTCGTAGGTTCCTGTTTTGCTGACAATATCGGTCAACGCTTTCGTGATGAGGGCTTCCCCGTTGTCGTCAACCCTTTTGGTACGATGTATAATCCTGCCTCCGTCCTTCATACCCTCCAGCGCATAGATTGGTGTGAGGTTCAGCCTCGTACAGTATTCCTTACCCTTGGTACGAACCACGTCTATCGCCTGAAGGAAACGGGTGAGATAGTCGATAATTGCCAAAAGCGTCCCGCTGCACTCTTTCAAGAGGAGAAGCTCTCCGTCGACCAATGCACCGACTACCTCCGTCAGTCCATTGCTCTCCTCCGTCAGCTGAATCCCGACATCCGTATCGTCCTCACCGTTAGCCCCATCCGCTATCGTAAATATGGCTATCACGAGAGCCAACTCTCCAAAGCCACCCTTCTCCTGACCGCCAGTTCCGTGTGTGACGATAGTATCGCCACTTATTTCCCCGCCTACGAAATCATCAACGACGAGCTACGCGACTATCGCTTCTATGCCGCTGATATGCTGCACCCTTCAGAACAAGCTGTCGATTACATCTGGGAACGATTGGTAGAGACTTACTTCTCTGCTGAGGCCAAAGCCTATCTTGCTGAGTGGCTGCCACTCCGTCAAGCCTTGAACCACAAACCTTTCGCCCCCAATTCCGACGAATACCACCGTTTCCGTCAACAGACCCTTGAGCGCCTCGCTGCCTTCCAGGCCAAATACCCAGCCGCCCGTCTGGTTTAGTACTTAACTCGTTAGGAAGACCTGTGGTGCAGTGCTGGATGGATCATTCAGAACCGATTTTCATTTCCGCTTCAGTCGGATGTGGTATGAATGCGTATTTGGAATGAAGCTCGTGCTGCCATCATTGTTATGTATCACGGTTTTGTCTTCATAGATAGTGAAACCACCTTCAATGTTGGTATTGTCGATGTTGGTATAATTTAAGGAGAATAGCATGGGGTGGTAGTCCTCATCGTCGTTGTTGTCTGAGAATATGATGCTGTTGTCAGAGTATTGGTAATTCCCGTAGAATGTGTGGGTGCTCTTGTTGCCGTCGTGGTTGTAGATGGTGATTTGGTATTTGTCGCTTCCGATAAACCGGAGATCCTGGATGTTAAAATCAGAATAGACGGCTGGTGTCACCCATTCGTTGTTGATGTAAATGTGCGTGAGTTGCCAACTGCTGTCTTTTATGATAACACGGTGCTCGTCGGTTTTGTCAGTGTTGTCTATCTCACATGCTGTCAGCATGAGGCTGCAGATGAAAATAAGGATTATTGAAAGCTGTGAAAACTGGGGATGGTTCTCGTGATTCATATTATTCCTTGTTTTAGTATTAACAGTGCAAAGGTACATCATAATTTCAATATTGCAAAAAAATCTACTAAAAATGAATCTTCGCTTGCATAATAATCATTGGAAAATTTGCATCTTTCTAAAAAATATTTTATCTTTGCACATAAATTCAATTGCAAGACGTGAAATATAAATTGCAGGTCGTGAAATGTATATTGCAGGTCGTGAGATATAGATTCCAAGACGTGAAATAGAAAATTCAATTCGTAGTATGGCAAATTATGTGATTAAGGCAATGCCCACAGGTATGGGCAACGGAAGTGAAGGCAAAACATTCCCCAAAATGCAGGTCTATACAGAGTTCGACTACGACAAGGTCATCGAACTGGTTCATACCAATTCGCCAGCCTTCAGCGAAGCGACGATTCGAGGCGTGTTGGATACGCTGGCGGTTGTCATGAAGTCGTATCTCCCTTTGGGGCATACCATGAAAATTGAGAACTTGGGTGTCTTCTCCCTCTCGTTGGAATTTGCTGAAAATAAGGAAGAAACAGGCAATCAGTCGAAAGCCCAAGAGACAGGATCAAAGTCGAAATATCACCACGTAAGAGTCAAAGGCGTGAATTTCAAGGTTGATAAGAAACTGGTGGACGGTATCAACAAAGAGAACTCCTTCGAGCGCACATCTGGCAATCCAATAATACGCTCACCGTTCTCCCTTGAGGAGCGTCTGCAGCGTGCCCTCCAGCACATCGACCGTCACGCCTTCATCACCCTTCAGGAATACGCTAACCTCAATCGTCTCAGCTACAGTTCAGCCTCCAGGGAACTCGCCAAACTCGTTGCCGATTCCCACTCGGGCATCAAAGCCAAAGGTTCTGGTTCTCATAAAGTCTGGGTGCGTAGTTCGTTGTGACATTTAAAAATAACGGAGTCGTCAGCTGCCTGTCATTTGCGCCCCTTGACACCAACTGGCGACTCCATTGCATTGGATTAACACTCTTTGATTGATAAGTATGTCGATGCAAAGGTACGAAATAAAAATCCCTTTGTCAAGAGGGAATTGGTAATTGACACGGCTGCTGGATATAATTGTCTGATTTTTAATTATTTGAAATTTGTCGTGCTGGTGGCTTGACACAAGAAAAGAATAGCAGGTATCTCGAAAATGCAAAATAAATAACGTTTTTTTGCATTTTACTCGATTTGCACTACCTTTGAGCTTCGCTCGAAAGTACTCCGTTCTCACACCTAAAGGTATGAGTGTGGCTTCGCAATCGGAAAAACTCAAATATATTTGGTTTTTCGCTCACTTATTCGTACCTTTGCACTATGAATTACTCAATAGAAAAAATTACGACGCTCATTGGAGCCCGGCGCATTGGTAATGCCGATGCACAGATAGGGTGGCTGCTGACTGACAGTCGCTCACTTTGTTTCCCTGAGGAAACGCTGTTCTTTGCCTTGAAGACTACTCGCAACGATGGTCACCGCTATATTCAGGACCTTTATCGTCGTGGTGTCCGCAATTTCGTGGTAGAACAGCTGCCAGAGCAACCTGCATCTGACGCCAATTATTTGAAGGTGCCTTCGCCCTTAGCTGCCCTGCAGCGCTTGGCGGAGCGCCATCGTGATGAGTTCGACATCCCTGTTGTGGGACTGACGGGTTCTAATGGTAAGACGATGGTTAAGGAGTGGCTCTACCAGTTGTTGTCGCCACAGATGACTGTGACGCGTTCGCCAAAGAGCTATAATTCGCAGATTGGCGTACCGTTGTCAGTATGGCTTCTCAACGAGCAGACGCAGGTTGGACTCTTTGAAGCAGGCATTAGTCAGATGGGCGAGATGGAGGCTTTGCGCGACATTATCCAGCCAACCATCGGTGTGCTGACCTCGCTGGGTACGGCCCATCAGGAGAACTTCCGTTCGATGGAAGAGAAGTGCATGGAGAAGTTGCAGCTGTTTCATGGCGCTAAGGTGATTGCCTATAATAGTGACGACGACATCGTGTCGCGCTGTATCCGCCGTTGTGGCTTCAAAGGCGAGAAAATTGGGTGGAGTAGGGAGAATATCTCCGCTCCGCTGTATATTGAAAAGGTTTCCCTCCTCCCTTCTCCCTCCTCCCTCCTCTCCGTATCCTATATATATAAAGGTACGCGAGCCAGCTATGAGATTCCTTTCTTCGACGAGGCTTCGTTGCAGTGTTCGTTTGCCTGCGTTGCCATTGCCCTCTATTTGGGTGTGACACCTGAACAGTTGGCAGAGCGTATGCCTTTGCTGGAACCTGTGGCGATGCGCTTGGAGGTAAAAGAGGGACAGCACGGCTGTACGCTCATCAACGACTCGTATAATAGTGACATCAACTCGCTGGACATTGCCCTCGACTTCATGTCGCGACGTGAGGGAACCCAACGTACGCTGATTCTCAGCGACATCTTCCAGAGTGGCAAGACGGATGCTGAACTCTATGCTGAGGTCAATGCGCTTTGTATGAAACGGGGCGTAGGTAGGCTGATAGGTGTAGGACCACACATCACGTCACAAGCCTCTGTGTTCCAAATTCCTGCTTCTTTCTTTGCTACGACTGAAGAATTCTTGCATAGCGAACTGTTCCGTTCGCTCCATGACGAGGTTATCCTCATTAAGGGTGCCCGTCCTTTTGGTTTCGATCTTATCACAGAACAACTGGAGTTGAAGGTGCACGAGACTATTCTTGAGGTGAACCTGAATGCGGTGGTCGACAACCTGAACTTCTATCGTTCCTTTCTGAAGCCTGAAACCAAGCTGGTATGTATGGTGAAGGCCGATGCCTATGGTGCCGGTGCTGTCGAGGTGGCTAAGACGTTGCAGGACCATCGTGTCGACTATCTGGCGGTAGCTGTTGCTGACGAGGGTGTAACCCTGCGTCGCAACGGTATCACGCAGAACATCATGATTATGAACCCTGAGATGACGGCTTTCAAGACGATGTTCGACTATGACCTTGAACCAGAGGTCTACTCATTCCGACTGATGGACGCTCTGATTCATGCTGCTGAGAAACAGGGTATTACGGGATGGCCCGTACATATCAAGCTCGACACGGGCATGCATCGTTTGGGCTTTGATCCAGAGAAGGATATCGACGAGGTTATCCGTCGTCTGAAAGGGCAAAATGCCATCATTCCGCGTTCGGTGTTCTCACATTTCGTAGGCTCTGACAGCGACGACTTCGATAAATTCTCAGCTATGCAGTTCCAGAAGTTCGACGTGGCCAGTAAGAAGTTGCAAAGTGCCTTCACACACAAAATACTGCGCCACATGGACAATTCGGCAGCCATCGAGCACTTCCCTGAGCGTCAGATGGATATGTGTCGTCTCGGCCTTGGCCTTTATGGCGTGGATCCTCGCGATAACCGGATGTTGTCGACGGTATCGACGCTGAAGACCACCATTCTCCAGCTCCGACATGTACCCAAGGAGGAAACGGTGGGCTACAGCCGCAAGGGTGTGTTGACACGTGACAGCGTTATTGCTGCCATACCTATCGGCTATGCTGACGGACTGAATCGCCATTTGGGACGTGGGGCCTGCTACTGTCTGGTGAATGGTCAGAAGGCACCATACGTGGGCAATATCTGTATGGATGTAGCCATGATTGACGTGACGGATATTCCTGATGTCCACGAGGGCGATATGGTCGAGATTTTTGGCGAGCATCTGCCCGTCACGGTGCTCAGCGATACCCTCGATACGATACCTTATGAGGTGTTGACAGCTATCTCCAGTCGTGTGAAGAAAGTATATTTCCAAGACTAATGAAAACGTTTTAGTAATAAAAAACAGCGAAAGATGCTCGTCTTTCGCTGATTTTTTATTATCTTTGCACTCGAATAGACTAAAACGAACAAAAAATATCGATATTTAAAAACAAATGGAACAAGTTTTTAGTTACATTATCAGCTTGGGCGCATCGGTCATGATGCCCATACTGTTTACTATTATCGGCCTCTGTATAGGCCTAAAATTCGGTCGTTCCCTCAAGTCGGGACTCTATGTGGGTGTCGGTTTTGTGGGTTTGGGTATTGTTACGGCATTGTTGACTACCAACTTCGGTGGTCCACTGTCTGAGATTTCCAAACTCTACGACCTCCAACTCAAGGTGTTTGATATGGGATGGCCAGCAGCAGCAGCAGTCGCTTACAACACGGCAGTTGGTGCCCTCATCATCCCCATCTGTCTGGGTGTCAACTTCCTGTTGCTCATTACGGGTTGCACACGCACCGTCAACATTGACCTGTGGAACTACTGGCACTTCGCATTCATTGGTGCTGTCGCTTATTTCGTCATGGACCAGTCGCTGGCGTGGGGCTATTTCGCTGCCATCGTGTGCTATATCATCACATTGGTGATGGCCGATCTGACTGCTGACAAGTTCCAGGAGTACTATCCCGAGTGGAAGGGCATCTCCATTCCTCAGCCGTTCTGCCAGAGTTTCGTGCCTTTTGCCCTGATTATTGGTAAGACACTCGATAAGATTCCAGGCTTCGACAAGCTGAATATCGATGCCGAGGGTATGAAGAAGAAGTTTGGTGTCATGGGCGAACCACTCATCCTGGGTGTCATTGTAGGCGCTCTGATTGGCGCTTTGGCCCAGCTCGACATCAAGAAAGTGTTGTTCCTGGGTGTCACGATGGGGGCTGTGATGGAGCTCATCCCTCGTATCACCTCTTTATTTATAGAAGGTCTGAAACCCATCGCTGAGAAGACGCAGGAGGTAGTGAAGCAGAAGTTCAATGGTAAGAAGGTGTATATCGGTATGTCGCCTGCCGTTGTTATCGGACATCCTACGACGCTGGTCGTCTCGCTGCTGCTTATCCCTGTAGCCCTAGGACTTGCCGTTGTGCTGCCTGGTAACCAGTTCCTGCCGCTGGCTTCGCTGGCAGGTATGTTCTACCTGTTCCCCATGGTACTGCCGTTCACCAAGGGTAATGTCGTCAAGACCTTCATCATTGGTCTTGTTGCCCTTGCTGTAGGTCTCTATTTCGTGACTGACATGGCCCCTGCCTTTACGCAGGCTGCTCACACCGTGTTCGAGCAGACGGGCGATAAGGCTGCTGATATTCCTGCTGGTTTTGATGGTGGCGCCCTCGACTTCGCCTCTTCACTCTTTGGCTGGGTCATCTACAAGTGTGTGGCCTATCTGAAGTGGATTGGTGCTGGCATCCTCACTCTTATCACTATTGGTATGGTGGTGTGGAACCGTATGCGCATTCAAAAAGAGAATAAAAACAATCAATAATAATAAAACAATGAAAAAATCTATTTTGACATTATTGCTTATGAGTAGTATGACCAGTGGCTTTGGCCAGCAGAACGTGCAGTTCCAGACGGCCTGTCATCCGGAGGACGTGAAGCACTACGACACGAAGACCCTTCGCGAGCGCTTTGTGATGGAGAAGGTGATGGTGGCTGACGAGATTAACCTCACCTATTCGCACTACGACCGTTTCATCTTCGGTGGTGCGATGCCTGTCAACAAGACCCTGAAACTGGAGAACTTCCGTGATCTTGGCCTCGACGTTGATCCAGGTATCAAGGACAAGTACTTCCTCTACAATCGTGAGCTCGGTATCGTGAACTGTGGTCAGGGCGATGGCGTCGTCATCGTCGATGGCAAGGAGTATGCGTTGGCTCCAAAAGAGGCCCTGTACGTAGGTCGTGGACATGTTGACAAGAACAAGGACGTCAACAAAGAGGTGCTGTTCCGCTCGAAGGATGCCTCGAAGCCCGCAAAGTTCTATCTGAACTCCGCTACCGCCCACAAGCACTATAAGACCCAGTGGATTACCCTCGATGGTCGTAAGGGCTCGTTGAAGGCCGCTGTCTGGGGACCTGTTGGCTCGCTGGAGGAGTGCAACAACCGCACTGTCTATAAGCTTATCGTCAACGACGTACTGGAGGAAGGTCCCTGCCAGCTGCAACTTGGTTTGACCCAGCTCAATCCTGGTGCTGCATGGAACACGATGCCTCCTCACCTGCATGGCCGTCGTATCGAGGCTTACTATTACTTCAATCTGCCCGAGAAACAGACCATTGCCCACATTATGGGTCAGCCCGATGAGAGTCGAGTCGTATGGTTGCACAACGAGCAGGCCATCATGTCGCCTGAGTGGTCTATCCACGCTGCTGCCGGTACCTATTTCTATACCTTCATCTGGGGTATGGCTGGCGAGAACCTGTATTATAACGACAAGGACGAAATTCCCGTCATTGACATCAAATAAATCGGTAAATCGTAAATTCGTAAATCGGTAAATAAATATTATGTCTGCAGTTCAAACTACTAAGATGTCCAATTTCCGTTGGGTCATCTGTGCGTTGCTCTTCCTGGCAACCACCATTAACTACATGGACCGTCAGGTCCTGTCACTAACCTGGAAGGATTTTATTGCTCCTGAGTTCCACTGGACCGATGGCGACTACGGTACCATTACCGGTATGTTCTCGCTGTTCTATGCCATTGCCAACCTCTTCGCTGGTAAGTTCATCGACTGGATGGGCACCAAGAAGGGTTATCTCATCGCCATCTTCGTATGGTCGCTGGGTGCTGTGCTGCACGCTGGTTGCGGATGGGTGGCTATGACAGTCGAGGGCTACGACAGCATTGAAGCATTGCGTATGGTACAAGCCGGTAGCGATGCCGCTGTGGCTATTGCCACCATCTCTGTATGGCTGTTCCTTTCTTGCCGTCTGATTCTTGCTGTCGGTGAGGCTGGTAACTTCCCCGCTGCCATCAAGGCTACTGCCGAGTACTTCCCCAAGAAGGACCGTGCCTTCTCTACCTCTATTTTCAACAGTGGAGCCTCTGTAGGTGCACTGGCAGCTCCTGCCACTATTCCCTTGCTGGCTCGTGCCTGGGGGTGGGAGATGGCTTTCATCATCATCGGTGCTTTAGGTTTCATTTGGATGGGTCTGTGGACTTGGCTCTACGACAAACCCGCTAAGAACAAGCGTGTCAATCAGGCTGAGCTCAACTACATTGAGCAGGACAACGATATCGCTGAGGCTCAGGATCGTGACAATATGAAGGAAGAGAAGACCATTCCGTTCTTCAAGTGTTTCACCTACAAACAGACGTGGTCGTTCCTTGTGGGTAAGTTCATGACTGATGGTGTCTGGTGGTTCTTCCTGTTCTGGGCTCCTGCTTATTTCAGCGATCAGTATGGCTACACCTCTGACTCTGCTATGGGTATCGCCCTTATCTTCACGCTCTATGCTATCGTAACCATCCTGTCTATCGGTGGTGGCTATCTGCCTACCTACTTCGTCGACAAGAAGGGTATGAACCCCTATCTGGGTCGTATGCGTGCGATGTTCATCTTCGCTTGCTTCCCTGTATTGGGTCTGTTTGCTCAGCCCATGGGTGCCTATAGCGCTTGGTGGCCTGCAATCTTGATTGGCCTCCTTGGTGCTGGTCACCAGGCTTGGTCTGCCAACCTGTTCTCTACCATTGGTGACATGTTCCCCAAGTCTACCATTGGTACCATTGTAGGTTTGGGTACTATGGCTGGTGGTATCGGCTCTATGTCTATCAACCTCGGTTCTGGTAAGTTCTTTGACTGGGCTGCTGGTCAGGGTGCAGCCTTCCAGTTCTTTGGTTTCGAGGGTAAGCCCGCTGCCTACATGGTCGTCTTCTGCATCTGCGCTGTAGCCTACCTCATAGGCTGGTGCATCATGAAGGCGCTCGTACCAAAGTACAAGCCTATCGAGCTCGAGGACTAATCCTCATCATTATGTTTCATACATTAAGGGCGGATTCCTTTGCGGAGTCCGCCCTTTATTAGCGTATGCGATTTTTTTGCATTATCTTTTGTGAAATCAAAAAAAGTTCCTACCTTTGCAGGCGATAAACGTTTATTGTTAAGGATAATATGGAAAACAAGGAGACCTTGGTGGAGCAGTTAGCCCGCCAAATGGCCAATGCTAGCATGCAGACAACTCATGCCTTGACGGCTGATGAGTTGACTGGTATGCTGCAACGGATGTTGGGCGTATTGAAGGATGATGAGCGCCAGCGGCTGACGTCAGTCGCTGAGGCTTATCTGCATGATGTGGCCGTAAACCGTAGACCTGAAGTGACTGAGGTGCGCCCCAAGGAGCTGGAGTGCGACGTGGTGAGATTCCAGAATAACAAAGATAAGTGGGTGGCTCTGGTAGGACTGCTGGATGGCTATCCTTACGAGATTTTTACGGGCCTGCAGGACGACGAGGAGGGAATCTTCCTGCCTAAGTCGGTGACGAAGGGTAAGATTATCAAGCAGGTGAACGAGGACGGTACGAAGCGCTATGACTTCCAGTTCGAGAATACGCGTGGCTACAAGATAACGGTTGAGGGATTGAGCGAGAAGTTCAATCCGGAATACTGGAACTATGCTAAGCTGATATCGGGTGTGCTGCGCTATCGTATGCCTATTGAGCATGTCATCAAGCTGGTAAGCTCGCTGTCGCTTCAGTCGGAGAATATCAATACCTGGAAGGTGGGCGTTGAGCGTGCTCTGAAGAAGTATTTGCCTGGTGGCGGAGAAGAGGAAGCGGGTGTCGCCCTAGTGAAAAGTGAAGAGTGATAAGTGAAAAAGAGACGAGTGAAGGTAGTTGCAAGTAAGATATTCTTGGACGATATGCGTTTCTATGCCTATCATGGGGTGATGGAGCAGGAACAGCGGGTAGGGGGCGAATACAGTGTCTCTCTCATCGTCGAAGTAGACTTGACGCAGGCTGTGCAAACGGATGATGTTGCCGATACCATCAACTATGCTGAGCTATATGTATTGGTGAAACGCGAGATGGCAGTACCCTCACGACTATTGGAACATGTGGCGGGTCGAATAGGACAGTGCGCCATGAAGGAGTTTGAAAGGATAACGACGCTGACCATCAGGGTGACGAAGCTGAATCCACCCATGGGTGCCGACTGCAAAGGGGCAAGCGTGGAATTAAAGATGATAAGATGAAGAAGATATATATTCTGACCATACTGATACTGTTGGCTGTGTTGGCTCACGCAGCGAAAGCAAAAACTTTTACGCTGGTGATTGATGCAGGACACGGCGGACATGATGCAGGAGCTGTGGGTGCCATTACCAAGGAGAAGACCATCAACTTGAATGTGGCGCTGACCTTTGGCAGGCTCGTGGAGCGCAACTGCAAGGATGTGAAGGTGATTTACACCCGCAAAACGGATGTGTTTGTGCCGTTGCATACCCGTGCTGATATAGCCAACAAGGCTAAGGCTGACCTCTTTATCAGTATCCATACCAATGCATTGCCTAAGAAGCGTATCTCGCGTGGCTTGGAAACCTATACGCTGGGTATGCACCGTGCTGCAGACAATCTGGATGTGGCTAAGCGTGAGAACTCGGTTATCTTGATAGAGAAGGACTATAAGCAGCGTTATCAGGGTTTCGACCCCAATTCGTCGGAGAGCTATATCATGTTCGAATTCATGCAGGACCGTAATATGGCTCAGAGTGTTGAACTGGCCAAACTGGTACAAAAGCGTACCTGTGCGACAGCAGGACGACAGAATAAGGGCGTAAAACAGGCTGGATTCCTGGTGTTGCGCGAGACGTCGATGCCCAGTTGTCTGATAGAACTTGGCTTTATCTCTACACCTGATGAAGAGCAGTTTCTGAACTCGGAGAGTGGGGTCGAGAAGTTGGGTAAAGGCATCTATCAGGCCTTCGTCGACTATTATAAAAAGAGTGGTTCAGGCGGAAAGGTTACTGAAATCAAAGAGGATGTCAAACTGGATGTCGTGCAGGATGTCAAACAAGAAACCAATATAGAAGTCAAAAAGGAGGAACCTAAGGCCCGTCTGAAGAGTAAGATGGCTCGTGAGTTGGCAGATGTCCGAGAGGGACGCGCGGCTGTTGAAGAGGAGCAGGCTAAGCCAGTAGTGACAAAGCTAGAGGAACCGGAGCCTGCTGAGGAGATGGCTAAAGGGGCGGCTAAAGAGGACTCTGTGGTTGCTGTGAAGGTAGAATCTGTGTCAGCGGCACCCGTGTTTAAGTTGCAGATTCTGGCATCGTCGACCAAGCTGAAGCCTACTGACTCGCAACTGAAGGGACAGAAGCAGGCAGACTGCTATCAGGAAGGCGGGTTGTATAAATATACACTTGGCAGTTCGGAAGACTATAATGAGATTAGCCAGCTGCGCAAAGCTCAACTGTCGAATTTCCCTCAGGCTTTCATCATTGCTTTTAAGAATGGTCAGAAGATGAATGTGCAGGAGGCCATTAGGGAGTTTAAGAGTACAAAGAGGTAAGAAATTAAGAAATATAATAAAAAACGCGATATGAAATTCTTTACTAAGGAAGTGAAAATTGCACTGACAGCCATTCTGGGTATCGTCGTGCTGTTCTATGGTTTGCAGTTTCTGAAGGGACTGACCATCTTTTCAAACGATGACTCCTACTATGTGACGTTTAGCGATGTGAGTGGTCTCTCGTCATCATCGCCAGTTTATGCCAATGGTTATAAGGTTGGTGTGGTAAAGGATATCATCTACAACTATAGTCCGCAAGGCAAGATAGTGGCTGTAATGGGGTTGGATAAGAATATGCGCGTACCTCGTGGCACGCGTGCTGAGATTGCCAGCGACCTGCTGGGTAATATCAAGGTGAATTTGGTGTTGGGTGCTGATCCACTGAATATGGTGGCTGCTGGTGACACGATTCCTGGTGGTGAAGAAGAAGGCATGATGAGTAAGCTTGGTGCCATGATGCCAGCTATCGAATCTATCGTTCCCAAGTTGGACTCTATCATGACTAGCCTGAATACCTTGTTGGCAGATCCAGCCTTGCGCAACACATTGCATAACGTAGAGGGTATGACGGGCAACCTGAATGCTACCAGTCAGGAGCTGAGAGCCCTCTCTGCTTCATTGAACCGTGATGTGCCAGGTATGATGACCAAAGCCAATGGCGTGCTTGATAATACCCAGCAGCTGACACAGAATCTCTCGCAGATAGATGTTGCTGCCATGACTGCCAGCGTGAATAAAACCTTGGAGAATGTAGAGCAGATGACCAAGAAACTGAACTCTAACGAGGGTACTTTGGGGCTGCTGATGCGTGACGCTACGCTTTACAATAATCTGAGTTCGACAGCGGCATCTGCAGACTCGCTGTTGATAGACCTCAAGGCACATCCAAAACGTTACGTGCACTTCTCGGTTTTTGGCAAAAGTGACAAGCAAAAATAGACCTAATTTTTAATTTGTCTAAATAATAAAAACCTGTAAAACTTCCCCAACAGGATATCGGCAAATGCTTGAAAATAACGTACTTTACAACATCTGAGTTATTTGACCTGCACACGTCTTTTCTTGTGTGCAGGTTCTTGCTAAGATATGAATTATCAATAAGTTAGAATTATGCAAGGACTTCGTAGATTAAAAAGATTTAATTGTTCTATAAAGTGCGTAAGATGAAACATTTACGGGGATATGCATTCTTGATGAGAAAAAATACGAATTTGTAATTTTGAAAAAAAAGTGCGAACTTTGCACTCGAAAACAACTAAGACCATTATACTTGTCTTAAGTAACAATTTAAATAAAAAAGTAAGTAACGCCGCATGGTAAATAATCCAAAGGCGCTTTGGGACAACTGCCTTAGTCTGATTAAGGACAATGTCACGGAGCAGCAATTCAGAACGTGGTTCGCGCCAATCGTCTTCGAGAGCTACAACGAGGACAGCCGGACTCTTCTTGTACAGGTACCTAGTATGTACGTGTACGAGTATCTGGAGCAGTACTATGTGGGACTGTTGAGCAAGGCACTGACACGTTGCTTTGGGCAGAATGTTCAACTTACTTACCGTGTCGTTACTGACAAACAGCATGGTATCGCTCAGGTTGTGGAGGGTGACGATCCTGTAAACATCGAACCTCAGCAGCCTACCGTTCGTGGCAATAAGACGCCTGACGTGCTGGATGCCGTTTCTGATTTGAATCCTCAGCTGGATGTCCATAAGACGTTCCAGAACTTCATAGAGGGTGCTTCCAATAAACTTCCACGTACGGTGGGTATCTCTATTGCTGAACACCCGGGAAAGTCGACCTTCAATCCATTCTTTGTCTATGGACCATCAGGTTGTGGTAAGACCCATTTGGTCAATGCCATTGGCGTGCGTTGTAAGGAGATGTATCCGCACAAGCGCGTGCTCTATGTGTCAGCCCGTCTGTTCCAGGTACAGTTTACTGATGCGGTACGCCAGAATAAGGTGAATGAGTTCATTCAGTTCTATCAGACCATCGATGTGCTTATTGTCGATGATATCCAGGAGTGGGCAACAGCCGTGAAGACGCTTGATACGTTCTTCCATATCTTCGACCACCTGTTCCGTTTGGGCAAGCAGATAATTCTGGCTTCCGATCGTCCTCCTGTTGATTTGCAGGGCGTAAAGGACCGTCTGTTGACGCGTTTTTCCTGTGGACTAATAGCTGAGTTGGAGCATCCTAATGTACAGTTGTGCATCGATATCTTGAAGGCTAAGTGTCGTCGCGACGGATTGAAGATTCCTGAGGATGTCATCCAGTTTATTGCTGAGACGGCTAATGGTAGCGTGCGCGACTTAGAGGGTGTGGTCAATTCGCTGATGGCTTATTCGATAGTCTATAATTCGAATATCGATATGCGACTGGCTGAGCGCATCATCCAGCGTGCTGTCAAGGTTGATAATAAGCCATTAACGGTAGACGATATTCTGGAAAAGGTTTGTGGTCATTACAAGGTTCCCCAGCAACAGATTTTCAGTCGCAGCCGTAAACGTGATTATGTGTTGGTGCGTCAAATCTCGATGTATTTGACTCAGAAGTATACCAAGATGCCTGCAGGACGTATCGGACAGCTGATTGGTGGACGTGACCATTCAACGGTTATTCATAGCTGTAGTGCCATCGAACAACGTCTAAAGGTCGACAAGGCATTCCTCTCAGAACTGAGCAGCATAGAAAACTCCTTCAAGCTGAAGAAATAAAAAACTTCCAACCTCATCGCGAGACTGGAAGTTTTTTTTTATGAGTCCAGATGTTTGATTCTGAATCTTTCATCTTTCATCTTTCATTTTTCATTTTCTACAGGTTATCCTTCTCAATATCCTTGAAGTACTTGTAGGTAGCAACCTTCAATTCATCAGTAGCGGGTTCATCGCAAACGATGATACCATGCTGGTGGGTCTGTAGGGCAGAGATGGTCCATGCCTGGCATACAGGACCCTCGATAGCGGCCTGTAGGGCACGAGCCTTATGATGACCATTGCAAAGAATCATTACCTCACGAGCTGCCATCACGGTGCCTACACCAACAGTCAATGCCAGTTTGGGCACCTTGTTGACGTCATTGTCAAAGAAACGAGAGTTTGCAATAATCGTATCGGATGTCAAAGTCTTTACGCGAGTCTTTGAAGCCAAGCTTGAGAAAGGCTCATTAAAGGCAATATGACCATCAGGACCAATACCACCAATAAACAGGTCGATACCGCCAGCTTCCTGGATCATTTTCTCATAGTGGGCACACTCTGCCTCCAAATCCTTGGCATTGCCGTTCAGGATGTGAATATTCTCTTTGGGACAGTCGATATGGTCGAACAGGTTGCGAGCCATGAAAGAGTGGTACGACTCAGGATGTTCCTCGGGCAGTCCTACATACTCGTCCATGTTGAACGTCAACACGTTCTTAAATGATACACGCCCTTCCTTGTTGGCTTTTACAAGGCAGGCATACATACCCTCGGGTGAGCTGCCGGTAGGCAAACCCAGCACGAAAGGCTTCTCTGCTGTGGGCTTGAAGGCATTGATACGTTCAATAACGTGCTCAGCAGCCCACTGCGACATTTTCTGATAATCAGATTCAATAATTACTCTCATAAGTTTAAAAAATATAAAGTTTTTTTTCTTATCGGCTGCAAAAGTAAGAAATAATTCTTAATTATAAACATAAATGAAGTTTTTTTTGTATCTTTGCAGCGATATTTTTAAAAATATATGAAGGAATTTGTTATTTCTGAGGTTAAGGCTGAGACCGCTGTGTTGGTGGGTCTGATAACACAACAACAGGACGAGGCTAAGACAAAAGAATATCTTGACGAATTGGAATTCTTGGCTGATACCGCTGGAGCCGTTACCGTAAAGCGTTTTACGCAGAAGGTGCAGGGCCCCAGTCAGGTGACGTATGTCGGCAAGGGTAAACTCGAAGAAATCAAGCAATATATCAAGCAACAAGAGGATGCTTACGATGAATGGATGGACAACCATCGGGGCTTTGACGGATCAGTAGTAATGACAGGGGCCGAGGATTGCCCTCAACCTGTGGGTATGGTCATCTTTGACGATGAGTTGAGTGCCAAGCAGATTCGTAACATCGAGGGCGAGCTGAAGGTAAAGATTCTGGATCGTACATCGCTTATCTTGGATATCTTTGCTATGCGCGCTCAGACTGCTGAGGCTAAGACGCAGGTCGAACTGGCACAGTATCGCTATATGCTACCCCGTCTGCAGCGTCTGTGGACCCACCTGGAACGTCAGGGTGGTGGCTCTGGTTCTGGTGGTGGGAAGGGCTCGGTAGGACTTCGTGGTCCTGGTGAGACACAGTTGGAGATGGACCAGCGTATTATTCGCCAACGTATCTCATTGCTGAAAGAGCGTCTCGTAGAAATAGACAAGCAGAAGACCACGCAGCGTAAGAATCGCGGACGATTGATTCGAGTGGCATTGGTTGGGTATACCAATGTGGGTAAGTCGACGATGATGAACCTACTCTCAAAGAGTGATGTCTTTGCTGAGAATAAGCTCTTTGCCACTCTCGACACCACAGTACGCAAGATGACTATTGATAATCTTCCGTTCCTGTTGGCTGATACGGTAGGATTTATCCGTAAGTTACCCTCCGACTTGGTGGAGAGTTTTAAATCGACCCTCGACGAGGTTCGTGAGGCTGATATGCTGGTGCATGTGGTGGATATCTCGCATCCTGACTTCGAGGAGCAGATTCAGGTTGTAGAGAAGACGTTGGCTGACTTGGGTTGTGCTGATAAGCCATCAATGCTGGTATTTAACAAGATTGATGCGTACACATGGATGCCTCAGGACGAAGACGACCTGACAGAACCCACCCGTGAGAATATCTCTTTGGACGAACTCAAGAAGACTTGGATGGCGAAGATGCAAGGTGACTGCCTCTTTATCTCTGCCCGTAAGAAGGAGAATATCGATGAACTCCGTGAGGTACTATATAGGAAAGTACGTGAGTTGCATGTGCAGAAATATCCGTATAATGACTTTCTCTATACGATAGAGGAGTAGTTAACGGAGTTAGAGAATAATTGAACCAAAAAATATTTTTATGAGAGATTACAGACAACTGACACAAGAAGAAATTAGTGTTTTAGAAAACAATAGCTGTTGGGCTGAGGATTGGAACAGGGTTAAGGTAGCCGAAGACTTCCGTCCCTATAATTTCCACCGTGTGGTGTTCTATGGCGATATCCGCCTTGGTGTATTTGAAAAGACTGTTGAGGTAGCCAAGGGCTTTACGAAGCATTCTGGCATCAACGACGCTACGCTGCGCAATGTGACGGTGGGCGATGACTGTCTGATAGAGAAGATTGGTAACTTCATCAACAACTATACCATTGGTAACGACTGCTACATATCCAACGTTTCGACGATGGAGACTACCGAGGGTGCGACATATGGCGAGGGTCACATGGTGAGTGTGCTCAACGAGATGGGCGATGGCAATGTGTTGCTATTCCATGACCTGAACTCGCAGTTAGCAGCCTTTATGGTGAAGCATTTCAATGACAAGCAGCTGAAGGATAGCATCATCCGACTCATTAACGAGGAAATTCGTTTCTCGCAGCCCGAACGTGGTACGCTTGGCAATGGCGTGAAAATTATCAACTCGAAGGAGATTACCAATACTGTTGTGAAGGACGACTGCGAGATTAACGGTGCGGCTCGTCTGTCTGACTGTACCATTATGTCGTCCGCAGACGCCTCTGTCTACATCGGAACGGGTGTTATCTGTGAGAACAGCATTATCTGCAACGGTTGCAGTATTACCAACTCTGTGAAGATGCAGGACTGCTTCGTGGGTGAGGCTTGTCAGATTACCAACGGATTCACCGCTGAGGCCAGCGTATTCTTTGCCAATTCATATATGGCTAATGGTGAGGCTTGTGCTGCTTTCTGTGGTCCATTCTCGGCCTCTCATCATAAGTCAAGCTTGCTCATAGGTGGTGAGTTCTCCTTCTATAATGCTGGTTCTAATACCAACTTCTCGAATCATGCTTACAAGATGGGGCCCTTGCACTATGGTACTCTGGAACGTGGCTCAAAGACGGCTTCTGGAGCCTATGTCCTGATGCCTGCCAAGATTGGTGCCTTCTCTGTGTGCTTTGGTAAACTGATGAACCATCCCGACATGCGCTGTCTGCCTTTCGCCTATCTGATGGCTTACGGCGAGACGATGTATATCGTTCCTGGTCGTAACATTACTACAGTAGGCCTCTATCGTGATATCAAGAAGTGGCCCAAGCGCGACAAGCGTGCCCCGTCTTGCCGTAAGAGTGTCATCAACTTTGATTGGCTCTCGCCTTTTACTGTTGGTGAGATTGTGCAGGGCAAGAAGATACTTGAGAATCTCCGTCAGGCAGGTGGTGACAATGTGTCATCATACAACTACCATGAGTATATCATTAATGCCTCGTCGTTGCGCAAGGGTATCAAGTACTACGATATCGCCTTGAGAATCTATATGGGAGCCGTACTGAAGCGTGCCGTAAAGGGTGGATGGTTAGGTAAACCTACCTCGACAGTTGGTGAGGGCGATTGGATTGACCTCTCTGGCCTGCTGCTGCCTGCTTCTGAGGAACAACGTCTGATTGACGACATCAAGAGTGGTTCAGTGGAGAGCATCCAGGATGTGTTGCAGCGATTCTACGAGATAGACAAAAACTACCGCGTCTACCAATGGGCATGGACCTACAAGATGATTCTTGACTATTATGGCATCGACGAACTCTCCGAGCAGACTATGCAGCGTATTCGTGAGGACTATGTCAAGGCTCGTCGCGCATGGATTGCTGAAATCCGCAAGGATGCTGAGAAGGAGTTTGCTATGGGCGATGTCGAGCAGGAAGTATATGACGTTTTTATTTCAAAATTAGATCACGAAATAGATTATGAAGATTAAGAAAATTTGGTTTGTAGCTCTTTGCTGTGGACTGCTTCTGACTGCTTGTAGCAAGTACAAGTACGATGAGGTGAAGGATGACCCCATGAAGACACGTATTTATACGTTGGAGAATGGGTTGAAGGTCTATCTTAGTGTCAATAAAGAGAAGCCGCGTATCCAAACCTATATCGCTGTGCGTACGGGTTCTAAGAACGATCCTGCAGAAACTACAGGTCTGGCTCACTATTTGGAGCACCTGATGTTTAAGGGCACCAAGCAGTTTGGTACCAATAACCCCGAGGCAGAGGCGCCTTTGTTGGACGAGATAGAGAAGCGCTATGAGGCTTATCGTAAACTGACTGATCCTGAGCAGCGTAAGCAGGCTTATCATGAGATTGACTCTATCAGTCAGGAGGCTGCCAAGTATTTCATTCCCAATGAGTACGACAAGCTGATGGCTGCCATAGGCGCTGAGGGTACAAATGCTTACACATCTAACGATGTCACATGCTATACCGAAGATATTCCTGCCAACGAAATCGACAATTGGGCCAAGATTCAGAGCGACCGCTTTAAGAATATGGTCATTCGTGGTTTCCATACCGAGTTGGAGGCTGTGTACGAGGAATATAACATCGGACTGTCCAGTGACATGCGCAAGCTGTACTATACCATCAGCGAGATGCTGTGGCCCAACCATCCTTATGGCACACAGACCACCATCGGTACTCAGGAACACCTGAAGAATCCGTCAATCACAAATATCAAGAATTATTTTAAGAAGTGGTATGTGCCCAACAATGTGGCCATCTGTATGGCTGGCGATTTGGATCCCGACAAGACCATCGAAATATTGGAGAAGTATTTTGCTGACTGGAAACCGGGCGATGATGTCAGTCAGCCTGAGTTTGGTGAGCTTACTGAACTCTCTCAGCCAAAGGATAGTACGGTGATCGGTCAGGAGGCTGAGCAGTTGTGGATGGGTTGGCGCGCCAAGCAGGCTAATAGCTTGCAGGCTGATACGCTGGAACTGATGGAGAACGTGCTGAGCAATGGTAGAGCTGGTCTTTTCGACCTTGACCTGGTGCAGACCATGAAACTGCAGCGAGCTAATGGTGGATGCGAACTGATGCACGATCATGGTGCATTCTTGCTGATGGGTACTCCCAAGGCTGGGCAATCTCTTGAAGAGGTCAGAAGCCTTCTGTTGGCTGAGATTGATAAACTGAAGAAGGGCGAATTCCCTGACAATCTGCTTACCAGCATTATCAACAATATGAAGCGCAACCACTACGAGCTGATGGAACAGAACGAGGGTAGGGCAGACATGTTTGTTGATGCCTATATCAACGAGATAGACTGGGAGCAGGAGGTTGGAAAGATAGACCGTATCTCTAAGATTACCAAAAAGGAATTGGTAGACTTTGCCAAGCGTTTCTTCACCAATGGCTATGTCACCGTATTCAAGAAGCAGGGCATTGATACCAACCAGAAGAAGATTGACAAGCCGACCATCACACCTATTGAGGCAAATCGTGATCAGGTGAGCGATTTCGTGAAGCAGATTCAGGAGGCTAAGGTTGATCCTATCCAGCCACGATTTGTAGACTATCAGAAGGATATGAAGGTTGGCAAGAGCCAGAACGATCAGCCATTCTATAGTGTTAAGAACGAAACCAACGGACTCTTCCAGTTGGTGTTCCGTTACGACTTCGGACAGAGTGCTGATTGCCGTTTTGACGTTGCTGCTGATTACTTTAAATATTTAGGTACCGATAAGCTTACGGCGGCAGAGCTACGCCAGAAGTTCTACGAGTTGGCTTGTGACTGTTCTCTTAGCGTGGGTGCTGAAGAGATGTATGTGGTCCTATATGGACTGAGCGAGAATATGGATTCTGCTCTGGTGCTGTTGCAGGATGTGATGCAGAATGCCAAGGTCGATACGGATGCTTATAATGAGATGGTAGGTGTCATACTGAAGGGTAGGGACGATGCCAAGAAAAGTCAGCAAACGAGTTTTGAATACCTCTACAGATACGCTACTCAGGGTGAACACAACGCTTATCGTGACCAAATGAGCGAAAAGGAATTGAAAGATACCGATCCACAAGTGCTGGTGGACTTGCTGAAGAGTCTTGGCCAGTATCAGCATATGGTGCTTTATTATGGTCCACAGGACGAGGACGTCGTGTCTTCAGCTGTCGCTAAGCTGTTTGGCAAGGACTTAAAGCCTGTTCCTGAGAACAAACCTTATCTTGACCAGCTGGCAAACACGAATGAGATATGGATAGCTCCTTATCAAGCTAAGAATATCTATATGCGCATGTACCATAATGAAGGTCGCGACTGGAATCCTGATGAGTCGGCAGTCCGTGCCCTGTTCAACGAGTATTTTGGTGGTGGCATGAATGGCATCGTGTTCCAGGAGATGCGTGAGACGCGCGGATTGGCATATAATGCCTATGCTCGCTACAACCGTCCTTCAGTCAAGGGACGCAAGGAGTCGTTTATGACACATATCATTACCCAGAACGACAAGATGATGGACTGCATCACTCATTTTAACGAGATTCTGAACCAGATGCCTGCCAGCGAGAATGCGTTCCAAATTGCCAAGGATGCGCTGACCAAGCAGTTGGCCAGTGAGCGTATTACTAAGATGGGCATCATCTGGAACTATTTGGCTGCTCAAAGACTGGGCATTGACTACGACATGAATGCCAAGATTTACGAGCAGTTGCCACAGATTACGCTTCAGAATGTCGTAGACTTTGCAAAGCAGCAGGTTGCCAACAAGTCCTATCGCTATATCATCCTTGGTGACGAAAAGGAGCTTGACATGAAGGCTTTGGAGAAGATTGGTCCTGTCAAGCGACTCAAGACGGAAGAAGTTTTTGGATATTAATAACTAACAAATACTATTTTTTATGGCTAAAGCAGTTGAATTCAAGTATGCCCCGATGTTTCAGGTGGGCGAGGACAAGACGGAGTACCGCTTGTTGAGTAAGGAAGGCGTAACAACCGCCGAGTTTGAAGGTAAGCAGATTGTGAAGGTCTCTAAGGAGGCACTGACTCTTCTCGCACAGCAGGCTTTCCACGATGTGGAGTTCATGCTGCGTCGTGAGCATAACGAACAGGTGGCTAAGATCCTGACCGATCCTGAGGCCTCTGAGAACGATAAGTATGTAGCCCTGCAGTTCCTGCGCAATGCCGAGGTGGCTTGCAAGGGTATCCTGCCTTTCTGTCAGGACACAGGTACTGCCATCATCCATGGTGAGAAGGGACAGCAGATCTGGACTGGTTTCGAGGATGAAGAGGCTCTGAGCCTGGGTGTGTTCAACACCTTTACTCAGGACAACCTGCGCTACTCGCAGAATGCTCCTCTGAACATGTACGACGAGGTGAACACCCGTTGCAACCTGCCTGCACAGATTGATATCGAGGCTACCGAGGGTGCTGAGTATAAGTTTGTGATGGTGGCTAAGGGTGGTGGCTCGGCCAACAAGACCTACTTCTACCCAATGACCAAGGCTACTATCCAGAACGAGGGTACACTCATCCCATTCCTGGTAGAGAAGATGAAGAGTCTGGGTACAGCTGCATGTCCTCCATACCACATCGCATTCGTTATCGGTGGTACATCGGCTGAGAAGAACCTGCTGACAGTGAAGCTGGCTTCAATCAAGTTCTACGATGGTCTGCCCACAACAGGCGATGAGACAGGTCGTGCTTTCCGCGATATTGATCTGGAGCAGAAGCTCATCAAGGAGGCTCAGAAGATTGGTCTGGGTGCTCAGTTCGGTGGTAAGTATCTGGCTCATGATATCCGCGTGATTCGTCTGCCTCGTCATGGTGCTTCTTGTCCGATTGGTATGGGTGTCTCTTGCTCTGCCGACCGTAACATCAAGGCTAAGATCAACGCCGATGGTATCTGGTTGGAGAAGATGGACGCTAACCCGACAGAACTCATCCCTGAGGAGCTGCGCAAGCCAGGTGAGGGTGGCAAGGGTATCGAGATCGACCTGAACGAGGGTATCGATGCTGTACGTAAGGAGCTGTCTAAGTATCCTGTCTCCACGAGGGTGAACCTGCGTGGCACGATCATTGTGGCTCGCGATATTGCTCACGCTAAGCTGAAGGCCCGTCTGGATGCTGGCGAGGGTATGCCCGATTACTTCAAGAAGTACCCAGTGCTCTATGCCGGACCAGCTAAGACGCCAGAGGGCTATCCTTGCGGATCTATGGGTCCGACAACAGCCAACCGTATGGACCCATACGTTGATGAGTTCCAGGCTAATGGCGCATCGCTCGTTATGATTGCAAAGGGTAACCGCTCAGATGTTGTTACCGAGGCTTGTAAGAAGCATGGTGGTTTCTATCTCGGCACTATTGGTGGTGTGGCTGCAGTACTCTCTCAGAGTTCTATCAAGAGCATCGAGTGCGTAGAGTATCCTGAGCTCGGTATGGAGGCAGTATGGAAGATTGAGGTTGAAGATTTCCCCGCATTCATCCTGGTTGATGACAAGGGCAATGACTTCTTCAAGACCCTGAAACCTTGGACGCCTTGTGCTAAATAAGCGAAACATATTATCTCTGATTCTGCTGCTGCTCGTCACGCTGACGGCAGCGGCAGATGATGGTATCCGTCTGCGTGGCTGCCGACGTGGCGTGGTGTTGTCAACGACACGGTCGCTTCGTGCACAGGAGACACCTCGTCAGGCTGGAGGCGATTTCTATCATGGCGATTGTCGTCAGCTGGTGGTGCTGGTAACTTTCCGCGACCAGGCTTTTCAGGATGATGAGGCTACGACAGTGGCTAAGTGGGACAAGATATTTAATGCTTCTGACTATCATGAGGATTCGTTTGTAGGTTCAGTCCACGACTACTTCTACGACCAGAGCTATGGCAACTTCAACCTCACGTTCGACCTTGTTTATGTCAATCTGCCCGACTCCTGTAAGAAGTATCGCAGCACGGCAGCCCACGATGAATATTCGCAATACGTGGTCGATGACATCGTCGATATTTTGTCGACGCAGAACATCGACTGGAGCTCGTACGACTGGAATGGCGACGGTTATGTCAACCAGCTGCTCATTGTCTATGCAGGCAAGGGCAGTTCGTATGGTAACTTTGGTGGTGACGAAAATTCTATTTGGCCCCACCAGTGGTGGCTCAGCAAGCATCTGAAGAACCCTGATAACCAGTGGGAAGGCTATCGCGACTATCGTACCGTGACCAGTGGCGACAAGCAGTTCATCATCGACTGCTACTGCTGTGTGCAGGAAATACTCAATTTGTCGTCTACCAAGTCTTCCTTCGGTACCATTTGTCATGAATACAGTCATTGTTTCGGACTCCCTGACTTCTACTATGGCTCTGGTACCTCTACCGTGGGCAGCTGGGACCTCATGGACTATGGTAATTATGGCGGTGCTGGCTTCTGTCCTTGTGGCTATTCAGCCCACGAACGCATGCTGATGGGGTGGCTCACACCTGTCAAACTCACTACTGCCACAACGATTAGCGCGATACCAGCCCTGTCTGACGAAGCACAGGCCTATATCATTCACAACGATGCTCATCCTGACGAGTGTTACATGGTTGAGAACCGTCAGCAGACGGGGTGGGATGCGTCGTTGCCTGGCAGTGGGCTTATGGTGTTCCATGTCGACTACGACGCGTCGATATGGCCCAGCACGACAACAATACCTAACAGTTCAACAAAGAAGCGCTATCGTATTATTCCTGCCAACAACAAATCGACATCTTACCAGTCGGAGTGGGGCTATCCCTATCAGACGAACGACTCGCTGACCAACACGTCTAAGCCTGCTGCAGAGCTCAATAATGCCAATACCGATGGCACCTATTTCATGAACAAGTCGCTCTACGACATCAAGGCCGAAAATGGCCTTGCCTCTTTCCGATTTACTGTCGGGCCCACGACAGGCATCGAAGAGGTGAAGTCTGGTGAGCCTTACAGGATTCTCTATGACCTAGGCCCTATATATATAATAAGGTATAGCAATGGAGAAATCAAAAAAGTGATGAAGCACTAACGCTCCATCACTTTTCATTTTTAATCTTTTTAAATCTTAATCTTTAATCTTTCATTTTTAATCTTTAATTTCTAAACACCAGTCCGTCACCGAACTCATCGATGATGATCGGTTTGTCGCGATTCACCTCGTCAGCCAGTATCTTGCGCGACAGGTCGTTCAGCACCAGCTGCTGGATGGCACGTTTCACGGGACGGGCACCGAAGTCAGGGTCGTAGCCCTCCCTGGCCAGATAGCTGATGGCAGCCTCGGTGGTCTCCAGGCGGATGCCCTGAGGCTCCAGCATGTCGGTCACCTTCTTCATCTGCAGACGTACCACGTCGGCAATCTGCTCCTGTGTCAACGGTGTGAAGGTGATAATCTCGTCGATACGGTTCAGGAACTCCGGACGCATCGTCAGTCGTAGCTGTTCGCGTGTGGCGTTCGAGGTCATGATGATGATGGTGTTCTTGAAGTTGGCGGTACGTCCCTTGTTGTCCGTCAGTCGTCCGTCGTCCAATACCTGCAAGAGGATGTTGAACACATCAGGATGTGCCTTCTCGATCTCGTCGAACAGCACCACAGAGTAGGGCTTTCTGCGCACAGCCTCCGTCAGCTGTCCACCCTCGTCGTAGCCTACGTAGCCCGGAGGTGCACCAACCAGACGCGAGACGGTATGTTTCTCCTGATACTCCGACATATCGATACGCGTCATCATCGTCTCGTCGTTAAACAGGTATTCTGCCAGTGTCTTGGCCAATTCTGTCTTACCGACACCCGTCGTACCTAAGAAGATAAACGAGGCGATAGGACGCTTGGGGTCTTGCAGGCCGGCACGACTACGGCGCACAGCATCGGATACGGCTGTAATGGCTTCGTCCTGACCAATCACGCGCTTGTGGAGCTCTTCCTCCAGATGCAGCAGCTTTTCGCGTTCGCTCTGCATCATGCGGGTCACGGGGATGCCTGTCCAACGGCTTACCACCTCTGCGATATCGTCGGCAGTGACCTCTTCGCGGACGAGGCGGGAACCCGACGGAGAACCGTCGGGAACAGTGGCGTCTAACTGACGCTGAATGGCAGCAATGTCATCCTCCAATGCCTTCAGCTTCGAATAGCGAATCTCGGCTACCTTGCCATAGTCGCCCTCGCGCTCAGCACGCTCTGCTTCGTATTTCAGGTTTTCTATCTCCTGCTTGTCCTGCTGAATCTTGTTCACCAGTTGGCGCTCGCCTTCCCACTTGGCACGGAATTGCGTCTCCTGCTCACGGAGCTCAGCAATCTCTTTGTCCAGCTGCGCAATCTTGGGTTCATCGCCCTCGCGTTTGATGGCCTCGCGCTCGATTTCGAGCTGAGCCAGACGACGGGAGATCTCATCGAGCTCCTCAGGCACAGAGTCGCGCTCCATACGGAGTTTGGCTGCTGCCTCGTCCATCAGGTCGATGGCCTTGTCAGGCAGGAATCGCTCGGAGATATAACGCTCAGAGAGCTGTACGGCAGCGATACAGGCATCATCCTGGATACGCACCTTATGGTGGTTTTCGTAGCGCTCCTTCAGGCCACGCAGAATCGAAATCGCGCTGAGCTCGTCAGGCTCATCCACCATCACCGTCTGGAATCGACGTTCCAGCGCCTTATCCTTCTCGAAGTACTTCTGGTACTCGTTCAGCGTCGTGGCTCCGATGGCACGCAGTTCACCACGAGCCAATGCAGGCTTCAGAATGTTGGCAGCATCCATCGCGCCCTCACCACCACCTGCTCCTACCAGCGTGTGTATCTCGTCGATGAACAGGATGATACGCCCTTCAGCTTTCGTCACCTCGTTGATGACACTCTTCAGTCGCTCCTCAAATTCACCTTTATACTTCGCACCAGCAACGAGTGCTCCCATATCCAGAGAGTAGAGCTGCTTGTCCTTCAGGTTCTCGGGCACGTCGCCACGAACGATACGTCCTGCCAGGCCCTCCACGATAGCGGTCTTACCCGTACCAGGCTCACCTATTAATATAGGATTGTTCTTCGTACGACGCGACAGAATCTGCAGCAGTCGGCGAATCTCGTCGTCACGGCCGATGACGGGGTCCAGCTTGCCTTGACGGGCCATATCCACCAGATTCTTGGCATATTTCTCCAACGACTGATAGTTGTCGTCGGCCGACTGCGACTGCACCTTCTGGCCTTGGCGCAAGGCCTGGATAGCAGCACGCAGCTCCTTCTCGGTAATACCTGCATCTTTGAGAATGCGCCCTGCCGTCTGCCCATCTGTCAGCAATGCCAGCAACAGTGGCTCTACGCTAACGAATTCGTCACCCATCTTCTGAGCATAGTCCTGCGACTTCAGCAACACTTGATTGGTAGCACTAGACAGATATGGCTCACCACCCGTAACTTTGGGCAGGTGTTGCAACTCCGACTGCACCAACACATCAATCTGCTGTGCATTGACGCCCAGTTTCTGCAGCAGGAAGTTCACGACGTCCTTTGCCTTATTCATCACGCCTGCCAGCAGGTGTATCGGTTCGATGGTCTGCTGGCCATTGCGTTGTGCAGTATTGACGGCCTCCTGTACCGCCTCCTGCGCCTTGATTGTAAACTTGTCTAATGTCATAGTTTTGTCCTCCTATTTATTTTTATTTCTTATCATTTTAGTTAGGGCTTTAGCCCGCATTTACGGAGGCTCAAATAGTATGCCGAGCATTAAGAAACCGACAAAACGTCAGACTTTTCTGTCGATTTGTCGGTTTCTTGTGAGATAGTCACTATCCGGTCGCTCTAAAGTCATCTATGACCTGTAGATGAGTCACTTTGCGGTCGTTCCGATGACACTTTAGGGTAGTAAAGTGACGTCGGAAGACCTTGTGGATGACGTCAGAATACCTCGAAACCAACGTCGGAACGACCCAAAAGTAATATGGTAGATAATAGCCAAAAAACAAAATATTACCCAAAAAAGTTGCCATATTTCTTGGTTCACCATACTTCTGGAGTATTCTGAAATAAGGCAGGGTTATTCTGAAATAAGGCAGGGTTATTCCGCAATAATAGCTACTATCTTGACGCCAAACTAACAATATCTGGTCTAATTTGCATTTTGCTGCCACACTTTCTGTTGCTGCCACAACGTCATAATCGCTTTGTACAAAGGTGTTTCCATGCGAGTGTGGCAGTGTGGCAGCAATTTTGAAAAAAATAAATTATGAAGGAATCTCTTAACTCTTCTTTCCGTAGTCGTTATTCATCTTAATGGCAAAGATGATGACGCTGCAGGTGCAGGTGATGAGGTTGGTCAGTACCAGGTAGTAGTTTTCAATCAGGAAGCCTTGGACCACAAAGGCGGCACAGCCAATGGCCATAGAGATAAAACCGGGCAGTGAGATGCCGTCGGTGTTACGCGTGCGAATAGTTTGGATGGCCTGGGGCAGATAGCCGAAAATCAGACCAAAAGTGGCAATCCAGCCACAGATGTTAATTAGAAGTTGTTGATCCATAGTGATAATATTTAAAGTTGTATGGGGACAAAGATACAAAAAAAAGTGAAAAGTGAAAAGTGAAAAGTGAAAAAATTGCTTTTTTTTCGTAATTTTGCACGCATGAAGAACTTAGAAACCCGTCGGACAATCCGAAAATACACGCAAGAGCCCGTTAGCGAGGCTCTGTTGAACCGCCTGCTGACAGAGGCTGGTCGTACACAAACCATGGGTAACCTCCAGCTGTATAGCGTGGTGGTGACGCGCGCGGACGAGATGAAGCAGCGTCTGGCTCCTGCCCATTTCAATCAGCCCATGGTGACGCAGGCTCCTGTGGTGCTGACCATCTGTGCCGATTTCCATCGTACCACGCGCTGGTGTGAGGAGCGTCAGGCACAGCCCGGCTACGACAACTTCCTGTCGTACCAGAATGCAGCCATCGATGCTCTGCTCTACACGCAGACGCTGTGTAACCTGATGGATGAAGAGGGCTTGGGCTACTGCTATCTGGGCACAACGGTCTATCAGCCCATGCAGATTATCGAGGCCCTGCAGCTGCCACGTCTCGTGATGCCTGTGGCTACGCTGACGGTAGGATGGCCTGCCGAGGAGCCTGCGCTGACAGATCGCCTGCCTATGGAGAGTTTCGTACACAACGAGACCTACCATGAGCCGACAGCTGAGGATATCGACGCCTACTATGGTTATAAGGAGCAGCTGCCCGAGAACCAGCACTTCGTGGAGATAAACCATAAAGAGACCTTGGCGCAGATTTTTACGGATATCCGCTACACCAAGGCCGATAACGAGGCGATGTCAGAGGGACTGAAAGAAGCCTTGAGCCTTCAAGGCTTCTTCTAATTTATGATTTGTCAATCAGTATTCTTGCATCAACGGCAACGACATTGTTCTCGTCGGCCAAAAGTGGGTTGATGTCCATCTCCTTGATTTCCGTAGCAAAGCGGAGCAGGGTAGACAGGCGCACAATGATTTCGGCATACCGCTGTTCATTGATGCCTTGCTGTCCGCGCGTACCTTTTAATATCTTATAGCCACGCAGCGAGTGAATCATCGAGTAGGCTTCGTCATAGGTCAATGGTGCCAAACCTGACGACACATCCTTCAGCACCTCGACGAAAATACCGCCCAGACCACAGAGCACCACGTGTCCGAAACGCTCTTCGTACTTGGCGCCGATAAACAGTTCGGTACCCTTCAGCATCTTCTGTACCATGACGCCTGTAGCATCAGGAATCTGCATCATGCGGTCGAACTCCAAGGCCAGATGCTTCTCCGTGCGGATGTTAAGGGCCACACCACCCACATCACTCTTATGCACAGGGCCTACCACTTTGGCAACAACAGGATAGCCCACCTCGTTGGCAAAGGCTATCAGCTGCTCCTTCGATGTGCTGACTTTCTCGGGCACTAACGGTATACCTGCGCAAGAGAGGATGTCGCGTACGGTCTGTGGCGACACGTAGCCGTTGTTCTCAATGCCATAGATGATTTTGTTCAGTCGGGGAATGTCGATACCGTAGAGTTGAACCTCAGGTGGGGCGGGTTTGGGCGTACGCATAATCTGACTCAAAGCCGTAGCCAGCGTCACCTCGTCGCTGAAGTTTACATGTCCTTTCTGCAGGAATTCGGCGACCTCAGGCCCTGCGGTATGCAGACTGGGCAGCACGGGGAATATAGGCTTCTTGCACTCCAGTATCTTCTGGTGCAGTACCTCGTAGGCCTCGTACAGTTGCGTCAGTCCTGGCGTACCGTAGATGACGGCAATGGCATCGATATTGTCGAAACGCTGCTCGCAATAGTCGATGGCGATACCCAACTGTTCAGCTGTTCCCGTAGCCAGGATGTCGATAGGATTGGCTACTGCGGAGCCTGGGAAAAGCTTTGTTTTCAGCTCGTCAGCCTCTGGTCCTTCTATTTTGGGTACGTTCAGTCCACCCTTCGACAGCGCATCCGTCAGCATCACACCTGGACCGCCGGCATGCGTGACGATGGCAAAGTTGCGACCTTTCAGTTCGGGTAGGGTAAAAATGCATCCTACCGTTGTCAGCTCTTCACGTGAGAAACAACGCACGATGCCGGCCTTACGGAACAAGGCTTCTACGGCAGAGTCCGACGAGGCAATGGCACCCGTATGCGACGATGCCGCACGGCTTCCGCTCTCTGACGACCCCGCCTTGATGGCTGCAATGCGACAGCCCTTGCGAATCAGCGAACATGCATGGAACAGCAGCTTGTCAGGATTGGCGATGTTCTCGACGTACAGTAGTTTGACTTTGGAGTCAGTGTCAGGATTGAACGTTTCGTCCATATACTGCAATACGTCCTCGATACCTATCTGCTTACCATTGCCTATCGACCACACGCTGTTGAACTGCAGACCCTTGATGACGGCACTCTCCAAAATGAATACTGCTGTGGCACCAGAGCCGCTGACAAAGTCTACACCATTGGCATTCAGTTTGGGAATTGGCTTGGTGAACACCGAGTGGTGGTTACGGTTCAGCAGTCCGATACAGTTCGGGCCAATCAGCGCAGCACCATACTGTTGGCACGTGTCCAGAATCTGCTGTTCCAGCACAGCACCAGCCTTCGTCTCCTCGCTGAAACCTGCCGAGATAATGATGAAAGCGCGTGTCTGCTTCTCCTTGGCCAGCAGTTCCACGTATTCAGGACAGTACTTCGCTGCTACCACAAGAATAGCCAAATCAGTTGGAGGCAACTCGCGTGCATCGTGGAACGCTTTGATGCCTTGCACCTCGTCCTCCTTGGGATTGACGATACGCAGCGTACCCTGATAGCCGCCACTGAGCAGGTTGCGCACCACCGCGCCACCAGGCTTGTGCACATTGTTAGAACCGCCAATGATGGCGATGCTCTTCGGATTTAATAATTGTTGGTTAATCATACGAATAAATATAAGGTGTACATTGTTTTATCATAATAGGGATTTCTTCTGCCTTGGCATCGTAGGCGGTAATCGTCAGACGTACGATGGCACCACGGCGATTAATGTCGCGTTGCGGGTCGAAGATGAAGTTGCCCAAACCGTAGTATATGGGCTTGTCGCGATACCGTTCCATGGGTTGGCGGGTATGCGTATGGTGACACACCAGACAGTCGGCTCCCGCATCCACCAGCCGGTGGGCGTCATAGCGTTGACGGGGCACTACCTCCACGTGGTTCTCCCATCCCCAATGCAGACTGACGATGATGTAGCACTGTGGATCGTCACGCCGCAGCTGTGCTATCTGCTGGCATAGCGCATCGATGCTTTGCTGACTGACGCATGGCTTGTCGGGCAGGTGGGCATAGTTCTCCAGAGCCAGTTGCAACGAAGCCACGAGCCACACCCGTCGTGGACTCTCACTAAGCAGTACGGGCTGTATGGCCTCCTGCATGTTCTGTCCTGCGCCGAAGGGAATGATACCTGCCTTCTGGACGTTCTGATACGTATCCAGCAAACCTTCGCGCCCTTGGTCTATCGAGTGGTTGTTGGCCAGATTCAGATGCGTCACGCCGTGCCGCTTCAGGTCTGTGAGCCATTCGGGTTCTGCCCTGAAGATGTACTGCTTGAAGACGGGTGCCTTGATCTTCGTGGCGGGACACTCCAGATTGCCCACCACCACGTCGGATGATTGCAGCACAGAGTCGACACCAGCCGAGAACAGCTGGTCAACGCCCTGTCTTTCCACCACCTTTCGCACCCCACGATCCAGTAGGATGTCACCCGTCAGCGTGATGACCAATGAGCTAACAGCCAGTGCTATAGAAATACCTCTCATCCACCTTGGGTGCTTCTGCTGGTTTCAGTGGAACGATGATGTCCTGCATCCACGAGGGACGGCCCTCGTCAGGATAGGTCTCCAGGTTCTTCTGCCATTCCTCGTCTGTCAGTCGTGGCACCTCCAGAGCGCGCTGTGTCTCACGATACGACAGCACGGCACCACGCATGAGCCACAGGTAGCCGTCGACCTCCACGATGCAGTATATCTCGTCAGCCAAGCCTACCGCCACGTACATCACGCTCTTCTCAGGGTTGTTCAGCGAATTGGCGGTATAGACGTCGGCAATCAGCGCCACCTTGCGGTCGGTACCTTCTACGTCACTCCATCCCATGAGGTACTGCTCTTCGTCGCGTACCAGGTCCAACGAAATGTTTTCGAACGTCGCACCGATATGTTTCAGGGCGTCATAGTCGTCTTCTGTCAATTTCTTGCCTGCCAGCTCTTCTTGGCTGACGCGCAACAGGAATTCTGCCTCTTCGCGCAGACGCTCAGTAGCACGCTTGCCCTTCTCTGTGGTCAAATTATGACGCTCCAATACGGCGGCAGTGGCATCAAGCAGACTAATGGCCTTGCGCCAGAACTTGACGTTAGGCTCAACATAACTGGTTATCACGGGCTCGGGGGGACCAGCACCGCCACACTCGGCACCAAACGGCTGCTTGGCATACAGAATGGCGTCGTGTTTCAGTTCAGCCCATGAGGCCAAGGCAGCGTTCAGGTCCTTCTTCTGCCATTCGGGTGTCAGCATGAAGTAAGGATAACCATCGTTGGTTTCGTTCAGCGTCTTCAGCGCGTCCATCCAACGTGTGCTGATGGTCTGTTGCCAGTCAATCTCCTTCATGCGTTGCTTCATACGGCTCAGGGCAGGCACGAAGCCGTCCCACTGCTGGGCTTCCTTCAGTTCGTCCAAGAGGATGCGCTCTGCTGAAGCTACCCCCATGGATGCCATCACGTCGAGACCCTTTGGTAAGGCTCGCTTTGTGACTTGGCTGTCATAGTCGACCATCTCCTGCAACACCTCGCCATCGGGCATGTAACGCTGTGGAAGCAGGTTGATCTTGTAAGGACTGGTGAATTGGAATTTGGGCTTGATGCGTGTCTGCTGTTGGGCCAGTGCTTCTATCTCGTCACGCAGTTGTTTCATGGCCTTCTTGTCTTTCAGCAATTGGCTTGCCTTGCGACCCTTTATAAGGTCGTACACCTGCATGATGGTGATGTTGTCAGGCGTACCAAACAGCCACGTCATGGGTTCGAACAACTGCTGGTAGAGTTGGCGCATCTGGGCGTCGCTGCCTACCAAGTCTGCCAGGATGATGGCGTTCTGCAGCTGTGAGGGCACATCCGTGCCGAAGGGCACCGTCTGCAACCACATCATGGCGTGGAAGTAGGTCTTTAGCGTGTCGTTACGTGTATAATGTCCACGCGGACGGAACAGCTGATAGGTGAAGGGAATCTCTTTGAAACCCAGAAATTCCGACATGTCGGCCTTGTAGGCTGTCGACTTCTTTACCTCGTCAGCCACCGTGCCGTCAGTCCCTTTTTGACCTGTTATCAGGGCATAGCCCACGTCGAAGTAGGTCTTTAGCCATGCGTTGTTGGCGGTTAGCTGCTGGCCACGCTGACACAGTTTCAGCACCACGTCATGTAGTTTCTTCTGTTCCACATCACGCAGCAGGCAGTCGAAGTAGAGGTGGTACAGTTGCAGGTAGAGGTCGGTGGTTACGAAGTTGGGGAAGTTCGTATAGTCGTTGTTCTCATACACATGGAACAGCTGTTCGTGCTGGGCAGGCAAGATGGCAAAGCCGTTGCGACCCAACTTGTCCTTCAGTGGGGCAGGGTACTCCTTCAACTGCATATTGTTCACCACGTTGTCCATATTTACACGCATACCGCTCTGCGAGGGACGGAAGTTCAGCTTTTTCAGCTCTTTTTCACGTGCCAACAACTTGCTGATGAATGCCTGCTCGGCCTTCGTCGTCTTCATCGGCACCTTGGCATCAGCCTTATAATAGGTGGTGCGGTAGTCCTCGTTCTCGTTGTATTCCATGAGCTCATCCACCTTTTGCCAGCGCCTATCCACCAGCGAGTCGTACCACGACGTACACTGGAACACGCCACGCAGGAAAGCATCGCGGAAGGGATAGCCGTTGCGGGCATAGAAACTGTTGCGCAGCACGCGCAGTTCCGTAATGTTCAAACGTGAGATGTCCTGACCGAGGTCTACGCGTTTGTTCAGCTGTTCGACGTCGATGTTGCCTTTGCCGGGCAACATCACACGCTGCTTGGTCTGTGCCGTAGCCGTTAGGACGCCCAGACACAACATAGTTGTTAAAATAGTTTTCTTCATCATATCTCAATTTCTCATTATCTCAATTTCTCAATTCTCAAAAGCCTCCAAAGCTTTTGAGCGCTCTGCGTTTTTAACGAGGTAACGCTCGAAAGCTACGCCAAATCCGCTCCAACGGTATTCCGCTACGGTGTATTCGCCCTTGGCGTTCGTCTCCAAACTGCGCACGCATCCGTTGCGGAAGTGGAAGTCCTGTAGCGTACCGCCCAGTTTCGAGCCTAACCACATGGGGCGTATCAGTCCTTCGTAGTTTTTGAAGATAAACAAGCGCCGTCCCATCTCAGGATAGAATCGTGTGGGCTTGATGACACCCACCAGTGCCTCTGTGGTACCATTGCCGTCCACGTCGCCAGTCTCCATGCGGTAGACGGGGTAGGGTAGTTGCCACTGGTTGCTGGTGGAATCGGTGGTCAGTGTCAGCACGTAGAGCGAGTCCGTCTGCTTGGCCAATGTAAAAGTCTGCGCCTGCCCTCCCATTGCTATGAACAATGTACCGATAACAACCATTGCAACGCCACACTCAGACCAAAGGTCAGAGAACACCCCTTTCATCTTATCCTCCAATTTTTGGTTTTAGCTCGTCGGGTGATTCATTGGTAAACATATCCACGCGAGGTGCCTCACGTTCGAAGAGGTGACGAATAACGTCGACATCCAGCTGCAGCGACGGATTGAAGTCGTTGCTCTGCATGTAGCGCAGAATGCTGTAACGGAGTTGGCGGGCTACAGGACGCTGATCAAGACGATGCGAGATGTCCATGGTGGTCATGAGCAGGCGTCCTTTCAGCACACGGGCTTCGATGAGCATGCCAAGCTTTCGGGAGACGTGCCACGTATCGATAGGTTGCACGATGGGCTGATAATCTTTTGGGAACTCGGCCAGGTTCATGACCTGCGTACGATTGGTCAACTCCCACCAATTCAGATTCTGCCAGTCGTCAGTGGGGAAGTCGCGGAACACGGGATGGTCACTCTGAATATAGGCACCCGTGGTATGCGGTGGGCGCATCTTAAACCACGACGTATTCCAGAAGACGGGAAGGAAGGTGTGGCGTACGTCGCGGCCATAGCGAATCTTGCCACCAGCAGTCAGTAGTACTGTACCACCTTTTTTCAGCACTTTCAACGCCTTCTCATCCAGCGTATCCGTCTCGTAGAAATCTTTCATCTTTAATCCTTCATCTTTAATCTCCTTGGGGTATACCCAGAAGTCCCAATGGTTCTTGATGTTCTTTGAGAACTGTACGGTCAGCGTCAGCTTGCGTGGCGACGTGACAGCGGCCAGCGACTGACTGATGGTACCAAGGGCGATGTTCTTACCCGTGTGCAACGTGCCGGAGAACAAGGTACCCTGACTGAAGATGCTGTCACCAGCCATAATCGTATAAGTGGCATGGGCATCGGTCAAAGAGGTCACGAAGGCGTTGTAAGCTTCGACAGGCACACTCAGGGTCTCGTCATTGGTATAGACGAACTTGGGGAAGCGCGCCAGGGGTACGATGGCACTGCAGAACTCTCGCCAGTGCTCAGCTGAACAATAACCCTTCTCGCGCCAATGGACGTTGAGCGGACCAACGAGAGCGGTGCCCTGACCACTATAGTCGTTGATGCCCAAGAGTTGGAAACCTGCATAGTCCTTGGTACGCAGGTTGCGCTCAGTCTCGTATTTATAGGCCAACACCTGCAAGCGACCACTAGCCATCAGGAACTTATCACCCTGCGAGGCCATACCGTTATCGGCCAACAGGTCTTGAAAGATCTCGAAATTACGGGCCTTGTAAGCCCCCGTATACTGCGGAATCTCCTTGAAATCGGGGAAGGCACACCACTGTCCCTGTTCGTGAGCAACGATGGGCGAATGGTTGGGTTCCTTGGACTTGTAGTTGCGCGGGAAGAGTAGCTGCTGATAATAGTCGTCGTCGCTACTGGGAGCATGACGATCCCAATCCAATCCACGGGCACCAGCCTTTACGTGATATTCAGAGCCATCATCCCAAGCCCAACCGCCACCCACGGCAGCACCTGCATAAATCTTGGTGGGGTCATACTGGTGCATCGCCTTCACCCAGTCGTTACAGTAACTCACCCAATCGCCAGCGGGTTCGTTGCCTGCCGCCATCATACAGAACGATGGATGATGACCATACTCATCAATGATGAGTTTCGTCTCCTCCATCAGATACTGGTCTATCTTCTGACCACGACGCAACTTCACACCATGATTAGGCCACGTAGGACCTTCGACCTGCAGATAGATACCGACTTGGTCTGCAGCCTGAAAAGCTGCCTCTGGCGGACAATACGAATGAAAGCGGACGTGGTTTAAACCATACTCCACGCACTTACGGAAAATGCGTAGCCACTCATCTCTGTCCGTTGGCGGATAACCCGTCTTGGGGAAACAGCAGTTCTCTACCGTACCGCGCAAGAACAACGGTTTACCATTCAGCTGAATCTGTCCGTCCTTGACTCGGATGTCGCGCAGACCAAATGTTGTCTGATAAACATCGTCACCAGCTCTGACAGTCAACTGGTAGAGATTGGGCTGCAGTTCATCCCAAAGTCTGAAGCCGTCTAAAGGAATATCAAACGTTACGACATCCTTTGTTGCTTCCTTTGTGCATATTCTACGGTCTAGACGTTTCTGATTATTATCTAACGGGCGCACCTCTACACGCACACCATATTCGTTAAGTGGAATAACGCGCACACCTTTGAAATGATTCTCCAACTCCACATCAACAGCCATAGAACGTTTTTCGATGTCAGGACGAATACGGACGTGACGGATATTCAGTTTCTTCCACTGCGCCTGCAGTTCTATACGTCCCACGATGCCGTTCCAGTTGCCTTGCGTCTGATCAGTTACCGAGTGGGAGTCCTGTCCCACGCAGACGTTCTCGATGCCGTTGTAGACGCAGATTGCAACGGTGTTACTCTGACCACACCGGACATAATCTGTAATATCATAACGATGAGGTGTAGAAAGCGACATCTGATGGCCAACACGCTGACCGTTGACATAGATGGTAGTCTCGATGTGCGGACGCTCCAAAAAGAGCGTGATGCGCCGGTCGTTCCAGTTTTTGGGAACATAGATGCTGCGACGATACCAGGCGTTGCCGACGTAATGCCGCTCGGGCGTCAGGAAGAACGGGAATTTCATCTGTCCCTCAACACGGTATTTCGCCATATAGGGATTGAAATAGAACGACGAATCGTAGAGCGAACCCGTCCACCGCGTATTCACCGACACGATGTCGCCCTTGTCGTTGGTCAACATAGAACCAGGCAACATGACATAGTCGTTGTACGCAGTACTGTCACCAAGGGAGAGGTCCCAGGCACCAGCGAGAGAAATCGTTTGCGCAGCTATGCTGCCGAATGAGAAATGAGAAATGAGAAATGATAAACCTATCAGCAGTCGTTTCATGGGCTATTGCATGTTGATGATTTTTATATTAGTGATGGCTTCGCCAGCTGTGCGGTCAGCTTCTCGAGGTAGGTATATAGGAGCATCGGACTGCAAAGGCAGGATGCGCAGTTCTAACTCTTGACAATCCTTGGGCAATCGCCACAATCCATAGAGGAACGGACGACCATAATAAAAGTTGTCGGCAATGAGACGGCCGTTGGCATACAAACGGGCACAGTCGCCACGATAGGAGATGCGCAAGAGTTGAGAGTTGGCTTCCGCAACAGGCAATGTAATGCGATAGACGGCGGCCTGATTCCAGTCTTGCTCGGTTGGGGCTTCTGCAACCTTCGCCTTACCCTTCTTGATAGTACGCAGGGTACCAGCGTCTTTCACCTTCGTGAATGCTATCGACTTTTCACTTTTATCTTTTATCTTTTCACTTAAAAAGAGTCGTTCAGCCTGTTCACGTGTCAAAAGATAGATATTTTTATAGATAGCTTTCTCTATACCCTTAGCCTTGACGTTCTTCAGTGTCTTGCCGTCTTTCATAGTGATAGTGGTGGGAATGCCAGGAACCTGCATCATATAGATTTTGCCATCGCGATGGGCTACCATTTGTGCTGTGGCATAGCGAATGCCTGCAATGTTGACAGGGAAGATTGCCATGCATCCGGAAGGAATCGTTAGGCGGGGTAAAACGACACTAGACAATGATAGCTGCATATTCTTCTTGGCAGAGAGCAGGCAGAAGCGTTCGTAGTTGTTGACGAAAACAAAACCGCTATCGCCCTGAATACGTACCGCCCAACGAAGGGCCTCATCTTGCCCACGTTTCAAATCCTGCGGAGCAGGAAATTGTGCCTCCATGGGAGCAAGCGTCTCGCCAAAGTCCTGCATGAAGAGATGCAGCGGACGTAGCATATAGTATTGTGGATAGGTCTGTCCGAATTCACCGAGGGGTGCCTGGAAGTCGTACGTGCAGACAGGCAGGTCGTTGTTAGCTGTTCCTGGCGATGTCTGAACCTCGTTTAGGGTATGCAACACACCTTCGGGGTTGGTGCCGCCATGATACATGTAATAGCCCAGGAGATTAGAGCCAGAACCCAGTTTGACGAGGGCCATCGAGTAGGCATCTTCAGGATAGACGTAAGGACGACGATGGTAAGCTGTGGCCATGCCGCCACCCAGTTCACAAGTGAAATAAGGGTAGGCGTCATCACCCTTGTTAAGCTTTGCCTCCTGCTTACCCAAAAGGTCTGTGCCAATGGCTGTGCTGGAGCGGAAAGCCTTAAAGTTAAAAGCCTTGTAATAGTTGCCACAACCCTCCGTCACTTCCTTATCCCAGAAACCATCAGCATAGTCGCCATAGAGGGGCAGCATCTCGCCATAAGGCACTGGTGTGCGCAATTCAGGCCAACCAGTACGTGTGTAGAAAGGCAAATCAAAACCAACGCTGAGGGCTATCTGCTTAAGGGCCATCAGGTATTCGCCACGACCACGATACTCATTGTCGAACTGGGCAGCGATGACAGGACCGCCATCTTTCCACTGCAAGCCTTGAACCTGCGTAAAAATCTGACGGTATAATTTCTCAGCCAAACTGAGAAACACAGGGTTTTGTTCGCGCAGACGACAGCCTTTCGTAAATACCCAATCAGGGATACCACCATTACGCACCTCACCATGACAAAATGGACCAAGGCGCAAGACGACAGGCATCTGTTCTGCCTTACATGCTTCAAGAAAACAACGCAGGTTGCGCTGTTCGTCCCAACGGAAGATGCCTTCTTGCTCTTCAATATGACTCCAGAAAACGTAGGTGGCAATGATGGTCACACCGCCGTCACGCATTTTACGTATCTCTTGTTGCCATTCATCCGCAGGTATACGTGAATAGTGTATCTCACCCATGACGGGACATACACGGTGTCCATCAATGATCAGGCTCTGACTGTCCCATGTCACTGGCCTGCCGAAGTCAGCAGCCCATAACGGGAGCATGCTCATGGCCAAACAAACCAACAATACTGTTCTCTTCATGACTTAGTCTAAATGAAACACTTCCTGTAGTGGTATGGTGACAGGAGAATTGCCTGGGTTCACCTCCATGATGTCCGCCATCATGTCCCACCAGTGCTGCGTGATGGGGTCAACATCTGTTGTATCCTGCGACGAGCCTTCTCCCTCACATTCCTGATAGGCAAAGAGCAGGTTCGTGTCCTTGTCCCAGAAAATACTGTAGTTCTTCACACCAGCCTCGTGAATCATCTCCACTAGTTCGGGCCAGATGGCTGCGTGGCGACGCTGATACTCCTCTTCGCAGCCTGGCTTCAGATACATCTTAAATCCAAATCGCTTCATATTAATTTCCATCAGGTTTTGTTATGTTGCTACCAGCTGACATGTGCCAGATGAACGTTGTGGGGTCGTCGGGCTGTGCAGGGTTAAAGTCCTGCCAATCGGCACGCAAAGACTTTACCAAAGGAGACTCCATCTTTTTCAGTCCCATCACTATCATCTTGGCAATTTCCCAGGCCCCATAGGGATTGAAGTGGGTATTGTCGGCCAAGGCCTTATCCTGATTGGCAAAAGTATTGGCAGGATAGTGTACCAAGGCTTTCTTCGAGCCTTCCTCGCCTAACGACTCATAAAAGGTGGTCGACATAGCGGTCAGGTCAATGACGGGCACATGCTCACGAGCGGCTACCGTCTTCATAGCTTCCGGATAATCACCATGTGTATTGGTGTTACGTCCGTTCTTGAAAGCGCGACGTGCCGTTGGTGTACAGAAGATGATGTGTCCACCAGCAGCCTTCACACGATCTGCAAATATCTTCAGGTTACGCGAATACGAATACCAAGCGCCGTCGCCCGGTTTCTTCTCCTTCTCGTCGTTATGTCCGAACTCCACGATGACGTAGTCGCCCTTCTTCAGTTGTGTCAGGATCTTGTCCAGTCGTAGTTGTGCCAGGAACGAGGTGCACGACAGTCCGCTCTCAGCATAGTTGGCAAATACCACACCCTCGCCAAACCAGCGGGTAATCATCTGTCCCCATGAAGCCCAAGGCTCGTTCTCCTGGTCTACTACGGTAGAGTTGCCACAGAGGAAGACGGTGGTTACATCCTTGACAGGTTCTATCTTGATGCGCTGAACGGCAGGCATCGGTCCACAAAACGAGATATTGAGGGAGTCGTCCCAATTCTTATAAGTAAACTCACGTGGTTTCAGTTTAACCTTGGTCTTTGCGTCAATCTGTGGATTTTTCTTGTTGACGACGAACGATACGGTCTCATACTTGCCTTTCTTCGTCGTTATCAGGTCATAATAATGACGGCGACTCTCCGCACGCACCACGGTCTGACCAACCTTTTTCTTATTACCCAGCGTTACCGTCACGCGATAGTTGCCATCGGGCACTTGAGCAGAAAAAGTAAAAGGTCCTGAACTTACCTTATTTAGCAAGGTGTCAATAGTCTGAGCCTGTGCAGCCATCATACTGCAAACAACCGAACAAATTGTAAAAATCAGTTTTTTCATTGTAGTTTGAATAATTTATGGGGCAAAGGTACAAAAAAAAACTTAAATCTTTCATTTTTCATCTTTAATCTTTAATTTTTTTGTACCTTTGCCCAACAAACAAACTATCGACTCTATGAAACGAATTATCTTACTGCTTTCTGTAGTCATGCTGTCAGCCAGCTCAGTGATGGCTCAGCGTCAAGTGGAGACGCTGAATTATGGATGGGCGTTCAGTCGTGACGCATCATTCAAAACAGTTACTAACGTCAATGTACCCCACGATTTCCAGATTTCACAACCATGGGTAGCACCCTCAGCAGGTGAGAAGGCTGACAATACGGACGCTGCTGCCAATATCAAGAGCCGTCTGTCGGCACGAGGTTTTAAGGAAATCGGTACTGGATGGTACAAGAAGACTATCACCCCCGATGCCTCGCTGCGGGGCAAGCGGATACTGCTTGATTTCGAGGGTGTCATGCTGACTGCTGACATCTTTCTAAATGGACAACGCATTGGTGGCACCGACTATGGCTATGTGGGCTTCGAAATTGATATTACCAATCAGCTGAAGTATGGTCAGCCTAACGAAATCCTTGTAAAGGCTGAGACGCAGGATGAGAAGGCATCGCGCTGGTACACTGGTGGTGGCCTGTTTCGAAATGTCAACCTTATCACCACTTCTGCTGAACTCTATTTAGAACGTCATCCGTTGTATATTACTACACGTGACAACCGTTTCGTGACAGTGGGTGTGGAGTTTACCAATCGTGGACGACAGAAGGATGTGACGATTGGGCTGAAACTATATGACCCCGATGGCGTCTGTGTGTACGAAAGCAATGAGAACTTTACTCGTCGTGCTGCCTCTCGCACTCAGGAGGTTAAGATGAAGGAAGTACAGGTCACAGACCCCAAGTTGTGGGATGTTGACAACCCCAACCTGTATCGTGCTGAGGTGACGCTGATGACGAAGGACGGAAAGGTCATGGATTCGTATGCTGAACACTTTGGTATCCGTACTATCGAGTATGGTCCATCGTTTGGACTGAAGCTGAATGGCAAGAAGGTGTTGTTGCAGGGCTATGCCAATCACCATACTTTAGGTGCATTAGGTGCTGCGGCCTATCCACGAGCTATCGAAAAACGCATCAAATTGATGAAGGAGTTTGGTATTAACCATATCCGCACCAGCCATAATCCCTATTCACGTCAGTTCATCGAGCTCTGCGACAAGTACGGCATCCTTGTGGTTGACGAGCTCTATGACAAGTGGACACGTCAGCATTCTGGAACCCGTGCACCATTCATGAATCACTGGGTATACGATGTCAGTGAATGGGTGAAGCGTGATCGTAACTCGCCCAGCGTTGTGATGTGGAGTCTTGGCAATGAGTTACAGCAAGACCCCAACCAGCCGTTTAATGACTGGGGTGTGACGTGCTATAAAATGATGAAGCCTGTGTTGGAGCGTTACGACTCGACACGCAAGGTGACTGTGGCCATGCATCCACGCTATCGTAATTGGGAAACCGATTCACTACCTTGTGACTTGGCCATGCAGACCGACATACAAGCGTATAACTATAGGTATATGTATTTTTCTGGCGATGGACGTCGTTTCCCATGGATGACATTCTATCAGAGTGAGGCTTCTACCCAGGCTATGGGGCAGAACTTCTTTGAGATGGATTTGAAGAAGGTCATCGGACTGGCCTACTGGGGTGCCATCGACTATCTGGGCGAGAGCATGGGTTGGCCACAAAAAGGCTGGTCTCAAGGCGTGTTCTACATCTCGCTTGACCCCAAGCCCAAAGCTTACTATATGCGTTCGTTCTTCAAGCCCGACGAACCCGTCGTCCATCTGGCTGTGCTGGAAAGCGAGAATGCCGAGATGTGGAATGGTGTAAAGATGGGTAACGATCGCATGAGTGAGAACTGGAATCGCATGGAAGGTTCGAAGGCTACTATCTACATCTATACCAATGGCGATGAGGTGGAGTTGCTGCTGAACGGTAAGAGTCTGGGACGTAAAGCTAATTCTAAAAATGCCAAACTGCGTAACCAGATTCGTTGGGGCGACATCGACTATAAGAGTGGCAAGTTGGAAGCTGTGGCTTACAAGAACGGTAAGGCTGTTGCCCGTCATGCATTAGAGACGACAGGCAAGCCCGTTAAGATTATTGCTGAACCTGATAATACCAACTGGCAGGCTGACGGAATGGATTTGCAACATATTCGTCTGACAGCTGTCGACAGCAAAGGTCGCCGTTGTCTGTCGTATGATGACGAACTTACTTTTAATATTGATGGCGATGCTACTATTGTGGCTGTGACGAATGGCGATATCACTACTGACGAGATAGCCACACAGCAACATATCCGCCTTTGGCAAGGACAGGCGATGGTTATCCTGCGTAGTGGTCGCCAACCCTCGAAAATTACGCTGAAGACATCACCAAAAACATTTAAAGATTTCATCACTAAACTGGAAACAAAATAACAAGACAATATGAAAAAACTACTGATTGCCCTTATGGCTTGCTGCGGTCTTTCCACAGCAACCTTTGCCCAGCAGGCTGACGTTTTGAAGGCTGCTCAGTGTACTAACGACTATTTTATGCAGAAGTATGCTGATCCAACCATTCCTACAAATGTCAAAAAGGTGCGTCCCTCGTCTTTATGGACACGTGCCGTCTATTACGAGGGCTTAATGGCGCTAAATGCCATCGATCCACAGCAGCGTTATATCAACTACGCTATGCAGTGGGCCAATTTCCATAAGTGGACACCACGTAATGGTGTGAACACCTGCGATGCTGACGACCAGTGCTGCGCACAGACCTATATCGAATTGTTGCCCTATACGAAGAAAGATTACAAGACGGTGTTGGGCAATGTTATTGCCAATTTGGACCATCAGATGATAACACCGAACAATAAGATCAAGGGCTCGCAGCCCTCGCTGTATGGTTGGTGGACGTGGATTGATGCCATCCAAATGGCAATGCCCGTATATATGAAGGTTGCCAAACTGACGGGTGAACAGAAATATCGCGACCATGCCATGAAGATGTATCGCTGGAGCCGTAACGAGTGTGGCGGTGGTCTGCTGAACACGAAGGAGGGATTGTGGTGGCGCGATGCCGACTTCGTACCTCCTTACAAGGAAAAAGATGGACTGAACTGTTATTGGAGTCGTGGCAATGGCTGGGTATATGCCGCATTGGTGCGCTGCATGAACGAGTTGTCGCCTAAGAGCAAGGAATATAAGGAACTAAAGAAAGACTTCCTGTTGATGTCGAAAGGTCTTCTGGGCTGTCAGCACGATGATGGCTTTTGGCATGTCAGTCTGATGAGCGATGCCGTCTATCCTGATCCTGAGATGACGGGAACGGCGTTGTTCCTTTATGGTATGGCATGGGGCATCCAGCAGGGTATCCTGAAAGACAAGGAGTATCGTCCTGCTTGCGACAAGGCGTGGAAAGCCCTTCACTCTTGCCTCCACAAAGATGGCTTCTTGGGTTGGAATCAGGGTACGGGTAAGGATCCCTCAGCCGGACAGCCCGTCACCTTCACCTCGATGCCCGATTTTGAAGACTATGGCACAGGCTGCTATCTGCTTGGCCTTTCCGAGTATTATAAATTATTGAAGCCATGAAACGTTTACTCCTCTTTATGGTATGTTGCGTTTTTGCTGCAACTGTAGTGGCGCAGTCTTGGCCTGATGTCAAGAACGAGGCGAAGGCGGGCGCTCGTTGGTGGTGGTTAGGCTCCGCTGTCGACAAAGAAAACTTACAATGGAATATCAAGCAGTATGCCGACCACGGCATCGGCTCACTGGAGATCACGCCCCTCTATGGTGTCCAGGGCAATCAGGCTAACAATATTCCTTATCTCTCTGATAAGTGGATGGAGATGTTACGCGAAACACAAGCGTATGGTAACGCTCAGGGTATCGAGATTGATATGGCCACAGGTACTGGCTGGCCGTTTGGTGGTCCTTGGGTTCCACTGGAAGAAAGTGCCTGTCGCGTTATCTTTGTAGAGAAAGACATCGTTAAGGGTACGACGCCCGACTTTGCTTTGTCAGGCAAGGATGCTGTTAACAGTAAACTGGACCGTATCGTGGCTTATGACAAGAACGGACGGATGGTTGACCTCCAATCGAAGGAGGCTGTGAAGGCTATTGCCGTGCATATTAAATATGGTGTGATGAAAGTAAAGCGTGCTGCCCCTGGTGGCGAAGGACTGGTCATCGACCACTTCGACAAACGCGCTGTGGCAAATTATCTTCGCCACATTGAGGAAGCCTTTGAGCGTACAGGAACACCCTATCCGCGTACTTTCTTTAACGACAGCTACGAGGTGAGCGAAGCCACATGGACGCCTACGCTTTTCGAGGAATTCGAGAAACGTCGTGGCTATAAACTCGAAGAACATTTGCCTGAGTTGATTGATGCTGATGTGAAGACGGTGGCAGACTATCGCGAGACCTTAAGTGACCTGTTGCTCGAAAACTTTACCCAGCAGTGGACGGCATGGGCTCACTCTCATGGCGCTACCACACGTAATCAGGCTCATGGCTCTCCTGCCAATCTCATCGATTGCTATGCTGCTGTCGATATTCCTGAGATTGAGGGCTTCGGACTCTCCGAATTCGGCATCAAAGGCTTGCGTACCGATCCGGGTAAGACGCGTAAGAACGACTCAGACTACTCGATGTTTAAGTATGCGCCTTCAGCTGCACATGTCTGTGGCAAACCCTATACGTCAAGTGAGACATTTACGTGGCTCACTGAGCATTTCCGTACGTCGTTGTCACAGCTAAAGCCCGACCTTGACTTGATGCTCTGTGCGGGCGTTAACCACATGTACTTCCATGGAACCTGCTATTCACCTAAGAATGATCCTTGGCCAGGCTGGAAGTTCTATGCTTCTATTGACATGAGTCCTACCAATAGTATCTGGCGCGATGCCCCCTATTTCATGCAGTATGTGGAGCGCTGCCAGTCGTTTCTGCAGTGGGGCGAGCCAGACAACGACTTCCTCGTCTACTTGCCCGTTCGCGATATGTGGCAGAAGAATCCGAAGAAACTACTCATGCAGTTCTCTATTCATGCTATGGGTAAGTTGGCACCAGAGTTCATCAAGACCATCCTTGATATCGACAAGGCAGGTTTTGACTGTGACTACATCTCTGAGCGTCTGCTGATGGGTGTGACATATAAGAATGGCATGCTTGAAACTGCTGCAGGTACCCGCTACAAGGGGCTGATAATTCCTGGCTCAGGTAATATGCCCGAAACCGTCAAGGCACATATCGCAGACTTGAAGGCACAGGGAGCCAAGATATTCTATCATGTAGATGCCAAACAGTTGGCTCAGGCAGCCAAGCCTGAACAGATGAAGACGCTGCAAAGCTTGAAGGCTATCCGTCGCAAAAATCCTACAGGTTACCACTACTTCATTGCCAACCTGACGCCCAACGACATCGAGACTGATGTGCCATTGGCTGTAGCTTTCCAAAGCGCCGCACTCTTTAACCCCTTGAATGGCGACATCACGCCAGCTATCGTCAACGCTGGTAAGATACACCTCGCCCTGCGCTCAGGACAGAGCATCATCGTGCAGACCTACAACGAGGCAGGAGCTACTGTTCAGCCTGTTGTTTTGCTAAAGCAACAAACAGAACAGGTCTACGCCCTCAACGGTCCCTGGCAACTGTCCTTCATAGAGGAGGCGCCCCGTGTAGCCAAGAGTTTTGCTCTTGACAGACCACAGACCTGGGAGTCGCTCGATGATGATTCGGCAAAGGTAACTATGGGCACAGGCGTCTATACCACCACCTTAAAACTGAAGAAACGCGACCTTAAAGATGCACAGTCTTGGCAGATAGACCTTGGCGACGTGCGCGAGTCAGCCCGTGTTTATATCAATGGCCAGTTCATTGGCTGTGCGTGGAGCGTGCCTTACGTGCTCGACTGCAAGGATGCCCTGAAAAAGGGTGTCAACGATATCCGCATCGAGGTCACCAACTTGCCAGCTAACCGCATTGCCGATTTGGACCGCAAGGGTGTTAAGTGGCGTAAGATGGAAGAAATCAATGTTGTGGACATCAACTACAAGAAGACTACCTACGACCAATGGGAACCCGTCAAGAGTGGCCTGAATTCAGAAGTTAAACTAATCAAGCGATTATGAAATACGTTGCAAACGAGAAACGCTACGTGCAGAGTGATGTGTTATATCAGCGCTGCGGACGCTCAGGCGTATTGCTGCCCAAGGTCAGTCTTGGTCTGTGGCATAATTTCGGAGGCGTTGACGACTACCAGCGCTCGAAAGAGATTCTATGTTATGCCTTCGACAATGGTATCACCCACCTCGACTTGGCAAACAACTATGGTCCTCCCTATGGTTCTGCCGAGGAAACGTTGGGCCGCGTGATGGACGAGGATTTCCGTCCCTACCGTGACGAGTTGTTCATCTCCACCAAGGCGGGCTACGACATGTGGGATGGCCCTTACGGCAACTGGGGTTCACGCAAGTATCTGATGGCTTCGCTCGACCAGTCGTTGCGTCGCATGCGTCTCGACTATGTCGACCTCTTCTATTCGCATCGCTATGACCCCAACACACCACTCGAAGAAACCTTGCAGGCGTTGGTCGATATTGTCCGTTGTGGCAAAGCCCTCTATGTCGGTATCTCACGCTGGCCATTGGAGGCGACTCGCTTCGCCATCCAGTATCTGCGTGAACATGACGCACCTCTGCTCATCTATCAGGGACGCCTCAATATGCTGGACCATGAACCCATCGATGATGGTATCCTGCAGCTCTGTCATGACGAGGGAGTTGGCTTCATCTCTTTCTCGCCATTGGCTCAGGGCCTGCTAACAGACCGTTACTTGAATGGTATTCCTGAGGGCTCGCGCATGACGCGTGAACACTTCCTGAAGCATGAGATGCTGACGCCTGAATTGCTGCAGCAGTTGCTGACATGGAACGCAGAAGCACAAGCTGAAGGTCGTACGTTGGCTGAACGTGCCCTACGTTGGATTCTTGAGCAGCAAGGTGTCACCAGCGTCCTTATTGGCGCCAGTAGTACAGCCCAGCTCGACAAGAATCTGAAGGCCATCTATTAGCATTTTGCTTTTGGCTATTAGCCATTAGCTATGAGTGTTTACGACGCTTAAAGACGCGTTCCTCAATTGTCTGGAACACCACAAAGAGAATAGGAACAATAAACAATAGTGCAATGGTGCCAATGAGCATGCCGCCAATAGCTCCCACACCGAGTGAGCGGTTGCCATTGGCACCAATACCTGTAGCAACGGCCAAGGGCAACAGTCCGAATATCATCGTCAGCGACGTCATCAGAATAGGACGCAAGCGCACCGCTGCGGCATCGAGTGCTGCTGCGAGGATGCTCATGCCCTGACGACGGCGTGCCGAGGCATATTCCGTCAATAGGATAGCCGTCTTTGACAATAGACCTATCAGCATAATCAGTCCCGTCTGCATGTAGATGTTATTCTCCAATCCCCACATCGTGGCGAAGATAAAGCTACCCAACAACCCAAAGGGTACGCTCAGGATAACAGCCATCGGAATGAAGATGCTCTCGTAAAGGGCACAGAGGAGCAGGTAAACGAAAACGATAACCAAAACGAAAACTAGTGCTGTCGTATTCTGTGCCGAAGCCTCTTCACGGCTCATACCACCAAATTCATAGCCGTAGCCTTCAGGTAATACTTCGGCAGCAGTCTCGCGAATGGCGTTGATGGCCTGTCCACTACTATAACCTTCTGCCGCCGTACCATTCACCATAATAGATGGGAACAGGTTGAAACGCGAAAGTGTCTCACTACCGTAGATGCGGGTTAGCGTAAGATACTGTCCGATGGGCGACATTTCGCCTGATGACGTGCGCACAAAGATGTTGTTCAGCGATTCGGTGTCCAGACGGTATTCGGGCGACGCCTGCACCATGACGCGATACAGTTTGGTGAAACGCACGAAGTTTGAGGCATACGAACCGCCCACATAGCCCGACAGCGCGTGCAGCACATCCGTTGGCGACACACCACGGCGTTTACACAATGCGGCATCCACCTCGACATGATACTGTGGATACTTCAGCGAGAAATTCGTGACGGCACGCGAGATTTCCGGACGCTCGTTCAGGGCGGCTATCAGACGATTGGTTTGCGTCAGTAGGTCGTTGATGGTACCACCGTGCTTGTCCTGGATATGCAGTTCGAAGCCGTTGATACGTCCGAAGCCTGGCAACATATTCTGTGTGTTTACCTGAATTTTGGCATTGGCAATATCTGCCGTCCTGCGGTATATCTCGTCCACTACGCTCTGCACATCGTCGTCCTTGCCCTTGCGTTCGCCCCACTTCTTCAGTTTCAGCGTGAAGTTACCATTCGATGACGACTGTTCGAAGTTGTTGCTGTTACCTGCAATCAACGAGTAGATACGCAACTGGGGCAGATCTTTGATGCGCTCTTCCACCTCTTTTAATATATGGTAGGTCTGCTGCAGACTGCTACCTGGCGATGCCTGCACGTTGATGAATACCGTACCCATATCCTCATTGGGCACCAGTCCCGTCTTCGTGGTGCGCATCATCCAGTACAGTCCGCCAATGGCAACAACGACCAGACTGAATGCCAGCCATTGTTTGCGTAATATCTTCGAAAGCCCTTGCTTGTAACCACGAACAAACCCATTGTACGATGGCAAACGTGACAACCACTTTGCATTTCTCTCTCCTCTCTTCTCTTTTCTCTCTCCTCTTTTTCCTCTCCGCATAATTAATGCACAAAGGGCCGGCGACAGCGTCAGCGCATTAAACAGCGAGATAGCAACGGCAATGGCCATCGTCAGTCCGAACTGTGTATAGAACGTTCCTGTGACACCGCCAATGAAGCAGACGGGCACAAATACCGCCATAAACACCAGCGTTGTCGTTACCAATGCTGACGTGATGCCGTGCATTGCACTCACCGTACTGTTGTAAGGTGTGTCGTTCGTCTCATCGAGTTTCGCTTGCACCGCTTCCACCACCACAATAGCATCGTCTACCACCGTACCGATAACCAGCACTAACGCAAATAGCGTCAGCATGTTCAGCGAGAAACCAATGGCATAGATGACGGCCAGTGTGGCTATCAGCGACACGACGATGGCGATGGTTGGAATGATGGTGGCCCGCCAACTGCGCAGGAAGAGGAACACTACCAGCACCACCAGTACCAAGGCTTCGAGCAACGTCTCTACCACATTGGTTATCGAGGCATCCAGGAAGTCCTTCTTCGACTCTAAGTCTTCGATAACAATTCCTGGTGGCAACGACTGTCTGATGTCTTCCACCTCACGGTCTATCTGCTTGATAATCTCGTTGGCATTCGAACCCGCCACCTGGTTGATTGAGATATTGACGCTCGGACTACCGTTCGTCTCACCGATGATATTGTAGTTCTGTGAACCCAACTCCACACGCGCTATATCGCCAATGCGCAGCACGTCGCCATTAGGCAGCGAACGGATGACCAATTGCTCGTATTCCTTCTCTTCCTCGTAGCGTCCGCGATACTTCAGCACGTATTGGAACGTGTTTTGGCTCTCGGCACCCAACGTACCCGTAGCGACCTCGACGTTCTGTTCGTCCAACACCTTTGTAATGTCGCTGGGCGTCAGTCCGTACTGCGCCATCTTCAGTGGATTGAGCCAGATGCGCATCGAATAGTCGGCACCCATCACATTCACCTCGCCCACGCCACCGATACGGCTCAGACGTGGCTCGATGTTAATCTTCGTATAGTTAGCCAGGAACGAACGGTCGAAGGTCGAATCAGGACTGTATACCGCCAGCTGCTTGATGTTCGACGTCTGGCGCTTTCGCACTGTAATACCGCCCTTCACCACGTCGCTTGGCAGTCGTCCCTGTACCGTAGCCGCACGGTTCTGCACGTTCACCATTGCCATGTTGGGGTCGGTCCCCTGACGAAAGAAGATACCGATTGATGCCGTACCGTTGTTCGAAGCTGTAGACGTCATATACATCATACCCTCCACACCATTGATGGCCTCCTCCAAAGGTACGACGACACTCTTCTGCACCGTCTCGGCATTAGCGCCCGTATAGCTGGCGAAGACACGTACCGTAGGAGGAGCAATCTCTGGGAATTGTTCCAATGGCAGACTGCTTAGCCCGATGATACCTACGAGTACCATCAGCACGCTAATGACGCATGCCAAAATCGGGCGGTCTATGAAGGTCCTGACGTTCATTTCTTCTTACCTCTTATCTCTGACTTTTGACCTCCGACCTCGATTCCTTCCTTCAGCAGTCCAGCACCTTCGGCAATGATGGTGTCACCTACGCTAAGACCGTCCTCCACGATATACTCCTTGCCGTTATTCTGAGGAAACAGCGTTACAGCGGTAGCCTTCGTCTTACCGTCCACCACACGATAGACGAACGAACGGTTCTGCAGTTCGTAGGTAGCCTCCTGCGGTATCACGACAACCTGTTCGCGTTGTGTAGGTACCATTACCGTCGCACTACCGCCATCGCGCAACAAGTGCTGCGGATTTTGGAATACGGCACGCAGAGTCACTGCCCCCGTCTGGGCATCCACCGTACCGCTGACGGCATCGATACGTCCCTCTACAGGATAGTCGGCTCCGCTGGCCAGTCGCAACTTAATACTTGGAGCCTTATTGATAAATGCTGTCGTAGACCCATAGCGATCTATCAAGCTCTCGACGGCACGTTCCGTCACACTAAAGTAGGCATACATCTCTCTATCGTCAGCTACCGTTACCAGCGGCTCGCTGATGTTGCTGCTGACCAATGCGCCCACATGCCAAGGAATCATCGATGCCACCCCATCCACAGGACTCTTGACCTCCGTACACGACAACTGCCAACGGGCATTCTTTTCCTGCGCCTTGGCTTGCACCAGTGCCGCCTTAGCTTCCAACAGCGCGTGGCGTGTAGTTTCTACGCTAAAGTCGCTCACCACACTACCTTCCTTCAGCTTTACCTGGCTTTCGTAGTTCATCTGAGCTGTCGACAGTTTGGCCTCAGCACTCTGACGATTGGCAATGGCCACCTCAAGTGCTGCCTGATAGGGTGTCTGGTCGATGATAAACAGCGTTTGACCACGCTTCACGGGTTTGCCCTCACTGGTACAGATACGCGTGATGTTGCCCGTTACCTGCGGACGAATCTCTACAATCTGCCTTCCCGTCAACTTAGCGCTATACTGTTGGGTAAGCGTCATGTCTTTCTTGCCCACCACCATCGTCTGGTACTGAGCTGCGTCGTGCTTCTTTTTCTCCTTGCTGCCACAAGCCGTCAAACAGCTAACAGCAAATATCCAAAAGCCAAAAGCCAAATAATTTTCTATTCTCGTCATTGAATCAATGGTCTCGTTTAGTTAGTTTCGCTTGCAAAATTAACGAATTATTTCCAATTATCACTACTTTTTAGCTAAAAATGTTTGTATACCCCCACGCGTTGCCAAGTATAGAATCATGGATAGCCATAGGCCGTGGTTACCCATCAGATTCATCGTAACGGTAGCGGTAACAAAGAAGAGGAGGGTGGCAGTAGCTGAGGAAATGAGCATGCCTCGCGTCTTGGTGGTACCAATAAACAGGCCGTCCCAGATGAAGGCAGCCACACCAGCTGCAGGTATCAGGTAGGCCCACCAGACATAAGTCTGCGAGGCCTCGACAACCTGTGGTTCGTCAGTCAGCAGGCGAAGGAAGGGTGTTCCCCCCACGACGTATATGGCGGTAAAGAGTATGGTCATCATGGCACCCCAACCAAACAGACGGCGCACGACATCCTTGTAAGCTTCCATATCCTTTGCGCCCCAATACCGGCCTCCCAAAGCCTCGCCTGCAAAGGCAAAGCCGTCCATGACGTAGGAGAACAGCAAGTACAATTGCATCAATAGTGTGTTGACAGCCAAGATGGTGGCTCCCTGACGGGCTCCAGCAGAGGTGAAGTAGAGATTAACGGCGACCAGACAGAGGGTGCGCAAAAAGATGTCGCGATTAGTCGAGAACAGATTCACACAAAGGGTCTGACCCTTTGTGTGAATCTTAAACAGTTTGCGATAATACCGCCACAGGAACCATATTGCTATTAGGAATCCGGCATATTGTGCAATGACGGTGCCAAGGGCTACACCCTCGACTTTCATGCCAAACCCATAGACAAACATCAGCGATGCCAAGATGTTGACCACATTCTGCATGATAGAGACAAACATCGGAATACGCGTGTTCTGCATGCCAATGAACCAACCACTCAAGGCATAGAGGCATAACATAGCGGGTGCGCCCCAAACCACAATATTAAAATAGGTGGTAGCCAAAGGACGCACATCGTCTGTAGGACCAATAAGCCACAGCATACCTTCACGGACTGGCCATTGCAACAGTAGAATCAGCGCTGCCACCACAAGTGCCACCTTCATCGAACGCGCCAGTATGCTGGCTGCCTCGGACAAATCACGACGTCCTCGTGCCTGTGCTGTCATACCGCTGGTGCCCATCCGCAAGAATCCAAACAGCCAATAGAGGAGATTAAAAATCATGGAACCCACGGCAATGGCGCCAATGTAGGCAGCCGATCCCATGTGTCCCACGATAGCTGTGTCGACGAGTCCCAACAGCGGCACCGTGATATTTGTCACGATGGCAGGCAAGGCTATTGCCAATATCTGATGGTCTCTTTTATTCACATTACTTATTGCACTCGAAGATTTTATCGACAATGGTGCGGTCCATCTTCTTTGTCAGCAGGCTGACAATCAGGACGACGGGGAAGCCGCCAACCATAGCAATGGCGCCGCAGTTGATGGGGTTGATGGGGTTGCCTGCCAGCATGTTGATGACCGTCAGACCAACGCCCCAGATGAAGCAGGCCCAGACGGAGATGCGGGTAACGCCACGCCAGTAGAGACCCAGCATGAACGGAGCCAGGAAGGCGCCTGCCAGTGCGCCCCACGAGATGCCCATGAGCTGGGCGATGAACGTTGGGGGATTGAGGGCGATGAGCAGCGAGATGGCGATGAAGAACATGATGAGCACGCGCATGATGACGACCTTGCGACGCTCAATCTTCTCGGAGATGATGTCGTCGATAGAGCCCTCTTCTACCTCGCCTGGCAATGATTTCTTGTCACGATAGATAAGGTCGAGGGTCATGGTAGATGATGAGGTGAGTACCAACGAAGCCAGCGTCGACATCGATGCTGAGAGCACCAGAAGCACGACGAGGGCGATGAGCACATCGGGCAGGGTAACGAGCATGGCTGGCACGATAGAGTCGAAGGCTATCTTGCCGTTGGCACCGATAACGGGGTCGTAGAGACGTCCGAAACCACCGAGGAAGTAGCAGCCGCCAGCTACGATAAAGGCGAAGATGGTGCTGATGACAGTACCACGCTTGATGGCTGCCTCGTCAGCAATGGAATAGAACTTACCTACCATTTGTGGAAGTCCCATCGTACCAAGTGATGTCAAGATGACTACGCCAAGCAATCCCCAGGGATCAGGTCCAAACCATGAGGCGAACATACCGCTGCCTGGTTCGGTAGCTCCATCAGCAGGCAACTGGGATAGCTTGTTAACAGCCTCGGACAGTCCACCTTGTGCATTCAGCACAGCGAGAATCACTGCCACGATACCAAAGAGCATGATGATGCCCTGGATGAAGTCGTTCATGGCTGTGGCCTTATAACCACCCAGAATGACGTAGACAGCAGTCAGAATAGACATGATGACCACGCAATACTCGTAGGGGATGTTGAAGCCCATCTCAAAGAGTCGTGAGATGCCGCTATATACACCTGCGGTATAGGGAATCAGGAATACGAAGGCAATGATGGAGGCAACCACACGCAATCCTTGATCCTGAAAACGGGTGCCAAAAAAGTCGGGCATAGTGCGTGACTCAATATGCTGGGTCATCAACTTGGTGCGCTTGCCCAGAATGAGCCATGCCAATAGTGAACCGATAATGGCATTTCCAATACCAATCCAGGCGCTGGATAGTCCGTATTTCCAACCAAACTGGCCTGCATAGCCTACGAAGACCACTGCCGAGAAATATGAGGTTCCAAAGGCGAACGCTGTGAGCCATGGGCCTACGGCACGTCCGCCAAGGACGAATCCGTCGACACTGCTGGCCTGCTTGCGGGTGTATAGACCCACGCCAATCATCACGGCCAGGAAAATAATGGTTAAGAGAACTTTGATAAACATTTTTTCGTTATTTTTTCGATATTTCGTTATTTCGATGTTTCGAAGTTTCGAGGCTTCGATATTTCGAGGCGTTAAAACGCTACTTGAACTTGTGCCTGGACGCGGTTGTAGTCATCGCCCATCAGATGGCCACAAAAACTATGCGTATATTGTAGCTGCAGGCGGCACTTAGGATAGAACCAGTATTGCAGACCACCCGTGAGGTCAGTACGCTGCCATCCGCTGACAGATGTGTTGCGATCGTAGTAGTCAGCAGAGGCAATGACATCGATACCCTTACCTAATGCTGCTGATCCTGTGAGATAGGCACCACGACTGCTAACGTCGCCATCCTTACCAGCAAGGAACTCGCTGCGTAGGTTGATGCCACCACTCGTAGACTTACGACCAAGTTGTGTGGGGATTTTCAGTTCGCCACCAAAGCTGACGCGATCGCGACGATAGTCGTCGCCCTCATGGATGTCAGGATTCCATGCCACACCGTCTTTACTCACAGAATGTCCGCGACCTTTCTGTCCAGAGGCCACAATGCGGAACTCCTTGGTAGGACGATACTCCAATTTCAGGATGACATCCTTGTCGCTATTGCCGTCCTTCGTGTTGATGCCTTGTCCGTTCATGACAGCAAGCTCGTAGTGGAAATGGTCGTTAAAGAGGTCGCCTAACAACATGATACCCTGATCACGTCCGTAGTTGGGTCCAAGCAGGGGCTCATAGCCATTAGCAAGGTTGGTTACAGCTTGTGAAGTAATGTCGATAAGCTCGAGCATAGTGGGTGTTAATGGACTCTCCAGCGAGAACGGGTGCTGGAACTGTCCGACACGAACAGTCAGTGCCTTGTTGTTGGTTACGCGGTAGTCAGTCCAGAACTCCAGGACGCCTTTCGATAGGGCGAAGTTGTTCATAAACATGAACGACCAGCGATCGGTAATGCGGGCTCTGCCCCAGAAGATGGCGCGCTTGAAATTAAACTCACTGGTGGTCTTACCGCCTATATCGCTGTAGGCATAGCCGCCTTGCATGTAGCCATTGATGGTGATGCGGCTACTTAGCTCCTTCAGCCAGTCAATTTCCTTCTTCTCTTTTTGCTGAGCATTGGCTGTCAGCGTAAACAGCATCATCAGGCTCAAGATTTTAATTGTTTTCATTTTTTTGTGTTAAGAGTTTATTTGTGTCTAATTTTCACTTTTCACTTCTTTCGGCTTCTTGACGACATACTTCTGATAGTAGGTCAGCAATAAGGTGGTAAGAGGCAGGGCGATAATCATGCCCAAGATGCCCAACAGCGAGCCCCAAATGCTGAGCGACAACAGAATGATAGCCGAGTTGAGGCCCGTGACGTGACCCATGATTCGTGGGGTGAGAATGGTGTCCTGTATAATCTGTACAACAGCAAACACGATGAGTGCTGCAAGCATAATCATCCAGAAGCTCTCGCCAGTATCAGCCGCCTTGACAACAGCCAGCAGGATAGTGGGTACGAAGCCGAGTAATTGCAAGTAAGGAACCATGTTCAATAGTCCGATGAACATGCCCAAACCAATGGCCATGGGGAAACCGATGATGAGGAAACCAATGCTGAACAACACACCCACGCAGAAAGCCACCAGACCCTGACCGCGGAAGTAGAGGTTCATGCCTTGTTCGACGTCGCCAACCAATTGTACAGCAAAATGGCGGAAACGTTGCGGCAACAGGTCGACCCAGCCACTGGTAATCTCTTCGTAGTCTAATAATATAAATAAGGTATAGAGCAATACCATCGTCAACGTTAGCACACTGGACAGAACATTGATAGACTGCACAATGACGTCCCATAGCTTGGGCAACGCTTGCTTGATGCTTTCTAAAAAACCATCTTGTGTCACGATGTTTTTAATGTCTTCGCTGGAGATGTTCCGATGGATGTAGTCTTCCACCATGTTTGGAATATTGCTCATAGTGGCATCATTGCTGACGTAGGCCACTAACAGGTCTTTCACACGCAGACCCTCTTCAATCATTGGCGGTATCATCAACCAGAACAGTCCCGTCAGGACAATGCTCACTACCAGGAATGCACTCAAAATGCCCAGTATGCGGAATTTAAGATGGCAGCGGTATTGGAAGAACTTGACCAGCGGAAACAAGAGGTAGGAAATGAGCCAAGCTAGAAAGAAAGGTAGCAAGACACTACTCAGTCTGTTGAGCAGCATGACGATGCCTACGACGATGATGACAGCCATCACGCTACGGATAAAACTGTCGAAAGTAATCTTCTTTTGCTCCATAACGGCTGCAAAATTAATAAAAAAAGGAACAAAAAGGCATAAAAATACCAAGAAAAATACTATTTTGACCAAAAACTTAGTGTTTCTGTATCTAAATGTGTATATTTATTACTACTTTTGCATCATGAACATAGAACCAATTGCTTTTTTCCGTTCGCCACTGACATCGAAGTTTGGTATTCCACGTCAGAGCGGTATCGTATCAGAATTGCGGGGTACGATAGAGTTTGTGCCGAAATACGGTCAGACAGATGCGTTGCGTGGTTTGGACTCTTATGACTACCTATGGCTGATCTGGGGATTCTCGGAAAACGTGGAGGCTGAGAAGCATCCTACCGTGCGTCCGCCCTTGTTGGGAGGCAACGAACGGGTAGGGGTGTGGGCTACGCGCTCACCCTTTCGTCCCAACAACTTAGGACTCTCGTCTGTGCGTATCGCCAAGATTGATGTGGAGATTCCTCGTATTGAGGTGATGGGTGCCGACTTGATGGACGGCACGCCCATCTATGACATCAAGCCTTATCTTCCTTACGTGGATAGTCATCCTGATGCACGTGGCGGATTTACTGACAAGCACGAATGGCAGCGTTTGCAGGTAGAGATTGCTGACGAGCATGCTACCTTGTTCGATGCTGGTGATTTACAGGTGTTGAAGGAGGTGTTGGCTCTCGACCCACGTCCCCACTATCATCAGGATGCTGAGCGAGAATACGGTATGCCATTTAAAAATTACGACGTGCGTTTCAAAGTCTGCGATGGCGTGCTGTATGTCACTTCCATTGAATGTTGACGTGCTGAAATCCCATACTTTGCATTAGCCTACGCATCTGGACATCAGCGTTCTGGCGTGCCGTCTCGATATTTTTCTCTGTCAGACTGTAGCGTCGCATGCGCTGTTCTGCTCTGTGGTAGAGTATCTCGCGATCGCGAGCCGTCCAACGCCCACTTTCGTGAAAACTTTTGGTACGTGCTTCGTCAATAAAGTTCTTATCGAGCAGGGTGGGACTTGGCAACCATAATGTGATACTGTCGCCCTGGGTGGTAATCCATGTAGAGTCCATCTTCTGCATGTCGATGCCCAGACGGACGGTACCATAATAGATACGTGCAAGATGGTCATCGCTGAAGATGCCTTTGCGGGTAGTATCTACCAGTTCTTCGTTGCTGATAGCTAGGAATTCCCATTGCCCAATGGCACGGATGCTCTCTATCTGTTGGGGTGTGACGTCGATTTGCTGATCAGCTTCAAGGCTAATTTCTGTCTGTTGTACACCGCGTATCACCCACCATACTACGACGATGGCAGCGATGATGCCTGCTGCTATCAGGATGATTTTGACTCGCTTTATCTCGTTTATCTTTAATTTTTCATTTTTCATCTTTAATCTTTCATCTTCCTTATAATGTCGTTAATACTTAGATTCTTGCGGAAGGCAATGGTAATATCCTCTTCGCGATATCCCATCTGAGCTATCATGGGTACCAGTACACGGGCAGCATTCTCCTGAGCTGTCTCGATGATGTGCATCTGTGGAATGTTGTTGATGATGGCTAATCGTCCCTGCTGTTCGTAGTTGCTCATCTCGCTGTCGCTGAAGTGTGCACGTACCAGACCAACATATTCTTTAATGTCTTTTTGGTTAATCTTCGAACTGGTCAGCACTACCTGCGGGTCAGGCAACAGAATGGTAATCTTGTCGCCATCACGTTCGATGCTTCTTTCGTCGAACTCGCTGAAGTCGATATATGCCTTCAACGTGGCATCCATTGGAATAGCTATCTTGCGGTCGCCCAAGGGCAGAGAAATGTTGAATTGCTTGCTCATCAGGTTGCCCTTCAGTCGTACCACATCGTCATGAGTAACGATTTTGTGGACCTTTACCTCAGTCGTGTATAATCGTGAGCACTGCTGTATCTGCATCACTATCTGTGGGATGGTGTCGATGACCGTTTCTTCGACAGGCAGCTCTTCCTTATTGTTGTTGCTATTACAGCTCCATGTCAAAGACAGAAGCATCAGTATGCAGAACGCTTGAAATAGTGGCTTTATAGACATTATTTTATATTTTATGTGGCAAAGATACGAAATAATTCATAATTAATCATGCATAATTCATATTTATTTCGTACTTTTGCAAAGAAATAAAAACATAACCATCATGAAACAAGTATGTTTTTTCGCATCTTTGGCTGTTGCCTTGCTGACCATCGCGTCATGCAGCGAAAAGAAAAAGAGTACGGATATCATTACCCAGCGTGTGGAAACGGTGAAGCCTCAGGGACCTGAGCGTATGCAAGAATATGACAACAGTCGCGAGGTGGCTTGGATAGGCAAACAGTATACGGTTACTGTGCATCGCCAACCTGGTGATTCGTTGCCAATGGTAAAGGACGAGACTGGTCAGAAGTTTGTCGATAACATTATTTCTGTTCGCGTGCTGCGTGCTGATGGAACTCAGTTCTATAGCCACAATTTCACCAAATCCGATTTCTTAAAGTATCTGGATGAGGACTATACAAAGACAGGTATTTTGGAAGGTTTGGTGTTCGACAAGGCCGAAGGCGATTTCCTGGAGTTTGCCGCCAGCGTGAGTCATCCTAATTCTGATGAGTATATCCCCTTGGTTGTCAAACTGTCGCGCATGGGACAAGTGACTATTCAGCGTGACACGCAGATGGATACCACTGGTGATACGCCTGAGCAAGATCCATCATCCGAGGAAATGTAAGGTTGGCACCTTCTTGTTGAAGCATCTCATCAGGCAGTGGCCCTGTATTAACGGCAATGGTAAAGCAACGAGCGGCTACAGCTGCTCGTACACCTAAGGGTGCATTCTCGACGACTATTGTCTCCCAGGGTTCTACACCACATTTCATCATTCCTTTGAGGTAGGGCTCGGGATTAGGCTTTCCATGTGTGACATCAAAAGCTGTCACGATTAATTCTTCCTTCAATAGTCCTTCGAAATCAATCAGCAACTTGTCGAGCAGGGCATGCTGGGCACTACCTGTTACTACACAAATTTTCCATCCGTTGTCCTTGATATGCTGCATCAGTGTCTTGATGCCTGGCATGATTTGTGCGGGTGTCTTCAGACATTGCTGGGCAAAGAGCTCTGCTTTGTGGGCATACATCTTCTGGGCTTCTTCGTCGGACAATTCGCGTTGCCATTGTTGGCGAGCCAGCGTCTTGATGGTTTCTACACCACGCATGCCTTCATACTGATAGGCGCCTTCGTAGGGCATGTCGAGTCCGAAGTCTTTCATAGACTCGTGCCACGACGTGGAGTGGTTGGGCATAGAGTCGTAGATGACGCCATCCATATCGAAAAGCACGGCTTTCGGACTGAACTGTCCGAAGCCGTGTCTTTCTAAGTATTCTTGAATTGCTTTATTCATTATTGTTCTTTAGCCAAACGCTCCTTGATAGCCTTCGAGTCTGCCTCGTAGCCGGGCTTGTCGAGCAGGGCAAACATGTTCTTCTTGTAAGCCTCTACGCCAGGCTGGTTGAATGGGTTGACGCCCAGCACGTTGCCGCTGATGCCACAGGCAATCTCGAAGAAATAGATGAGCTGTCCGATGTAGTATTCGCTCAGTTTGGGGACAGAGATGCGGATATTGGGCACGCCACCATCGACATGAGCTAGACGAGTGCCCAACTCTGCCATCTTGTTGACCTCGTCAACGCGTTTGCCAGCGAGGAAGTTCAGACCATCGAGGTTCTCTTCGTCCTCAGGGAACAACAGCTTCTTCTCAGGCTCCTCAATAGAGATTACGGTCTCGAAGATGGTGCGCTCACCGTCCTGAATCCACTGACCCATAGAGTGCAGATCGGTCGTGAAGTCTACAGAGGCGGGGAAGATACCTTTCTTGTCCTTACCCTCTGACTCGCCGTACAGCTGCTTCCACCACTCTGAATAGAAGTGCAACTTGGGCTGGTAATTCACCATAATCTCAATCTTCTTACCGTTCTGGTACAGCGCATTACGAACGGCTGCATACTGAGCGGCGGGGTTCTCCTCGAAGGCAATGTCCTTGCCGCAAGCCTTCTCCATATTTTGAGCACCGGCAACCAACTGCTTGATATCGAACCCTGCACAAGCGATAGGCAACAGACCTACTGGGGTGAGCACAGAGAAGCGACCACCTACATTGTCGGGGATGATGAACGACTTGTAACCCTCTTTGTCAGCGCAGGTACGGGCAGCACCACGCTTGGCATCAGTAACGGCAACAATCACCTTCTTAGCCTCTTCTTTACCACGCTGAGCCTCGCATTGCTTCTTCAGCAGACGGAAGGTTAGGGCAGTCTCGGTGGTCGTGCCAGACTTAGAGATATTGATGACGCCAAACTTCTTGCCCTTCAGGTATTCTGTCAGTTCGAACAGATAGTCCTCACCGATATTGTTACCAGCGAAGAGAATGATCGGATTCTTTTTATCCTGAATAAGCCAACCGAACGAGTTGCTCAGAGCCTCGATAACGGCACGGGCACCTAAATACGAACCACCGATACCAGCTACAACGACAGCCTCGCAGTTGTCGCGCAGCACCTTTGCGCAAGCCTCAATCTCGTCGAGGAAAGCGGGTGTTATCTCTGTGGGCAGATGCAACCAACCCAAGAAATCGTTACCAGGACATGTACCATTTTCCAAAGCCTCTTGTGCGGCCTTTACCTTTGGCTCGAAAGCCTTCACAGCGCCAGCTTCCAAGAAGCAAGCCGCTTTTGTGATGTCAAGTTTGATGTTGTTCATAATACGTATAGTTTGTCTTATTATTAAATATGTGAATTCTTAGCGGAAAGAATCTGTGAGCAACTTAATCTCAATCTGTGGCGAGATGCGCTCATAGAGGATGTTGTAGACAGCATCGAGGATAGGCATATTGACGTGGCAGTGGCGATTAATTTCCTTCATACACTTGGTGCCAAAGTAGCCTTCCGCAATCATCTCCATCTCTATCTGTGCTGACTTGACGCTGTAGCCCTTGCCAATCATTGTACCAAACGTGCGGTTGCGGGAGAAGTTCGAGTAGCCCGTCACAAGCAGGTCGCCCATATACACGCTGTCTGCCATATTACGCTCCAGGGGGTGAATAACCTTCAGAAATCGGCCCATCTCCTGTACGGCATTAGCCATCAGAACGGCTTGGAAGTTGTCTCCAAACTTCAGGCCGTTGCATATACCTGCCGCAATGGCATAGACGTTTTTTAGCACGCTGGAATACTCAATGCCAATGACATCTGTCGATGTCTTGGTCTTGATAAACGAGCTGCTGAGGATATCGGCAAACGCCTGAGCTTTCTCGCTGTCGCCACAACCGATGGTCAGGTAGCTGAGGCGTTCCAGCGCCACCTCTTCAGCATGCGAAGGACCGCCAATGCAGGCCAGATTGTTGTACGGAACATCATAGACCTGATGGAAATACTCGCTACAAACGAGATTCTCATCAGGTACGATACCCTTGATAGCTGTCACGATGAACTTGTCGCGCAGGCGTACCTTTAATTTCTTGAGGTGACTCTTCAGATAGGGTGATGGCGTCACGAACACCAGCGTGTCGTACTGTTCAGCTATCTTGTTGAGGTCGCTCGAAAAGAATATTTCGTTGATATCGAAGCGCACACTCTGCAGATAAGCAGGGTTGTGGCCCAAACGACGGAAGTCCTCGATACGGTCGTCGCGACGCATATACCATCCGATGTGATGAGTCTTCCCCACCACAATCTTGGCAATGGCCGTAGCCCACGAACCTCCTCCAATGATGGCTATTCTACCGCAGTCGTACATATATAATGCTTAATGCATAATGCTTAATGCATAATTAGGCTTGCGCCTTCTCTATCCATGCAGCTACCTCGTCGACTGATGGCTTCTGCATGTCTAGCTTATATTTCTTGACGATGTCGCCTATTTTCTGTTGCAATCCCTGAGCCTTCTCAGAAGCGATGTTTGCTATCAGGTTGAAGCCTGCCTTGCGCAGTACGGGAACCCACTCCTCGCTGACGCCAATCTCGGCCCACTCAGCAGGCGTAGACTGAGGAATCTTCTTCTCGGGCTTCATCTGTGGGAACAGCATCACTTCACCGATGACGAATTTTCCTGTAAGTACCATCACCAAACGGTCGATACCAATACCGATACCAAACGTTGGAGGCATACCGTACTGTAACGCGCGCAAAAAATCCTGGTCGATGATCATAGCCTCGTCGTCGCCCTTGTCAGCAAGCTTCATCTGCTCAATGAAACGCTCCTCCTGATCGATGGGGTCGTTGAGCTCAGAATAGGCATTGGCCAACTCCTTACCATTAACCATCAGTTCGAAACGCTCGGTGAGTCCGGGCTTAGAGCGGTGCATCTTGGTGAGAGGAGACATCTCAACGGGATAATCAGTAATAAAGGTGGGCTGGATGAATGAACCCTCGCAGAACTCACCGAAGAGCTCGTCAATAAGCTTACCCTTACCCATGGTCTCGTCGACATCCATGCCCTTTGAGAGGCAGAACTGGCGGATCTCGTCCTCCGTCTTACCGTCGCAGTCGAAACCGGTCTTCTCCTTGATGGCATCGAGGATAGGCAGACGACGGAATGGGGCCTTGAAAGAGATGATGTTACCATCAATCTCTACCTCGGGCTTGCCGTTAACGGCCGTACAGATCTGCTCGAGCATGTTTTCGGTGAAGGTCATACCCCACAGCAGGTCCTTGTAGCTGACGTAGAGCTCCATACAGGTGAACTCGGGGTTATGGGTCTTGTCCATACCCTCGTTGCGGAAGTTCTTACCCATCTCGTAAACACCCTCGAAACCACCTACGATGAGGCGCTTCAGATAGAGCTCGGTAGCGATACGCATATACATATCCTGGTTGAGCGCATTGAAGTGGGTGATGAATGGGCGGGCTGAGGCACCACCAGCAATGTTCTGCAGAATCGGGGTGTCAACCTCCGTGTAACCAGCATTGTCGAGAATGCTACGCAGCGTGCGAATGATGGTGGCACGCTTCAGGAAAGTATCTTTTACGCCTTCGTTAACCACCAGGTCAACATAACGCTGACGGTAGCGCAGCTCAGGATCGTCGAACTTATCGTAAGCCACACCGTCCTTATACTTCACGATGGGCAGGGGCTTCAGGGCTTTCGACAACAATGTCAGTTCCTTACAGTGTACGCTGATTTCGCCAGTCTGGGTGCGGAACACAAAGCCCTTCACGCCAATGAAGTCGCCAATGTCCAGCAACTTCTTAAATACCGTATTATATAACTCCTTGTCCTCATCGGGGCAGAGGTCGTCGCGCGTGATGTACACCTGAATACGACCCTTGGAGTCCTGTAATTCTACAAACGAAGCCTTACCCATCACACGACGACTCATCATGCGACCAGCGATGCTGACCTCACGGGGCTCGGCATCATCCTGGAAACTATCTATGATTTCTGTAGAAAAAGCGTTGGTAGGATATTCTGCTGCAGGATAGGGATTAATACCCATGGCACGCAGCTGTTGCAGACTTTCGCGTCTGCCAATCTCTTGTTCACTGAGTTCTAAAACGTTCATATTTTATTATAAAATCACATAATACGCTGCAAAGATACGAATAAGTGAGCAAAAAACAAAGGAAAACTCAAATTAAATTTGGTTTTTCGTTTGGTTTAGTCAACTTTCTCACGCTCAGAAATGAAAATATATTCTCATTTCCTTCGCTTAATCGAAATTTTGCACTATCTTTGCATCATGATTGACAGAGCGACAGTAGATAAGATCATGGAAGCCACCGATATTGTGCAGGTGGTGAGCGAGTTCGTGAACCTGCGAAAGGCGGGCGTAAACTACAAGGGACTGTGCCCTTTTCATGATGATAAGACGCCGTCGTTCATGGTGTCGCCGGCTCGTCAGATCTGCAAGTGCTTTGCCTGTGGCGAGGGTGGCAACGCTGTCAATTTCCTGATGAAGCACGAACAGATCACCTATCCCGAGGCGTTGCGGTGGTTGGCCAAGAAATATAATATCGAGATTCAGGAACGCGAACTGACGGACGACGAGAAACGCGAGCAGTCGGAGCGGGAATCGATGTTTGTGGTCAACGAGTGGGCGTGCCAGTACTTCCACGAGATTCTGAAGAACGACGTGGATGGTATCGCTATTGGCAAACAGTACTTCCGCAGTCGAGGCATTCGCGATGATATCATAGAAAAGTTCCAGCTAGGTTTTGCCCTTTCAAAGCGCGACGCTTTGATAAACGAGGCACATCGTAAGGGTTACAAGGACGAATTTCTGGTGAAAACGGGTTTGTGCTACGAGAACGAGCGAGGCATTTACGACCGTTTTGCTGGTCGTGCCATGTTCCCTTGGCTGAATGTCAGCGGTAAAGTGGTGGCTTTTGGTGGTCGTAAACTCGACGCTGCTACGAAGGGTGTCCAGCAGAAATACGTCAACTCACCCGATTCTGAGATTTATCATAAGGATCGTGAACTGTATGGCATCTATCAGGCCAAGAAGGCCATCGTCAAAGAGGATTGTGTCTACATGGTGGAAGGCTATACTGACGTAATTGCCATGCATCAGTGTGGACTGGAGAATGTGGTGGCCAACTCAGGTACGGCACTCTCAAACCATCAAATCCGACTGTTGCATCGTTTTACGCAGAACATCGTCCTGCTTTACGATGGCGATGAGGCAGGTATTCATGCTGCCATGCGTGGAACGGATATGTTGTTGGCTGAAGGCATGAATATCAAGGTCCTGGTTCTGCCTGATGGTGACGATCCTGACTCGTTTAGCAAGAAACATACTGCCGATGAGTTTAAGGCATATATCGAACAGCATCAGACCGACTTCATCCAGTTCAAGACCGACCTCCTGCTGAAAGGAGTGACGGATCCTCATAAGCGTTCGGAGGCTGTTAGCAGTATTCTGAAGAGCGTATCGGTTATTCCTGACAAGTTGAAACGTGATACTTATCTGTCGGATTGTTCGCATCGTTTCAATGTCAACGAACAGGCGCTGGTGACCACTGTCAATACCTATATTCAACGCGAAAAGGAGGAGAAAGAAAAGGAACGTGAACGTGGCGGGGCAAGTGCTAATGAAGGACAGTCCGAAGAGCTGATAGTACCCATTGGGCTGCATACGGCTCAAGAGCAGACCACTGAAGTGGAGCGCCTTCTGATTCAGAACATTATCCGTCATGGAGACGAGGTCATCTATGAAGGTGTCGAGACGGACGATGGACAACTGATTAATCTGAATGTGGCGCAATACATCGACTATGATTTGGGCGCTGATGGCCTTGAATTCAGCAATCCGCTGTTCAATCGTATCCTGCAAGAGGCAGTGGAGCATTCTGGCGATTCTGGTTTTAAGGCCGACCTATATTTTATGCAACATCCTGATCCTGAGGTGAGTCGTCTGGCAGCAAACTTGGGTATGGATCGCCACCAGTTGAGTCGTAGCTTTCAGGTTACCACCAATAGCAACTTGCTCAGACAGCGTATCGAGCATCTGATACTCGACTTCCGTATGGATATTGTCAGCCAGCATCTGAAGGAATTGCAGCGTAAAATGAAGGAGATTGGATCGGACATGACGCAACTGAAAGCAATCATGGATGATTATAAACAGACACAGGAGTTACGCAATGCGCTGGCTCGCCAGCGTGGATCGGACGTTATTGTTTAGAGGTGAGAGGTTAGAAGTAAGAGGTAAGAGATGGGAGGACTGCTCTACATAGGATATGCGTTGATGGTGGTTGTTGCTGCAATAGCCATTATCCATGTATTGATGGACAATCGCCAGCCTGCCAAGACAATGGCATGGGTTTTGGTTATTGGTTTCATACCTATTGTGGGCGTGGTGTTCTATCTGTTTTTTGGCATCAACCATCGCAAGGAACGCATCATCAGTCAAGGTCAGATGGACGAATTGACCAAGCGTTCGATGCTGAGTTTCGTGGGACAGCATAACTTTCGTGTTCCTGAACGTCAGAAACCTTTGGTGGACCTTTTTGTCAATCAGAATCTGGCATTGCCCTTCAAGGATAATCAGATAGACATCATGACGGATGGCTACGCATTCTTTCCTGAACTGCTGAAGGACATTGCTGAGGCTACCCATCATGTACATATTAATATGTATATCTTTGAGAACGATGCCCTGGGACGCCTTGTGGCTGATGCTCTGATGACGAAGGCACGTCAAGGCGTAAAGGTTCGTGTCATTTATGATGATGTGGGCTGTTGGCGCGTAGAAAGCCGTTTCTTTGAACAGATGCGCGAGGCTGGTGTCGAAGTGGCTCCGTTCCTGCCTGTCCGTTTTCCGTCGTTCACTAGTAAGGTAAACTATCGTAACCATCGTAAGATTATTGTCATCGATGGTCGTATAGGCTATATTGGTGGCATGAATATTGCCCGTCGTTATGTGTCTACCAAGTGGCGCGACACCATGCTGCGTGTACAGGGTGGGGTGGTATATGCCTTGCAACGCGCCTTTCTTGTCGACTGGTATTTTGTTGATCATACGCTGATTACGGACCGAGTATATTATCCTGAATCACAGGAGGTTAATAACTGCTTGGCTCAGGTGGTTACCAGTGGACCTATGGCACGTTATCCTGAAATTATGCAGGGTTTTGTCCGTATCATTTTGGCTGCCCGTCGTTACATCTACATCGAAACGCCTTACTTCTTGCCAAACGAGCCCATTCTCTTTGCTCTGAAGACGGCTGCTCTAGCTGGTGTCGATGTGCGTGTGATGTGTCCGTTGTCTTCCGATGCACGCTTCCTGGATTGGGCATCGCGTTCATATCTGCGTGAAATCCATGAGGCAGGTGCCCATGTATATCTCTATAAACCGGGCTTCTTGCATTCAAAGTTGCTGATTTCCGATGATTCACTGGTGTCGTGTGGTTCTACCAATGTTGATTTCCGCTCGTTGGAGAATAATTTCGAGGCCAATGTATTCATTTATGATGAAGGTACCGCTCTCCGCCTCAAGAAAGTGTTCCTTGATGACCAGTCGCAAACGGTACTCTTGGGCGATGTTCCCAATCGTCTTCACCCCAAGTTCTATGCGCGTTTGTGGGAGAGCTTTACTCGCCTGGTTTCTCCTCTGTTGTGAAAATGCTGAAGTTTACGCTACCATACTGACGGTGCTCCTTAAAGCGGGGGTGCTGGCTGAAGTCATGGTCTTTGCCATGTTCCAGCACGAAAATACCATTGTTTTTAAGCAGTTGTTTCTCAAAGATGATGTCAGGTAAGGTTGCCAACTCTTTCAGCGCATATGGTGGATCGGCGAATATCAGGTCGTACTGCTGTTTGCAGGATTTCAGGAAACGAAATACATCGCCACGGATAGGAATGCAGGTGTCCGTTGTCAGCTTCTTTAGGCATTCCTGGATAAATCGGTGGTGGTCGCGGTCCAACTCAACACTTACCACCTGACTACAGCCTCGTGAGACCAGTTCCAACGATATGCTGCCAGTACCAGAAAATAGGTCGAGTGCAATGGCCCCGTCGAAATCGACATACTGTACCAGTACATTGAAAATGTTCTCCTTGGCAAAGTCTGTCGTAGGACGTGCTTTAAACGAGCGGGGTATGTCAAAATGTCGCCCCTTATATTTCCCTGTAATGATTCTCATCTTCCTTTTACGTATAGTGTCATGAGGTCGTAAGGCATACCGGCAATCTGCGTAACAGGAGCACGGTTGAATTCGCCTGAAGGATTGATGAAGAATACGCGTTTGATAAATTGGCGAGCCTCGTTTAATAATGCTTCCTCATCAGGTATGTCGCCCACCAAATGTAACTCGTCATGTTCTGGTTCCAGACCTAACTGCTTCCATACGCTCAGCAGATAATACAAAGCATTATTGCTATTGTTTACGATGTATGTGTTGCAGAATTTGAAGCGGTTCTTGCTGAAACCGAATACTTCCATATGATGATCGTGAAAGTAGCCATACAATTTCTGATGGATACCCGTATAGCTGCGTTGGTGCAGGTGGTGCCATACTGGTGTCATTGCAGCAATAACACTGGGTAGGCTCATACGGTCGTTGATGACTGCTAACAGGTCTTTGTCAATAGCGAACAATGCCACGCTGTTCAGATCGGGTAATACCGTATGCATAATGGCCTGCTGATCCTTCCTCGTATAGGCATGGAAGTACAGTTCTGCTTTCTCTTCTTCATGAAAGAGATCGGTGGGCACCATTAATACGGGTGAGTCCACCATTACCAGCGTGCGTTGGTATCTGTCACTTAGTATGCTGCTGGTACGCAGTGCTTCACGCAGGTTGGCAGCCATCGTAATGCTGCTGTTGACAGGGTATTGTTCCATCATTACCTGCCCTTGGTCATCAGTGGTGGTGAATATCAGACTGCCTTTTCCTACTCTTGCCACAAGTCTGCGTAATGTATTGCTTTGCTCGTTTGTTACCATACCTTTTTAGCCCATGATGCTTAGCAAACACAGCACGGCTAATGCCAGTGCCACAAGTGCCAGAATCAGATTTATGATGCGTGTTCTATTCATTTTGCTTGCAAAGTTAGTGTAAAAATTTGATTAAGCGAAGAGAAAACAAATATTTTTTGTATCTTTGTAGCCGAAATGATACATGACGAGCTGAAATATCGGATACGTGGAACCTTCGGACATGTGCCTACAATAGAGCAGGAGAGGGCTATTGATACCTTTGCACGATTCATGACTGATCGGGATAATCGGACGGTAATGGTGCTGAGGGGAGCTGCCGGTACGGGAAAGACGTCGTTGTCCGCTGCTATTGTACAAGCTTTACTGACGTTGCAGCAAAAGCTCGTGTTACTGGCTCCTACTGGACGTGCTGCCAAGGTGTTTTCACTCTTTGCTGGACAGCCCGCCTATACCATTCATCGACGCATATATAGGCAGAAATCGCTGGAAGGAAATTTCGATCTTAATTACAACTCTGCCCAAGATACATTGTTTATGGTTGATGAGGCCTCGATGATTGCTAATGCGAGCAGCTTTAGTGACAGTATCTTTGCAGGTGGACAGCTGATGGATGACTTGATACAATTCGTATATAACGATCGGAACTGTCGTCTAATGCTGATAGGCGACCATGCGCAGTTGCCACCTGTAGGTGAGAGTGAAAGTCCGGCATTGATGAGCGAAGTGTTGAGTAGCTATGGTCTTAAAGTGTATGAATGTAATCTTAGCGAGGTGTTGCGCCAAAGTCAAGAGTCTGGCGTTTTATTTAATGCTACACGGGTAAGACGTATGTTGGAAACGGCAAACGGAATGATGACTTTACCACGAATCAGCTTTAAGAACTTTTCTGACATTAGGAACGTGTCAGGTGACGAACTGATAGAACAGTTGGCTACAAGTTATAGTCGGGTGGGGTTAGATGATACTATTGTCGTTACACGTAGCAACAAAAGGGCAAATATCTACAACCAAGGTATCCGTAACATGGTGCTTGATCGTGAGGATGAGCTCTGTAGCGGCGACCAGATTATGATCGTAAAAAATAATTATTATTGGTTGAAAGAAAACCAAACGTCAGCTAATAGCCAATTCTCCTTTATTGCCAACGGTGACAGGGCTGTGGTGCGACGTGTGCGTCATGTTCACGAACTCTATGGTTTCCGCTTTGCAGATGTTACGATGACCTTCCCTGATTATGATGACTATGAATTGACTGCTATAGTACTGTTAGATACGCTGACATCAGAGGCGCCAGCATTGACACATGAACAACAAGAGTTGTTGTATAATAAGGTGAAGGAGGATTATGCCGATATACCCCAAAAACCTGAACGCCTCAAAAAGGTGAGGGAAGATAAATACTTTAATGCCTTACAGGTGAAGTTTGCCTATGCAGCCACCTGCCATAAGGCTCAGGGTGGGCAGTGGGCTCATGTGTATGTGGATCAGGGCTATATGACGGACGATATGTTGACGCCCGACTACTTGCATTGGCTCTATACGGCTTTCACTCGTGCAACTGAACAGTTGTATTTGGTAAATTGGCCTAAAACACAGACGGATGATATACTTGAATGACGATATAGCTCATTTTGACTGGCAGGCAGCGCTACCACTGCTGAGCGACCAACGTAGGGAACAGTGTCTGAAGTTCAAGCATGAACAAGGACGTAAGACCTGTGCGGCAGTCTATCTGTTGCTTTGCGAGGGACTATGTAAGGAATATGGCATCATTGAGAAACCTGTATTCGAATATGGCGAGCATGGCAAACCTTCAATTGTTGGTCATCCTGAGATATTCTTTAATATGAGCCATTGTCGAGAGGCGGCTATCTGTGTGCTAAGCGACAAACCTGTGGGTGTGGATATTGAAAGTATCCGTCCCTATAACGAGAGTCTGGCGCGCTATACGATGAGTGATGAAGAAATGATACAAATCGAGAGCGCCGAACGTCGTGACGTGGAGTTTACTCGACTTTGGACGCTAAAAGAGGCCGTTTTGAAATGTTCGGGTGAGGGTATTAGGAACAATATGAAACACGTATTAGATGGCTTAAAAGATGCAAAAACCGTTATAAATGAAAAAAAACTTTATATTTTTAGCGTTGTGTCATAATTTTTTATTAACTTTGTAGCGGAATATAGAATCCTAAAACGAAATGACATTATGAGACTGGACGGAAGAAGAGAAAGTTCGAATGTGGAAGACCGCCGTGGTATGAGCGGTGGCAAGAAGGCCGGGCTAGGTATCGGTGGTATTATCATTGCTATGGCTATAGCCTACTTTACGGGAGGTAATCCGCTGGAGGCTGGCATGCAGGCTGCACAGCAGTCAATGGGTCAGAATACAGAGGTCAGCGAGGGTCAACAACGTGAGTTCACAGAAGAAGAGCAGGCGCTGGCAAAGTTTTCTACACAGATTTTGGCTGGTACCGAGGATGTCTGGGCCAAGATATTCAAGGAACAGGGAGCTACCTATCAGGTGCCTACTATGGTGCTGTATACCGATGGTACGGCAACAGCCTGTGGACAGGGCTCGGCTGCCATGGGACCCTTCTATTGTTCTGGCGACCAGAAGTTGTATATCGACTTGTCGTTCTTTACCACGATGAAGCGCCAGTTGGGTGCTGATGGCGACTTTGCTTATGCATATGTCATCGCCCATGAGGTGGGACATCATGTAGAGTATCTGACGGGAACCCTGCAGAAGGTGCACGAACAGATGGCACGCTTGTCGCAGACCGAGGCCAACAAACTGAGTGTCCGTCTGGAACTGTTGGCAGACTTCTATGCTGGTGTATGGGCTCATCATGACAATAAGATGTTCCGCTCATTGGAGGATGGCGACATCGAGGAGGCTATCAACTGTGCTGAGGTCATTGGTGATGACTATCTGCAGAAGAAAGCACGCGGCTATGCCGTCCCCGAATCGTTCAATCACGGTACGTCAAAACAACGCATGAAGTGGTTTAAACTTGGATTGGAGACGGGTGATATCTCGAAAGGTACTACTTTCCAATGCTCTGATGCAGAGTTGTAATCTTCATCTTGAATTGCTAACTATAAAACAAAAATGATACAGGAACAGTTGAAGACCCGAGTGGTGGGCGTTGATGTCGAGGTAAACAAGACAACCTGTGCAATAGTAGATATTCGAGGAAATATCATTGCTCAGGAAAGCTTTAACACCAGAGATTTTAACTTCATTGGCGACTTTATCGCTTGTCTGACAGACGTTATTATGAGCTTGTCAGAAGCAAATGGTGGCTACGAGAACATTCGCTCGGTGGGTATCAGTATTCCAAGTGGAAATTTCAGGACAGGTTGTATTGAGAATGCACCCAACCTTCCTTGGAAAGGTGTAATTCCTTTGGCTGCTATGTTGCGCGACCAGCTGGGGCTGGCTGTGGCATTAGGCAATAATGCCCATGTTATGGCGCTGGGTGAACAGGCCTTTGGGGCTGCACACGGTATGCGCGATTTCGTAGTTGTTTCTGTGGGTAGCGGTTTGGGCAGCTGTATTTTTAGTAATGGGGCTGTCCATCTGGGGGCAAACGGTTTTGCTGGTGAGATTGGACATACTTGTGTAAAGCCTGACGGACGACAGTGCGGCTGTGGCAAATTAGGTTGTCTGGAAACCTATACGGCCTGGCGTGGTATCTTGCAGACTGCTCAGGAGGTGATGGCGGAAAGTTCAGAGCCTAGCAAGATGCGAGAGGTGGGAGAGTTGACGCCATTGATGATTGCAAACTTCTGTAACGAGAACGATGCATTGGCCATTGAGACGATGCGACGTACAGGTTATATGCTGGGTTTGGGTTTGGCCAACTATGCATCAGTGATGAATCCTGAAGCTTTCATTTTTGCTGGTTCTATATCAAAAGCCGGACATTGGCTATTAGAACCTGCCAGTGCTTCTTTTGAAGAACATGTATTCCGCAATCTTGAGGGTAAGGTGAAATTGGTACTTTCTACAATTGACGAAGAAATTCGTAATGTGTTAGGTGCCAGTGTACTTGCATGGGAGGTAAAGGAGTATTCCCTGTTCAAGTGAGAAGTGAAGAACATTAAATAATATGATACTATGAGTGCTGTAATAAAAAACAGAGTAATAGGTGTCGATGTAGGCGTGACTCGCACCACAATAGCCGTAGTAGACCAACGTGGCAATATCTTGGGAACGGACAGTTTTCTGACCATAGACTATCCGGATGTAAACAGTTTCATAGAAAGACTGAGCGAGCGTATTGTGATGTCTGCTGAAGCTAATGGCGGATTCGAAATGATCCGTTCGGTTGGTATTAGTGCACCGAGTGCCAACTATGTTTCCGGATGTATAGAGAATGCCAGTAATATGCCTTGGAAAGGCATTATACCCCTGACTGCTATGTTGCGCGACCGTATAGGGTTGGCTGTGGCACTGGGTAATGATGCACATATTACGGCGCTTGGTGAACATGTATATGGTGCTGCCCACGGCATGCAGAATTTTATTGTCGTTTCACTGGGACATGGTGGCTTGGGCAGTTGTGTTTTCAGCAACGGAATACCGTATTTGGGTACCAATGGCTTCGCTGGCGAAATGGGTCACTGTTGTGTAGAGGATGGCGGACGCCAGTGTACTTGCGGTCGTCAAGGCTGTTTGGAGGCTTATGCCTCTGATCGTGGTATCCTGCAGACCACGCGTGAATTGCTCTCTGAGAGTTCTGAGCCAAGTCTGTTGCGGGAGCTTGACAATCTGACTATTGCTGACATTGCACACTGTTGCGAACAGGGTGACGCCTTGGCTTTGGAGGTGTTCCGCCGTACTGGTGAGGTGTTAGGCCTTGGTTTGGCCAATGTGGCTTCTGTGCTTGATCCTGAGGCTATCATCCTGACGGGCGAATTGACGGAGGTATGTCAGTGGCTGTTAGACCCGACAAAGGATTCGTTCAATCGTAATGTGTTCCGTAATATCAAGGATAAGGTGAAGCTTGTGGTGTCTGAGCTGAAGAATAGTGAACGTGATGTCCTCGGTGCTGCTGCACTGGCATGGACAGTAAAAGAATACTCACTATTTAAGTGATAAATGAAAAACAATAATACTAACTAACTATGGAACTGGCAAATGTAAAAAACAGGGTGGTGGGCATCGATATTGGTGTTGCCATCACTAATTATGCGGTAGTTGACCTGCGAGGCGAAATCATTGCTCAGGAAAGCTTTCGCACGCTAGACTATCCTAATGTCGACAACTTTCTGGCTGTGTTGTGCGAGCGCGTACTGAAACTGGTTGAGGCTAACGGAGGCTATGAGTCGATGCGCTCAGTGGGTGTATGCTGTCCCAGCAGCAACTTCCTGACGGGCTGTATTGAGAATGCACCCAATCTGCAGTGGAAGGGCATTATTCCCCTGGCTGCATTGATGCGCGACCGTTTGGGACTGGCTGTGGCTCTTGGCAATAATCCGCAATGTGTGGCCTTAGGCGAACAAGCTTTTGGCTCGGCTCATGGCATGAAGGATTTCATTGTCATTACGTTGGGTTATGGTTTTGGCAGCTGTCTGTTCTCGAATGGTAGAGCACACTTGGGTACTAAGGGCTTCGCTGGCGAGATTGGCCACACTTGTGTGGTTCCCAATGGTCGTGAGTGTGGCTGTGGCAATCTGGGCTGTCTTGAGGCTTATTGTGGTCATAAGGGTATCATCCGTACCGCTCAAGAACTGATGGAAGAGAGCCAGGAACCCAGCTTGATGCGACAGGTTGATGACCTGAATCCTAAGGTGATAGCAGAACTATGCGATAAGGGCGATGCACTGGCCATCGAGACCTTCCGTCGTACTGGCGAGATTTTGGGTCGTGGACTAGCCAACTATGCTTCTATCATCAATCCTGAGGCCATCATCCTGACAGGTGGTATACCTCATGCAGGAAAGTGGCTGTTAGAGCCAACGGAAGAGTCCTTTGAGAAGCATGTGTTCCATAACATTAAGGGACAGACCAAGATATTGGTTTCCAACCTGAAAGACTCGGAGCGCGAAGTGTTAGGCGCCTCTGTCTTGGCTTGGATGGTGAAGGAGTATTCCTTATTTATATAGTACCTGTTCCTATATATTTATTAATATTTGAAGCTACTGCCGCCTACAAACTCACGCATGATGCTTGTGGGCGGTATTTCTTTGTCGCTGACTGGTAGGAAGAAGTGGATAAACTTCAGCAGACGGTGGGCCTCAGAATATTCCGGACAATTCTTGGGAACGCTTGAGAGAATGATTTCTGCATGGGTGCGCAACACGGCAAACTCAATGTTGAGAGCTGAATTGAACATCACGTCAGCACTCTCCTGATAAGGGAATATCCATTGGTTTTCAGCCTCCATGACATTCTTCCATTGGGCAATGGTTTGCTGGGCCGTGAAAGCGCCTTTATTATAGTCGCGGATAATACGACGTAACAAACGGTTGTCGCGCACTGGAATCCAGTTGTGGTCGTCTAGCGAGATGCTTGTCAGTGCAGAAATATATATCTTGTATTTCAGCGAATCGGGAATCTTTTGGGTCAGCAGCGGATTAAGGGCATGGATGCCTTCGATAATCAGTACGGTGTCACTGCCTAACTTCAGCTTTTTGCCATTCCATTCGCGCTTACCAGTCACAAAGTTGTACTCAGGAATCTCAACGCGTTCACCTTGCATCAGTTTCAATAAGTGGTCTTCCAACAACGAGTACTCTACAGCCTTGATATTATCGAAGTCGTAGTCGCCATTGGGCAGTTTGGGCGTGTCAACACGATTTACGAAGTAGTCATCAGTAGAGAACGAGACAGGACGCAAGCCACAGGCTAGCAGCTGTACGGACAGACGTTTGCAGAATGTGGTCTTACCCGAGGACGACGGACCTGTAATGAGCACGATGCGGACAGGGTCTTTCTCGCGATGGAAACGACTGTCAATCTCTTCGGCAATCTGCACAATTTTCTTTTCTTGCAGGGCTTCGCTCACCTGAATCAGTTCAGAGGCATAGCCACGCATGATGGCTTTATTGACGTCGCCAGCATTCGACAGACGCATAATGATATCCCATTTCGTCTTCTCAGCAAACATTTCGAATGTCTTGGGCTGGTCGACCTTTTCTGCTAACTGATTGGGATTATTCCAGTCGGGCACGCGTAGCAGTAACCCTTGTTCGTAGCGTTCCACGCCCCACACCTTCAGATAGCCTGCAGAAGGGACAAGCGGACCATAGTAATAGTCCACGGTGTCGCCCAGCGTGTAATAGTCGCTATATATCTGTCCACTGGTTTCCAAGAGTTTTACCTTGTCAGAGAATCCACGCTCTGCAAACACACGAATGGCTTCTTCGGTTGTGGCTTCCGTACGACGGAATGGCATGTCAAGGTTGATAATCTCCTGCATGCGCTGTCTGATATGCTCCACATCCTCGTCAGTCAGCGTCTCTCCATTCTTTTTCTTGAAGTTGCAGTAGTAACCGCGACATAGCGAGTGCTCGATAAAGAGCTTTGAGCCAGGGAAAATATCTTGGGTGGCCTTGTAGAGTACAAAACTAAGGGAACGTACATAGACGCGATGGCCTGAACCTTCGCGAGCATCCAGAAACTCCACGTCACGATTTTGGAACAGTCTGAACTTCAGACCTTGTGAGGCGTTGTTTACCTTTGCCGATACCACGGGATAGGGCAGCTTGATTTCGTCTTCGAACTCCTGATAGACGTCCAACAATGAACAACCCTCAGGGAAACTCTTTGTAACGTTGTTGTTTTTGCAGCGGATCTGTAACATAGCATATAGGGGGTTAGCATTCTCTATAGAAGTCAAGGGCCTCCATGATTTCTTCCTCAGAGGCAGTCTGATTGATACGGATATCGCCAATATCGCCTAACAAGGTGAAGTTGATGTCGGTGCCCAGATTCTTCTTGTCGTGGTGCATCAGTTCTATCAAGTGTGGATAGTCGTCGCAGGTGATGGCCATACGCCCGTAGTTCTCCTTGATGAAAGCTACCGTCTGTCTCATCTTGTCCTGTGGAAATCCCGTCTTGGCGCAACAGAGATAGAGCTCGACTATCAAGCCCCATGCTACAGCATATCCATGGAGTACGGGTTTACGCTCTAATGCCAGCGACTCGAAAGCATGACCTGCAGTATGTCCTAAGTTGAGGGCCTTACGGATACCTTGTTCTGTGGGATCTTCGGTAACGATGCGCTGTTTCACGGCAACACTCTGTTTAAGAAGAGGTGAGAGGTGAGAGGTGAGAGGTGAGAGATTGGTCTTGTAACTGGAAAAATCTACTTTGAGTAGCGTTGCCCAATGCTCTTCGCAGTCGATGAGTCCGTGTTTCAGCATCTCGGCATAACCGGAGAGGATGTTCTCGTGGTCCATGGTGCACAGAAACGTCGTGTCGAGAATGACGGATCGTGCATTATTAAAGACGCCAATCTCGTTTTTCAGTCCACCGAAGTTGATGCCCGTCTTGCCTCCTACCGATGCATCGACCATCGAGAGCAGGGTAGTAGGTATGTTAATATATGGTATACCACGTTTGAAGGTAGAGGCCGCAAAACCACCCAGGTCCGTCACCATGCCGCCACCAAGGTTCACCATCAGCGAGTGGCGCGTGGCTCCCATGCGTTGCAATTCGCTCCATACATGGCTTAGCGATTCCAGCGTCTTATGACTATCGGTAGCCGGAATCGTAATGCGTTTTGCCGACTTCATGCACTCGAAATCGCTGATGACGGGCCAGCACAGACGCTCGGTAGTCTCGTCGCACAACACAAATAGAAGGTCGTGTTTTACCTCGCCAATGGCCTGCGAAAGGCTCTGACAGAGGTCTTCAGATATGATGATTTTCTGTTTTTCCATATTTTTGCTGCAAATTTACAATTTTTTTTTAAACTTTCCTCTTCTTTGAACGTCAAAAATTCAAAATTACATAAACTTGATGTTATTCATGAAACGAACTTTACTCATTTTGGTGGCAGTATTAACTGCTTTGGCTAGTATGGCCCAGCATGTGACGGGCAAGGTGATTGAGAGCGACTCACAGGAGCCTGTGGCACAGACCACCGTGAAATTATTGAAGACCGACAGTACTTTGGTGTCAGGTGTGCTCACGAAACTCGATGGCAGTTTCAGCGTCAAAGCACCTAATACGGGTACTTATATTATACAAGTGACTTGCGTGGGCTTTAAGGCTTACACCAAACGTGTCAACATACAAGCTGATAAGAACGTGCAGTTGGGTACTATCGAACTCAAGCCTGATGCTATCATGCTGAAAGGTGCTACCGTCACTGGTCATGCTCAAAAAGTCACGCTGAAGGCCGACACCTTTGTCTACAATGCAGCAGCTTTCCGTACGCCAGAGGGTTCTGTTGTCGAGGAACTGGTAAAACGTCTGCCAGGTGCTGAGGTCGACGACGACGGAACCATCAAAATCAATGGTAAGCAGGTAAAGAAAATCCTTGTAGATGGTAAGGAGTTTATGACTGGCGATACGAAGACAGCCATGAAGAACCTGCCAACCAACATCATCGACCGTATCAAGGCTTACGATCAACAGAGCGATTTGGCACGTATTAGTGGTATTGAGGACGGAGAGGAACAGACAGTCCTTGACTTCGGTATTAAGCCAGGTATGAATAGAGGTTTCATGACTAACAGTGATGTGGGTGTTGGTACTCAGTCGCGCTATTCTGCTCGTACGTTCAATGGTCTTATGAAACAGGATATGACCTTAATGATGATGGCCAGTGCTAACAACGTCAATGACATGGGCTTTGGCTTTGGTGGTGGCCGTTTCGGTATGGGTCGTCAGGGACTGACAGCTACGAAGATGGTTGGTGTTAACATGAACTATGAAAAGAAAAACAAACTGATTCTTGATGGTAGTGTGCGTTGGAACCATAACGATGGTGATGCCTTTTCAAAGGGTAGTTCTGAAACGTTCTTTAGTTCATCTCTTTCACAGTTTGGCAATAGCCGTAACCAGAACTTTACGCGTTCGAACGGATGGGATGCCCAGATGCGAATCGAGTGGACACCCGACTCAATGACAAATATCATGTTCCGTCCCAATTTCCGCTATAACAGCAACGACGGCAGTCAGATAGGCGAGAATGCCACCTTCTCTGAAGATCCGTATAAAGTGGAGGTGCCGTCAGTGGGATTAATCACCGACCCGTTGTTGCAGATTGGACTGCTTGACTCGGCTATTATTAAAAACTATCAGATATCGAACAGCATCAGCTACAGCGATTCGAAGAGCGCAGGCGGTATGCTGCAGTTTAACAGGAAACTGAATTCCTTTGGTCGTAACATTACCATCCAGTTGAACGGTAACTATAGTAAGAGTGCCAGCAAGTCGCTGTCGAATAATAAGTATCAATACTTTGATGGCAAGACACCCAATAACATCATGAATCGCTGGAATGTTGCGCCTACCGACAATTACAGCTACAGCGCCCGCTTCAGCTATAGTGAGCCACTTTGGCGTCGCACCTATCTGCAGTTCAGCTATACCTTCGGCTATAGTCTCCAGAAGAGCAACCGCGAGACCTTTAATCTGTTGAATGCCGATTTTAATGGTCTCATACCTACCTATCGCGGATGGGACAGCTATCTGAATCGTTCTAGCGTCGTGCTTGACGACAGCTTGAGCCGTTTCTCTGAGTATAAGAACTATACCCATACTGCTGAGGTTATGTTGCGCATCATCCGTAACTCATATACCTTCAACATCGGTTTCCAGGTTGTTCCCCAGAAGTCCAACTACATTCAGAACTATCAGGGACGTTATGTCGATACCACCCGTACCGTTACGAACTTCACCCCGACGCTTGACTTCCGTTGGAAGAAGTCGCAGACCAGCCAGTTGCGTTTCAACTACCGTGCCAACACACGTCAGCCATCTATTACAGACCTGTTGGATATCTATGACGATAGCAATCCCTTGGCCATCCGTACTGGTAATCCTGGCCTGAAGCCTGCGTTCACGCATAACTTCCGTTTGAATTACAACGACTATTTCCAGAAGACCAAGCAGTCGATTGGTGCTTTCATGAATTTCTCAGCCACCCAAAACTCGGTTAGTAACAAGACCACTTTGTTAGACGAGACTACTGGTAAGACCATGACACGTCCTGAGAACATCAATGGCAACTGGAACAGCAGCCTCTTCTTGATGTTCAGCACTCCCCTTGACTCTGCTGGCTACTTTAATCTGAATACGTCGACAAACCTGAGCTATGCTCATAATGTGGCTTTTGTTAGTGTTAAAGACGAAAAGAACTCTTTGGAGAGTGTCACCAAGTCGTTAGGCATTGGCGAGCGTTTGGCACTTAGCTACCGTAACGATTGGTTCGAGGCAGAGTTGAATGGATCGTTGAACTATCAGAAGAACCGTAGCGAGTTGCAACCCAACAACAATCTCGACACTTGGCAGTTTACCTATGGTGGCTTGATTGGTGTTAATGCGCCTTGGGGAACGTCGCTGTCGACGAATATGAATATGCAGAGCCGTCGTGGATATAGCGATGCGTCGATGAATACCAACGAGCTGATATGGAATGCCCAGCTGTCGCAGTCTTTCCTGACGGGTAATGCGCTGACCGTTTCTCTGCAGTTCTACGACATTCTGCACCAGCAGTCAACCGTTAGCCGTGTCATCAATGCCATGCAGCGCAGCGATACCGAGTATAACGCCATTACCAACTATGCCATGTTGCACGTCATCTATCGTATGAACCTCTTCGGAGGCGGACAGAACGGCTTCTTCGGTCGTGGCCGTGGTGGTCGTGGCGGCGGCCCAGGTATGGGTGGTCCTGGTGGTGGCCGTGGTGGTCGTGGTGGCGGCTTCGGTGGCGGTGGTTTCCGTGGTGGCCGTTTCTAAACAGAAATCATAATCTAAGCTAGACAGGATAACTATCCAAAGAAGGGGTGCCCATTTTCGTGGGCACCCCTTTGATGTGGATAGGCGTTTACACTCGCAGGAACGCAACCTTCCGTCGATTTCCATTAGGGCGTACCGCAGAGCCTGCTCAATCCCGTAGCATCGGATATCCAATTCTCATTGACCTTCTGCTCGGAGCGCGTGAGGGTAGGGGCTCACGCAGAGCCTGCTTTATTCTCACACGGAGTCAGAAACACAGAGGGTAAGAGTCCCCTGTGTTTCTCCGTGTTTTCTAACCCGAAATGCTTAATGACCTAATGACACATGACACTTATGACACATTGGGCTGCACTTTCCGATAGCGCCCTCTTTCGGTTTGCACGATCAGTCCTTGAATTTTCCAGTTCTTCAGCATCTGGCGTACCTGGTTGCGTGTAACTCCGTTGCCCTTGACACCGATGGTGTGCTGCAAGGCACCCTCAAAGCCGAAATCTGTGTCCAGACGCTCGTAGATGGAGTCGTTGCCACCGGGGCGCTGTCGGCGCTCTGGTAGTCCGACGTAGTCGCGACTGGCGAAGGCGGCCTCGATGCGTTCTCGGAAGAAGTACAGCGCACAGTCCATCAGGTAGTCGGCTACGACGTCGTACACGTCCAGCAGCTGTGGTGTCTGCTGTTTCAGCAACATCGTCTTCCACGTGTCGGGATGCCCCTTCAACTGCTTCTCGGCACCGCTGCAGCCGTACTTGGCTATCAGCTGGTCGGCCACCTTGCAGAGCATGATGCAGCACGTGATGCGCTGGGCCGTCACGCAGATGCGGAAACGCTGACGTGCACGCACCTTGTCGTCGCTCTTCATGGCTTCCAGTCGTACCTGCTCCACCCACTCACGACCTTTCTGTTCCAGCTTCGGCAACACCACGTCGCCCTGCATCAGCGGCAACAGATGGGCCACCTGACGGATGCGCTCCTGCTGGCGGTCGGTCAGCACGTAGGGCTTGTCTTCCAGCTTCGCGTAGGTGTTGTCGGGCGTGCGGGCTACGGCGATACGGCTCTGGAAACCGTCGGTATAGTTCTGCACCACACGATAGAGCGCATCGGGTGTGCCACACATCAGGACGTTCCACAACAGGTGGTCGATATGCACGTTCACCGCCTCTGCCGATCGCGCCTCACGGTCGTACGGACTGCCGTCGTAGCTCTGGCGCAGCATCACCGAGAAGTCGTTGATCGACGATTTCCACTTCTGCGCCACCGTATCGGCCTCAGGCGTAAACGAGAAGGCGTGCTTGCCGTCGGTGTTGGCCAGTCGCTCAGCCAGATTGGCCACCGTGTTGTTCAGCGTCAACAGGCGCACGGGCAACTTCGGTTCCTCGGGCTGTTCCTTCTTGTTCTTCGCCGCCCGCTTCTTGGCGCGCCACTCGTCCTCCTGCTGCTGGTACATCTTTTCGACAGCCTTCAGCTCACCGGTCCACGCGTCTACCAGCGGGTCTATTGAACCCTTGCCGCTGGCGAAGTCGCCCGCCACGTAGGCTATCAGGTTCAGCGCGTTCTTCCGGCCGTGAACGTCCAGTCTGACGCCCGTTGCCAGCATGCCGATGATGGGTGTGACGGCCACCAGCGCAGGCATCGCCAACTGCGGTCCCACCGAGTCTATCGAGTCCTTCAAGCCCTGCGGCATCTTTGGCAACCGGCTGTAGTAGAACCGCTCGTCCTCCTGAATCATGTCGTCCAAAGCGCACAGCGGACCCGACCCTTCTGTGTACTTTTCGTCCCGTCGCAGCGCCATCAGCACGTCCTTCAGTCGCTTGGGCATCTGGGTGCGCTGCGCGGCCAGTGCAGAGTCGATGCACTTCATTTTCTGCACCTCGGGGAAGTGGTCGTAGCAGGGGATGACCTTGTCCATCAGCTCGCGGTCGAAACCGCAGATATGCCTCAGATTCACCGCCAGTTCGAACGTCAGCACGTCGCGGTTGTTCTTCTTCGGCTCCTTGCCCTCGTTATACATCTCCCACCACTTTCGGATGATGTCCTTGTAGGGAATGCCGTCGTAGTCGAGGTGTGTCGTGACACACGGGATTGCAACGCCACACTCTCCAGGAGAGAACTGACCCAACTGTGTGGAGCTTGCGGAACACTGGGGGTCTGTCCCCTGCGTGTCACCCTGCGCTTTTTCCTGCGCACATTCCGCAATCTCAAAAATCTCATCATCCAAATAAATCAAATCGCCCGCACTGCCCGTGGTGGTATAGAACACGCGGGTGATGTCCTTCGCCGCCTTGTCAAATTCGACGCCAAGCAGCTGGCTGGCCCACTTCAGATTCTCCTCCTGCGACAACTCGGGACGGCGCTGGAACACCAGATGATACCCTGCCGCACGGGCGCTCAACTCCAGCATCCGCAGTCCCAACTCATCCTTCTTCGCGAGGATACGCTCCCTCAGCGGCAGCATGTCCGTGGGCTTCACGTGGTCGATGTCCATGCCCACCGTATTGCCGATACGCTTTGTCCCCTTCAGCGTCCCGTCGTCGTTCGGCAGACACGAATAGTTCATCTGCACCAGTCGCGACTTCTGCTGTTCATTGCCGCTACGCACTGCCGCCACGATGGCCTTCTGCTCACCACCGTTACGCAGCGCTATGTACTCTTCGCGGTTCAGAACGGGGCGGGCCTCCTTGTGCCCGTCCCCGTTGATGTACACCAGATTTACCATCCCTGCTCCTCCAGATACGATGTCAGTCGCAGAACGTCCTCCATCAGCAGCATTCTCAACTCGTCCCGCTGACCGTTAGGCAGGGCGAAGATGACGCGGTCCGTTCCGTCTTGTCCGAACGACAGCGAGATATGCTCGCCCTTGAATTCCGGTTTCCTACGGATGCGCTTCCGCTGTACGAAGTCGAAGGTACCGTTCGACAGCATCTGTCCCCGACCATTCGCCACGAAGGGCGTCACCATTCCTACACCTGGGTTGTCAGGCAACACCTGCACGTACCGCATTCCGTTCTCCATCTCCGTGACTGCCATCTCTGCCGACAGCACCACCGTCTTTTGTCTTTTCTTCATTCTAATTGTCTCATACTCGAAAATTTTTTTTGTTGTTTAACATGTAATTATCATGTAATTACCCATATAATTTTTCATATAATTATTAATGATAATTCGTGTTCAATTCGTGGTAATTCGTGTTTATTCAAAAAATCTTTTTGCTTCCCATTCGCGTCGGAGTTCCAAACCTTTCAGTTTCTTCCCATCAGCATACACCCACTTCTTGAACTCCTTCGTGATCTGGCTCTTACTGCCACCATCGCGGATTGTTTTCAGCAGCGTCGATCGCGTCAGCCGTCCGATACCCAGATTGAACACGAACGACACCAGCGCATCCAGCTGACCCTCCGTCTTGGCCACATTCAGCTCCTTCACCAGCCACTCAGCCTCCTCGATGTCCTCGCGCAGCATCTCTTTGGCCCAGTACTCACTGATTCTGTCGCCCATACGCACGCCCTTCGTGTGTCCATACCCGATGGTCGGCACGCCTGCAGCGTCCTTATACGCCTCCAGTCGGCAGCCCTCCATCTCCATCAGTTTCTCCAATAAAATCTCTGTTGTAGTCATAACTTCTCTAACTTCGTTAACTTCTCAAATCTCCATATAAATACTTCCGTGTTTCGCTTCAAACTCTGCCCTGATCTCCTCCGTCGTCTTCGGCTCTATCCGACAGCCCGCAGCATGCCTGGACTTCTCTTCCTTCCGAATCTCGGCCAGAAACATCAGGTACTCGCGTCGCTTTACTCGTCCTTCATTCATTTACATCAGCAGCAACATTTGATGAATGTTCACCGAGACGAACCTGCCCGACTTGCCGTCCTTGTCGTACTTGCGGGCATTCATTGTGAAGCGCACCGCATACGCATGACCCTCAATCATCCTCAGCTTGTCAGCACCCTCGCTGGCTATCTGCTTGGTCAGCGGTCCGCTCGTCTCACCGTGAATGGTGTCGATGCCGTCAGTCAGCGTCACCTCGTAGTAATCTACCGTCTCCTTCGTGCCGTCCTGGCGCGTCCATTCGCGCTGCTTCTTGAAACTGCACTCTACCAATTGCATTGTTTTCTCCATAACTTCTTTAACTCCTCTAACTTCTTTAACTCCTCTAACTTCGTTAACTTCTCTAACTTCGTTAACTTACTTCCAATACTGATTCTGAAACCAACCTGTCAGGTAATTCAGAGGCAACGAACACGGATCGTCCCACTCTAAGTCGATATGATATTTATCAGTTGTTTCCTTGACCCTGTCCATGAATATCTCCAACAACTTGGCATACTCCTTGTTGTTAGGCTCTTTCGAAGCCATTCGCAGCAATTCCCTTGCAATGTTCTGCACCTCAATGGCGCACTTTGGCAGATTCTCGTTCTTGAAGCCTGCTACAAAACTCATCATCAGAGTTGCAATCTGTGGTGCATCCCAGTCGCGCAGGCCGAAGTTCTTAGTCGACCAACGTTCAAAGTCCTCTACATTCTGCAAACCGTCATGCATACGCTTCAGAGCATCCAAACAAGTCTCTACCTTCGAATCTTCATAGAGTGCCGGTGTCGGCATCGACTCCACCAGGTGGTCGTTCATCGCAAAGTCCGAATTGTCAAGCAACGTCAGCTGGCGCTTCATCGCCTCCTGCATACTGATAGCCAGACATCTCACACTCGTCTCAAACAAACTCTTTAATTCCAATAAATCCATAATACTTTTAAAAATCGAAAATTGTTAAACTATAATTTTTATTTCTAGCAAAGTGCTATTTCTTCCTTCAGCCAACAGTAGCAGCACTTCAGCGCTTCGTCGGCACTCGCACATCCTGTCTTCTGTTGGCTCCTGTCGTTCAGGAAGTCCAAGAGGTTCTCTGCCATATCCATCTGCACACCCTTGCTGAAGGGCAACAACATCTGTATCAGCAGTTCGAACATCGGTTCACTCACCTGTTCCCTGATCATCTCCATCACGCAGTCAACGTCACTGTCGACATCATACTGATACTCAGGTGTCTCGAACACGATTTTACCTTCATCCTGCAGCGTACTATACAAGGCCGTTCCCTGAATCCAACTGGGGTCGTAGTACATCATATCGTTTTCTTACTCGATTCTTTCAACGCCTTCCGCATGTCCTTTAGCTGCGCCTTCAGCTCCACTACTTCGGACTGTAGCTTCTTAACGATACTGCCGTCCTTCGTGGCCTCCATCAGGTTTCGGATGTCGTCTGTCGTCATCCAGCCCGCACGCCCCTGACCTATATGGATGCAGATGCCCTCAACCATCGTTCGCTCGTTGAAGTACATATACCCTTTACCCTCAACGTCCAACAGATATCCGTTGGTCACCGTCTTCAGTGTGACTTTCGTCAGCACCTTTTTTATTTTATTTACCTTCTTCATAATCTTTTCTAAATCGTTTCGTGAATTTGATGTATGTACGCATGCATGCAGCACCGTCGGCCAGACGTTTTGTCCTTTCGACGATGCAAAGGTAGGAATAAAAAAAATCCCAACTTAGGATGAATCCAAGTTGGGGGTTGTTATTAGAGTTTTAGGGTTTTTATTAGAGTTTTGCTACGACTTAATGCCCAGTTTTAGCATCAGATACTCTGCAACGACGTATTGCTGTTTGTAGTTGTCGCTTATATCTTTATAAGTGTCCCATGCTGAGGGTGAAATTGCTGCGATCTGCGGAACTGCTTTCGATCCTTCAGTCAATGATTCGTATGTAATGACATTCGGATTTCCGCCGTAGTCAATCTCCATATCGGTTATTTTAGTCTTAAAGGCTGTCATCTGTTTGGGGTACAGACAGAAAGTAGAAAGCACCCGATACACTGCCCACCACTGTTTCTTGTTCTTAATCAACAGCTTGCCTTCCTGGTCCTTCTCCCTTAAAAGCGCTTCCAATGTCGACTTGATGTCTTTGTCTGTAACCGTCAAGGGAACATCTTTCGCTTGTTTTCCGTCACTATACACATGTACAGTCTCGTTACCCCAGATGAAGTTCTGGGTGCAATTTGTCATCGTAGCGCCCTCAAACATTCCTTTGAAGTTCGGGGTCTCACTCATTTGGTTTTTATCGTCCATGTCTTTTTAGGTTTTACATATAGAAATTCTGTGTCGAATCCTTCACATCCATCTGTGGCCTCATTGCTTTCCTGAAGTCGGCCATCATCTTCTTGATAGCCTTATCTTCCTCAGGAGAACGATCTTTCAGAGCGAAATACAGCAAGTCAACAATTGTTTGGACACTATCCTGTGTCATTCTCGTAGAACCGAACGATAATACGGTCGACATCGCAATCATTCTCTCTTTATTTCTCTGGTTCTTTTGAGACCTTGGCTGCTGGTGTACTTCAGCCTCATCCTCTGCAGCCATATAGCCAATCTTATCATAGTTAAATCCAAGATGATAGTATTGCATTGCCTCTTGGTTCTTCATCACCTGTTCTTTCAATTCTGCCTCCAGACGATTAGCCCTTGATGTCTGGTCCATCAGCTCTTTATTCAGTGCTGCATTCCTAAGTCTCAGGTCTTCATTCTCCTTCAGATATTCCATCGCTCTTTTCGCCTCCTTCTGGCCTTGCTCACTGAGTTCTGCTACAAAGTCCTCAGCATCGTTTATCGAGCGCATAATCCTAGCTACTATTTCCGTATTTCTTTTGTTAGCCTGCTCAGCCTGAGCGATGGCTTTCGCTAATTCTGCTTTATGTATCATTTTTAATTATTGATTTTTTAGATTAACCCCACGTAAGAACAGAAGCTATGGACACCAGCAGAAATTACTCGGCTCAGGATTACCACATCCCTCACGACTAAACTGTCAATGCCCACGCTTCTGCATAACGTGAGCTGACAGCTTTCGACTTGTCGTGATTCGATCGTTTGTGGTAATTTGAGCCGAAACGAAGCTTTCAAGCTGTGTTCTTATATCTCGCTAATCTGGGTGCAAAGATAGTACAAACCGAGCGAAATGCAAAATAAATTGGCATTTATTTTCATTTCTAAGGTGCAGCCCATCTTGACCAAGGGTCAAAGATAAACAAATTATCTCATTGCACCAAATATTCCCCATATTTTATGGAGCCTCGGGCTTCTGCGAGCCCCTTCTGTTCCGTTGTTTCATAGTTTTTTCCTGTTTTATTTTGTTGTTTCAAATATTATTTCTATTTTTGCAGACAAATTGAAAATATATCATTATGAATACATTGACGATATCACCGACTTCTTCTGACGGGGCGAAATACTGGTCAGAACTGAAAGACCTCAGTAACAGCGTAAAACTTGAACTCATTACGCTGTTAAGTAATTCCGTCGCCAATTCCGTATCAGAGCCATCCATCGACAAGGGATGGACAAAGAGTTTTGCTGGACGCTGGCAAGACGATAGGACAGCCGAGGAAATTATTGAAGACATACATGCTTCAAGGAATGCGCATATAAAGGAATTTGTGCTATGACGGGATATCTTCTGGACACTAACATTTGCATATTTGCTATGCGCGGCAAGTATGGTGTTAACGAACGGCTTGAAAACATCAGTCCTAAACAATGCTATGTTGCTGACATTACGGTGATGGAGTTGCGATTTGGCGCATATAAAAGCGAAAAGAAAGACGAGAACCTCCGCATTGTCAACGATTTCGTCAGCAAAGTGAAAGTGGTTCCTTTTGCTGACACTATTGATGCTTTCTGCAAGGAGAAGCTCAGGCTCCAAAAGCTTGGCACACCCATTGAGGATTATGATCTCTTTATTGGATGTGCCGCTAAGGTCGCCGGTCTCACTATGGTGACAGACAACGTTCAGCATCTTGGGCGCATCGAGGGACTGAAGTTCGAGAACTGGATTCAGAGGTAGTTTATCCATCATCATAGCTATCTGTTTAAGTTCGTTATTTCGGTTTTACACATTAGGGTCGGTTCCCGTGTGTATTCTTAACCTCACACGGGGACAGACCCCCTGTGATGTGTGATGCACATTTGGGGCGTAGTGGTGTATACTCAGTCTCTATTTTGATTTCTTATAAAGCTCTTAACATCTCTCTTCGTGGATATCTCTTTTATTTCCTGTCCACCTATATATGTATATACCTTCCATTCATCACCATCCAAAATCGGAATGTAAAAGCTATAGCCTTCCAGTTTCGCAGAACATGCCAGATAGCAGTCTCTTAGCTTCTCTATTTTCTCTTTGTACTCAGCTTCTTTGACAGGGCTCCCCGCTGCTTCGTTAAAACTCTTTACTTCGAAAACGTGTATGCCTCCCTTCTTGTCCTTCATAATGAAATCTGGATATGACGAGTGTATGCCAGAAGCATAATACTGATACCTGATTTCCGAATTCGTAGGAAAGTTCTTACCCCATAGGTACCTGTCTTCATCATCCTCTGTCAAAACTTCTGCACTTCTTCCACATAATTCGCCTAAGAAAACGGCCCAGTTCTTTTCTGCTGCACTATCAAAGGCAAAACTTTCACCACCTTTCCGTTTCACCCATACCCAGTTAGGAACTTCAACAGAATGGTCGTCACCTGAGAATGAAGAAGATGCAGGAAAAGATACTTCTTTGTCTATCTCCATACTTTCTCCATAATTTACATGGTAATCAACATACGCTTTCTTTATAGCAGGCAGTGATTCTGTGTACTTAAACCATTTGCTGTAATCGCTGCCCATATAATCATAGCAGTCATTTTGCAGTTCTTCATCGCTATTCGCCAATTGCTTATGCAGATAGAATATGCTGTGACGGGTGCTGACTTCTTGTTCGTCTACAAAGGAGTGGTTTTTTAACAGCTGTTGTTCTGTCAATTCCTTAAGTTTAATGGTTTTCACCTTAAAGGTCTTCAACACTTCTTTACCGTCATTCCATAAGTCTACTTGATGCGTAACGTGTTTTTTCTCTTTCATAACGCCCCATACCCAGGCTTTCATAGCCAGCTTCTTTTGTTCGGGAGTTAATGTGTCGAAATCAAGCAAACGGGGGTTACGCCTTACACGGCCCACGACCTGTTCATCAAGCTGTCTGCTGGTTGTGGGACGTATCTGGTAAAGCATGCATGCACGAGGTATATCCCAACCCTCTGATATCATCATCTTGAATATAATAATATCTATAGACGACTCGTTCTCCTTGGCATAATCCTTCCACCTTGAAACAGGCTTCAATCCAATCTTGTCATTGGTCTTACACTTCTTTTCGTCCGAGACAACATACATCCACTTCAAATTACTATTCTTTGGTTTGTCCAGCTCTTTCTGAATGATGTTATTCCATTCTTCGTCAGCCCTGCTCTCGTTTGATATCTGGATGATTAGACAAGGATTCACACCCATTGCCCTATATTTCTCGCGTATCTCTTGTAAATGGTCTATGGCTTCATCGAGATGCTCCTCTTCGCCATCAATATTCATTGGCACCACTCTCTTGATTAGTTTAGCCTGAACAGCTTCGTCCTCATCTAGTTCAACGTCTGGTGCCTGGCCTCGGGCTAAATTTGGTGTTGCCGAAAAATTGATAGTAAGCATCTGGTAGTCTTTGGCCAACTCGTTCAAGTTCTTTGTCTCAATATGGCATTCATCGCGTACTAAATATATCTTTTTGTTTAGACCTTCTCCAAAGTAATAAGAAGTCATCGTATTCATAAAGTTCTCCATAGCGCCCTCCATCAGCTTACCTCCCTTTTTATAGAGGTCACGAGGAAGAACGTAGACATTATAGTCCGTAGGGATATAGAGGCTTTCTTCACTACTAAGTTCTGTGTTAATCAGGTAAGGGTTTAACTTGGGGAAATTCCCTTTTGCCTCATACTCTTTGAACTTGGCATAGTTTTGCATGGCCAAATCACCCTTCGAGAGTGTAGATACAATAAACACCACTCGTTCATCGTTCGCAATGACCTGATTCATCATGTCGGCCATCATATAAGTTTTGCCACTACCTGTTGGAGCTTTGAAGGTGATAATATCCTTCTTGCTCTCAATAAGGCTCACAAGCTCGCGGACAGCCTTTTTCTGAAGTTCTCTTGCTTCATAAGGTATCATTCAGCAGCCCCCCTTTCCCTTACTTCCCATTCCTGGTCTTTTTCAACTTGTTTCTGTGTCGTTTGGAAGTTCTGACAGATCCAGTCGACTTTTTCTTTTACTGTTGAGAACTTTTCTTTGCCATAAAGTGTCTCGTCAATAACATCGAAGGCAGTTTTACCAACTTCGTATTCTGTATCAGCAACATAATCTATCTCGTAAACGTCCAAACTGCCTCCGTATGGCTTGTTGTCTTTTATCCACTCAAAATCCGTACTGCCGTCATAGCACTCGCCAGTCATTATACGTTTAAGTCGCTTTGATGTGACATCGTAAGCAATACCATTTGGAGACGTTTCACTAACTTCGTTGTTCTGGCACAGAATAAATGTTCTATTTCCTTTTGGCTTATTCATATTAAGAACAGCATGACCTGTTGTTCCAGAACCCGCAAAAAAATCTAAGACAGTAATTTCATCATCCTCCCAAAATCCCATTTTTGATAAAAACTCGATTAGAGACACAGGTTTTGCATAATCAAAGCCATCAAGTCCTATTTTTTCAAGTTCCTTATTAGCGGTTTCATTTGTACCAACATTTACGTCACTATCAATTAAATTTGATGGTTTCTTTGTTGTAAGTCCACTTTTTTGATACCTAATCGAGAATTGGCTGCTTTTAATAAGGAAATATGTACCGTTATCTATTTCACTTTTCAGATTGTCACTTCCCCATTTAAAATGTGCCTCTGCTTTTAAGGGTGACGTATTTACCCCATCTTCAACTGTAACGTCATCTAGAAGTTTGATAGAATGATTCTCATCATAATGGTAAACACCATCAGGTATGTTGAAACGTACACTCCCCTGTGGAAATTCCAATACGCCTAGTGGATTTCCATTATTCAATAAAGGAGCATCACCACCGTCAATATAGCCTTGAGCAAATATTCGCTTTGAGGAATATTTTTTTGTATAACATAGGACGTATTCTAATTTCTTACGCACTTTGTTTGATAATGAAGGTGGTGTCTCTGTTTTCTTCCACATAAATGTGCTTACAAAGTTCTTCTCAGTAAACACATCGTCAAACAAGCACTTAAGATAAGCTTGGTTTCTATCATCAATACTGCAGAAGATAACACCTTCATCAGATAATAGTTGCTTTGCCAAAAGCAGACGTGAATACATCATCGAAAGAAGATTATCTCTAGTGATAGCATTCTCATAATTTGTTTTGGCAAATTCACCCATACTATCTTTAGCATAAGGGGGATCAATATAAATTACATCTATCCCATTACGATACTGAATCAACAGATTACACAGTGCATCATAGTTTTCTCCAATAATTAACTTATGGGTAACCTTACTATTCTCATCCTTGAAGCTTAGTGCATCGTTCTTCTTGAAATAAGAAATCTTGTCAGTAGGTTTCTCGATACGCGGAGTAAAATGTAACCCTGTTCTCTTATAGACAGTTCCCATACGGGCTATGTTCATGGCCTCGTCGAAGTTATCTGCATTACTAATCAGTTTTTTAAGTAACTCTCCTTCACTGGTTTGCAACACCTTGTCTTCAACACGGCGATCTATCTCTCTTATTAAATCTTCAATACTTTTATTCATTGTGCCATTATTCTTTGTCATATATTTTGTTTTAATTTGATTCTATAACTTACACACAAGGGGTCTGACCCTTTGTGTTACTCCTCACGTCCACAGGGCGCGAACTTTTGCCTATCTTCACCCAGTCCTCTCTGAAGCTTGGATTCGTCAGAATATATACATAGCCTGGTTCTTTGTTTGCCATATATCTTGTTTTCTTTATACTTCTTCATCATTCGGCACATTAGGCCTACTTTCTTTCTAACACATACGTATACGAACGTCCACTTCCGAGATTATCAGTAAGCTTCAATTTTGACTGGTCAATCGAGGCTATTGTAAATTCCTTGTTGACTCCGTTGGAACTTTGGAGTTTGATGGTTATGCCTTTCCAAGTATATGTGCCGGATTCACCTAACGAGGGCGATGTTGAGGTATATGTGTTATCTATATCGAAAGTCAAGTAATCGCCAACCAATAGTCCCTCCATACGATTACCCTCGTTTGTGCTGGATGTGCATTTCCATCTCCAATAGATGGAAGGGGCTGGCTTAACGTCCGTGTCGTCTGTATCATCGCTTTCCTTCACGAACATATAGCCGAATGTGACCCCGTTGCTGGCCTTGCCCTCCCAATACATTTTATCGTCTCTAAATGTGACGTCCACTACAAAAGTTGCGCCTTTTGAGCTTTTTGCTGTTATGGTGTTGCCACTTATTGTGTAAGTGCCAGAATATCCAAAAGATGATGATGTCGAAGTGTATGTGTTGTTTGACATGATGGTCACTTCCTTGCCAACCATCAGGTCCGTCATAATCTTTCCATTCTGAATATCATAACTCGTAATACACATCCATTTGCCTATGGCTTGTTTCTTAAGTGCATTTGCACTAGAGTCACTACCACCACCATCATCACCACACGCTACCATCATTGGTAGTGCCATTGCGATGAACATCATCATAGACCAAATCTTCAGTTTCTTCATCATCTTCTATGTTTTTAAGTTATTAATCTTTCTGTGTAAACCTCGCGGCCAGTCGCAGGAGGCGAGGGTAGTAATTATAAAAAATTTTTTTCTTATGTTGGTTTGTTTTTTAATCCGTGTTCCCCCGTTTAGAAATTCACGTTGACCTCCTCGTCCCACTCTGGGTTGACGTAGAATCCAGATTTGACCTTGACAGCCTTGATGTTCTCACGGATTTTAGGGTAGAGGGGATCGTCCATCGCATCCGCATGCTGGAGGACAAAGGCATTGACCTTCTGCGAGAAGCGGATGACACTATCCTCAGCAACCTCGGTCAGATGGCAGGACTCCACGTAGTAGGCCTGCATCTCGGGGTACGACGAACGAGAAGTCTCCTTCGAGCACGCAAGGCACAGGAAGGAGACTATGAATGAAAAGAAAAGGGAAATCAGACTGGTGCGTAAAACACTGATATTCAGCGTTTTACCCCCCCCTATAAGCTTTAAACCGCTGATTCTTAGGGGCTTAGATGTAAATATGTCGCGTTCCATTGTTTTAGCTTGTAATGCAATAACTACACTGCAAAGATAGTGAATAATTTTGGAATCACCAAATTTTTGAGCAGCGAATGCAAAGAAAAGTTTGGTACAAGAAAATGTGTCATATATGTCATGTGTCATTAGGTCATTAAGGATTGGAGATGGGCGATTTTTATACACTATAATAATAAAAATATATTTTTATTATTATAGTGAGCAAATATTCCTCCGCCAGAACTCTAAATGACATATTGACCTATTGACATATTGACCTATTTTGAGGTATGAAAACACTATTAACGGTTTTTAACAAACAAACTACGATTATTTCTTTTTTATATGCTGAAAAATGTGTACCTTTGCAGTGTCGAAATAAAGATGGAGAAATGCGCCTCGGCCCGCAAAAATTTTGTTTCAGGCCTGCGAGATTTTACTGCCTGCCCAGCGCGCAAAAAATCTGTCCGGAAAGCGACGAAGCGAGTGAGCAAACCTAAAACTATTAATTTATGATTTTTTATTACATTATTACTAATTTTCGATTTAAGAGGAGAAAAGAATTATGACGATGAAAGTGAAAGCAATTGAGAAGAAGCTGAAGTTTACGAAGGACGAGAACGACCCCGGTGTATGGCGCTACGTGATGACGCCTGAGCAGTATTCGAGCCTGTCGCAGAAGAAGGTCATCCGTGAGGCGGCCCTGCGCAGCGGTGTGAGCCAGGGCGTGATGCAGGCCTGCTGGGATGCAGCTGGCGAAGTCATCAAGGCATGGGCTACTGAAGGCCACTCGGTGGCACTGCCTGGACTGGGCACCATGCGTTTCGGTCTGCGTTCGAAGGCTGTCGAGGACGTCAACGACGTGAAGACCAAGCTCATCACCACCCGCCGCATCATCTTCACCCCCGACGTGGATCTGAAGGACGAGCTGAAGAACACCTCGATCCAGATTACCTGCTACGACCGCGACGGCAAGGAGGTGAAGCGCGTGACCAGCGCCGACGACGCCGAGGTGGAGGACAACGAGAATGCTCCTTCGCAGGAAAACCAGAACCAGGGCGGCGGCTCAGGACAGGAAAACCAGGGCGGTAGCGGCAACGAAGGTGGTAACACCGGAGGCACTCCCACTGGTGGTGAGGAAGGCGGAATGTAATTGATGGCGTATGAAGAAGGAAACTTGGAAGACCATTATTCAGGTCATCGTAAGCATTCTGACGGCGGCACTGACCGCGATGGGCACCACCTCATGCATGGGCCGAGGACCATTCTGAAGTCTGATGTAAGATGTCAGATGTAAGAAGTAAGAAAAAAGTCGGGCTAACCGAAATGGTTGGTCCGACTTTTATTATGTCTTTGAAAAATCAAATAGTCTGGTCTTGATGCTTTAATCGCCATGATCGAACTTGTAGCCCAGCGTATATGACAGGTACCTGTCCCTTGTCAACATTGCTATCTGGTAAAGCAGGGAAGAAATCAATTTTTGTAATACGTTCAACTTCATCAACAGTATTAACATATTGATCTTTTTTCTTTGCTCCCTCATTGTTCTTCACAATAAAGCCAATAGCCTTAGGCTTACCCTCTAAACAAAGAACGACTTAACCTCACACGGGGACAGACCCCCTGTGATGTGTTTAGAAGGGGTTGTAAGGCGTGCGCAGATGCTTGCCGCGCAGTTCGTCGAGTTTCTTCTGGTCGAAGGTTCCTTCGTCCCACATCTTGTCTATTGCTTTCTGTGCCCGCTCAGCAAAAAACAGCGAGAGGGTGAGCCGCAGTGCGTCAAGGTCTTCCTGAGAGGTGACGTTGGCGGCAGCGTTCATCAATTCCAGTTGTGCCATTTCGGTGTAACTCATATTGCTCTGTATTTAAATATTTTCTGCAAAAATAACATTTTTCTCTGACATTCAGCTCTGTTTGACCGAAAAAGTATCAATTTCTGCCATAGATTTAACTTTTCTATCGAGTTTTTCCTATGTCTCATTGCATTTTCAACATGTCAATGAGGGGATCATGGGGTCGGTTCTTCTGATCATTTTCAGGAGTCCGTCATTTTGATTATGATTCATTACTGTCTTAATTCTCATTTTATTTGCCTTGATAAGTGATCAGTAGAACCGACCCCATGATCGATAGCCTTAGGCTTACCCTCTAAACAAAGAACGACTTAACCTCACACGGGGACAGACCCCCTGTGATGTTCAGGAGTCTGATATCTCTATGCTTTATTACTTGTCTCATTCACATTTCACTTAATTTGAAAAATGATCAGAAGAACCGACCCCATGATCCTAGGTCGGGTTATTTCGACCGCACATCACTTTAGGTTGTTTTTCAGGAAAAATTTGGTGGAATAAAATAAAAGTGCTATCTTTGCAAGCAGTAACAAGAACAAACGCTAACAATATGAAAAGACTAATTACAATGATGATGGCTACAGTCCTATGTCTAGTCTGTAGCACAGGACTTACAGCTCAAGTCATCAGCTTCTCAATGGACGAAGAGGCAGCAAGCAAGAATACGCCTGAAGGATGGAACGAGGTGCAATTACCCAAGGACCTGCCCACCTTTACGGAGTCTAACACGTTCTACATCACTAACTATGGTGCGTCAACGACATCGGCTGACAACACCACAGCCATACAAAATGCTTTGAATGCAGCCAAGAATGCAGGTGGTGGCATGGTGGTGATACCCGCTGGCGAATGGCTAAGCAACACTATCAAAGTTGGTTCAAAAACCGTGTTGCATCTCTGCGCTGGTGCTACGCTGAAATGGTTGGCCTATGGCGACAGAAGTACGACAGAAGGCAACAACTTCATCATCAATAATGGCGCACCAACAGACGTAGTCATTGAAGGCGAAGGCAATACCTCTATTATCGAGGGACAAGGAGGACTGTGGTGGCAGCATTACAAAGACTCAGGTGTGAAGCGCGGCGCCATGATTCGCTTTGGCAAGGGCTATCGCTTCCTGTTCCGTAACTTCCGCATGCAGAATGCACCTGGCACTAACCTCACCATCGGACAATCAGGCAATGGTTCACACGCTACAGTACACGACATTGAGATAAAAAACCCGTCGTCTTCAGCCAGCACGCCATCGCACAACACCGACGGCATCCCCATTTGGACACAATATGTAAACATCTACAACTGTATGATTGATACGGGCGATGACAACGTGGTAACAGATAGTAAGGCGCAGTACGTACACGTTTGGAACTGTGACTTCAAGGCAGGACACGGTGCGTCGTTGGGCAGCTATACACAAGACATGCACCACATTATCTACGAGGGGCTGACCTTTGATGGTACGGACAGCGGGTTCCGCTTGAAATCGAATAACGACCGTAGCGGCGATGTGCACGACATCATCTTCCGCAACTGTACGATGAAGAATGTGGCCAGTCCCATCAGTATCACCTGCTGGTACGACCTGTCGTACGACAAGTTGAAGCCTGAGACGATAGCTAATACCAATACACCAAAGACAGCTACAACGCCCGTGTACCATAATATCCTGATACAGAACGTCACTGCCACAGGCTATAACAACAAGAACAGCAACGACAAGAGCTATAACGGTATCTACATCTATGGTCGCCCTGAGAGTTACGTCTATGATGTGACCTTCGACAATGTGCAGATATCGCACAAGAACGGTGTCCGTCTGTTCTTCTGCAAGGACATCAAGTTCATCAATGGCTGTACGTTTACCAGAACAAAGGACAACAAAACCGTGAAAGCCACTGATGCAGACCTGAGTGCCGTGATGGAGAACTCGTATGAGGCCACCTATTCATGGAACAAGGAATCTTCTGGAATTGGACAGATTTTCGCACCTGAGCATGCCTCTAAAAACACCTATAACCTATTGGGCTATCAGGCCAATAATCCTACGAAAGGCATCTACATCCAGAACGGCAAGAAAATCGTCATCAAATAACAACACAAAACAACATGAAAAACTACTCTTAACTACTCTATTAACACGGGAATCTCGGGGTCCTCGTTAATTTCTGTTAATTTATCATAGACAAAAGAACAACCAATCGAAAAAATACGTATATTTGCGTATAATATGCATAAATCTACCAGGCTCCATCTACAGATTGTAGGCGAAACCCTCCTGTTGCTGGCAGTCACGTTGGGTATCTTGGCCTAT
>CAMVOS010000002.1 GCA_947169185.1 uncultured Prevotella sp.
TCGTACGACCGTAAGAACCGGTGTTCTTCTTCATAGCCTCATTGGCATCCATACCACCCTTGATGGCTTCCATCATCTTGCCCAGGTGTACGTACTCGTAACCGCAAACCTCGTTGTTCTCGTCGAGGAACATCTTGGTGATGTAACCCTCGGTGAGCTCCAAGTAACGGGTACCCTTGGCAACGGTACCATAGAGTGTACCAGTCTGTGAACGAAGACCCTTACCCAGATCCTCCAGACCAGCACCGATAGCCAGACCGCCCTCAGAGAAAGCACTCTGTGTGCGACCATAGACAATCTGCAGGAACAGCTCGCGCATAGCGGTGTTGATGGCATCACATACGAGGTCGGTGTTCAGAGCCTCGAGCAGAGTCTTGCCGGGCAGAATCTCGCTGGCCATAGCGGCGGAGTGAGTCATACCGGTGCAACCGATGGTCTCTACCAGGGCCTCCTGGATGATACCGTCCTTCACGTTCAGGCTCAGCTTGCAGGCACCCTGCTGAGGTGCACACCAGCCAATACCGTGGGTGTAACCCGAAATGTCCTTGATCTCTTTTGCCTGAATCCATTTGCCCTCCTCGGGAATGGGTGCAGGACCATGGTAAGCACCTTTGCAGACGCTACACATGTTGTTAACTTCAGTTGAATAAATCATATTTGTATATATAAAAAAGTAAAATACCTACTTTAAGGTATGCAAAGTTACGGGGATATTCTGAATTCTCCAAACCTTATTTCCCTTATTTAAGAACAATTAACAAGCATTTTTGTCAGATACTTGCAACTATCTATTTTTATTTGTAACTTTGCCAAGTGAATATGACAAAAAGATGTCAGAAGGAGGACGTATGATGGAAGAAGTACAAAGAAAGAAATTATCCGACCAGGAATTAGATGAACGTGTGGAACGTGCCGTCGACAACTTTATGCAGGGTTATGGCTGTTGCCAGAGTGTCGTGGCGGCTTTTGCCGATCTGTATGGCATGGACGACGTGATGGCCAAACGTATTGCTGCAGGTTTTGGCGGTGGGGTAGGGCGTTTGCGCATGATGTGCGGTGCCGTGTCGGGCATCGTCATGCTGGTAGGCCTCGACTGTGGTCAGACCGAGGGTTCCGATCGTGAGGGCAAATCGGCTTGCTATAAGGTGGTCCAGGAACTGCTGGCGCGTTCGCAGGCTGAGAACGGTAGTCTGATATGTGCTGAGATCTTGGGATTGAAGGGACACGAAAAGGCGCCCAACAGCTATGTGGCCTCTGCACGTACCGCTGAATATTATAAGGTACGTCCCTGTGCCGCCAAGGTCGAAAGTGCTGCCCGCATCTTTGCCGATTACCTTCGTTCGAAGCCCTAATTCTCACCTCTCACCCCTCACCTCTCACCTCTTCTTTGACCTACATCAAGAAGAAGGCAATAATACGTAAATTTTACGTAAAAAGCTTGCTGTGTTCGCACACAATTCGTACCTTTGCATCGTCAAACAGAAAATGACATACAAAAGATTTGTTTTCAAGGTTAACGTTTTAATGGTTTTAGGTTATGATTATTTTGAATTATGTAGTAGTTTCACTCGCTAAAAAAGGTCTTCACTTGATGAAGCACTAATATAGAGAAATCATAGGCGAGAAATTTACTCCGAGGAAAAGATTCGGAATAAGAGGAGTTCCACAACCGCGATGGTTGTGGGATTTTTTTTGCTATAAATTTGGAAAAATGCCATTTATATATTATCTTTGCCTGCACTATGGCTCGATATGTGATGATTGCGATGTTTTGCTGGTTGTCCCTGTGCAGTTTTGGTCAGGACAGCTGGCAAGATGCGTTGCGGCAATGGTTGACAGTTGAGGATATGGAGGAGGACTATGGTGAAGCGGTGATGGAACAACTGGCGGAAATGGCTGCGTCGCCCATTAACCTGAATCAGACGACGCGTGAGGAGCTGGAGGCCTTACCTTTCCTGACAGCCTCGCAGGTGGAAGGCATCATGGAATACATATATCGTTATGCACCTATTCGTTCGATGGGTGAACTGAAAATGATTAGCAGTCTTGACTTCCATACCCGCCAGTTGCTGGAATATTTCGTCTGTGTAGGTGCCGAACAGCCGCGACGGATATGGCCAAGACTGAGCGATGTGGCGAAGTATGGCCGGCATACCTTTGTGGCGAGTGGTAAGCTGCCGCTCTACGACCGTAAGGGTGACGTGCTAAGCGACGGTTCTGGCTATCTGGGCTATAAGTACCGTCATGACATCCGCTATCAGTTCAACTATAACGACCGTGTGAAACTGGGGCTGACAGCGGCTCAGGATGCGGGAGAACCATTTTTCTCTGGTGAGAACCGGCAGGGTTACGACCATTATAGCTACTACCTACAACTACGTCAGATGGGACGTTTGGAGGAACTGAACCTTGGCATGTATCGTGTGAAGATGGGTATGGGACTGCTGATGAATACATCGTTTAGCCTGGGCAAGCTGGCTACGCTGCAGTCGATGGGGCGTACCACACGCATGCTGACGGCACATGCCTCGCGTTCGCAGGGTGACTATCTGCAGGGTGTGGCGGCAACGCTGCGTATCAGTAAGCGCTGGCGAATGACGGCCTTCGCCTCGTATCGGGCACTGGACGCTACGCTGAATCAGGACGGAACAGCTCGTACCTTGTTACGCGACGGCTATCACCGTACGCAGACCGAGCTCAGCAAGAAGCATAACACCCACGAGACGGACCTGGGTGGCAGCATCGGCTATCGACAGGGCACGCTGCATGCTAATATCAATATGGTTTATACCCACCTTGATCGTCAGTTGGTGCCTCAGCAGGTGCTCTATAAACGCTATGCAGCCTCGGGGGCAGACTTCACCAATGTGAGCATCGACTACGGCTATACCACCTCGCGATGGGGCGTGGCTGGTGAGACGGCTGTCAACGAACAAGGGGCTATAGCCACCGTCAATACTATCAATTGGCGTGCTACGGATGGTCTGACACTGATGGTACTGCATCGCTATTACGACAAGCGCTATACGGCCCTGCATGCCCGTAGCTTCGGGGAGGGTAGTGGTGTGCAAAACGAGCATGGTGTCTATCTGGGCGCCAAATGGAATGTTTCCAGAGCATTGTCGCTATATGGTTATGTGGACTATGCACATTTCGATTGGGCACGCTATCAGGCTAGCACATCGAGCGACGCCTTCGATGCCTTGCTTGCTGCGTCTTATGTAAAGCAACTGTGGCGTATCGAGGGACGCTATAGAATGCGTATCCGACAACGTGACAATACGGACACCAAACGTTTGGAGAATCGTCCGGAACACCGTCTGCGCCTGCGTGCGACGTTTACGGTATCGCCTCAATGGTCGTTACAGACGCAGGCTGATGGTGTTGCGTCGAGTGGAGCGTATCGTTGGCAAAAGGGCGTCATGTTAGGCCAGCATGCTACATGGCAATGGCGCTGGCTGAAGGCTGATGCTCATGTGGCTTGGTTTCGTACGGACAGCTATGATGCACGACTTTATCAGTATGAGCCCTCCGTGCAGTATGACTTCTCGTTTCCTGCCTACTATGGCCATGGTTTGCGTCACGCCTTGATGTTGCAAGCTACTGTCGGACGCAAGCTGGCATCTATCGTCAAATATGGAACGACCAACTATTTTGATCGTTCCACGATTGGTAGCGGCTTGCAACAAGTCAGTCATTCGTCGATGACAGACATCCTGTTGCAACTGCGTTATAAGTTTTAAATAAAGTCGTCGCCGTAGTTGAGCTGTACCTCGTTGACGTATTTGCGCACCTGTGCGGATGAGTCGCCTTTCTTGCAGATCAGCAGCACGTTACCCTCTTCAGCAACGATGTAGCCGTCCAGTCCGCTGATGACGCCCAGTTTGCCCTTAGGCAGACGGATGATGTTGTTGGTGGAGTCTTCGAGCAATACCTGGCTGTCCAGCAACACGTTGTCGTCAGGTGTCCTGCTCATACATTCGTAGATAGCATGCCACGTACCCAAATCGGCCCAACCAAAGTCGCATTTCATGACAAATACCGATTTGCCTTGTTCCAGGATGGCGTAGTCGAGCGACAGGTTAGGGTAGCGCGGATAGTTCTGTGCCACGTATTCCAGTTCTTCCTCGTAGGTGTAGTCGGGCATTTCGAACTTCAGATTGCGCAACACGCTGGGGAAGATGCTCTCGAACGTATTCGTCAGGTGGTATGAATTGGAGATAAAGATACCCGTGTTCCAATAGAATTCGCCACTCTCCATGAACATCTTGGCAAATTCGCGCTCAGGCTTCTCGGTAAACGACTTGACGCAGAATACATCGGGCTTGCAACTCTGGTCACCTAATTGGATATAGCCATATCCAGGCTCAGGACGTGTGGGGCGTACACCCATGGCCAGCAGGACGTTATTCTCAGACACATAGTTGATGCCTGTCTCAATGCTACGCTGGAACTTCTCTTCGTTCAGCACCATCTGGTCGGAAGGAGTGATGATGATATTGGCTTTGGGATTGATACGCTTGATGCGCATATTGGCCCATGCTACACTGGGGGCTGTATTGCGATGTACAGGCTCTACAAGGATGTTCAGGTCCGTCAAGTCGGGTAACTGCTCCTTCACCAGCGGAAGGTATTCTTTGCACGTACATATATATATATTCTGAGTGGGCAGTAAGCGTGAAAATCTGTCATAGGTAGCCTGTAGCTGGGTATGGCCAGTACCGAAGAAGTCAATAAACTGCTTGGGATAGCTCTTTCTGCTGGTGGGCCACAACCGACGTCCCATACCGCCAGCCAAAATGACGCAAAAATTCTTGTTGTCAATTTCCATGTTATATCATGTATAGATTTAAAATCACGGTGCGAAAGTACGAAAAAAATTGTAATAAAACAAGAAAAATGCATCTTTTTTTAAAAAAATCATCATTCGCTGCTTGTTATTCACAAATTATTTGTAACTTTGCACCCGCTTAAGCCCAGATGGCGGAATCGGTAGACGCGCTGGTCTCAAACACCAGTGGGGCAACCCATCCCGGTTCGAGCCCGGGTCTGGGTACAAGGCTTAAACAGAAAGAGGTTGTTATTGTAACAGCCTCTTTTTCTATTTTCCCCTTAGAAACCACCATTGCCCCAGTCGCCAGGACCATCGCCCCAGCCGCCTCGACCTCTGCGTCCACCACCATTGCGTCCGCCTCTTCCGCCATTACCACCGTTACCGCCATTGCGTCCGCCAAAGAAGTTGAGGCGATAGCTGACGTGCAACATGGCATATGAAGTAATGGCGTTGACCTCTTGGTCGCGCCAACCGTTGGCATTGACAGTTCGTGAAAAATTGGTCTGCTGGCGCAGAATGTCGTACCATTGCAGCATTACTGTTAGCACCTTCCCACGCAAAAAGCTGTGTGAGAGCTGGGCATTCCATAGCAGCTCGTTGGTGTTTAGGCTTTCGTCGGCATAGCCTCGTTTGCTGAACATGTGCATATCAGTAGACAGGTTGGAACCCCATGGGAATGTGATCTTGGTATTGCCGCCATACGAGAAGTTCCAAGTGGTTAGGTTGTTGGAGGCCTGCAGGCGGTTATCTGTACGTGCGTAGGTGGTGCGTCCGTTCAGCGAGAAACTAAGCCACTTGTTGCGGAAGCTCAGCGAGAGCGACGGATTGACGTTATAGGTATGTGTCACGTTGCGGTCGGGCGTGGCTGTGCGGTTCAGATTGACATAACCCACACGATGGGCGTATCTGGCGTCTATTGAGCCTGTGATGTCCCAACGGTTCAGCGTATCGAGTCCTATAGTAATGCTCATGCCAAAGTTGGCATTCCAGTTGCCATTGATGTTCTCAGGTCGTGAGATGCGTCCGCCTGTGGTCTCGTTGTAGGTCACGATATTGCCGATGCTGTTGCTGGTAATCTGCCATCCAGCATTGGCGTTGAAACTCCAGTGGCGTTGCTGCTTGGGTATTTGGAAACCGAGACTGTCAGTGATGACGGTAGGCTGTCGCATCATCTGGAAGTTGACACGCAGGTTGCTGTTAAAGGCTGGCTTCAGTCCCGGATTACCCATCGTGATGCTTAGCGGGTTAGTGTCATCATAGATGTCAAGCAGTTGGGTGATATTGGGCTGTTGCGTCTGTCCACGGAACTGCACCTGCAGATTGGTTTGCGGATTGAAGCGATAGCGCAGGTTCAGGGTTGGCGAGATGTTGGTCACCGTGCGTATGGTGTCGACAGGACGTCCCAGGTATTGCTGGATGAAATGTGAACGTTGGGGTAGGATAGAGACGCCCACGTTCATGTTCATCTTGTTGCGAACGTAGCGTAACTGTACGTCAATGCTATGACTATATTCCGTACGCTCTGAATAGCGGCTCAGCGAGGTGCTCAGATAGCTCTCATAGGGATTATCGAGATAGCCAAAGAGTGCCGTCCAGTCGCGATAATCCTGCAGGACCTCAGCAAAGGCTGTTTCCGAATATTTTGGGAAGTCGTAAGTGGAGGGGTCGTTTTTCTGATGGCTGTAATTGTAACGGTAGTTGAGCTGCAGGAAGAGCCCTTGTTGCCCGAATCCGCGTTGCATATTGCGTCCGAAGGGTCCTCGTTGCCGTTGGCCTTCGGGGTTAGGTGTAGACTGTTGGCTGGTAAACGTCAGCAGTGGTTCCGTATAGGTGATGCCTAACGAATAGCTCAGGTTGTCGTTGTAGGATACGGTATAGCGGTTGGTCTGATAGGTGGAGTCCTGTCCAAAAATGTTCTTTCGCTGATACAGGTGAACTGCTGAGAGACTGGCGTTCTGGCTGTTACCGTCGCGATAGCTGAAGTTAGCACTTAGGGCCACATTCCTGCCTTTACGTCCGATGCGACGGAACAGCTGCAGCTGTGAATTGATGTTCTTGCCATCGCTATAGCCCAACGACTTGTTTTGGCGACTGTTGACAGCCTGCGAGTCATTGTTTAATGTTTGCATCCCTTCTGCACTCAATGGGTCATTGACATAGTCGAAAGGGTTGGCATTGAACGATGCAGAGGTGGAAAAACCTCTGTTGTCGCTAGTCGAGAAACTGATGTCGGGACGCCATGTGAGCGTCGTCATTGGGTTGATAGTCCATTCCAGATTCATATTGCCCGTCCAACTGTTATTGCGCTGATAGCTCTGGCTGATACTGTTCGAGAAGGCACCGCCCGTCCTCCTGACAAAGCTCTCTGAACCAGTGCGACTCCAGTTGTCGACATCATTATGATTCCATGTGACGCGCCCGCTCAGCTTCAGCTTGTTCTGCTTCTCGTAGCTGATGTCTAGTGCACCCGTCTTCGTCTCACGCTGTCCCTGCCCGTTGCCACGTCCTCGTCCGCCCCGACCACTGAAGTTGCGGTCGTTGACGTTGTTGGCATTACCCATAAACGTGTAACGCATGTCACCAAAGGGTTTCATAGCTGTCAGACGAATGCCGTAGCGTCCGTCCGTACCATAACCGATGTCTGGATTGGCCTGAAGACCTCTGCGGGCACTACGCTTGGTGACAAACTCCAGTACGAAGTCATCGTTACCGTCGTCAATGCCCGTCAGACGCGACAGGTCGCTCTTCTCGTCGTAGGCCTTTACCTGGTCGATAACATACGATGGCAGGTTCTTCATCACCGCGCTGTTATTGCCCGTCATGAAGTCGCGACCATCCATCTTAAAGCGCTTCACGTCCTTGCCATTGATGCTGATCTTGCCGTCTTCGTCAATCTTGGCACCCGGCAGTGCCTCTACCAATGCTTCGATGACCGAGCCTTCAGGAACACGATAGGCATCGGCATTGTAGACAACGGTATCGTCCTTGATAACCATTTTCTGTACCGTTTTGGTTACCACGACCTCTTGCAACTCACCGCCTGTCAGCGTCGAGTCTTTTGGTGTCTTGTTCTTGGTTGTCTGTGCCGCTATGTGGAGCACTCCTATACAGCAGAACAGAGACAATAAGGCTGGGCGTGAAAATCGCATTAAGTACTTTGTTTATTCCTTTGACGGAAACAAAGTCCAAAGGTTTAGTCATATGCAAATAAATTCTACGAATGGTTTACAGTTTGTGAAAATAGGGCGATTTCGTCATAATTAAGTTAATATACGCTGTTTTTTTTGCTCATTACACCGATTATTCGTAATTTTGCCATCCAAATGAAGCGGTATGTATTGATGATATCTGCGTTTCTGGCCATTGTCCAAAGTGCGTTGGCTCAGAATAACAAACGCCCTGAGGCTGTCGATATGGACAGTCCCACCTTCGTGCCTACCGTTAAGGTTGGTAAGGTGCTGGAGGGTGGCGACAGCATTCAATACATGGAGATGAACAATGTCTATGTGTTTCCACCCGTCGAGTTCAGCAGCAAGCGTCAGGCCAATGCCTATATGCGCCTGGTGAAGAACGTGAAGACCGTGTTGCCCATCGCCAAGGAGGCCAACATGATTATGATGGAAACAGCAGAATATCTGGAGACGCTGCCCAATAAGAAGGCCAAGGAGGAACACATGAAGCGTGTGGAGAAGAGCATCATGCAGGAGTATAAGCCCCGCATGAAGAAGCTGACCTATTCGCAGGGCAAGCTGCTCATCAAACTCATCTATCGTGAGAGCCACTCATCAGGCTACGAACTGATTCAAGCCTTCCTCGGACCAGTACGTGCCGGTTTCTATCAGGCCTTTGCATGGGCTTTTGGCGCTTCGCTGAAAAAGGAGTATGACCCTGAAGGCATCGACCGCCTGACAGAGCGTGTGGTGCTGATGGTGGAAGCTGGACAGCTGTAATATTCAATCGTCTCGGATTCTTAGTTTATTGCGCTATCTTATTCTTCGTTTCAGATTCTCAGGACTCATCTTTGTGTCCCATATATCGAAGACATGTACAATGTCAGAGGATGTAGCATAGTAATACACGATTTTAAATCGCTGCAGGATTTGACAACTGCGATAATTTCGTTTCCTGTTTGACAAGAAAGGCTCAGGAGTATACGATTCAGGATGTTTAGCTACACGATCAGCAAATGCGATACGTTCTTGCATCCACTTCTGCGATGTTTTCGTACCGTATTCTAGGAATGCATTAAATACATATTTGTCAAAGAGACGGTCTGCCTTTGCCGTCCATTTTATCTGAGCCATGGGTATTTGCTATACAGATTTGCACGAGACTGTTCTTCAGTCACCCAATTACTCCAGTCTCCCTTCTCTGCCTGAGCAATGAACTCCTCTGCCTCGTCAATACGAGCGTTCAGTTCTTCCTTTGTGTAAGGACCAATGCCAGGATCAAAGTCATCAGAAATCATGTCGCGAACCCCCATTGTATTGGCATACCCACTACCTGTTGCAGCATAGCCTGGTTCTGGCTCACAGCACATGCCGATGCCTTCCTCTTCTTCTATCTCTGGATATCTCTTGTCTTCCATATCTTTTGCTTTTATGCTGCAAAAATAGGTAATAATATTGAAAAATCCAAATTTTTTGCTATTTTTTGCTGACAGATGACAGTGCGAAATAATCATTCATATGGTTGAAATATCGCTTTCGTATTTTTATGCACACGTCACGCGCTCGGAGCAGAAGGGGCGTCTGCTCGGAGCAAAAGGGCCTTTTGCTCCGAGTAAAAGGCTGTTTTGCTTACTGCAAACCTATGTGTTAGGTTTTATGCGGATATTTATGCAAAAGTGGTATATATATGCACGGTGGACTGATTTTTCGAGAGACATCGTGGAAACACCTAACCACCTACCTTGACATAGCTCAAACGCCCATATATAAAGGGCTGAGGGCCTGGTAGGTGTTGGTGCAACAGGTACCTAACACCTACCTAAGACCTCAATGCGAATTGCTAATTTTACATTTTTTAAGAGAAATAACTGGGGGTATCTATGGCAGGGCACGGAATATTTTTGTACCTTTGCATCGGCATTCGGAGAGAGGGGTGCTATAGGCTATGAAGAACACGAGCCTATCAACCAAATTATTAATTAAAAATCTTTTTTAAAACATGGGTGAAAAACTAAAAGTGAATGGCGAGGCTATGAATGCTTCGCTTGAGGGAATGCTCGCTGTAGAGCAATTTCTAGGTGATCGTTACCTATTCCGTCGCAACGTGTTGAACGGAAAGGTAGAATTTTCGAAAAAGCCTGCTGAAGGCCAGGAACCTGCGTTCCGTGTGCTGACGCAGCAGGCGCTGAACAGCATTGTGCTCGAGGCGAAGCGCGAGGACATCTGCGATGGCAAGAATCCGAAGTCGGACATCCAAGAGTACATCAACTCTGAGGAGGTCGTGACGTTCGATCCCATCAATGACTACCTGACGCATCTGCCCCAATGGGACGGCCAAAACCATGTGGCCCGACTGTTCAGTCGCATTCCAGGTATCAGCTCTGAGCAACTCGCGTACCTTAGTATATGGTTGCGCTCGGCTGTGGCTCACTGGATGCAGATTGACGAGCTGCATGGCAACGAGTGCGTACCAACGCTGATTGGCGCCCAAGGTTGTGGCAAGACAACCTTTCTGCGTCGTTTGCTGCCCAAGCACTTGCGCCAGTATTATCTGGACCACCTGAACCTGTCGAATAAGTTCGACAAGGAAATGGCGCTGACCAACAACCTGCTGGTGAATCTCGATGAACTGGAGGCTATCCGCCCCAGCCAGCATGCCAATCTGAAGCAGACGCTGTCGAAGAGTAAGGTGAATGGGCGCCCCATCTATGGTGCGTCGCAGGAAGACCGTGCCCGCTATGCGTCGTTTGTGGCTACGACGAACAACCCGCATCCGCTGACGGATGCCACAGGAAGTCGTCGCTACATCTGCCTGACGATTCCTGAGGGTCAGTTCATCGACAACACGGGCGACATCGACTACGATCAGTTGTATGCGCAGCTGGTGTACGAAGTGATGGAGCAAGGTGCACCATACTACTTCAACAACGACGAGGTGGCCCGTATCCAGGAGATGAACCTTGAGTTTATGGAGCAGAAGGACATTGCCGAGATGATTACCGTCTGCTTCCGCAAACCCAACGAGGGCGAACAGGTGAAGGCCATCAGCGGCACACAGATGCTGACGATGATGAAGAAAGCGTATCCTTCGCTGATTATCAATCAAAGCACAAGGATACATCTGGGCTTCGCCATGAAGGAACTAGGCTTCGAGCACAGCAAGACGGGCAATGTGGCCTTCTACAAGGTCGTGCCCCTTAAGGTAGCATGAGGTGTCTAGGTAGGTGTTAGGTACCTGTTTGTCTAACACCTACCTGCCCTCTCTCCCTTTGTACAAAGGCATTCCGGAGGCCTGAGGTAGGAGTTAGGTGTTATGGGATTATTCCTCGAAGATGAGTTGCACGAGGGTCTGTCCGACGGCTTTCAATGTGTTGCGGTCGATGTGCTGCATGTCGTCGTTGACAGTGTGCCACGTAGGACCGAATGAGCTCTGTTCGCAATCGGGATAGTGATTGATGATGTCGATGCAGGGAATGTTGGCCTTCTCGTTGACGGGCACGTGGTCGTCGGTGACGCCACCGCCGTCTAAATAGGGGAATATGCTACCGTAGCCAGCGGTATTGGCAGCCTGCCAGACGCGTTCCACGATGTTGCGCGCGTATTGCATGGAGTTGTATTCGCGATAGAACTTAGCGCCCTGGCCACCCACCATATCGAGCAGAATGCCGAACTGGTAGTTGCCTGCTTTTGGCATATCGCTGCTGGCCCAATATTGTGCACCAAGGGCCCACGAGTCGCCATCGGCTTTGTCTTCCCACTGTGGTACGCCCCAGTCTTCAGCATCGAAACAGATGAAGTCGACAGCCATCGAGGCGGAGTCGTGTTGCTGGAGCAGACGAGCCAGTTCGAGCATGACAGCCACACCTGAGGCTCCATCGTTGGCAGCCATGACAGGCTTGCGCCAGTTGGCCTCGTCAGGGTCGTTGTCGGCCCAGGGACGACTGTCCCAATGGGCGCAAATGAAGATACGGGATGATGGCTGATGGTTGATGTCTGAAGGCTGACGGGTGGCGATGATATTTGTGCTTTTAAGGATAGTGCCGTCGTAGCCTTTTAGGTCGGCTTTCTGCAATTGCACGCTGTAGCCATACTGTTCGAACTGCTGTTGAATCCACTGTGCACACTGCTCGTGGGCCTCGCTATTCATGACGCGTGGACCGAAGTTGCACTGGGCAGCACAGAAGGCGTAGGCAGAATCGGCATTGAACTCAACAGCAACGACAGACTGTTCTGACGTCTGACTTTTCTTAGTGGTACTGCAAGCGCAGAAGAGACCTGAAATGAAGAAAATGAGAAAATGAGAAAATGAGAAATTATTCATTTATTGTTTTGCGTTTTGTACTTGTTGCATGACGCGCAGGAAGTTGCCTCCCCAAATCTTTTGGATGTCCTCCTGACTGAAGCTGCTTGCCATGAGTTGACGGGTGTAGTTGGTCAGTTCCGACGAGTTGGCCAGTCCACGGATGCCACCATCGCCGTCGAAGTCGGTACCCAGACCAACGTGGTCGATACCCATCACGTCGATGGCGTGTTCCAGGTGGCGCATGGCATCCTCGATGGTCGCCTCGCCGTCTTTAACCAGGAAGCCAGGATACAGAGTCACCTGCATGACGCCACCCTTAGCAGCAAGGGCGCGCATCTGGTCGTCGGTAAGGTTGCGGGGATGGTCGCAGAGCGCACGGCAACTGCTATGGCTGCATACGATAGGTGTGGCGGACAGTTCGAGGGCATCGTAGAAACTCTTCTCGGCAGCATGACTGAGGTCAACCATGATGCCTAAGCGGTTCATCTCGCTAATGACCTGACGACCGAAGTCGCTGACACCATTGTGCGTCTGACTGCCACGAGCCGAGTCGCAGATGTCGTTGTCGCCATTATGGCAGAGCGTCATGTAGACAATGCCACGCTGGGCAAAATGGTACAGATTCTCTATCTTGCCATCCAACGCGTGGCCGTTCTCAATGCCCAGCATGATGCTCTTCTTGCCCAGGTGCTTATTCATCCAGAGGTCGTTGGGTGTGCGGGCTATGCTGATATAATGACTGTTGCGTTCTACCAATGCCTCGATTTGGTCGAAGATGTTGTCGGCATATTCTTTGGGATGGTCGGTGGGTTGGTGCAGGTAAGCTACCATGATGGTCGCATCCTGATGACCTTCCGTCATCTTGTGGAGGTCGACGAGCAACTGTTTGTCGCGACTACCAAAGTCGACGCCCTTGGGGAAAAACATGGGGGTATCGCAATGGGTATCGAGTGTCAGCACACGCTGGTGCATGTCGCAAGCGGCACGATAGGCTGTGGCTTCGTTGACGAGCCATAGGAAAAGGGGCAGACCTTCTGCGAGGCATTCAGGATGCCACTGTACGCCCAGAATGCTCTTGAACTCGTTGCTCTCGATGGCTTCGATGGTGCCATCAGGAGCTGTTGCTATAACGTTGAACAGCGGACCTGCATCTCCTACGGCCTGATGGTGAAACGAATTGACGTATAGAGAAGATGAGAGATGAGAGGTGAGAGGTGAGAGATATGATTTGTATATATTAAATAAGGTGGAATCCTGCTCAACGTTAACGCTATGGGTAGGCTCTGAACGGTCGGCATCTTGCGAATGCTTGATAGCACTTTGGCTAATGTCTTGACGAACCTTTCCACCTAATGCCAAAACCAGCGTCTGAATACCACGACAGATGCCTAAGATAGGTATCTGACGGTTGTAGGCCAGACGCGTGATGAGTAATTCGGGCAGATCGCGCTCGCTATTGATACCGCCTAACGCGGATATGGGTTCCTCGCCAGCATAGAGCGGATTGTAGTCGGCCCCACCGCTGAGCACCAATCCGTCGATATGCTCAAGGGTGTTGATGATGCTGTCAGTATCAGCCAATGGCGGAATGATGACAGGTACGCCACCAGCCTTCTGAACAGAACGATAATAGCCCTCGGCCAGTTTGCAGGTCAGTTCACCATAGTTTCCCGTGATACCGATGACGGGACGGCGCTGAGCTTCTGGGAAAGAAGCATAGACAGTAGCCAATTGCGACTGCCAATCGAAGCGGTTTGCCATGTGTTTATTCTTCAGGAGTTACAGGAATGTCGCGCTTGATGCTCTGTTCCAATGAGATGAGCGTCTCGGTAGCTACCACGCCAGGAATGTCCTGCAGGCGTCCGTTGAGCAGATGCATGAGCTGTTCGTTGTCGCGTGCATACAGTTTGACCATCATGGTATAGGGACCCGTGGTGAAGTGGCACTCTACGATTTCGGGAATGTGGTGCAGACGCTCTACGACGTCCTTGTACATCGAGCCACGCTCCAAGGTGATACCAACATAGGTACAGGTCGAGTAGCCCAGACTCTTGGGGTTGACGTCGAAGCCGCTACCCATGATGACACCTGCGTCTATCAAGTGTTGCACACGCTGGTGGATAGCTGCACGGCTCACATTACATTCTGCGGCAACGTCCTTGAATGGTATACGCGCATTCTTTGACAGAATGCTAAGGATTTTTTTGTCAAGCTTGTCAATTTTTTCCATTGCTTATTGTTTTATTTTACAATTTGTAAGCAAAAGTACGCATTTTTATTGAAATACCAAACATTTTGCAAGGAAAATATGCGAAAATAGTGCAAAATGATGACTTATCGTTTGCGGATGAGCGTCAAACCGTCGCGAAGTGGCAGTATGACTTGTTCTACGCGCTCGTCGTGCATCACGTAGTCGTTGAAGGTCTCGATGCCACGAGTCTGTGGGTCGCGGTCGTAGTTATGGTCTACAACATGCCCGTCCCATAGCGTGTTGTCAGCGAGGATAAAACCGCCGGGACGCAGGAGAGCGAGTACCGTCTCGTAGGTTTCCTGATAGGTCCGCTTGTCGCCATCGATAAAAGCCATATCGAAAGTGATGCCCAGCTTTGGAGCCTCTGTATTGGCATCACCAATGATAAAGCGGATGCGGTCAGCAACGGGTGAGCGTTCAATCCAAGGACGCGTGAAGTCTTCCTGTTCGTCGTTGATTTCGAAGGTGTAGACCATGCCGCCGTCTTCCAATCCTTCGGCCATACAGATGGCGGAGTAACCGCTGAATGTTCCCACTTCGAGAATATTCTTGGGACGAATCATGTGTACCAGCATCTTGAGCAAACGGCCCTGCAGATGACCTGATGCCATGCGACCGTGCAGCATGTGGATGTTGGTGGCGCGCCAGAGCTGATATAGATAATCGGGTTCTGGCTCGATATGTGCGAGGATGTAGTCGTCTAATGCATAATTCATAATGCATAATTAATAACACAGCGCTTCGATGGCAAGGCGATAGCTGTCGAGTCCGAAGCCGCAGATGACACCACGGCAGGCAGCGGAAATCATCGAATGGTGGCGGAACTCCTCGCGCTGGTGGACATTGCTGATGTGTACCTCGATGACAGGAGCTTTCAGCGAACGGATGCAGTCGTGCAGGGCAACGGAGGTATGTGTGTAAGCACCGGCATTCAGCACGATACCGTCGTAGGTGAAACCGACTTCCTGCATCTTGTTGATGAGTTCGCCCTCGATGTTACTCTGGTAATACTCGATCTCCACATCGGGATACTGGGCCTGCAACTTGGGCAGATACTGCTCGAAGGATGACGAACCATAGATACCAGGCTCGCGGACGCCCAGCAGGTTTAAATTTGGACCATTGACAATGAGAATTTTCATAATTTTCTTTCTGATGATTTCGCTATTGCGGATTATTTCGTAACTTTGTGGCGGCAAAGATACGAAATAAAATGGAAACTGACAAGAAAACGCCTACAAATATCATCCGCAGCTACCAACGCTATCTGAAACTGCAGCGCGGCTATTCGCCCAATACATTGGAAGCGTATATGCGCGACCTGCAGAAGTTGATAGGCTATTTGGAGGATGTGAATAAGGATGTTTTTGACGTTAAGTTAGCGGACTTGCAGCACTTTGCCGCCTCGTTGCACGACATCGGTATCCATGCACGTTCGCAATGTCGTATCCTGAGCGGTGTGCGTTCTTTCTTCCGTTTCCTGGAGTTAGAAGGCTATCGTGATGACGACCCCAGTGAACTCTTGGAGTCGCCGGTATTGGGCGAACACTTGCCTGAAGTACTCTCAGCAGAGGAAGTCGATATGTTGGAAGGTGCTATCGACCTGTCGAAATGGGAGGGCCAGCGCAATCGTACCATTATCGAAGTACTCTTTTCTTGTGGACTGCGTGTCTCTGAACTGGTAAACCTGAAACTCTCCGACCTCTTCTTACAGGAACAGTACGTCCGTGTCGTTGGAAAAGGCTCGAAAGAACGCTTGGTGCCCATCTCACCTCGCGCCATCAAAGAATTGGACTACTGGTTTATGGACCGTAGCGAGATGAAGATAAAGCCCGGTGAGGAAGACTATGTGTTCCTGAACCGACGGGGCGCCCATCTTACTCGCGTCATGATACTCATCATGATTAAGGAAACAGCAGTAGCAGCAGGCATCCAGAAGACCATTTCGCCACACACCCTGCGCCACTCCTTTGCTACAGCCCTGCTCGAAGGCGGTGCCGATCTTCGTGCCATCCAGGCCATGCTGGGCCACGAATCGATAGGAACGACAGAGATTTATACCCACATCGATATGTCGACATTAAGGGAGCAAATTCTGAATCACCATCCGCGCAATATGAAACACAAATGATGGCAGGTACCTGTCACCTGCCATCTTTGTCACCTGCCATCTTTCCCTCACTTCGCTCGTTTAATCGTGACCTTCTGTCCGTGATGGATATATACACCCGGCTGCGTAGGCTTGCGACCAATCTTGAAGCCTTGCAACGTCCACCAGTCGTCATCGTCGTTGTCATCAACGGTGATTTCATTGATACCCGACAGCACATTGCTCAGGTCGATGACGTAAGGCTCCCACGGCGTGCCGATGTTGGCATCGCTGCTGAAGGTTATATCAGTAACGAGAGGAATGACATTACTATTGATGGCAACTTGGAGCTCCATCGGTTTGCCATAGCCCTCGCCAGCGATAAGGAGATAGTAAAGCCCGTTCGTAGCAGTAGCGGCGCCTCGACACTCACCGTCGATGAAGGCTCCCAGTTCAGCATCGGACACCGTCTCCTCGTCATCGACGAGCTTGACGACCATCGACATGTTGTCGGGATAGTTTTCCGGATTAACAGGAGTAAACATGGTGAGCTCAGGAGCCCGGTTGGTCTCCACAGCCCTTGCTTTATTAGAAGCTACCGGTGCGGCAGGATAGACGAACGCTTTAGTGGTTTCGTCAACGCTATAGTAGAGATAGCCCTTGCCGCTCTCCATAGCGTCGAGGTTACCCTCCCAGCCGTAGGGACCGTAGAATGCGAAGCCCTGCTGCGACTTCACCTGGTCGCCCTCCTGCGGGTTGGCACCGGCCAGAGACCTGTCGAGTGTCATACTGACGGTAGGTATATAGGCAATCCAGTTCCAGCCTTTCTTCAGCGTCACCTTCGTCTCGGCAGCCTTCACGGATTCACCGGTAACAGGCAGCAACGAAGGCATCTCCATGTTCCTGCTCTTTGGCGAGTCTTTGATTTCCATCTTGTACATGGTGTTGGCATGTATGTTGGCGAGCGTGCCGTCCCAATAGGTGCCGTTGCAGTAATGGATGCCGGTAGAGCGGTCCTTGATATGGACGTTCCACGGCGTGAGGTCCTTGAACACCATGTCAGTCTTCGTTTCCTTCGGCTCGACACCGAGCGAAATCCAGTTCCAGCCACCCTTCAGCTTCAGCTCCTGCTCCATGAGGTTGCTCTTAGCGAAGATGACGGGGCTGTTGAAATTGCCGTATGTCTTCGAGTCGTCGAAGGTGATGTTGACGGGCGAGCCGTCCATCGTGGTATTGACGTTGGCATAGACCACACCCTTCGAGGCGTCCCAGATGCGGAAGGTGATGGGCTTGCCGTTGTCCAGGTTCACTAATGTGCCGTTCTTGTTCTGCTGTGCCGTGCCGTAGATGCTCATTGCCACGTAGGCAGCGCCGCGCATGGGCCGTATCTCGGCCACGCCTCGGCATTCGTTGTCGATGAATGCTGCCAGGCGGCTTTCGCTGTTGCTCATCAGCACGCTGTTGACATAGACCTGCCCCACGATGCTCATCGAGTTTTCGTACTTGCCGGGATCGACCGTCCAATCGGGAGCCTCGCCGCGAACCTTCATCACGATGCGCAGCGGCTCCATGATTTCCTGATTGCCTTGCAGACCAACCGTGATGTCGTAGTTACCAACGGCTACCAGCGGTTTCACCCAGAAGCGCAGCGTCTTCTGCGACTCCGGTGCTACGGTGCCTTCCGTCTCTACGGGCGTACCGTCAAGGTTGACGACTTCAAGCCAAGAGCGCATATTGCTCAGCGAGTAGTATTCGGTGTTGCCACCCAGGTTCTTGATGTCTACGTCGAAGTAGTAATCCTCGCCGTAGGGTTTGATAATGGTCACGGAGTCCTTCATCCATAACAAGGTATTCTTACGCACGTAGGCCGTCCAGCGGATGGGCTCCGACTGGTTGCCGTGCATGTCGTGAACCTTGTCCAAAGTGATGTTCAGCTGGCAGCCTTCCAGTTCACTGGCCGTCACGCCAGAGGTGTTGCGCAGCCTGATGACCACCTTGCGGTCTGATGCCGTAGGCGTAGCAGTAAGCCTGCTTTCCGCAATGGCGTTCTTCAGCGGCGGTGCGACGGATGCCTGCAACTCCGTTTGCTGTGCTACGGTATTTGCCAGAATATCATTACCAGAGTTGCCAAGGGCCATATCCTTGAGCGTGAAGACCTTCGTCTGTACACCAAAGACCACGCTGTCCTTCTCGAAGGGATAGTATGCCACGAGGCCGCGCGAGTAGATGTCGGCGGTGTCCAGCGTGTTGTACATGTTCTGCAACAGGCGTTTCTCCGAGAGTGTAGCCCGCCAGATGCGCAGCTCGTCGATGTTACCCTTCGAGTTTTCGCCAAGCTTCATCCTGCTACCCGTCAGTGCCGGCATATCGGCTTCGGCAATGACCGCCGTACGCTTGCCGTCCACAAAGAATACTGCCGACTGTCCGCGTACCACGTTCAGTGCCAAGTGGTGCCAGTCGCCGTAGGGTGCCACGTCGGTGGTAGCCACCGTCTGCTTCTTCAGACCATAGGCGAGCACCATGTTCTTGTCTTCGTCGTAGTACAGCTTCAGGCGGTTTGCATCCTTAGAGCCAGTTTCGAAGACTGACTCTGTGCCTGCTCCGGAAGCCTTACCCATGTGCCACAGCTCGATAGCATAGCTGTCCTCGGCAAAGGTATTGACAGCGGCGATGTTGGCCTCGACGGCCGAGCCGTCCTGTACGTGCTCCATACCTAAAGCATAGTTCACGTTGTTGATGAGCCACTGCTGGTTGACGATGAAGTCGTGGGTATTGCGCGTGTCGGCAGCCACAGTGCCGTGACCTTCATCCATCGCCCAGTGGTTGGTCATGCCGTAGACGTAGCCGTTCTTGGTCTGATACTTCGTAGCGGCGGCGTCTACAAGGTCACGACAGATGTTATATATCGTCAGGTCGTGCATGGCACCCTTCATGTTGCCTAAGTAGATGTAGTTGTCGTCAGAATACGAGATGGACGCTATCGCCATCGAATCGACCGGTGCCTTTTTAAACAGCGTAAGGTTGCTGGTGCCGCTCTGTGCCAGAGCCGACATCGTCATATCCGATTCCTTGTAGTTCACGGCCACGTAGGTCCACTCGTCCTTAGGCAGCACGTCGCGGCTGATGAACTGGGCAGTACCGATGTTCACCTCGAAGTGGCCGTCGTCGGTGACACCCAGGACGAAGCGGTCGCGGCCGTTCCGCAGGATGGTACCGGCCTCACTCCACTTCATCCAGAATTCGAGGGTGAAGTCGCCGTTCATATAGACGGGATTCACCGTACGCTGCTCGCCCTCGCCGCCCAACTGCTTGGCCACGTCGTGAACCACCTGCTGGCTGTTCAGCTTAGCGGTAACAATGACGTTCTTATCGGTCACATAGCCGGGCACGATGTCCTCGTTGAACTCTACCATGATGTCGTCGCCATAGCCCAATATGCCGTTTGTCGGCGTAGGCGTGGTGAGCTGGCGCGGTCGCGTCAGGTCTTTGACGACGGTGATGACATCGCTGTAGACGTGAACCAGCTCAGTGCCGTAAGGCGTTGTGGTGAAGGCGCGGAACTCATACTGCCCCTCCGGATAACTCAGGTCACTGCCCATATTCAGCTTCAGGCGAAGGTCGCCCGTAGCAGGCAGCATGCTAAAGCTGGTGCTGGTAGAGTCGGCACGGTCGGTCACCCACGTATGAAGGTCAGTCCATGCGGTGCTACCCTCGAAGCGATACTGTACGCCCACATTCTTCAGGTTCGTGAACTGGCGGTCGAAGTTCGTCAGCTTCATCACCAGACAGCTGTCGTTGGCAGCGAACGTCTCGTTGTTGAACACCGACTCGGTGACAACCAGATCGACGGGCGACGACGAAGGCTTGAAGTGTACGCTGAGTTTGCATTTGTCGAAAATGTCCAAAGGCTGATATTGCGATGCGAACATGATCTCCACGTTCTCAAAGTCGAGCACGCTCTGATCGGTCTGTCGCACAGTGATGATCTTCTTCACAGTCCCGCCGGCGGGAATGGGGACGCTACGCCCATTGGCCGGCACACCGTCCATCAGCACTTCCAGACCTTTCTGGTTGGACGATTCTTTCACTCTCACCTGATAGGCGAATGGTACGTCCTGATTGGTCGTCGTATTGTTGGTCAGATGCAGGGTAAACTGCCCCGTACCGCCGGCTGGAACGTCAGTCAGCGTGGCACTCTTCGCACCAATGGCCCCGTCGGTGCTGATGCTGATGTCGGGCTGTTCCATCTGCTCCGTGCCGTAGGAGATGACATGCTTCTTCTCCGGCTCATAATACTCGGCATACTCTTTGTCCTCGTAGGGGTTATAGCTCTGGCCGCCTCGCAGCAGGAACACATCGCTCCAGCCTTGTGGCGAGCGCATGATGTCGACGGTGAAGTCGGTGCCGGGGTTGCCATCGTTGAACTCATACTCAAACTCATGATAAGTTTTGGTGTTATTGGCAGAGTCGCCCTTCACTTGGCCACCCTGAAATCCTACTTCCACCTTAAATATCATGTCAGATTTGTATAATGAACCACCAGCATCAAACCCCATCTTATGTGTATTCTCAACAACCAGGCCCACACTTCCAGAATGCTCATTTGTTGCGGTTTTCGTCGTGTCACGTCGCTCAGAGTAGGTATAAGCGGCTCCACCGTCGAAGGAGCGGTTCTCCTTGTAGTAATCATGGTCCTTAGCCGCCTCTATCTTGTCTCGCTCATTCTCACTTAATCGAGCTTTCCATTGTAATACAGATTGGTTGTAGTGCATCACCATGTCCTGCGATTGACCACTCTTCTTCGGTTTCCAAACATAGGTACCTTCTTGCCCGTAATTCGGGTCGTCGCGCTTCAACCATGTCAGATAGACGTCTTTGTCGGAATCATATGTAGAGTTCACAGCAGTAAGACTATCCGTCACAGGTTCCAGCAGCGCATTGCGGGTGGCAATCAGTTTGGGAATCATGGTCTCCTTGATTTCCAGGGCAGAATAGACGAAGTCGGTCTTGATACTGTCATTGATGCTCACGGCCTCCTTCAAGTCCAGCACGACGCCATCCCCCTCACGGTAGAAGCCCAGTTTACGACAGGTGCCGATGATCCAGTTGTGCGACTTGCCGATGAACAGGTCACCATTAGCACCCACATATTTCGATCCCGTGCTGGTACTGATGTTCTCAGCTTCGGTATAGACATAGGTTTTCTCGTTATGTTTCGTCCATTTCCATTTTGCTGTTTCACCCACCACTAACGTATTGGTTAATGTGGTACGAGTAACAACCTGAACACCCTCTCCTACTGAGACTGTATTATCATTCCCCCAGACGAAGTCCCAATGGTATCCCTCACTCCCGTACATGCCTCTTGTTTTGTAATCAATCTCTGTCCAGCTTTTACCTGTTTTCCAAGTGGTCCTGCTTTTGGCGCCTGGTGGGTCGCGCAGCACCATATCTACGTGATCAGGACCTTCAGTCACAAAATTGTTGCCGTTAGTCAGCTCACCAAGCACTACGCCGTTTACTTTCGGCCCCGTATAGGTACGCCCGTTGCGCTCGAACTCAATGCTGAACTGTCGCGTGTAGGGATACTTCACGCTGGGCATGCCGGTGGTGAAGGTGATTTCGTTTGTTCCCTCATCGTCCAACCGCACCTGATTGTACTTCAGGTCGTAGATGTCGCCTGCCTTCAGATTGGTAAGAGCGGAGTCAGTGACCTGTGCCACCACGGCCTGCTCGTCGCTCATTTCATTGGCCACAGTCAGCACCAGCCCGTTCAGTGGAATGATGTCGCGCACGGCCTCGCCCGCATCCTTGTTGACATAGACTTCGAAGCCTCGAACGCCGAAGGTATATTTCTCCTTACGGGCGAAGACGGGGAATCCATAGGTGTAATTGACGGGGCCGTTCTCTCGCGTCCAGATGTCTTTGATATCCACCTTCTCGACACTGCTCACGGCGTAATTCTTCATTTCCTTCTCACCGAAGGCACCGTCGCCGCCCACCTGCCACAGTTCCACCTGAGGCTCGGCAAAGTACGTCCATACCTTCTTCGTGTTATAGCTGTATTTCACCCACACCGAGTCACCTTTTGCCGTCTGTTGTGGCAACGAGTCGGCCAACTCCTTCGCCACACTGCTCAGGTCAATTTCCGGCAGCGAGGCAAACTCTATATCGTCGTTGTTGTCCACACGGATGCTCTTCGTTTTATACTTCAGCGGAGGCAGCAAGACTGAAAACTCGCCAGTGAGTGAGTCGGTACGGATATAAATGTACTTCTCAAAGTCGCCAGTACCCGTCCAGGAGTGACTGCGAATGGCAGTGGTGTCGCTCTCCCACGGGCGGTTGGAAGCAGCTGAGGTGATGTGGTCGTCCTTACAGTTGAAAGAGAACGACTCGTTGTTCAGCGCCAGCGTGATGGTGGTCATGCCGATGTTGTTGTTAGATTGGGCAAAGCCCACAGCAAGCGTATCGTTGCGCTCACCACCAGCCACACGTCCCACGAAGTTGACCAGCGTGGAGTCGGCAAAGTCGTAGGTGACGGCGCGGTCGAAATCAAACGTACCCTCTGTGGGGAAGCGACCGCCGGCAACCATCGTGTGCCCGCTGAGCGTGGCCTCCACATAGTGTTTGCCGATGGGTACCGAGATGCTGTAGTAGCCATTACTATCGGTCTGCTTCAGTTCGCCGTTGCCCGTCACCAGCTCGCCGTCTATCTTAAACTGCATACCCTCCACGGGAATATTCGTGCCAGCATAGTAAACATAGCCTTCCATGGGGAATGACGACACGTCCTCGAAATCGGTCTTGCTATGGACGAGCGACTCATCGCTGATAAAGGCTATGCTCTTGTTGGGATTAAACTCATGGATGCCATACGAGGGGGTGACACTATAGGTGGTTCCGCCACCGCTGAAGGGGATGCCCTGTATCACGTAGTTGCCATCCTTATCGGTTTTAGCCCTAAGGGCTAAGGCACCAGGTGTCACGGTCGATGACTGAGCGTTGCTCGTCACCTTGCCGTGATGCTTATGGAAATTAGTACCCTCGCGCGAATAGTCGAAGAACTGGGTGCGCAGCCCCTCGTCGAAGGTCCAGTAGGTCTCCAAATCCCGCTCGTTGCCCACGAGCAGATGGTCGTAGTTCTCTAAGATATCGTCCTCAGTAAGTGCTTTCGTCCACAGGCGGAACTCATCGATAGCGCCCTTGAAGTGACCCATCTCAAACTGTGTGACACCCTCCAGTTCCAGACCGCGTACCAGTTTCAGACTCGCTTTCTGGATGACGGGATTGTTGATACTATCGGGAGTCAGCACAACGACGGTCAGCGAGTCAGCCTTGCGGCTCAGCACGACGTGGTTGAATTTATTTTTGCGTAGCATAATTCCCTCAAACCGATGCGTCATTATCTCGCTGCCATTGCTGGTCTGCTTAGGTTCCAGATTGCCGTTATTCACCGTCCAGCCCGAGCCGAGTTTAGCCAGCAATGTATTCTGATCCATTCCCTCAGCGCTGGTACCCTGAACGAGTTTTAAGGCCTGTGTATAGTAGTTGTTAGAGTTTGGATCCAGCGTCCCGAAGTGCAAGTGGCAGAAGGTTGCATTGTTAGTGGAAAAATCAATCTTCAACTCTTCCGGTGCAAAGAGACAGTTATTAATGGATAGAGAGTCATTGGCATCGCTCACGAATCCTGCCCACATTTGTCCAATGGTGCCGGTGCCAATCATCTTGCCATTGAAGAGACTGTTGGTAATGGTCATGTTGTTATAACTATCTCCGACAAATCCGCCATGCCAGCTGTAGTTCCTGGTGCTGTTAATGGTGGCACTGACGATACAGTTGCTGATGGAGGTAACACCTTGGGAGTAGCCGATAAGACCACCAGCACCTGATCGCGACGAAACAATGGAGCCAGCCACGCGCAGGTTCCGGATAGTGGCATTGTTAACATAGCGGAACGGTGTGGCATAGTTTTCATCCAGGTTGATGTCAACTGTCAGCGTGTGACCATTACCGTCGAAGGTTCCTGAGTAGCGATGGTCGCTGTTGCCTATCAGTGTGGCCGAGCTGCCCAGTTGCACGTCGGCCACCATGATGGCACTCAGACTGGTGTTGCCGCTGTTCACTTCCTTGGCAAAATTCTCCCAGTCGTCAGTGCTACCAATAGTTATCAAGCCCTCCGTAAAGGTCAGTCCGCCCTCAGATGTCATGCTCAGTGATACGTTATTACCGAAGTCCATGACGCGGCTGTTGGAAAGCTCCTCAGGATACATCCAGAACTGGGTGGAAAAGTCGCCGTCAGCCAGTTTTTCCTTGATGTATGTTTTCGAAGGATATTTCCACCTCACGACACCTATTGAGTCGTTGAAGTATATAGAGTGGAACTGCCCTGAGTTGTTGTTGTCAACATCAGTATCGGCTATGGTCATCTTCACATCCACGCCCTTCACTGCCACACCCGATGCGCCGTAGGCAATGCGACCCGTCACCGTGCCTGAACTCTTGGCAAAGCCGGTGTCGGAAAGTCCATTGTGGTGAATCGTACCGTCGTCGCACTTGTCTTCCACAGTGACGCGGTAGTCGTAGAAGATGCCCGGCAGAGCGGTGTCGTCGGTATAGAACAGAAATTCGTCGGTTGACGACAGACGCGTCAGCGTCTCCCATGCTTCATCCTCCTGCTCAGCACGGCGGCGCTCTATGATGTAGGTCTTCAAAATCTCGGAGCCTTGCAGGTTCACATGCCACGAGAGTTTGACAGCACCTTCATAGACACCCTTCGAGGCATCAAGGCCGTAAAACAACGTACCTTGACCGATGGACCTATTATTAACTGTCTGCGTGTTGAGTACCTTGTCGTCGATGACGCCCTTAATGTGGTAGGTGTGTGGGTCGCACACGTTCAGTGGTTCCTCAGTATAATAGTTATCTCCGTCCGTGCCGTTCACGCGGTTTTTGTGCTGATCGGTGGTGCGGTGCTCCCAGCAGAAGTTGGTCTGCATATCGGTGGGCGTGATGGTGATGATGGGGGCGGTCTCCTTATCCACGTAGATTTCGAACATGTTGCCAAAGTCTTTCTTGTAGCCCGTTGAGGTCCAGGTGAAGACGATGCGGTCTTCCTGCCTATCCACCACGAGGTTATCCACCGGCACTGTGCGCTTGCAGTCCACTTCCACCATAGCCTTACAGTCATCACGCTGTGTATCCTCACCCCAGAAATTTGATACGTAGTAGACGGTATATACAGGCTTAGCCTCATTGGTAAAGCCTGTATCGGTATAGGAACGTACGTTCTGGTTGACTGCACCTAACTTCACACCATCGCGATAGACCACCCACTTATAGTTGGTATAGCCGTGGGGAGCGGCGCCGCTCCACGACAGGTTCACTTTCTTGTCAGCCTGATTGAACACGCCAGTGAGTTCTGTAGCCTTGAATACGGGCGGATTGATGGTGACGGTTTCACTGACCGTCGTGCTATTGTCGGCATAGGTACTGCCGTTGAGACGAGCCTCTACCTTATATTTTCCCACATTTGTTGCCGTAGGTACAGCACTTGACCAGCTACCGCTGTTCACCTTGTATTCCAGCGTACCATAGTTAGCATTCGACGGGTTTTTAGTCACAAGATGCTGCGGCCCGCCTCTGAACGTCAGGTTTGAGGCGAACGTAGGTTTCTCCTTCCATTGTAGCGTCTGCGTGGTGAAGTGCATTTGAACATAGATGTCCTTACCACCTGCTCCATCGTTAAATTCACATTCCCCGCTGTATGAAGAAGGGGAATTCTTCCAACAAACAGGCCCTGTCGCTCCGTTGTTGTCACCTGTAGTTTTTGTAGTTGACAGTTCAGAAATGACACGCTTTGTACCACCATAATCACTCAAGCCATGACGGTCTTTTGTGTAATAAATAAAGATGGAACAACCTCCTGCTTTATAGTTCATGTCACCATTAAAATCATCTTTACTATTATGTTGGCTTTTAAAGTAAGTACGACCACCATCAGTAAAGGACCACGTATCTTTGGTTGATGCAACAATTTCGGTGATGTATCCATTCTCCGGATTTGCGTCACTACTGGTCTTATAAGCAAGATAGACGAACCAGCCACCGGCATCATCGTTGAGGTCTTGTTCCACAATCGTGTAGCCCAGGTTCTTATATTTTTTTAGCATGTCTTTATAATCTTTCTTAGGGGCTCCGAGGGATATCACCTCGGTGATGTATCCATCGGCCTTCGCCCCCGCCGCTGCCGTGACAAGCATGACGAGCATGAGGAATAGTCTTTTTAAAGATTTAGTTTTCATAAGCATATATCGTTTTTTAGTTATTATCGGATTAGTTCACGGCAATGTCAACCTCGTAATATTTTCCTTCCTTCAGCACGGCCTTCTTCGTACCGGTATAGGTGTTGGTGCCGTCGCTGACGGTGAAGTGGAAAGTATTCTTGACATCGTCAGGGAACAGAGCTACATAGACCACACCCGTCGGATTTGGATTAGCATCGGGTAGCGAGATGGTGAGCGGTGTGCCAGACGGGGCATCAGCCGCCACATGGACGTTCGCTATGACATCAGTCATTGATACCTGACCCGTTTGCGGATAACCAGCAGCGCCAGTACTTCCGTAACCAATCTGCAATGTATTTACGCTGACGGGATTCGCATCTTTCTTAAACGTGAACTTGCATAGCGAGAGCAGTCCTTTCGTATTGCTGATGGTACCCGAGGCAGTGTTGCCTTCCACCGACGTCACCTCTCCCACTCCATAGACGTAATGGTAGTGGTCGCCAATATCTTCCAGCGTTCCTTTCTGCCCGCTCAAGTCAATGGTGAAATAGGGATCGTTGCCCGAAGGCTGCTCGATGGTTCCCACAGTCGGGTAAATCACAGCCAGGTAATCGCCAAGTCCGCAATGTGCATCGCCCGACAGCGAGGCAGAGGCTCCCACAGGACTTCCCGTCGGGGTGGCGGTAAGCGTGCCGTACCACAATCCCGACTGAGTATTCAGGTTGAAATACGTTGCCTTATCACCTGTTTCCCATGTGGCGGCATAGGTATCCGGACTAATAGCCACTCTTCTGGACATTGACGCATCGGTGATGGTCAGCTGTCTCATGGCACGTCCGTCGTCAGCCGGCGGATTGGGGGCAGAGTCGTCGACCGACGAGCAGGAACACAGACCTACGCCCATTGCCAGACAGCTGACGATGAGCATCATCCTCTCTCTCATATTGAGTCTAATCTTCATATTCATATCGTTTTATTTTTTTAGTCACTCCAGCCATCGTTATTTTCCGTGCCGTCGCCACCCTGCGAGTAATCCGGCATGTTCATGAGTAGTCCCGAGGTATTTAATAATTGTTGCCGTCCGACTATCTTGACGGCCACCATCTGCGGTTTGTAATAATATCGTTTCATGTTCTTGGGTTTTTGTATTGAGTATATGATGGTGCAAATTTACAGTTTTTTTTTCAAACGGCAATGCAAAAATACGAAAAGTTGAGCGAAATTCAAAACAAATATACAGAAAAAGCAAGCATGAGCACTTGCAGCACGAACACGTAATTCTTTATGGATTATTTTAATCTCCTAGAACCCGCATATTTTCTGGTCGTGCTAACGTTGGTTTCGGGTCGCTCCGACGTCACTTTACGCTTGATCCGCAGTCATCTACGAAGTCTTCCGACGTCACTTTACCCCTGTAAACTGACGTCGGAGCAGTCGCAAAGTGACGCATCTACGGGTGGAAGATGACTTTAGCACGACCCTAAAGTGCCATACTTTTGTCGCTATATAAGTTGAAAAAGTTGCTCAACTATACCCTCTATACCCCAAAACCGTGTAATGCGTTTATAACTAGGAGTTTAGATTGGGGTATAGTTGCTTAAAACTATACCCCAAAGGTACCCTACTATACCCTTGGCGATTCTTTCTTGAGTCGGAGGTAATAGCCCTGTATGCCGTTGGCTTTTGGCCACTTTAGTTTCTTGATGATAAGTGGCTCTTCACTCTTCTAAAGTAAGCAAACGGCTGTTCTAAAGTAAGCAGACGGGGAGTACAAAGTAAGAGGAAAGAGTGCGAAACGCCTTTGTGCAGGGACTCCGAAGCCTTCTCGCAACCTTTTGCGTATACGCAAAAGACCGTGCGCGCATACGCAAAAGACCTTGCGCCTATACGCAAAAACAGTCACCATGTTTTTGCATCAGGGTATAGTAGGGTATAGTTAGGGTATAGTTGCAAGCAACTATACCCTAATTTAAACGTTTGTCTTTGAATGGTTTACAACGAATCAGGGTATAGAGGGTATAGTTGAACGTTTTTTTGGTTCTATATCAATTTGGTGGTAATTCGGATGACAAGTAGCTAATGCTGTACATGTTGGTGGAAGTAGTCGAAGTGAGCGATGCCGTCGTCGCCATAGCAGAACAGGCCTGTGCGGATGCCTTTCCAATAACCTGAACGCATGGGGAATGCGTCGCCGGCTTTTTTGAACCGTCGTCCGTCCGTACTGTAGTAGAACTGATGGCGATTCTCTATGCAGTCGATTGTCATGCGTAGCCATACCTTGTCATATTTCCCCAGTTTCACGATATGTCGCTGACCATGTGCCTCAATAAAGACGCCCTCCTGACAGAGGCCGATGCCGCGAAATAACTTGCCGCTACAGAAGAGTCCCGCATAGCAATGGCCTGAGGAAGATACTAATGTGGTGCTCTCACTCTGATAGCCAACGACCTTCTGCGTGAGCTGATTACGGCATTGTTTCAGACTGTCGGCTGGCAAAGCGTGTAGCGTGAGCCATCCCTTGCGATCGTTGAGGCTCCAATGTGTATCTACAGGGTTGTGGTTCCATTGCCATTGCAGGCCGAGGGTAGACCCGAAGTCGTCGGACAGCTGGAGGGCGAAGGGCTCTTTGCTGTTGACGGTTTTTCCGCCAGTAGCGCTGGCAAAACCAGCACTGGCAACAGGTTCGCCAATGCCGTTGCCGTCGTAGTCGATGCCTATCACGGGCCAGTCGTTCTCCCAATGGGCGGGCTGCAGATGCACCACACGTCCCAAGACGGGCGTTTCCTGGAAATGATAGAACCACCACTGGCCGTTGGGCGTGTCAACCAATGCCCCCTGATGAGGCCCGTTGACGTTGGTCGAACCCTGTTCAAGGACCACGCGCCGCTCGTACGGACCGTAGATGCTGCGTGCACGGAGAACGGTCTGCCAGCCCGTGCCGACACCTCCTTCAGGTATTATCAGATAATAGTAACCATTTCGCTTCAGGAATTTCGTGCCCTCGGCTACGGGGCCTGTATATACCGTCACGCCCTCGTCCAGCAGCTGACGGCCATCGGGCGACATGCGGTGTACGATGATGGGGCCTGCACGATGGCGACTACGACCCAGGTAGGCTTGTCCGTCTACATCCCAGAACGGACACGGGTCCTCCCATTTCTCCACATGTTTCACGCAGTGCAACGGCGCCCAAGGACCGTGTGCGTCCTTGGCGGTCGACATGAACAGACCCTCGTCGGGCGTACAGAAATAGACGTAGAACAGGCCGTTGTGATAGCGGATGGCCGGAGCCCACGAACCGCCGGCATAGTGCTGGTTGCTGTCCCAGCCGGGCTCGTCGAAACGATGGTATATCTGCGACGCATAGCGCCAGTTCACCAAATCTTCCGACTCAAGGACTTGCATGCCGAGAAAGTGGAAGTCGGAGGCCACCATGTAGTATCTATTCCCCACACGGATCACGTCAGGGTCGCTGAAATCGGCATTCAGCACAGGGTTACGATATGTGCCGTCGCCCTGATCGCCCCAACTGCGGGTCTGGGCATTCAAGGACAACGATAGCAGGATGAGCAGGCAGGTGAGAGCGTGTTTCATTGGACGTCTTCCTTTACAAAATCAGGTCTTGCATCCGCCTGTTCCGTATAGACTTCGACATTGTCGAAGTGGACCGAGCGTGCATGACGGACGTAGAAACCCTTGGCGGGCAGCGGGCCCCACATGGTAGCTTCAGGATATTCAGCGGCCTTCTCGTCACGCAAGGCCTTGTTAATATCGGACAGTTGTCGCTTCGTCACGCTTCCGTTGTGGTGAATGCTGATGTTACTGATATGTACGTCTTCCACAGGATGGTCGGGTAGTCCTGTGACGCTGCAGCCGTAGTTGCCGCAGTCTCTCGCGCGTACATTATTTATATATAGGCCACGCATTTGCCCTACAGTCTCTATGCTGTCGGGCTTCTGACTGCGTGTGGCACCTTCGTTGCCACCTTCCAGACTCTGTGCCACGAAGGCGTCGGCGCCGCTTTTGTTAAATGTCCAGCCGCGACCACGATGGGCCAAACGCACGAAGATGGGCGACTCGGTACCGACAATCGTCATACCGTCAACGCTGACGTTTTCCATCAGTCCGCCATCTACAATCTCCAGCGACAATGCTGAGGTGCCACGTGGACGTCCGAAGAACTGTGTGCTTTGATCCTCGCTGGGTTTTACCACAATGCCACGAATGGAGATGTTGCGGAATCCGCCATTGGTCTCTGTGCCCAGCTTCACCGCATTACAGTGCGACGAAACAATGCAGTTCTCGATGGCAATGTCCTCGCAAAGTCGTGGTGATGTGGACTTCAGCGTGATGCCGTCATCATCAGAGTCAGCTATCACACCACGAACTATCACATCGTGACAGCCGTCCAAGTCCAGTGCATCGTTGTTGTAGTTGTTGCGATTCGTGACCTTGATACCGTCTATTCGTACTCGGTCGCAGGCCAGATAGTGCTGCATCCAGCAACCGCTATTGCGTAGCGTAATGTCGCGTATCACGATGTCGCGACTCTGTATGAAGCGTAACAAGTGTGGGCGCGTAATGCCCTCGTCGTTCCACGAAAGCTTGGGGAAAACGCGTCCCTGACCGTCTATCGTTCCGTATCCGTCAATGACGACGTTCTCTACTGCATCGGCATATATCAGTTGTATGGTTGGCGTATGCGTTCGCAACGACTTGTAACTCGTCGTCATCCGGCGATAGTCCTGCAAATCAGTTGAACCATAGAGCGTAGCGCCCAGTTCCAGATGCAGGTTGACATTACTGTGCAGTACGATGCTACCAATCTTATACTGGCCAGCAGGTACCACTACGCGTCCACCACCGTTAGCTGAGCATTGGTCGATACACTGCTGCAAAACAGCAGTACATAATACCGTCGTATCGCTCTTGGCGCCAAAGTCGGTAATGATATAATCGCGGGCTGCTACCGTCAAGCTGACGACGATAAGCAGTCCGCAAGAAAGGAGTCGTCTCATCGTTTCGTTGCCTTGATAAAGTAGATAATCAACAAGATGTATGCTACTAACGAAGCGAGTTCAGACAGCGGGTTGGCCCACCAAGCACTATAGTCGAACGACACGCCACCAAAGCGAAGCAGCGCGCTCACGACGCCCATCAGAGCACCGCCAGCAATGAAACCAGAGGCAATGAGATTACCCTTCTCGCCACGGGCCTTGTTAACAGTCTCGTCTTTCGAACGTGTGGTGACATACCAGTTGATAGCGCCACCGATAACCAGCGGTACGTTGAGTTCCATGGGGATGAACATACCCAGTGCAAAGGCCAATGCGGGAACTTTGCAAAGGGTTAGCACTACAGCAATGATTGCGCCAATGGCGTATAGTGCCCAAGGTGCGCCCACGCCATTCATCAGCGGATCGATGACTGCCGCCATAGCGTTGGCCTGTGGAGCAGCTAACGCGCCAGAAGCAAAACCGTAGGTCTCGTTCAACAGCATCATGACACCGCCAACAGTTGCAGCGCTGACCAGCGTACCCAGGAACTTCCAGGTCTGCTGCTTGCGGGGCTGTGTACCACACCAGTAACCAATCTTCAGGTCGGTAATGAACGAGCCCGCCATCGAGAGTGCCGTACATACCACACCGCCCATGATGAGCGCAGCAACCATACCGCCCGTGCCCTTCAGTCCTACAGCTACCATCACGACGGAAGCCAAGATGAGCGTCATCAGCGTCATACCAGAAACGGGGTTCGAGCCCACAATGGCAATGGCGTTAGCCGCTACCGTCGTAAACAGGAAGGCGATGACTGCAGTCAGAATAATAGCTACCGCAGCAAAAAGCAGGTTGCCATCCATGACGCCAAACCAGAAGAACAGGAAGGTGAGGATGAGGGTGACTATTGAGGCGATAGCGATGAAGCGGAAGGGCAGGTCTTGACTCCCCTCGCTGCTGCTGGTTTCCCCTCCTGCCTTCGTTGCTAGTCCCACGGCGCTCTTAATGACGCCCCACGACTTGATGATACCGATAATGCCCGCCATAGCGATGGCACCAATACCTATCGACTTACCATAAGAAGTAAAGATTTGCTCAGGCGACATATCGCCTACAGCGGTCGTGATGGCAGGGTTCCATTGGTTCAACACGGTATCGCCAAACAGCAGGGCCATGCCGGGCACTACGAGCCACCACACAAACAGTGAGCCCAGCGTGATAATCAGCGCATAGCGGAAACCGATGATATAACCCAGCCCCAACACGGCAGCACCAGTATTGTTCTTAAACACGAGCTTGGCCTTTTCCGCTAGGTCGTCGCCATAGGGAATCATGCGCGAGGTGACGTTCTCGTTCCACCAACCGAATGTAGCCACGATGAAATCGTAGAGACCACCCACGAGGCCAGCGATGAGCAGGGGTCTGGCCTGAGAGGAGGCAGAACCACCCGACGGAGATCCGTCGTCCTCTCCGCTCGTATCGCCACTCTTTAGCACCTGCGTCGTTGCCGTAGCCTCTGGGAAGGGGAATTGCTCCTGCGGGGCCTCGACGAAATAACGACGGAAGGGAATGAGGAACAGGATGCCCAACACGCCACCCAACAAGGAGGCGATGAAGATCTTCATGAAGTCGGCGCTCATCTCGGGGTACTTCGCCTGCAGGATATAGATGGCTGGCAGGGTAAAAATAGCGCCAGCGACCACAGCACCCGAACAGGCGCCAATGGACTGGATGATGACGTTCTCGCGCAGGGCATTGCTACGCTTGGCTGCAGCAGAAACACCAACGGCGATGATGGCAATGGGAATGGCAGCTTCAAAGACCTGTCCGACCTTCAATCCCAAATAGGCAGCAGCTGCAGAAAATAGGACTGCCATTAGGACACCCCATGTTACTGACCAAAAATTGACTTCACTTCTTTGTTTCATAGTTATATTGCTTCTTTAATTCTTTCTAATGCTTTCATCAACAAACTACGAGGACAGGCGATGTTGATGCGAAGATAGCCCTCGCCACTCTTAGGCCCATACATCGTACCAGGATTCAACCAAACATGTGCCTTTTGGAGTATCTTGTCGCAGTAGATGGCGACTGAATCGCCACAAACAGCAGACACATCAACCCACACCAGATACGTTCCCTCCAGAGGCATCACTTTCCATTGGGGTATATGCTGTGCGACAAAATCGCATAGCGTCTGATAGTTATCCCAAAGGTAAAGGTTGAGTGCATCGATCCAGTCCTCACTCTCGTTATAGGCGGCTTTTACAGCCTCTGGGGCGAAAGGATTGACATCGCACACCTCATTGATATTAATGGCGCGGTCTAAACGACGACGTGTCTCAGTATCCTGACAGATGATATTGGCCATCTGGAGTCCTGCGATATTGAATGACTTCGAAGGGGAATTAAGAATAATCGCATCTTTGTCGACTGTTCCCATAGGCACGAAGGTGTAGCCCGGCATGATGAGTTCGCAATGGATTTCATCGGACACGATACGCACGTGGTGCTGGTGGCAGATGTCACGCATCCGTTCCAATTCCTCGCGAGTCCATACACGACCTGTAGGATTGTGAGGATTGCAAAGTAGGAATACGGTCGTTTTCTCGTCTGCACACTGAGCCTCGAAATCGTCCCAATCGGCTTCGAAACGGTTATTGCTATGGCATAACTGCAGCACGCTCTCAGCCACTTCGCAACCGTTGTTCTTGATACTGGAGAAGAAGCAGTTGTAGTCTGGCGAAAGGATGAGAACTTTTTCGCCAGGCATAGTTAGCGCCTTGATAGCTACCGACATAGCGGGCACCACACCTATAGTATACAGCATCCACTCGCCCTGGATCGTCCACTGGTGACGACGCTTAAACCACGAAATGACAGCGTCGTAGTAGTCGTCTTGAACGTATGTATAACCAAAGACAGGATGTGCTGCACGACGACGGATAGCCTCTTGGATAGCAGGAGCAACGGCAAAATCCATATCAGCTACCCAAAGGGGAATGACTTCTTTGCTAGGATTATCATCCCACTTCACACAGCCCGTACCTCTTCTCTCAACGATTTCGTCGAAGTTGAATTTCGTGCCTCCCATCTTACTTCTTACCTCTTACTTCGATAATGCAATTATTCGGTTGACGCACGTTCTCATCGATAGTTATACTGCCGATGCTGTCAGCAACGATATGTCCACTGGTAGGATTCTTGATGTTTTCGATATGTCCACGAATGTCTGCCTCTACGGTAGAGTACTCAAAGACGCGGTCGCAGGCCTTATCGAACGTACAGTTCTCGAGTACGAGATTCTGCGTATAGCACAGCAGCTGCTCACCTGCCAGATGACAATTTACCAATCGAACATTCTTTGAGTGCCAAGCCAGATATTCACCATCCAGTTCAGAATCGTAAACTGTCACGTTCTCGCACTCCCAGAAAGAGTCCTTCGTCAGTATCTTAGCATTGTGCACCTCGACATTCTTACAATATTGGAACACATATTTGGCATCGCTGTTTAGTCCATCAACATATATGTTCTTGCTAAACATGAAAGGATAAGTTCCCCCATGGAGTGTGACGTTCTTCAGCTTCAAACCATTAATCTTCCAGAAAGTCTCGTCAGCATCGGTGATATTGACGTCTTCCAACTCCAAATTATTCATCTCACGGAAGAATTTGGGGCCGTCGATGCGACAGCGACGCATGACCATATCGTTCGAGTACCAGATGGCTGAACGTGAACCAACGGCAAAATAGCAATCCTCAATCAATGCTCCGTCTACATGCCACCAAGGATATTTGCCATAGAAGCGACAATTGCTGGCCTGCATGTTCTGACACTGTTTGATGCCACTCTCACCATCTGTGATGATAATATTCTCCAACCTTAGGTCGTGGGTGGCGAAAAGTGGACGCTCACCCCCGAATTCTTTGTCTTTTATCAGTTCCATACGTTAATAATTCATTAGTGGCTGCAAAGATACGAAAATTTTTTCGTACTTTTGCACCCAAATAATAAAAAATAAGAATGAAGAAACTTTATATAGAGACTTACGGATGCCAAATGAATGTCGCTGACTCCGAGGTTGTAGCCTCTGTGATGCAGATGGCTGGCTACGAGTCTACAGAGTCATTGGACGAGGCTGATGCTGTATTTTTGAATACCTGTTCGGTACGTGATAATGCTGAGCAGAAGATTTATCATCGCTTGGATGCACTGGATGCCATCAAGCGTAAACGTCCCCTGATTATTGGTGTGTTGGGCTGTATGGCAGAACGTGTAAAAGACGATCTGTTAGAGAACCATCATGCTGACTTGGTAGCTGGCCCTGATGCTTATCTGTCATTACCAGACCTTATTGCTCAGGCTGAGACAGGACATAAGGCTATTAATATCGAACTTTCTACTGATGAAACCTATCGTGACGTAGTGCCTCAGCGCTTGCACGGGACCCGTATTGGTGGTTTTGTCAGCATCATGCGAGGCTGTAACAATTTCTGCCATTATTGTATTGTTCCCTATACCAGAGGTCGTGAGCGTTCAAGAGATATTGAGAGCATCCTCCGTGAGGTGCGCGACCTTCGTGATCGTGGTTTTAAGGAGGTTACGCTTCTGGGACAGAATGTGAACTCTTATCATTTTGAAGACGTTGATTTCCCCACTTTGTTACGTCGTGTTGCTGAGGAAGTGCCTACGATGCGTGTCCGTTTTACTACGAGTCATCCGAAGGATATGAGTGATGAGACGCTGCATGTTATTGCTGAGATGCCTAATGTGTGCAAACACATCCATCTGCCAGTCCAGAGTGGCTCAGATCGTATCCTGAAACTGATGAATCGTAAATACACGCGCGAATGGTATCTGGACCGTGTGGCTGCTATTCGTCGTATCATCCCTGACTGCGGACTATCAACGGATATCTTTGTGGGTTACCATAGCGAGACTGAGGAAGATCATCAGCTGTCATTAAGTCTGATGCGTGAGGTAGGTTACGATTCTGCCTTTATGTTCAAATACTCTGAGCGCCCTGGCACTTATGCCTCAAAACATCTGCCTGACGACGTGCCTGAAGAAGAAAAGATCCGTCGTCTCAATGAATTGATAGCCTTGCAGACAGAAATCTCTGCCCAGCAAAATAAAAAAGATGAAGGTAAGGAGTTTGATGTGCTCATCGAAGGTTTTTCAAAGCGTAGTCGCGAGCAGCTGATGGGCCGAACGGAGCAGAATAAGGCTGTGGTGATGCCTAAGGCAGGTCATCATATAGGAGAAACTGTACGTGTCCGAATTGTTGGGAGTACTAGTGCTACACTATTAGGCGAAATAATATGAGTTTCAGACGATTGGGATTGTTGTCTCCGCTGGCGGCTACCAGCTATAATCTAATGTTGGCCTTTGCGTTATATTTCATAGCGCGAATCGTCTATCTACTAGAGAATTGGAGCTATTTTTCGCCCAATCTGACAAGTTCGCATCTCTTGGAGATGTTGAGTGGTGGACTATTGTTCGATACCAGTGCCATCATGCTCACAAACTCGTTGTATATTGTACTCATGCTGTTGCCGCTACACCAATTGGCGGTACCGACTTATCAGAAATTATGTCGTTGGATATTCTTGATAGTCAATGGAGTCGCGCTGGGCGTGAATTTCTGCGATGCTGTATACTTCCCCTTTACTATGAGGCGTACAACAATGACGGTATTTGGCGAGTTTTCTAATGAAGGCAATTTGGGAAGCATCTTTCTTACGGAAACCCTTCGCCATTTCTATTTGTTAGTCCTCTTTGTATTCCTGATGTGGTTGGCTTGTCGTCTATATCGGCAGTCGGACATCAGAAAGACTGATTTCTGTTGGTGGCATTACGACGTGTCTTGTCTTCTCTCGTTATTGGCATTGGCTCCCTTTGTGGTTGCAGGTATTAGAGGGGGCTTCTCTACTGCAGTACGCCCTATCACGGTTTCTAATGCAAACCAGTATGTAGACCGCCCGATGGAAGCGGCATTGGTCCTGAATACTCCCTTCTCACTGTATCGTACTATTGGCAAAGCTGTATTTGTGGTGCCCGATTATTATAGTGATGAACAGGAGATGGAGCGTGTATATAATCCTATACATGTACCCAACGACACCGTACCAATGGTAAAGAAAAATGTTGTGGTACTCATCGTGGAAAGCTTTGGCAGAGAGTATATCGGTGCACTGAATCGTTCGTTGGAGAATGGTCACTATCGTGGTTATACTCCTTGTGTTGATTCTCTGATAGCCAAGAGTATCACGTTTAGCCACAGCTATTGCAATGGACGTAAGTCGATAGACGGAATGCCTTCTATCCTGAGTAGCATTCCGATGTTCGTAGAGCCATTCTTCCTTACCCCCGCTTCGATGAATCATGTTGGTGGAATAGCATCGTTGTTGGCAGGCGAAGGCTATCAGACGGCTTTCTTCCATGGTGCACAACGCGGTTCTATGGGCTTTATGGCTTTCTCTCGAAGTACAGGATTCCAAGATTATTATGGTCGTGAGGACTTCAATGATGACAAACGCTTTGGTGGCGATGATGACTTCGACGGGACGTGGGCCATTTGGGACGAACCGTTCCTTCAATACTATGCCACTAAAATGTCTGAGATGAAAGAGCCTTTTATGACTGCGGTATTCACAGCTTCGAGCCATCACCCTTTTGCAATACCTAAAAAGTATAAACAACAGTTCCCAGAAGAGCATCTGCAAATTCATAAGTGTATCCGCTATACTGATATGGCCATCGGTAAATTCTTCGAGAGGGCTAGCCGTGAACCTTGGTTTAAGAATACAATCTTTGTGTTGACGAGTGATCATACCAACATGAGTGACCATCCAGAATACCAGACCGATTTAGGTGGATTCGCTTCGCCTATCATTATCTATGAAACAGGACGTGAGCCTGAAATACAGGATAAGATAGCTCAGCAGATAGACATTTTACCAACCTTGATGGGTATGCTGCATTACCCCAATCCATATTTTGCTTTTGGTATCGATCTGCTGAATACTTCATCAGAGGACACATGGGCTGTCAACTATTTGAATGGTATCTACCAATATGTTAAATATGGTCACGTTCTCCAATTTGATGGCAAACAAATAAAGGCCATTTATGCTCTGACGGACTCATTAATGAAACATAATTTGGAAGGTAAAGTTGCTGAACAATCACGGATGGAACGCGAATTAAAGGCAATTATTCAGCAGTACATGGAGCGTATGACTCAAGATAGGCTGAAATAATTGGTAATTAGCAATTGATAATTGAAAAAAAAACAGTACCTTTGTAGCCAAAAGATATCAGAAGTATGTTGAAACAATTTTTCTCAGTTATGTCGCGCTACCTCAAGCCGTATCGAAAGTATCTGGCTTGGTCGGTAGTAATCAATTTTCTATCACAGTGGATGAATGTTTTTTCTTTCGCTGTTCTGATTCCTATCCTGAATATTCTTTTTAAGATAGATACAGCCGTATACACATATAAACCTTGGACATGGGAAACGTTAGATAAAGATCTTATAGTCAATAATGGCTATGCCTGGGTACAGGAACTGATTAGTACGAATGGAGCGTTTCTTACGTTAGTCTATATGGGACTTGCACTTATCATTATGACAGGTCTGAAAACATTAGGCTATTTTGCTTCTTCGGCCATTATGATTCCCTTACGAACAGGTGTCGTTCGCGATATTCGTATTGAAGTCTACGAGAAAGTGTTGAAGCTTCCTTTGAGTTTTTTTTCTGAGGAACGCAAAGGAGATATTATAGCCCGTATGTCGGCTGATGTGGGTGCTGTTGAGAATTCCATTACGAGCAGTATTGACATGCTAATTCGTCAGCCAATAGCGATTATTGTCTGTTTTGCGACAATGCTGACTGTTAGTTGGCAACTGACATTATTTGTCATTATAGTGGCTCCATTAGCAGGTTGGATAATGGGGTCTGTAAGTCGTAAACTGAAAGGACAATCTGCTTCCGTACAATCAAGGTGGGGCGATATGCTAGCCCAGTTAGATGAGACTCTTGGTGGCCTTCGTATTATTAAAGCTTTTATTGCTGAACACAAGATGTTACAGCGATTTGTCAATATTAACGAAGAGTATCGTAATGAAGCAAATGCTATGGCAATACGACAGAGTGCTGCACACCCGATGTCAGAGTTTTTAGGCACGGTAATAATTGTTGTTGTGCTTTGGTTTGGGGGCTATTTGATACTGAGTGAGTCGAACCTCATTGACGCACCGACATTCATTTTCTTCATGGTCATCCTCTACAGCGTCATCAACCCGCTGAAAGACTTGTCGAAGGCCACTTATCAGATACCGGTAGGTCTGGCCTCTATGGACCGTATCGACTTCATTCTTAAAGCAGACAATCCCATCAAGGAGCCTGAGCATCCACAGCCCATCCCCTCGTTCGAGAAGGACATCGAGCTGCGCAACGTGTCGTTCCACTATACCGAGGGCCGTCCTGTGCTGAAGCATATCAATCTGACAGTGCCCAAGGGAAAGACTATTGCACTCGTTGGCCAGTCGGGCTCTGGTAAGTCGACGCTCGTCGATCTCATACCTCGTTACCACGATGTTCGAGATGGCGAGGTGCTCATTGATGGTAAGAATATCAAGAACGTACGCATTTCCGAATTACGCACGCTGATAGGTAATGTCAATCAGGAGGCTATTCTCTTCAACGACACCTTCTATAATAACATTACCTTTGGTGTGGAGAACGCCACGATGGAACAAGTTATTGAGGCTGCCAAGATTGCTAATGCTCACGACTTCATCATGGAGTCGGAACATGGCTATGATACGATGATAGGTGACCGAGGTGGGCGTCTCAGTGGTGGTCAGCGCCAGCGCGTCTCTATTGCTCGTGCTATTCTGAAGAATCCACCCATCTTAATACTTGATGAGGCAACTTCGGCTCTTGATACTGAGTCAGAGCGTTTGGTGCAGGAAGCATTGGAACGTCTGATGAAGTCGCGCACTACCATTGCTATTGCCCACCGTTTGTCTACGATTAAGAATGCTGACGAAATCTACGTGCTTTATGAGGGCGAGATTGTAGAATGTGGTCAACATGACGAACTAATTGCTCAAAATGGTTACTATAAGCGCCTGTATGATATGCAGCAATTATAGTATTGCAAATTATTGTCGAATAGTATAGATATAATTTTGAAAGATGATTATAAAGCAATGATTTATTTCTGCACATTATTTGATTCAAACTATTCTGCAAAGGGACTAGCGATGTACTATTCGTTAGTCCGGCATTGTCCATCCTTTCATCTATATGTATTTGCCTTTGACGATAAACTTGCAGAGGCATTGATGATAATGCAGCTGAAACACATGACGATAATAGGCTTAAAGGAATTCGAAGACGAACAGTTGTTGGCGATAAAGCCTACACGAAGTCAAAGCGAGTATTGTTGGACATGTTCTAGTTCTACTATTTTATATTGCCTTCAGCACTATGATATAGATTCGTGTACATATATTGATTCTGATTTGTTCTTCTTTGCTGACCCAAAAGTCTTAATAGAAGAAATGGGTGATAAAGATGTGTTGATAACTTCACACCGATATTCTCCACAATACGATCAATCAGCAACTTCAGGTAAATATTGCGTGCAGTTTATGACCTTCAAAAATACGCCAAATGCACTTCATGTTTTGAATTGGTGGCGTAATGCTTGTATAGAATGGTGTTACAACAGATTCGAGAATGGGAAATTCGGTGATCAGAAGTATTTGGACGATTGGACAGAACGGTTCACCGGAATTCACGAACTACAGAATTTGGGAGGTGGCGTGGCTCCATGGAATATGCAGCAATATACCTTCAGACGTGAGGGCGATAGCGTTATTGGTACAGAGCTGTCGACAGGAAAAGACTTCAAGCTCGTCTTTTTCCATTTCCATGATTTGTTGTGCTATAAGAAGGGAGTCTTCCGTGAATTTAGTATTTGTCCTAACTATATCCTGCCTAAGAGCGCGAAGGATGTCGTCTATAGCCTTTACCTCCCTGTGTTGAAGCGTAGTTATGTAGAGATGAAAAAGGTAAATGCCAGCATTGATGGTCTGGCAACTAAGCCAGTACTTAATAAGTCGTTTGTAGGGTGGGTTTTTAAGTTTTCCAAGCGAAGCCTATTGAATTATCTACAGTTTGATCGTTATATGAAATACTGCCATTGGATTAAAAGTTAATAAATAAAATGAAAGCTCTCATATTAAATTCCGGTCTTGGCCACAGAATGGGTGTGTTAACAAAGGAGCACCCCAAATGCATGACAGAGATTTCGTTTAAGGAAACTATTTTGAGTCGACAACTCAGAATGCTAGTCTCCTTTGGAGTCGAAGAGGTTGTAATGACCACAGGTTATTATGACAAAGTCCTGGTGGACTATTGTGACGCTCTGCATCTGCCTCTTAAGTTCACCTTCGTCAACAACCCGCTTTACGACAAGACCAACTACATATATAGCATCTGCTGTGCTAAAGATGTACTGAGGGATGATGACATCATCCTGATGCATGGTGACCTGGTCTTCGAGAGCCTGGTGATGGAGGCTGTCATTGACAGTCCAGTAAGCTGTATGGCTACCAGCAGCACGCTTCCTCTGCCCGAGAAGGACTTCAAAGCAGTCATCAAAGATGGCAAAATTGAAAAGGTGGGCATTGAGTTCTTCGACAATGCTATGGCTGCACAACCTCTTTACAAGATTCTTAAAGAAGACTGGCTGGTATGGCTCCAGAACATTGAGAAGTTCTGCGAAAACGACAACCGCAAGGTGTATGCAGAGAACGCTTTCAACGAGGTGTCTGACAAGTGCAAAATCTATCCTTGCGATGTGAAGAATATGCTCTGTGCAGAGATTGACACTCCCGAGGATTTAGAAGTAGTCAGCAAGAAGGTGGCTGAAATCAACGAGCGCACAGTTTATATGTGCTTCAGCACGGAGTATATCCACTCTGGTCACATGGCAATCATTAACAAGGCTCGTCGTCTTGGCCGTCTGATTGTGGGCGTTCTCTCTGATGAAGCTATCAGCAGTTTCAAGCGCTACCCGCTGATTCCTTACGAGGAGCGCAAGGCTCTGTTTGAGAATCTGGCTGGTGTAGAGCGTGTGGTTGAGCAGAAGACGCTCTCTTATAAAGAAAACCTTGAAGCCTTGCGTCCTGACTATGTGGTTCATGGCAATGACTGGTGTGAAGGCTTCCAGAAGCCCATTCGTCAGGAAGTTTGCGAAGTCCTTGCTGAATATGGTGGCAAACTTGTTGAGTATCCTTACAGCAACAATCCAATGTATAAGGAGTTGGATGCTAACCATCGTGCAGAAGCCAGTATGCCGGATGTCCGTCGTGGCCGTTTGCGCAAGCTTATCAATATGAAGGGCCTTGTAACAGCTATGGAAGCCCACAGCGGTATCACTGGACTGATTGTAGAGAATACCAAGGTGCTCCAGGATGGCAAGACCTATCAGTTTGATGCCATGTGGGTAAGCTCTCTTTGCGACTCAACTGCAAAGGGTAAACCCGACATTGAACTGGTGGATATGACCAGCCGCTTCCGCACCATTGATGACATCATGGAGGTGACCACCAAGCCTATCATCTTTGATGGTGATACCGGTGGTTTGACCGAACACTTTGTTTATACCGTCCGTTCTTTGGAGCGTATGGGTGTAAGCATGGTGATTATTGAGGACAAGACCGGATTGAAGAAAAACTCTTTGTTTGGAACAGAGGTAAAGCAGACCCAGGCTGCTATTCCCGATTTCTGTGAGAAGATTCGTGCAGGTAAGAAAGCCCAGAAGACCAAGGAGTTTATGATTTGCGCCCGTATTGAGTCTCTGATTCTGGAACAGGGTATGGAAGATGCTTTGGAACGTGCATTTGCGTTCAGTGAGGCTGGTGCTGATGCCATTATGATTCACAGCCGCAAGAAAGATCCGGCAGAAATCTTTGAGTTTGTAGCCAAGTTCCGTGAGAAGAACAGCACTACTCCTATTGTGGTTGTGCCTACCAGCTTCAATACCGTTACCGAGCAGGAATTCAAGGATAGGGGAGTGAATGTGGTGATTTATGCCAACCAGCTCACCCGTACCGGTTTCCCTGCCATGCAGGATGCCGCCCGTACCATTCTGGAAAATCATCGTGCTAAAGAGTGCGATGACAAGTGCATGAGCATTAAAGAGATTATTACTCTCATTCCCGAACAATAATAGAAAGGACACGAATATGATTAGACCTGAATTCTTTATAGAAAAACTGAGAGAGAACGGCATCGACTGCTTTGCAGGTGTGCCCGACAGTCTGCTGAAGAACATCTGTGCATACATCACTGACCATTTTGATGCTCAGCACAACGTCATTGCTGCCAACGAAGGTGCTGCAGTAGGTCTTGCTGTCGGTCACTATCTGGCAACTGGCCAGCCAGCCTGTGTGTATATGCAGAACAGTGGCGAGGGTAATATTATCAACCCTCTTGCCTCTCTCACTGATCCAGAGGTATATAATATTCCTGTACTGCTTTTGATAGGTTGGCGTGGACGTCCAGGAGTTCACGATGAGCCCCAGCACGTCAAGCAGGGAAAGGTGACTACTGGTCTGCTGAACACAATGGGTATCAACTTCGATGTGTTGAGCAAGGAAGAAGATAAGGCAGAGAAGCAGATTGACAAGGCAGTTGCAGCCCTTAAGAATAAGGATGTATACGCTCTGGTGATTGAGAAGGATACCTTTGAGGATTACAAGCTTCAGAACGTAGAGAAGAACGACCTTACTATGAGTCGTGAAGAGGCTATTCAGACAGTTGCTGCTGCCCTTGGTGAGAAGGATTGTATTGTCTCTACCACTGGTATGATTAGCCGTGAGCTCTTCGAATATCGTGCTGCTATGAACCAGGGACATGAACGTGATTTCCTAACCGTTGGTTCTATGGGCCACGCCTCTCAGATTGCTTTGGGTATCGCTATGGCCAAGCCCGACCGTACTGTTTGGTGCTTTGACGGAGATGGTGCTGCCATCATGCACATGGGCTCAATGGCTATTGTGGCTAACAAAGCGCCCAAGAACTATGTCCATGTTGTGTTTAATAATGGTGCTCATGATTCTGTAGGTGGCCAGCCCACCGTTGGTTTGAAGATTGATCTGCCTGCTGTTGCTAAGGCTGTCGGTTATAAGGCTGCAATTACAGTGGCAAGTAAAGATGAGTTAGAAAAAGAACTCTCAACTCTCACCTCTCACCTCTCATCTTTAGGAGGACCAGTCCTTCTGGAGGTTAAGGTAAAGAAGGGCAACCGCAAAGACCTCGGTCGCCCGACAACAACTCCTATTCAGAACAAAGATGCCCTAATGACCTTTTTAGAGAAGTAATCCTATGCAACAAATCATAAATGGAATTGATAAGCTTTCTGACATCCTGCAAGAAGTAGGATGCCGGAAGCTGTTCCTGGTCATTGACTCTTCATATCCTTTTTTGAATATCAAGGATGCGATAGAGGCATTGCCAGTAGAGGATAAGGTGAAGTTCTCAGACTTTACTCCGAACCCTCTTTATGAACAAGTGTGTAATGGTATTGAACTGCTAAAATCTTCTCAATGTGATACTATTCTTGCCGTTGGTGGCGGCAGTGCCATTGATGTGGCCAAGTGTATTAAACTGGCTATATTGGCCAAAGAAGGTAATGCAGCCATTATTCCTCCTCTGGTTTCTCAGAGATTGCCAATTGATGGCGCTAAGATTCCGTTCATTGCTATTCCTACAACCGCTGGTACCGGTAGCGAGTCCACTCATAATGCAGTGATGTATTATGAGGGGGCAAAACAGACTGTTACCAATGATGGTGTGCTGCCTGATTATGCAGTTCTAGAACCTTCTGTATTAAAGACGCTTCCCCTGTACCAGAAGAAGTGCACTATGATGGATGCCCTATGTCAGGGTATTGAGTCTTGGTGGAGTGTAAACTCTACAGAAGAGAGCTATGAGTATAGCCGTAAGACGGTTGAACTCATTATGGCTAACTGGCGGAAGTACATCTTTGACAATGATGATGAGGCTGCTGCTCAAATGATGTTGGCTGCTAACTACGGCGGGAGAGCTATCAATATTACTCAGACTACAGCCGCCCATGCTATGAGTTATAAGATAACTTCGCTTTACGGATTGCCTCATGGACATGCCGTAGCAGTTTGTTTGCCTGAGATATGGCAATATATGATGAGTCACATGAATCTATGTAAAGACAGTCGTGGTGCATCTTATCTGTCCGCAGTCTTTGGTGACATCTCCAGAGCGATGGGCTGCCAAACGATTGCAGAGACCATCAGTTCGTTTAGGCAGATGATGGCTGAGATGGAGTTAGAAAAACCTGTCTCTTCGGATTTTGATGCAGATATCCGACTGTTGGCAAACTCTGTGAATCAAGTCAGACTAAAGAATAATCCTGTAGAACTGGATTCACAGGGCATAAATACGATTTATACAATTATTGTCAGAAACAATCAATATGAGTAGAGCAGTCACCTATAAAGAGAAATTGATAGAAACATTCTATGCCTTTGATCAATTTTGTGCAGAGAATGATATCAAGTATTATGCTGCCTATGGGACACTTATTGGTGCTGTTCGTCATCAGGGATTAATACCTTGGGATGATGATATTGATGTATGGATGCTTCCCGATGACTATGAAAAAGTAATGTCGTATAAGGGAGCTATCAACGGCCATTACGATATAGTTACTGATACAGACAAGAACTATTGGCTATATTCCTTGATCAAATTCGTGGATACTGACACCACCCTATGGGAAGCTGAGGAGTTTCCCTGTGTTACAGGTGTTTATATTGATATCTTTCCTTTAATGGAATGTGATGAAAAGGATGCAAAAAACAACAGGGAAGAATATGATGACATTTCAAGTAAACTGACACGTTCTTTAAAGCATCATTCAATTGGAAGGGTATTAAGACTGTATCTTACGGGGCATGCTCATGAAGGGAAACTGATGCTGAAAGATTTCTTCTATAGCACATTCAGATATAAGTCTAATCGCAAAAAGTATGATGAGCTGGTAAAACGCCTAAAGAGCCAGAAAGGAGATTTCTATGTCTCTTACGATGGTGCTTACTATGAAAAGGAAGTGTTCCCTAAGGAGTGGTTTAAAGAGACAGCATCATTAGAGTTTGAAGGTGCACAGATTCCTGTACCAATAGCTTATGATCTGGTTTTGAAAAGACTATATGGCGATTATATGCAATTGCCTCCTGAAGAAAAAAGAGTTTCTCATCACTCCCACTTTTTTGAAGATATGGACAGGAGATGGACGATTAAGGAAATCCGTAAAATTCTTAAGAAGTAATAACAGCCAAAGTTGTTGGTAACATGGTCAAGAACAAGGAGCGTGAATCAAATTTTGAATTGCTGCGAATCATTCTAATGGTAATGATTCTCTTTCTTCATGCAGATTTCTTAGCCACGGGTGCACCATCTAGAGCAGACTTCGCCGCCTCACCAGTCGAGAGCTTCGGCAAAAATTTGATAGAGGCATTGACGATTATTGCCGTCAATGCGTTTGTTCTGCTCTCAGGATGGTTTGGACTGAGACCGAAGCTATCACGATTCTTTGAATTGGTTTTTCAAGTGGTTTTCATCAACGTATTATGTGTTGTGACATTGGAATTCATGGGAGAAGATATCTCTGTCGACGATGCTATTAGGGATATTTTCATGGTTGACAATGCCCAGTGGTTTGTAAAGACCTATCTGCTGTTGTACCTCATATCGCCAGTGCTAAACAAATTTGTGGAACACGCCACAAAAAAAGAATACAAAATACTCCTCATCACCTATTTGTGTTTTCAGAGCATTTACGGATGGTATTTTAAGACTGTCGAAGAACTTATCTATGGCTATTCCCTCTCGTCGTTTATCATTATATATCTTATAGGGAGGTATCTCCGTATTCATGCCGAAGAATGGAGGAATAGATTGTCGAGAGCAATATGCTGGGGAGGATATTTCCTATTGTCGCTCATGATTAGTGGCATAGCCAGTAGCAGACTTCATATTGAAGGTGATGCCTATTCCTACACTTCACCTCTGGTGCTTCTGTCGAGTGTGGCATTTGTGTTGGCGTTCTCAAAGATGAAGTTTTCAAGTAGATCAATCAACTGGATAGCTCAATCGTGTCTGGCTGTTTATCTGCTTCATATGAATAAATTCGTGGCACCACATTTTCTGAAGATACTTTCTGATATGTACAAGGACTACGGTTTTGTGCATTATTGGGGATTGGTTGCAGGAATAAGTCTTGGCATTTTCTTTGTTGCAGTCATTGTTGACAAGGCTCGTATTATTGTTTGGAACGCATTATGGAAACGAATAGAAAGGAAATGGTTGATATCTCAGTAGTTATACCTCTATATAACAAGGCAGACTATATCGGTAGGACAATAGATTCGTTGTTAAAACAGACCTATGACAATTACGAGGTGGTTGTTGTTGATGATGGGTCGTCAGATGATAGCGTTGCTATCGTGAAGGCTTTTCGGTCAGACAAGATTCGGCTTATACAAAAGGAGAATGGAGGACCTTCTTCAGCAAGAAATAAAGGCATACAAGAGGCTAAAGGCCAATGGATTGTGTTGTTGGATGCAGATGACATCTTACTGCCTCATGCGCTAACCTGTTTTGCCAAGATGCAGCAAAGCCATCCACATTGCAAATACTTTGTAGGAAACTTCTATGATATGTTTAGTAACCAAGACATCCGCTTGGGATCATATAGGAAAATAAACAGAGTTCTTAAGAATGGCTTCTACTACGAGGCGACGAGAGAATTGACTGAAACCTCTGGAACTGCCATGTTTGAGAAATCCCTACTGCTGGAAGAACCGTTTAATGAGCATCTCTATAGATATGAGGATGCTGAACGACAATACCGACTCATGAGAAAATATCAGATCTATATGTTCTCTACCCCTGTAGCTGTTGTTGACAGGAGTGCTGCATGTGCATCAAAACCACGCAAGCGAATAGAAGAGGATTTCATAGGTAGTTTAGTTTTTCAGGGCAAGTCGTTCTGGGAACAGATGGCATTGTATCTGCTGGCTCTGGAATGCAGAAACTCCTACCCAGAAGAAGCGGAGAGACTGTACGGCGAGATTTATGGTCGCAGAGATTTGAAAATGGCATTGAAATGGGTGAACTGGAATCAGAAGATGTTTAAAAAGTATATACGTCATACACGGAAACGGAAGATATACACGCTGGATGATCTTTTAAGCAACCCATATCAGAAGGAAGAAAACAGGTTATAAGCAAAATGAATAGAATAGAAGAATGCAGAATCATTGAACTGCCTAAAATAGCAGATGCCAGAGGCAACCTCTCTATCATTGAGCAGTTCAAGCATGTACCCTTTGAGATTCGCAGGGTACACTGGATATATGACGTGCCTGGAGGTCTGAACAGAGGTGGTCATGCCTATAGGAATACTGAGGAGTATATTGTGGCGTTGTCTGGTAGTTTCGACGTGGAGATAGATAACGGGTCGGAGAAAAAGACTTATGCGCTGAATAGGTCGTACTATGGGTTGTATGTACCAAAGGGCATGTGGCGCACGATGACCAATTTCTCTACGAATTCGCTGGCGTTGGTGCTGTCGTCGACCGATTATGACGAGCACGACTATATCATGGACTACAACGAATACAGGTTGTGGCGCAAGAATCCGTCGACAACGCTGCTGTCGACGGAGAACAAGACCTCCACAAAGGTCAACGACCCTGTTGTAAAGGCCATGATGGCAGAGGGCAAAAGCGTGTTTGACTGTTCGTTGTGTGAGCTCAATAAGATGCATGATGCTGAGGGCAACCTGACTTATATATATCAGAATGTCCATGTGCCATTTCCCATCAATAGAGTGTTTTACAGCTACGACATTCCTGGCGGTGAAGATCGTGGCGCACATGCCCACAAGAAGTGCCATCAGTTTATCATAGCTGCCTCAGGAGCTTTTGAGGTGGTGCTTGACGATGGCGTCAATAAAAGGACAGTGACTTTGAACCGTCCATTCTGGGGACTGCATGTGCCACCAGGCGTTTGGGCCTCAGAGCAAGGCTTTTCTTCTGGCAGTATCTGTCTGGTGCTTGCCAGTCATGATTATATAGAGGATGATTATATTCGCAACTATGATGACTATTTAGAGTATCTGAAAGAACAAAGACATTGAAAATATGGTGAAGCTATTAGACCTTCAGAAGATAACGGCTCAACATCGTGAGGAGTACGATGCTGCTATTCGTCGGGTGATGGATGCAGGATGGTTCCTGCAGGGCAAAGAGAACCAGCAGTTTGAAGCCGACTATTCCCAATATATAGGAACGAAGCACTGTGTGGCTGTTGCAAATGGACTGGATGCGCTGAAACTTATCATTCTGGGCTATAAGAAGTTAGGCGTGTTTCATGATGGTGATGAGATCATCGTCCCTGCCAATACGTATATTGCCACCATCTTGGCTATCACCGACAACAATCTGACACCAGTGCTTGTTGAACCGACATGGGAACATCTAGAGATAGACACCAATAGGATAGAAGAGGCAATTACCGATAGGACGCGTGGCATAATGATAGTGCATCTCTATGGACGCATCGCCTATGATGATAGGTTAGATGATATCTGCAAGAAGCATGGGCTGATACTGATGGAGGACTGTGCACAGAGCCACGGATGTATGTGGAAGGGTAGAAAGACGGGTTCCCTGGGACATTCCGCTGCACACAGTTTCTATCCGGGCAAGAACCTTGGTGCCTTGGGTGATGCCGGTGCCGTGACAACAGACGACGAGGAGTTAGCCTCAGTGATCAGAGCACTGGCCAACTATGGCAGTCAGAAGAAGTATGTGTTCAAATATGTGGGTATGAACAGTCGCATGTCTGAAATCGATGCTGCCGTGCTGGATATCAAGCTAAAGTATCTGGACGAAGACAATGGCAATCGCCAACAGTTGGCCGCCTACTATTATGCCCATATCAGTAACCCACTGATAACATTGCCCCAGCGTATTGACGACGAGAATAACGTCTATCACCAGTTCCCCATCTTCTGTGAGCGACGGGACGAACTGCAGGCATTCCTTGCTGAGCATGGCATACAGACGCTGATACATTATCCCATTCCGCCACACAAACAGGAGTGTTATAGGGAGTGGAACAGCCGTTCGTATCCCATAACAGAGAAGATACATCAGCAGGAATTGTCGATTCCAATGAATCAGGTGGTCACGATGGAAGATGCTAAGGTTGTTGCAGACTGCTTGAACGCTTTTGCAGCCATTTAGCGACTTTCACCACGCGTTTGGCTATTTTGCGTAGTAGTTCATACCCCTTGTGCCAATGCTTGTCTAGATAGACGGCATATTTGACGAGTGGGAGTTCGTAAGCACTATTATAAGAGTGGATAAATTTCTGCATATATGGCGTGAAGAGTTCTTGTATAACCTCTTCACGCTCCATGGCAATCTTTTGAGGATGAGTGCTACTAATTCCAGAGATGTCGTAATAGGCTATGTCAAGGTCGAGAAATGCATAACTACGTTGCTCTAAGATAAGTGTCTCAATCCAGAATTTCCAGTCAGACACAATCTTGTATTTCTCGTCATAGGGGTGACTAACAAGGAGTTCACGTTTGATAAATGTACCTTGATGACTTAATGTGTCAGAAAAAAGATGCACGTACAGGTCTTCGTATACATCTTTGTGTCGTTTGTTATTGTCAGTCCTTACGACATGACCTTCTATGACATCTGGACATAAGCGACTATCGTAGACATGCTGTAATACATCGTTATTGAAGAAGTAGTCTCCGGCATTCATGAAGTTGACGTATTTACCGGTAGCATGGGCAATGCCTTTGTTCATTGCATTATAGATGCCTTTGTCAGGTTCTGAGCACCACCAGGAAATTTGGCCGTCATACTGAGCTATTATCTCCTTGGTTCCATCAGTGGAGCCCCCATCAACTACGATGAGTTCAAAATCTTTGAAAGTTTGGTTAACTATTGAGTCGAGCGTATGCTTGATGCTCGCAACCTCATTATAGCTGACTGTTATGATGGAAAAAATGGGCATAGAAATAATTTTAGAGTTTTCGTATCAGACAATAGAAATATGCTGTCCAGAAGCCTTTTTGAAGGTAATGTGTAAGATGTGGCACTCGCCGCACCTTCGATGTTTGTGACAGTCGCTCGGTTAAGAGCCTGTACTCGTTTAGTTCTTTTCTGATTTGAAGAAAAGAGACTTTCTTAAAAATATGTAAGGCACGGTAATTTGTTGTGGCATAAATGAGCTGTTCTCTGATATTAGGATGCTTATAGTTGGAGAGATATTTCTCTAACAAGAGAGAGAAGGGCAGGAATTCCTCGGGCTTCATCCCTTTACTGGTAAGCCCGGCATTGTTCATGCAATAGTTGTATAAAGGTGTAGATATCACTTGCAATGTGTTAATATACTGACAGTATGAAATAGTGAAAAGCTCGTCTTCACGGAAGCTGATATTCTCGGCAAATCTTAGGTTGTGCTGATGGATAATATCAGCTTTGAACATTTTGTCCCATGTAAACCCAAATAGTTCATGCTTGTCCACATAGCGTAGTAGGAAGAGTTGTTCTTCTATTGATACTCTTCCTTCGCACTTACAAGGAATAGGAGTGACGGATTCAATACTTCCCTCCTGGCGAATGAAATTCACACCGAAATATGTAATGTCAGCAGCATTCTCTTGCTGGGTGTACGATAGCAGCGTCTGCAAATATGACGGCTCAACCCAGTCGTCTGCATCAACGAAACAAATATAGTCGCCTTGAGCATGGCTCAAACCTAGGTTGCGCGCCGTGCTGACACCACCATTCTCCTTGTACATATAGTGGATATTGCTGTTTTTACTAGCGTATTTCTCGCATATCTTGCTGCTTCCGTCTGTACTGCCATCGTCGATGAGTAGCAGCTCGTAATCTTTTTCGTCCTGACTGATGATGCTGTTTAGACATTTAGTCAGATATAGGGCTACATTATAGACGGGTATAATGATAGACAACTTAGGCATTTTTTCTGTCGTTTTTGGTTTTACTTTTGTCCAGTCAGTCGGAAATACCTGTCAAGTACCACGAGCGAGATGAGTTTCTCGCGCTTTTTGTCCTGAAATTGACTGACCCACTCATGTGCGTGCTGTATGATAGATTCTGCTTCTACTGGATGAGCAATATAATAGTTGAGTCTCTCCTCGAGATCTGAAAAGTCTTCGCGAACTTCAATATAATGGTAGTTGGGAATGAGTTTACCTTCCATAAACCATGTTTCACGTTTCAGTCGGGGGGTAACGGCAATCGAGTTAGATGACATTACCCATTTTAGGTTGGAAGCTACGTCATTGCCTTCGAGCGACATGATGAACTTATAGTCAAGATGCTCACCGATGGTAAGCTTCTGTCCTTGCCACTCAGGATGTTCATCAGAACGGTTGGTAGATGCAGCATTGACCATTGGATGCCCAAACCAGCGGTTCATGAATAGGTCGCGATTGGGCTTGTAAAATCCTAAATCACCACGAAAGATGGCTTTATTATGCTTGTCCCGCCATTTTTTTTGGTCGTTAACAAAAAGGAAATGGCGGTTCTTATCAAGTTTAAGCACAACAGAGTTGATGTTGTTTTCTACCAACGGGCGACTTTTAACAATGGATGGTACAACAGGTACATGAATGGTGTCGCCTGGAAGGAGTACCCAATAAGAGTCACCGCTAAAATACCTTGCTATTTCCATAGAATCATGATAGTAAGAAGACTGGCCTGTCATAGGCTGATTTTTCACCTTAACAGCCTTAGACTGCCATAATTTATGGTCTATAGGACTTTCTGTCGTCAGCTTGCAATAATAGTTGACACGTTGGCGGATATAGTCTTTATCAGGACGTGTCTCTGCTAGTTCAAGTAGATGCTTCAACTGCAATCGGGAAAATAACTTAGGCGTATATTCTCGCAGGTAACTGTTGAAGTAATATTTGATGTTGCTGTTTTTCCCGCTGTGAAGTAGATAATAAATACTTCTTTTCTCCATGACATTCGCTATTTTGTGTGCAAAGATACAAATAAAGTAAGAAAAATCAAAGATTTACAAATATTTTTTGTACCTTTGCGCCTATGAAGACATTCGTAATACATCCACCCCGCTTAAAGGAACGCGGAGAGTACATAGATAGTATGCTGCGCCGTATCGGCTTGGAATATGAGTATGTGAATGAAGGCGACGATGAGGTACAGATAAAAAAATATCTGGAAGCGTATCTCCGGAATGGACAAGAGGAGATGTTACGTAAGGTACCTCGTTCGCTTTGCACCATATCTCATTTTCTTGCTTATGAGCGCATAGTTTCTGCTAATCTTGACGGTGCTCTAGTGCTAGAGGATGACATCATCTTAGACAAGAATTTCAGGAACCTTTTCAATCAGAGTATGGACGAGTATCTCAATAATTATCAGAATCAGAAAATCATCATCTCATACGAAGATAGTCCACTTTGGTTTGTGCCACGTAGTCAGCGCGAAAAGGGCCGTATGCTGTATCCTGGTTCTAGGGACCGCCTATCTGGAGCTTATTTTGTCAATAGGAATGCCGCAAAGGCTATTCTAGATAGATTGCAGGCAAAAAAATGTGACCGCGCCATCGATCTGTTTCATTACCAATTGATAAAGGAGAAGGTCATCGACTATTTTTGGTGTCACCCAACAATAGCCACACAAGGAACGGCCACAGGAGCTTTCGCTACATCTCTTTCGGCGAATAGAAAACGCATGAGAAAACTCAGTTGGCTTTTTCAGAAAAACTACAAACTGCTGCTTTATTGGTTTCGATAAGTATAATTATTCTACGCATTATTAACTTCATCAAGATGATTCCAAAGATAATTCACTATTGTTGGCTCAGTGACAATCCATTCCCGAAAAAAACACGGGAATATATGGATACGTGGCAAAAGACTCATCCGGAATATGAGATAAAACGATGGAGCACGAAGAATTTTGATGTGAATAGCGTGCCCTATGTTAAGGAAGCTTATGAGGCTCGTAAATGGGCCTTTGCTGCAGACTATATCAGGATGTATGCTCTTTATATTGATGGCGGTATTTACTTGGATACAGATGTTTTATTACTGAAGAAAATGGACGATTTCCTTCATCATTCCTTCTTTTCGAGTATGGAATACCATCCCACGCAAATTGAAAAATGTAGTACCATGGAACATCTCGATGTTGATGGGCATCGTACTGACGATTCCTTTATCGAAGGCATACAAATCCAAGCTGCAGTCATGGGTGCAGAGGCAGGAAATCCTTATGTTAAAAAGGTACTTGATTGGTATCAGGACAAGCATTTTGTAAAAGAGGATGGTACGTTGCGTACCGATCTCTTGTCTCCCTATATTTATGCTCGTGTGGCAGAAGAATTTGGCTTTGTATATAGGGATATTGATCAGCAATTAAATGGGGGTGTTCATATCTATCCTTCGGAAATATTTGCAGGTAATAAGCATGAAGCAACTCCTCGCAGTTATGCTATACATATGTGCGCCCATAGTTGGCATCTATCCCCTTGGGAAAAGATACGCCGATTCTTGGGTCTAAGCAAGAAATTCCAACAAACCAATGGGATATAACAAAGAACGATATAGGACGCTGAAGAATATTGCTTACTACATCCTTTTTGGTGTGTGGTATGTCGCATCTTTGTTACCGATGTGGTTCTTGCATGTATTGTCCTTCTTTATCTCTGTCCTCCTGTTTTATGTCGTCCGTTATCGACGAAAAGTAGTCCACGACAATATTAAGAGTTCTTTTCCCCATTTGTCGCCCCGTAAGCGTTGGATGATAGAACGTCGTTTCTATACACACTTTTGTGACTTGCTGTTCGAGAGTGTGAAATATTTTTCTATTTCAAAATGGAACATGAAACGGCGTATGCGCTTTAAAGGTGTGGATTTGTTGGAAGAGTCGTTTCGCAACGGTCGGTCGTGTGGCGTTTTCCTTGGACATTATGGTAACTGGGAATGGATTAGTAGCATGCCATTATGGATAGATCCTAATCTCTGCCTATGTACTCAGTTGTATCATCAGCTGGAAAACTATGTTACTGACCAATTGATTCTTTATACCCGCCGGCGCTTTGGTGGTGTTAATATAGAGGTCAATCAGTCTATAAAAGACATTATGAGATATCGTAATGAGGGACGTCCTGTTCTTGTGGGCTTCATAGCCGACCAAGCGCCTTACTGGGACAATATATATTACTGGAATGACTTCCTGCATCACGAAACCCCGTGGTTTACAGGAGCTGAACGTATCATGCAGAAACTGGACATGGATGTGTACTATCTTGACGTTCGTAGAATCAGGCGCGGTTATTATGTGGCAGAATACAAACGCATAACCACAGATCCGAAAAGCAAGGAACAATTCTGGTTGACAGAACAGTATACAAAAATGTTGGAACATACGATTATGCGTGCACCTTCTTATTGGTTGTGGAGCCACCGCCGCTGGAAACGTACGAAAGAGGAGTGGCTGCAGCGAACTCATGGAGGTATCAAACCCAAGAAATGATGAGACGGATAGGTACCTTTATAAAAGTTTTTCTGCTATGGACTCTGGTGGGAATGGTCAGTAAGGTGGTGTTCCTATTGGTCTACCACTCTCTACTGGAAGGTGCCGGCTTGGGTAGTCAGCTGTTGGTAGTCTGGTATGGATTGAGGCTTGATGTGGCTATGGCAGGTTATTTGACACTAATACCGGGCTTGCTGCTTATTGCGTCCGTTTGGACAAACTGGCGCCTGTTTCGATGGCTATGGAACGGCTACTTTGCCGTGGCCAGTCCGTTGGCAGTTTTAGCTTATATTGCAAATCTTGGACTATATGGCTATTGGGGTTTCCCTTTAGACAATACCCCGTTATTGTATTTAAAGACGTCGCCAACCGATGCGATGGCGAGCCTTACTTGGTGGCAGCTGACAATACTCCCGTTGACCATTGTCTTTTTGTCATTGGCATTATTCCAAATAGGTACACGTCTTTATCCAAAGAAAGTGTATCAAACAAAAGGTAGGATTGTTGAATATGTTTTGTTGCCCTTACTCACAGTTTCCTTGTTATTACCTATCCGTGGCGGTGTGAGCACGGGTACTAATCATACTGGCAGTGTGTATTTCTCGGATAATATCCGACTGAATCATGCAGCTGTGAATCCGATTTTTAGCTTTATGGAGGCTGTGCTGCACCAGGAGGAGATAGGCACGAGATATCGTTTTATGGCTGATGATGAGGCTACGGCATTGTTTGGCCCATTGACCTATACCTCGTTGCGTACGGACACCGCCAATTTCCAACGTCCTAATATCATCCTGATTGTTTTGGAGAGTTTCTCGGATTCTGTCATGCGCGTACAAGGGGTAACCCCCAATCTATTGAGACTGACTACAGAGGGGCTCTACTTCCCTCGTTTCTATGCCAATAGTTTTCGTACAGATAGAGCATTGGTGTCGATACATAGCGGTCTGCCTGCCCAGCCGACGATGAGCGTGATGGATATGCCCCGAAAAAGTACGTCGCTGCCAGCTATTGCCGGTCAACTGGCCAGGAATGGATATCAAACGACATTCTACTATGGAGGCGATATCAACTATAGTAATATGCGTTCGTACTTTGTTGGAACAGGATTCCAAACTGTCGTGTCAGACAGCGATTTCCCTGCTCGACAGCATACGGGGAAATGGGGCGTTGCAGATGGTCCTGTATTTGAACGAATGCTGGCTGACCTGAAGACAAAAAGTTCAAAGCCTTTCTTCTGCAGTATTATGACGGCTAGCAGCCATGAGCCTTTTGACGTACCCGATTATCATGTCATTAAGGAAAATGAGGCACTTAATGCTTTCTCGTATTCTGACTATTGCTTGGGGCAGTTCATCAAGCAGCTGAAGACATTGCCTTCCTGGGAAAATACCCTTGTCGCTATTGTGCCAGATCATCTTGGCGCATGGCCGGAGAATGCGGATAACTATCAACTGTGGCGCTACCATATACCATTTGTTATTGTAGGCGGAGCGATAAAGGCTGGTACACAGTGCCATGTGGTAGGTTCACAGATAGACATTGCAGCTACACTTTTGGGGTTGGCTGGTATTGATCATTCTGGGTTTACCTATTCTAAAGATCTGTTGGATGCCAATGCTCCACACTTTGCATTCTTTTCTTTCCCCGATGCTATGGGTATGGTGACAGATAGCAGTAGTATTGTCTTCAATAATATAACTGGCAAGGTACAAAGTGCGGTGGGCAATGACACAGAACGTTTGCTTACAAAGGCTAAGGCTTATCTGCAGAAATTATATGATGATTTAGAAAAAAAATAACTCCATTAGAAGATGAATATTGTATATTTTGTTTTAAGTAATTCTAGTGTCGTAGGACGTAGAATAGACTCTAGTCAATCATCAATTGTTCACATGCAAGTAGGGTTCTCAATACGTACTATGTTGGCTCAAATCGGCGCTGAAGATACTATCTATGTAGCGACTGATACACCGACTCTTTATTGCGGTATGCCACAGGTTGTGGTCATTCCTATTAATGATGCCGATATCCAACAATGGCGTGGCCCTCATGACTTCTTTTGGCGTGTGAAGATAGTTGTGATACAGAAGATAGCACAACTTTCTCCGGACAAGGATATCATGTATTTAGATGGAGATACTTACCTATATGGTCGGTTGGATGAAATCAAACAGTTGCTAGCTCAGGGAGTTGGCATGATGCATAAAGATGAGGGGGCAAATTCGGATAGGAAGGATAATGCTTTCAAGATGTGGCATGCGGTTAAGGGGCACCAGTATGGTGAGGTGACAATTGACGAGCAACATATGTATAATGCAGGGGTCGTGGCTATACCGGCTACGATGACTGTTAGGGTTGCTGATATGGCACTGGAGATTTGTGATGGTATGTTGGACGACCATGCAGAGCCAGTTTTAGTAGAACAGTATGCTTTGTCTGTGGCTTTAAATCAATGTTCTTCCAGAATGGTAGAGGCCCGTAAGTGGATAGGTCATTACTGGCACTATAAATATTACTGGAGTCTTTATATAAGCAAATTTTTTGCACGCTCTTACAGAATGGGAAATACGGTGGAGGACAATATTAAGGCTATTAGGAGAATTAACTTAAAGCGTGTGCATCATGGAATCCTTATCAAACGCACATTGGCGAAATTTACAGGAAGAATCTATTAAAATGGTGGCATATGAAAATAACAGCAGCAATAGTGACCTATAATCGGTTTGCGTTACTGAAAGAGTGTGTGGAAGCTGTTAAAGCTCAGTCCTATCCACTTTCTTCAGTGGTGGTTATTGATAATGCATCGACTGATGGAACACGGGAGTATCTGGATCTGTTGGAGGATGAACGCTTTTATGTACAGCATTGTAAACAGAATATGGGTGGTGCCTGGGGGTTTGCCGAAGGTATAGCCTTGGCTACACGACAGGGTGCTGATGCCGTATGGATTATGGACGATGACACGGTTCCAAAGCATGATGCCTTAGAGAAACTGGTTGAGGTGCTAGAGTCGCGGAAGCAGGTAGGTTTTGTTAATAGTAAGGTTGTATGGGTGGACGGTTCTATACACCAGATGAATATTCCGGGCTATGTAGCTCCTGACACTTTTGATGGCGAACATCCAGTCTTGCGCTCTGCGTCGTTTGTGTCGTTGCTGGTTCCCTGTAAGGTCATTCGTGAAGTCGGATTACCTTATAGAGACTTTTTTATCTGGGTTGACGATGCAGAGTTTACGTCGCGTATCTTTAAAGCTGGATACAATGGTCTGTTGGTAAACAACAGCATCGTTGTTCACAAGACAGCAGCAAACTATGGTGCTAACTTAAAATACGCGACACCCGAGTCGGCGTGGAAGTTCTATTACTATATGCGCAATGGTATGTTTGCCTCGCGTGGCGAACGGCCGTGGATTGTATGGTTCTTCCGGCACTTGAACCATTTGCGGCTGGATATCCGACGCACCAAGCTGTTGCCGAAGGAGGTTCGTAAAGATTTTAAGTATAACCTCTGGCGTGGCTTTGTTGATGGGTTGACATTCCATCCTCAACTTGAGCGGGTTTGACTTTACTGTTTGGTGAAGATGATCTTCCATGTAGGAAGGGTTTGGAATGTGAAGTAGTTGGTTGCATAGAAATTGCCGATAAAACTTATTAGATAGCCAGCAGTATAGGCGATGTTGACATCAATCAACCGTTGCAAGAAAAAATAGATTCCATAGTGTACTGCCGCGGCGCAAATGCCTATAATGCAAAAACGCAGGAACTGCCGAGAGCCTACTTTCTCTTTGAGTTTGTTGATGATATCCATATTTTAAAGTGCTAAACGGAATCCCACAAGATCACGACGGCGGCGTTGGTCGTACATATAGCGGTTGCTGACACGACAGTAGTCTGGACTACTGTTATATCCACCTCCACGAATAACATAGAAACTGCTTGAAGGTTTGTCTTTAGGTGACCTTCGGTATCGGTCTGCACACCATTCCCATACATTTCCTGTCATATCATAGAGTCCTAGCTCGTTGGGCTTGAGTTGTTTAACAGGTTGATGGGTTCTCTCCTTCATATTGGACAAAGAATAGGCAACCTCATCAATGTCGTTGCTGCCGGCATATAGATAGCCTTTTGACTGTTGTCCTCCTCTTGCAGCATATTCCCATTCGGCCTCTGTGGGCAGACGGAACTTCTCGCCAGTTAGCTGGTTGAGTTTGGTAATAAAGTCCACGCACATATCATAAAACACAAATTCCACAGGGTGCTTGGCACCTTTGATTTTTGAGCGGTTTTTCCCCATCACAGCTTCCCAAAGTTCCTGTGTTACCTCAGTCTCGCCCAGGTAATAGTCATGCAGCTGGACCTGATATCGTGTTTCGTCTGCATTGGCCATTTTATCGGTTGGAGATGCTCCCATGGTAAATGTTCCACCGTTTACCCGCTTCATGACAAAGGAAACGCCTTTTACCTTGAAAGTCTTGTCTTGTCCCCATAGATTGCTGGTGCCTAATAATAGTAACACTATGATGGCTACATTGCGTAGTGGTTTCGGGTGACTTTCCCTTGGTCTGACGGCCCACCATATCGTTCGAATCCAGGCAAGAGCCATACAGTAGACATCTAACCATAGGTTGTCGTGGATGAAGTGATATAGCCATGTCGGGCAAAGCACGTCAGCAGGTAGTATGCCGAAGTTGATAAAGAGGAGCCAGAATAATATCCAGTCAAAGCGCGTGTGCTGAGTTTGTAACCAGAATGCCATTAGATAGCCAGTTAATGCGATAAGATAAGTATGGGTTTCAGGGCTGTCGCTAAATAGGATGACATACCCCATGAGGGTAGCTAACACCTGTACTCTAAAGGTGAAGTCCTGCCAACGCTTGTGGCGCAAGAAAAATAAAAATCCAAGTACAGCCAGCACTCCTATTTGTATGATGCGATAGTTGGGGAGTAGAAACGGTTTGAGACCTCGAGCAAAAAGCAGACCAGGATAGTCGCCTATCGTCTGGTGATTGGCTATCATCTCCTTCGTATCAATATAAAGGGATAGGGCATTGTCAAAGTTAGAATTTAAGAGAGGTAGAGAAAGAAGTGCGATGCCACAGAGAAGGGCATAGCCCAAGTTCCTCCAAGCCTTAGGGTAGCACAAAAGGAGTCCCACTTCTACTAAACCGTATATTTTTGTCGTTGCTGAAACCATAATTAGGAGGACTGCCCAAAACGGTTTGTTTCGCTCCATCAAGGAGAAGGCAAATAAGAAAATATAACAAACCACCAGATTATATTGGTAGCAGAATACTCCTTGCAATAAAACAGGTAAAAGAAAAAGGAAAATCTTCAAACGGTAGGGGGCAAGTTGCTTAGGTAGTGTCCAAATAGCAAGAGTGAATAGACAATAGTTTGTTATATTCCAAACGAAAGGTCCAAGCCACCAGGGAAGGTAAAAGATAGGTGCATAGAGGACGCAGAAGACAGGAAGGTATAAGAAATGTATACAATGAGCCTGCACAAACTCGAGCGTATAAGGACTGATGCCGTCCCAAAACATACGGGTGGCATCTTGATAGTCGAAGTAGTTAGTGTTACGTCCACGGACTACTTCTATGGTTGTGGCAAGAATAGCAATAGCCAATCCTAAAAGAAAGACACAAGTGGGATTGCTGAAAAACCGTTGGATGGCAAGGGTGATTTTTTTCATTTTTCTTGTTGAGCTGTTAGACAAACCGTTTGCGCGTAATCTCTTGTACACATCTCCCAGACCAGCTTTAACCATATTAAGACAACGGGTAGAGACTTAAGAGCAAAAGCTCTTATCCAGAAGGTTCGGATATATCCTGGGAATAAATCGGTAGGTGACAGAGAGGTCAGAATAAAGCAGAAAATTAGAAGGGCATAGTCCCAACGACTTCTCTGCCAGGGAACAGCCACAAACCAGATAGCCACTCCTATCATGGAGATAATATAACTGCTGTTTTCTGAACCAGTACTGAATATGTTGACAATGATGAGAACCAATGCCAAGCACATGAGTTGGAAAGTGTGTGATTGATATTGCTTGAAACGAAGTCCGGGGAGGGCACTTATGATGAGCCCTGGGATTATCAGCCACAGGTCATTCCAAGTAGATACCCACCAGTTTGAAGCGTCAGGGGTAGTCTTGAACCAGTAGACGTTGTAGTATTCTGTTAGTCCAGCAGAACAGGCATAACCGATCTTTCTTACCATACCGAGTAAACTGATATTCTGAAAATCAGAGAACAAATTTTCTCCTCCCTTTTCCACGAGACAGACTGCCCATTCAATGTATTGTCTTCCTATGTATTCTATTCCAAAGAACGGCATGGGTGCTGCTATCAGTATAATCGTCCATAGAACGAGCCATAAGGAGAATTTCTTTTTGTTTTTTGCGAAAAAGAAGAAGGCCAGTCCCACAATTCCGTAAATCTTGACTAAAGTTCCTAATACAATCCAGAAAGCAGCCCACATCTCTTTCTCTCTATGAATGGCGGAATAAGATAAGGCTATCATAGCTGCCGTTGCTACATTAAATTGTGACATTCCCAGAGCATTGAGCATTTCGTGAGCGGTTAACCATATTACGACGGTTTGTTGCGTGATGGTTAACGTACTTTTTTTGATAGCCCACCAGAGGAAAAGCGCCAAGGCCAGATGCCAAAGGAATACCCCCACCCATAAGGACGGAATAATGGCAAAGGGGGCTATGATAAGACTGAAGATGGGGCCGTAATGGTTTACATCAGAATGATCTAAAGGGTAGGCAGCAAAAAGACTTTTCTGTTCTAAGGCATGCCAAAAAGTGAATTTGTATATTAGAAAATTGTTGAAGTTGTGCATATGGAGACCTACTGAAATAATCACCATTAACAACCAAAGTGAAAGTTGAATCCTTTTGTTGTGCCAGAAGTTCAACTGTAATATTGTGTTTAATTTCATTTTTATTTTTATAGAATTTCTTGAATATGATACAGCGGACGGCGTTTGGCTTCGGTATAGATCTGTCCGATGTAAGTACCCATAATGCCCATTGAGATCAGAATGAAGCCACCTACTAGATAGATGGAGAGCATCAGTGATGCCCAACCCTGTACAGCTGTGCCTACAGCAAGTGAGTAAATGACGTAGCAGCCGATGCATAATGCGATGACGAGAAAGAGCAGCCCGATATTGAAAATGAGGTAGAGCGGTTTTACACTGAATGCTGTGATGCCGTTGAGCGCCAGTGCCAGCATTTTTTTCAGAGTGTATTTTGACGCACCAGCTTCTCGTTCGCTAATTACATCGTCAACAGTTGTCGTCTGAAGTCCTATCTGTGGAATAAGACCACGCAGGTAGAGGTTGTGTTCCTTGTAGGTGGCCAACATTTCCAGCGAACGTTTACTCATCAGTCGGAAGTCTGCGTGGTTGTAGATACTTTCCACGCCCATCGAACTCTGTAATTTGTAAAAAGCCTGTGCTGATATACGCTTCATCATGGGATCGGCTTCACGGCTTACTTTTACGCCATAGACGATGTCGTTACCTGCTTCGAAATGCTTGACCATTTGCGGTATGCACTCTATGTCATCTTGCAAATCTGCATCAAGGGTAATAATGGCGTCAGCCCAGTCTTTGGCAGTCATCATACCTGCCATAATGGCATTTTGATGTCCTACATTACGTGCCAGATTGATGCCTCTGACAAATTTGTTCTCTTGATGTAATTCACGAATGAGCTGCCAAGTATGATCACGGCTGCCATCGTTGACAAAAACCATCATGCTGTCGCCCGAGATGAGTCCCTCGGCTATCATGCGTTCAAACAAGGCGGTAAGGCGATCTACAGAATGGCGCAGCACCTCTTCTTCATTGTAACAGGGAGATACGGTAGCTAACTTAATCATGACTTGCGATTGACAAATTCTGTATAAGTAATAAACTCATGCTCTTTTTTCAACATCTTAATCAGGTTATCCAAACGTTGCATCATCTGGCGACCGCTATGATTCTTGATGATGAAGGGCATCTTGAACTCTGGGTGTTCTTTCAGGTCGAAGAACTCCCAAGGGTGGAAATAGGTGACAAAGTATCCATCCTTCTTAAGTACGCGTCGCACCATCCAATGATATACCCCCTCTGGCAGATTGTGCAAAGATAGCCAAAATAGGGGGAAACGGATAATCGGTGTGACGGAGGCGGGAATCTGCATGACCTTACCTTTCATAAACCAAGTACGTGGCTCTGTCAGGTGCATATATCGACCAGGGATAAAGGCGGGGTTCAGAGATGAGTTGTAACGATATCCTACACGGGCTATCTCGCTGTCACTAACAGGGAACATGCGAGGTTGACGATAGCCATAGACTTGACGACCGGTAACACGCTCGACAATCTGTTTCGACACTTCGAAGTCGGTGTCCTTGGGTTGCCAGTGGTCTACACCATGACAAGCCACTTCGTGACCTTCGTCCATGATACGTTGCATCACCTTTGGCGCATGCTCGGCAAAGTTGCCCGTACAGAAGAACGTGGCCTTCACACCATTCTGCTTCAGCACATCCAGAATACGGTTGGTACCCTCAATGCTGACCTTCATGCCATCTTCCAACGAAAAGTCAACGCCATGTTCGCGAGGAACGTCAAACTCTTCTGTGTCAAAACTCAGTAGAATCATATCATTTTTCTTAATTCGGTTGCAAAGTTACAAAGAAATTCGTAACTTTGCAACCAATATGACGAAAAATATCATCGGATTCGACGCGAAACGCATTGTTCGTAACGGAACAGGACTTGGAAGCTATGGGCGTACGCTGGTTAACGATTTGGCTCAGAGGCAGGATTTAGAACTGCGTCTCTATGCGCCAGACCGAGGACGCGACGATTTGCGCTCTCAGATTGTCGAGTGTCCCAACGTCAGTTTCTGTTATCCTCATGGCGGACACCTGTATGGTTCCTTATGGCGTATGAGGAGTGTGGTAGCCGACTTGCAGCGCGATGGCGTACAACTGTATCATGGCCTTTCGGGCGAGTTACCCATCGGTATTCACCGTTCGGGCATCCGTAGTGTGGTGACCATCCACGACCTGATATTCCTCCGTCATCCGGAGTTCTACCATTGGGTGGATACCAAGATTTATGCTTGGAAGTTCCGTCAGACGCTGAAGGAGGCCGATCATGTCATTGCTATCAGCGAGTGTACCAAGCGCGACATCTTATATTATGGCGACATCGACGAGCAGAAGATATCGATAGTTTATCAGAGTTTTGCCCCTCGTTTCACTGCTGAGGTCAGCGACCAGCAGCGTTCACAGGTGAGACGGCAGTACGGATTGCCTCAACGCTATGTCCTTAATGTGGGGTCGATAGAGGCGCGCAAGAATGTGTTGCAGGCTGTTCAGGCCTTGCCGCTATTGCCTGACGACGTTGCTTTAGTCATTGTGGGTCGTCATACGCCCTATACTGACCGCGTGTTGCAGTATGCCCATGAACATCATTTGGAACAGCGCATCCGCGTGTTGCATGGCGTGCCTGACGAGCATCTGCCAGTGCTCTATGCTATGGCTGAATCGTTTGTCTATCCGTCTGTCTACGAAGGCTTTGGCATTCCCATCATCGAGGCTATCAGTTGCGGTCTGCCCGTGGTGGCATGCTCAGGCTCTTGCTTGGAGGAGGCTGGTGGACCTGATAGCCTTTATGTCCAGCCTGGTGACGTCGAGGGTATGGCTGATGCCATCCGTCAGACATTGATTGGTGCAGATGGTAGGGAACAGCGTATTGAAAATAGCAAAAAATACATCCGCCGTTTCAGCGGATGTAATGTAGGCGACCAGGTGGCAACGATATATCGCCAACTATTGGGTTAATATAATTCGGAAGGAATGAGCTCTTTTGCTCGTTCGAAATCCTCTACTGTATCCAGTTCAATAGAGAAAAAGTTCGTAGTGTCTACCACATGGAAGTGGTGACCTTGGGGGATGAGGCGCTCGAAGGCACGTTCGTAGAAGATGTCGATGAGTCCTTCGTTCTCTATCATCTGTTCCAGCTCTTGGAATAATGCTGTCGAATAGTCGCTAGCAATACGTTCCACACCTACCGATTCGCCAATGGCGTCAGCAATACTGCATGTCTTGCTGAGTTCCACCACACGACCATCGCCATCGGTGATGATCTTGATCTCCTCTTCACCACACTCGTGGCGGTTCAGTGCCAATGCCGTACCCTGTTGGTCGACAATGGCCTTCACCAGCTTTGGATCCAGCAGAATGTCACTGTCCATCAGCAGGAAGTCCTTGCCATCCGTATAGGGACGTGTCATCCACAACGAGAAGATGTTGTTGTTGTGCTCATAGTCGGCATTGTGGATGAAGTGAATGGTAAGCGTAGGATAATGGTTCGCCAGAAAGTCGCGAATCATCTCACCACGATAGCCAGTCACCACTACCAATTCCGTGATGCCTGCTGCCAACTGTGCATCGACGGTACGCTCTAACAGCGTACGCTCACCCACCTTCAACAGACATTTAGGCTGTGTATCTGTCAGCGGACGCAGGCGCTTGGCCATTCCTGCAGCAAGAATTACCCCTATCATAGTTCCTTGTTGATTTTTGCGGCAATCTCCTTGAACTCTTCTTCGCTGAGCTTCAGTTTCTCCTTGCGGAAGTCGGCATCGGCCTCACTCTGCATAGGAATCAGATGGATGTGTGCATGAGCCACCTCCAGACCAAGCACTACCTGAGCTACCTTCTTACAAGGGAAAGCTTTCTTGATGGCAATGGCGACCTGCTTAGCAAACTGCTGATAACGGGCCAACTCGTCGTCAGCCATATCAAAAAAGTAGTCTACTTCGCGACGAGGAATCACCAACGTGTGACCCTTCACCAACGGATTGATATCGAGGAAAGCGTAGAACTCCTCGTTCTCTGCCACTTTATAGCTGGGAATCTCACCAGCAGCAATCTTTGCAAAAATATCCATAATCCTTCTTTAACTTCTCTAACTTCTTTAACTTCTCTAACTTCTCTACGCAATGCTGATGTTCTCGATGCGCAGCTTGATAGTACCACGTGGAATCGTAATCTCCACCTCGTCACCCACCTTTTTGCCCAGCAGTCCCTGGGCGATAGGGGTCTTGATGGAAATCTTACCAGCGCGTAGATCGGCCTCGTTCTCGCTTACGATGGTGTAGCTCATCTTGGCATTGGTGGTCAGATTGGTCATCTCAACCTTGGTCAGAATCTGGACGCTGTCCGTGCTCAGACGGGACGTATCCACAACCTTAGCCTCGCTGATAGTAGCCTTCAGCTTGTTGATTTTATCCTCAAGATGTGCCTGGGCCTCTTTTGCGGCATCATACTCGCTGTTCTCACTCAAGTCGCCCTTCTCACGAGCCTCTGCAATGGCTGCAGATGCTTTGGGACGCTCTATCGCCTCCAGGCGATGCAGTTCGGCTATCAGTTTGTCGTAGCCTTCTTGTGACATGTAACTCATATTTAAAATTTTAACATTTACAATTTACTATTTTATTCTTTAGACGCAGAAAAAAGAAAGAATCCCGACCTTCGTCGTCGGAATCCTATTTTTCTATCTATGTCTTTTACTCGTTTGCAAAGGTAGACATTTATTTTGAAACTGCCAAATTTTTCGCTTCAAAATTTCTCAATCAGATTGATTTATGTCAAGAAAGTGTTTTGCTGACACCACTTTTTTGTGCTGATTTCTTGCACTTTACGGAAAAACCAATTACCTTTGCATCGTGTTTTTCATAGTATTAGATTTAAGGTTAACAAAGGTCGGGGCTCAGCGGAGTCCCTTTTTTTTGTGCCAAAAGGATATTAGTGCAAAGTAGAGCAGGGCACCCGTCAAGAGGCCGGCTATGGCATCGATGGCATAGTGGGCGTAGATATAGACGGTGGAGAGGCACATTAATATATAAAAAGGTAGAACGGTAAAGATGAGGCCTTTGCTTCTAGTGCGTAAGGCTAACAGCATCACGACCGTAGTAACTCCGACATGACTGCTGGGGAAGGCTGCTGTGGGACGCTCGCCAGCATCGTGCGTCAGGTCGAGCATGTGATACCAGAAACCATCCGTCCAACCAGGTGCAGCCATTCGTTCGGAGTGTGTCAGGAACCAGTCGCCCAAGTTAGGGAAAATGCCTGCAGCAATCTTCTCTGTGCCTACGGCCAAATAGTAGAACTGCGGACCTGTGACGGGCAGCAATACGAAGACGACGTAGTAGGCAAAGAAAGACGCCAACATGGCAAAGGCTGTCATCTGGAACTCCTGATAACGCTTAAAGAAATAATAAAGGTAGGTGATGAGCATCAGTGGGAAATAGCTGACATAGCCTAAGCACATTAGTTCAGAAAACCAGCCGTATGATACCTTCTGCGAAAAGAGTAGGGATGGCTGACAACCAAAAAGCGACTGCTCCCAGCCTGCAAAGATGTGGTCGAGGTTGGGTAGGGCACGGTTCATTTCGTAGGTATCCGGATACCACCAGCCCAGGAATGCCATTTGTCCGAGAATGCGTAGGAAGATGGTGAGACGACAGGGCCACAGGCGATAGACGGCCCATAAGGCCAAGGTGACCAACACAAACTGGATGCGCCCCTTAATCATGTCTTCTGCGTTGGCCAACTTGTCCCACAGGATTATCATCATTAATACCGTGAATGCCAGATAGCCAAAGGCCACCCACTCGAAAGCCAACAAGCCCTTTGTGACCTTCTTCTCACGTATAAATAGATCGCCTGTCTTTAGAGCCATTTGTTATCCTTATACCATTTAATACTACGGCGTACGCCTTCCTCTAATTTCACTTTCGGCTCATAGCCCAATTCTTTTTTCGCTGGTTCAATGTCACAACGCCAATTGCGCTGACGCATGATGTTGTATTTGTCGTTGTTCAGGGCCGTCACTTTTCCCGTAATTCGTCCAACATATTCGCCTATGAATGTCACAACACGCAGTACCCAAATAGGTGCAGTAATACGTATCCACCAGGGATTGCCCAACTCCTTGCGAATCAGGTTGCTGAAGGTCGACGACTGATACACCTCACCATCGCTGAGAAAGTAGCGGCGTCCCGTCACACCTTTTTCGCAGGCTAAGAAGACGGCCTGCACGACGTCCGTCACATAGACGAAGGTGATGTCCTGCTGCTTGTAGCCAACCGCAAAGTCGGTATGCGACTGGATGCTCTTGGCCATCATGAAATAGTCGCGCTCACGTGGACCATAAACACCCGTGGGCCTTAATATAACATAAGGAAGTCCTTCAACAGTGTCCAACCACTTCTCGGCATCCAGCTTGCTCTGTCCGTAGGCAGTATTCGGGTGGGGCTCGTCGCTCTCACGAATCTCTTCGTAGGGCTGTTGCTCACGGATAGCGCCCATAATGCTGAGGCTGCTGATATAGACAAAACGCGTGACGCGCATCTGCAGTGCTTTCAGCACATGTACAAGGTGTTGGGTACCCTCGGTATTGATGCGGTGGAAGTCCTGCGCATCCAGACATTTCGTAACGCCAGCAGCATGCACGATATAGTCGAACTGGAGTCCTCGCAGCTGTTCTGTCAGCTGTTCTTCCGACGAGAGATTCAGCTCGATAAAGTTGATGCGCTCATCAGTCAGGAACTGACGTGAACTGCTCTTGCGTACTGCTGCCCACGTCTCGAAGCCCCGTCGGAGCGCCTCTTCTACAATAAAGGAGCCAATGAAACCACTGGCTCCTGTAATCAGTATCTTCACTTCTTCTTTCCTGTTATATTGTCTACGGCTTCGCGAGCCTCATCGTTCAGGTTGATGTTGCGGTTCACCTTAGCATCAATTGTACCTGCACGCATGATGTCAGCCATATCGACACCCGTTGCTGACTTCAGTACGTCGAACGCCTGTTTGATGGCAACGGGTACGCCGCCGCTCATCGAAGCGACACCAGCACCCGTCTCCTGACCACCGCTGTAGACATGGACATCCTTGATAGCCGAGATGGGCTTGGCGACATTCTCTACCACCTGAGGCAATACCTCGATCATCATCTGCATCACGGCAGCATTGTTATACTTCTTGTAGGCCTCGGCCTTCTTGTCCATAGCCTGTGCCTCAGCCTCACCCTTCTTCTGAATGGCGTAAGCCTCGGCCTCACCCTTCGCCTTGATACCGGCAGCTTCCTGCTCTAAGCGGTAGCGGACAGCATCCGACTCGGCATTCTGAGCCAGTGCGCGCTGTTCGGCTTCGTACTTCTGGGCTTCAGCCACACGCTTGCGCTGTTCCAAGTCGGCAGCAGCATCCCGCTCTACCTTATACTTATCGGCATCGGCTTTCTTCTCCACCTCAGCAGCCAACTGGTTCTGGCGAATCTCAATCTGTTCCTTCGACAGAATCTGCTCGCGCTTGGTCTTCTCAATCTCAGCCTCGACAGTCTTGATATTGATGGTCTTCTGCTGTTCCTGTTGCTGGATGGCATAGGCTGCATCGGCATCAGCCTGGGCGGTATCGGCTTGTTGTTTCAGGGCCGCACGCTTCAGGGCCAACTCGTTGTTCTTGATGGCGATAGCTGTATCGGCATCCACGCGGGCATCGTTGGCATCCTTGTCTGCCTTCGACACCTCAATCTTCACGTCGCGCTCGGCAATGGCACGGTTGATGGAGGCATCCTTCTTAATCTTGGCGGTATTGTCGGCACCGAGGTCCTTGATAAGGCCTTCCTTATCCGTCACGTTCTGGATGTTGCACGAAATGATTTCGATACCCAATTTTGCCATATCAGGCTGTGCTTTGGTCATTACTTGGTCAGAGAATCCGTCACGGTCGGTATTCAGCGAACGCAGGTCCAGCGTACCAATGATTTCACGCATGTTACCTTGCAATGAGTCCTGCAACTGTTCGGCTATCTCGTTGGGCATCATATTCAGGAAGTTCTTGGCAGCCAGACGTGTACCCTCATTATTAGGCATCACACGAATCTTGGCGACAGCATCCACATCGACGTTGATGAAGTCGGTAGTGGGCACGCTCTCCTCCGTCTTGATATCAACGGTAATCTGACCCAAGTAGACGCGGTCCAAGCGCTCGAAGAATGGAATGCGGAAACCACCCGAGCCAATCAGTACACGCGGCTCCTTCGAAAGACCGGAGATGATAAAAGCCGATGAGGGGGGAGCCTTCACGTACGAAATAAAGAGGAATAACACCAGCAGCAAGATGCCGCCACCGATCAAAGCATACATTGTAATTGGATCCATAATTGAAACAGTTTAAGGGTTACTTTGCTGCAAGGCTCGCGCAAACTGAGCGCAATGGAGCTTGCTCCAATTGCCGAGGCGCAGCCGAGTCTCGCACGCTTTCACGTGCAAAGGTACGAATAAGTGAGCAAAAAAACAAATAAATTTGATTTTTTTCGTTCGCAACGCCATACTCATACCTTTAGGTGTGAGAACGAGAGTGCCTTCGACAATAGATCAAGGGTGGACCAAGTCAATCAATGAATAAATGAAAATAACTAAAAGTATCACTTTTTATCCTAAAATACGAAATCATAGTGACTTGTAATAGTGATGGTATGCCTAAAAGCATCACTTTTTGAGGTGATTTGATGAGATTTTCCGTAAAAGTCTTGCAAATCAGCCCAATAATTTGTATCTTTGTGGTCCGAAAGTTAACAATACAAATCAGCAAAAACATGAAGATCACAATTATCACCTTTACTGTCTACAAGAATACGGGCATGGAGTTGGGACACAGGTTGTCTGCCATGGGTTATAAGTACCACAAGCTGAACAGCGGAGCGGCTTATAGGATGATTGAGAAGGCTCCTTAGACAGCAAAACAAGTTGTTTTGGTATCGTAGAAGGCCTTTCTTTCACCGTAAAGTACCATTCCTACACCACCAAAACAACTTGTTTTGGTATCGTGATGCTTAGTGACACTTTTGTTAGAAGCATCACCTTGCCTAATAAGCTAATAATAAATAAGTTAAAGGCAAAAGTGACACTTTCATAAAAAATAGCATAAAGAAAATGGCAGTACATATTAAGTTGATCAAGAACAATAGTCATGCTATCTCGAAGATATTCTGGAATCCGCTTATGCGGAATATATCGGCAACATCCTCATTAAGGTGCGTTATGCGGATGGTACCACCTTGTGTTTCGCTGGCTCGCTTCAATTGCATGAAGAAGCGCAGACCGGCAGATGAGATGTACTCCAGTTCGGAACAGTCTATTTCCAGCACCTTGTCGGCCATTTTTACTACTTCGTCCAATTCACCAGCCTGTTCTGTTGTTGCTGTCGAATCCAGTTCACCAATCAGGCATACCCGTATGTTTTGGTTGTCAGGAATAATGTTAACAGTCATAAAAATTATAAGTACTTGATAATTGTCAGTTGATTTCTCTCATCCGTGCGCTGATAGTGCTGTTCGTCCATAATCTGCCTTAGCAGGCTGATACCCAAACCTCCTATCTGTCGTTCTTCAATGACCTTTGCCGTGTCGCATTCACTACTCGTTGGGTCAAAGGGCACGCCATTGTCCGTCAGCGTAATGTTGAGCGTTGAACGTTGAGCGTTGAGCGTTGAACGTTGGATATTCAACTCAATCTCCGTCGCATGTGAATAGCTGATGATATTGACCACAGCTTCCTCAAGGGCTATTTCCAGTTTCTTGAGTGTATGTTTCTCTATGCCGGTGCATACCCCGTACTCATGCAAAGTACGACGAAGCGACGGCCACTGTTCTAGGTGGTTAGGCACACACACCGAAACAGGTTGCGCTGTACTCTTTTTCCGGATGGTCATGAGCGTAATGTCATCAGTAGGCTCAGCCTCGCCGATATAGCGTTTCACAGCTCCCAGCAGGTTGTCGTCATGTGTCACGATTTCCAACCATTTCTCCTGGCCCATCATCTTCCGCTCTGTATTACGTGCCTCGGTCACACCGTCAGTATAGAGCACAAGCTTCTCGTCCATGTCGAGCATACACCCTTCTTCCACATACTTAAACGTTTTTTCGTAGCCCAGGGGAATGTTGGGAACCATATTGATGATTCTGACGCTGTGATCTGAACTTTTCACCAAAGGAGGCATGTGTGCAGCATTACAAAAGAGCAACTGTCCGCTGGGGATATGCAGGCGTCCGATGAATGCCGTCACGAAAGTGAGCGTAGGATTGTTATCGCTCAGCACGGCGTTCATCTCTTCCATGATGGCCTTGGGCGATGTCTGGTGTCCTAATGCCGAACGAAACAGGTTGACGGCAGCCGACATGAACATCGTTGCCGGTACGCCCTTTCCGCTTACGTCGCCGATGATGAACCACAGGTAATCTCCCTGACGGCAGAAATCATACAGGTCGCTACCCACTTCGCGCATCGGTATCAGGTCGGCATACACCGTGATGGACTCGTCTTGCGGGAAATCATGACGCAGAATGCCCATCTGAATGCCATTAGCAATATGCAATTCGTGGTCCATCTCCTTTTTCTCGGTTTCCAGGCGTGCATTCTCCTGCTGGTCGCGCAACATGCGGCGAATCAGGACACCAATCACCAGAATACTAAGCACTAAGACAATGAGTGACCATAGGATTCTCCACAGGATACTCTTCCAGATATGCCATTGTGGAACAGCAATCGCCATCTCTATATCTATCCATTCAAATGTCTGACGCGACACAATCCAATCGTCTTCGGACAGATGCTCGGTGTCATATCCCGCATGGTTGTCACTCGACGTCAGCACCGTCCCGTCGGAACTGTAGATGACACAGACTGCTTCGTCAATGAGCTTGAACTGCTCCAGCAACTGTTGCATCCACTCCAGACTGAAATCAACGTTGATAACGCAAATCAGGTTGCCCGCATTGTCCACGAAATTGTCAGAATAGGTAAATATGGTCTTGTCGATGACATGACTCCAGTATGGCTTGCCCCAATAGCCTTTATCGCCACTCTTCAACGCACCTTTATACCACTCCCGCTGGAAATAGTCGAAGTCTGTGCCGCCCGTTACCGTCGTGATAATGCTGTCATTAAGCCGATACGAACACGGGCTGAACCACTTGCCTTTCACGGGATAGAAATTTTCCGGAAAACTGACACCTACCGTGTAGCAGCTCGGATAGCGCTTCAACAGGTCGCGGGTGCCTTTGAGCATGTTGTCCGGCTGCGACACGTTGTCTGCCACGACATGTTTCATCTGCTCAACCACTTCGTAGGCGTCGTACAGTTCGAACAGCACCTTCTCGTGCGCAATCTGCGTCTTCAAGTCAATGTTTTCCTGGACTTGGCGCACGGCCTGCCTATACGACATCACGAACTGCACCACTAAGCCAATGATGAGGAACAGTGCTGCAAATATGGGGATGTATCTGTATCTGCACCGCATACACCATGGGCAGATACAGCTTCGACGGTGCAACATTCAGCTTCCTTGCCCACCGCTTCAGCACGTTGCCGAAGAGCATAGTCAGCATCGTGTTGCTGAGGAAGGCGCTCAACGCTGCCACTGGCACCATCATGCGCAGCAGCGCCGTCGAATAACGGTCGGGAAGTCCGAACACATGTTTCATAATCCATTGCAGTACGCCGGTATAGCGCAGTCCCGCCATCACCACGCCCAGAACGCCCGTGACAACCACCGTACCCGCACTGAAGCCCGAGCACATCTCCTTGGCATCCAGCATACCTACGGCGAATAGTACGCCAATGGCGATAAGCATGACGGCATCGGTGCGTATCTTCGTAAACAGCATGACACCGATTATCGTTATCACCGTGGCTATGGTAATCCAGGCGTCCGTACCGAGGCCCCACAACAATATGATGTCGCTTTCAAGTCCCATTTGTCAGTATCTATTCAATAGTCTTTATCTATGTTGTTTTAAATTAGCGTTTTTAGCTTTTATTCTGCAAAGGTATAAAAAAATAGCTATTACAATAGCACAGACAATATTTTTTTTGATTTCAACAAAAAATCAATGATATTCCTATAAATTCGGTAGTAAAAAATCACCCTTTCGGATTTTTTTCGTATCTTTTCGTTCCGAGAAATTACTTCCACTCGAAAAAACTCAAATAAATTTGGTTTTTTACTCGCTTATTCGTAACTTTGCGCTGGGAAACTATTAAACACGTAATACTATGAGCAAGAAAAAAGGTGGAAAACGACTGAACAAGCGCATGCTGCAGGAGATGTTGCAAACGCTGTTCCAACAGAATCCTAACGAGACATTCTCGTTTAAACAGGTGTTCAAGGCACTGAAGTTGGATACGCATCCCACGAAGATGATGGCTGTCGACCTGATGGAGGAGATGGCATGGGATGATTTTCTCTCGAAGGTCTCGGACAACTCGTATCGTCTGAATCTGAAGACGCAGGTACAGGAGGGTACATTCATCCGTAAGGCCAATGGTAAGAACTCGTTCCAGCCTGATGATGGAGGCACACCAGTATTCGTATCAGAGCGCAACTCGCTGTTTGCCATGAATGGCGACCGTGTGAAGGTGGCCTATATGGCGCGCAGAGAAAAGCATATCAAGGAAGCAATGGTGGTCGAGATTCTCAGTCATAAGCGCGACCAAGCTGTTGGTAAGCTGAAGGTTGAGAAGGACTATGCCTTCCTCGTGACTGAGGGCAACATCTTTGTGCATGACGTGCTGATACCTAAGAAGAAACTGAAGGGTGGCAAAACGGGCGATAAAGCCGTTGTCAAGATTACGCAGTGGCCGTCTAAGGACTCGAAGAATATCGTGGGTGAGGTTATTGACATTCTGGGTAAGGAAGGCGATAACAACGTGGAGATGCACGCTATCCTGGCTCAGTATGGGTTGCCTTACAAGTATCCGAAGGCTGTCGAGGATGCTGCCGAAAAGATTGATCCAGGTATTACGGAGCAGGAGATTAAGCGTCGCGAGGACTTCCGTGATGTGTGGACTTGTACCATCGACCCCAAAGATGCCAAGGACTTCGATGATGCGTTGTCAATTCGCAAGCAGGGCAAACTGTGGGAGGTCGGCGTTCATATCGCTGATGTCAGCCACTATGTGAAGGAGGGTTCCGTCATTGACAAGGAGGCCACGAAGCGTGCCACCAGTGTCTATCTCGTCGACCGTACCATCCCGATGTTGCCAGAACGCCTGTGTAACTTCATCTGCTCGTTGCGTCCTGATGAAGAAAAACTGTGCTATAGCGTTATCTTCCATTTGGATGATGAGGCCAACGTCAAAGACTATCATATTGCCCATACCGTTATCAAGAGTAATAGGAGATACGCGTACGAAGAAGTTCAGGATATTCTGATGGGTAAGGATGGCGACTACGCTACAGAACTGCGCACGCTGGATCAATTGGCCAAGTGCCTGCGCGAACGTCGTTTCAAAGGCGGTGCTGTGAAGTTCGATCGTGAGGAGCTACACTTCGATATCGACGAAAAAGGCAAGCCCATCCGTGCCTACTTTAAGAAGTCGAACGATGCCACCCAACTCATCGAGGAGTTTATGCTGCTGGCCAACCGTACCGTTGCCGAGAGTATCGGTAGGGTAAAGAAGGGCGTGAAGGCCAAGACGTTGCCCTATCGTATTCACGACCAGCCCGATCCCACTAAGTTGGAGACCCTGCGCGAGTTTGTAGTGAAGTTTGGCTATAAGATGAAGACCAGTGGTACGAAGGGTGCTATCTCTAAGTCGCTGAACGCACTGATGGACGGCTGTCAGGGCAAGAAGGAACAGAAGCTCATCGAGACAGTGGCGCTGCGTGCGATGATGAAGGCGAAGTATTCGACACACAATATCGGACACTACGGATTGGCCTTTGAGTATTATACGCATTTCACGTCACCCATCCGTCGTTACCCCGATACGATGGTACACCGTCTGCTGACCAAATATCAGGATGGTGCTCGTTCGGCTAATCAGCAGAAGTATGAAGAGCTGTGTGAACACTGTTCGGACATGGAACAGACCGCCCAGATGGCTGAGCGCGACTCGATCAAGTATAAGATGGTGGAGTTTATGGAGGACAAGATTGGCAACGAGTACGATGCCCACATCTCTGGTATTCAGTCGTATGGCATCTATTGCGAGATAGACGAGAACCATTGCGAGGGCATGGTACCAATGCGTGACTTGGATGACGACTACTACGACTTTGACGAGCGCAACTACTGCCTTGTGGGACGTCGTCACCATCATAAGTACCAGTTGGGCGACCCCATCCGTATCAAGGTGGCGCGTGCTAACCTCGAAAAACGTCAGTTGGACTTTGCGTTAGCAGATTAATGAGTCAAGCACGAAAAACTGAGCCTACTTTTGGTGGGCTCGTTTTTTTTTATTAATTTTGCACCCGATTTCGAAATACATAAGGTATACCAATGAATATAGAAGCATTGATTAGCAAGGCTGCGGGTGATGCCGTAAAGGCTCTCTATGGTATGGACGCCACAGAAAAGATGCTGCAGCTGCAGAAGACAAGAAGTGAGTTTGAGGGAAACCTGACGCTGGTGGTCTTTCCTTTCGTAAAGGCTGCCAAGAAGAGTCCTGAGCAGACAGCCCAGGAGATTGGTCAGTATCTGGTAGACAACTGCTCAGCTGTGGAGAAGTTCAACGTGGTAAAGGGTTTCCTGAACCTCAGCGTGGGCGACGGTGCCTGGCTGCAGCTGTTGGAGGCCATCGATAAAGACGATCATTTCGGCATGAAGCAGGCTACTGAGGAGTCTCCACTCGTTATGATCGAATATTCATCACCTAACACCAACAAGCCCCTCCATCTCGGTCACGTGCGCAACAACCTGCTGGGTTGGTCGCTGGCTCAGATTATGCAGGCCAATGGCAACAAGGTGGTGAAGACCAACATCGTGAACGACCGCGGTATCCACATCTGTAAGTCGATGCTGGCTTGGCTGAAGTACGGCAATGGTGAGACACCTGAGACTTCTGGCAAGAAGGGCGACCACCTGATTGGCGACTACTATGTAGCTTTCGATAAGCACTATCGTGAGGAGATTAAGGAACTCGTTGCCCAGGGTATGGACGAAGAGAAAGCCAAGCAGGAGGCTCCGCTGATTAAGGAGGCTCACGAGATGCTGGTGAAGTGGGAGAACAACGACCCTGAGGTTCGTGCACTCTGGGAGAAGATGAACAACTGGGTATATGCCGGTTTCGATGAGACTTACAAGAAGATGGGCGTTGGTTTCGATAAGATCTACTATGAGAGCCAGACCTATCTGAAGGGTAAGGCTAAGGTAGAAGAGGGACTTGCCAAAGGTCTCTTCGAGCGCCACGAGGACAATTCTGTATGGGCCGACCTTACTAACGAAGGCCTTGACCAGAAGTTGCTGCTCCGTTCTGACGGCACCTCTGTCTATATGACTCAGGATATCGGTACTGCCGAGATGCGTTTCCAGGACTATCCTATCGACAAGATGATCTATGTGGTAGGCAATGAACAGAACTATCACTTCCAGGTGCTCTCCATCCTGCTTGATCGTCTGGGCTTCAAGTGGGGTAAGGAACTGACTCACTTCTCTTACGGTATGGTAGAACTGCCAAACGGTAAGATGAAGTCGCGTGAAGGAACGGTAGTTGATGCTGACGATCTGATGGCTCTGATGGTTGAGGATGCCTATAAGACCTCGATGGAACTGGGCAAATTCGACGATATGACCGAGGAAGAGCGCCGTGAGATTGCCCGCGTGGTTGGTATGGGTGCCCTCAAGTACTTCATCCTGAAGGTCGATGCGCGCAAAAACATGCTCTTCAATCCAGAGGAAAGTATCGATTTCAACGGCAATACCGGTCCCTTCATCCAGTACACCTACGCCCGCATCCGCTCAATCCTCCGCAAGGCCGAGGCAAACAATGTTCAATGTTCAATCTTCAATGTTCAATTGAGCGAAAAGGAGATTGAGCTCATCCAGAAGATGAATGAGTTTGGTGCAGCTGTAGAGCAGGCTGGTAAGGACTATTCTCCTTCTGGCATCGCCAACTACTGCTACGAGCTGACTAAGGTATTCAATCAGTTCTATCACGACTATAGCATTCTTAATGAGGCCGATGAGCAGAAGAAGGCTGTACGCCTGATGCTGGCCAAGAACGTGGCCAAGATTATCAAGAACGCTATGAGTCTGCTGGGCATCGAGGTGCCTGAGAGAATGTAATGAAACTCGACAATTTAAATCCCCCAACAAATCGTCATGATACCGTACTTCCATTGCCTTTGGAAGTACGGGCTGACGCTTGGGCTGTTGATGCTGCTTGCTCTGGAAATCCTGGACCAATGGAATATCAGGCCATTGATTTGGCTACTGGTGCCCGTGTGTTTCATTTCGGTCCCATGAAGGGCACCAACAATATCGGGGAGTTTTTGGCTATAGTCCATGCCTTGGCCCTGATGCAGCAACAGGGATTGCACGATAAAACTATTTATTCCGATTCTTATAATGCCATCCTGTGGGTTAACAAGCGTCAGTGCAAGACAAAATTAGAGCGTACCCCTGAGACGGAGCCGCTCTATCAGATTATCGCTCGTGCTGAGCGTTGGCTGCAAACCCACCAGTGGCGCAATCCCATCATCAAGTGGGAGACCCAGAAATGGGGTGAGGTACCTGCCGACTTCGGTAGGAAGTAATACTATTTCCGTCATAATCTTTTTTCGACATCAGCGACACCTCGGCAGGCAGTTTGGGTGCCGGCGTACCGCCAGTTACTGTGATAGGAGCTGTTTCTACACGTATCTCATCCCACAAGCCGACTTCAATAAACGACTCATGTGTCTGTCGGCCTCCCTCAACAATGAGAGACTGGATGCCATGCTGATAAAGATCATCCATCAGTTGTGGAAGCGGTCGGTCGTGTGTCAATACAATACGTTTGGGATCCGGGCCATGCCAATGACGGACAGTTAACTGAGGATGTTCACGAATGTCGGTCGTATGACCCACCAGGATAGCATCCTCCTCAGCGCGCAACTGATGAGAGAGCATCTGGGTCTGTTCGTTGGAAATCAGCAGGGCCTTTCCGTTATCGTCAATATACCCATTGGCTGTCTGGGCCCACTTTAAAATGATGTAAGGACGGTGTTCGCGATGAAAGGTAAAGAAGCGGTGATTCAGCCATTGACATTCCTCCTCCAGCACACCAACCGTCACCTCGATGCCAGCCTCACGGAGTTTCTTGATGCCGCGTCCCTGCACTTCCGCAAAGGGATCGATAGTGCCAACGACAACACGCTTGACGCCTTTCTTGATAATCAGCTCGGCACATGGCGGCGTCTTGCCGTAGTGCGAACAGGGTTCTAGCGATACGTAGATGGTCGCGTCTTTCAATAATGCTTCGTCTTCAGAGCGCACACTGGCAAAGGCGTTCACTTCAGCATGCCCTTCACCGCAACGTACATGATAGCCCTCGCCGATAATTCTAGAGGTGAGAGGTGAGTGGTGAGAGGTGAGAGGAGCTACGATGACCGCACCTACCATAGGGTTCGGACGGGCACCCTGGATACCGTTTGCTGCCAGTTGAATGCAGCGTCGCATATATTTTTCGTCAACAAATATTTGGTCGTTTTCCATATTTTTCATAAATTTGCAGTATGAATTACAATGACCTGTGGCGTCAGCTGGCGCATATCTACGATGAGGGCGAGGCCAAGGCCATTGCCGGGATGACGTATGAAGTGCGCTTTGGCCTTACGTTGTCAGACATTTACCTCGGCAAAGATACGCAATTATCTGCAGACGACCAAACAGAATTGGAGGAAATCGCAAAACGTTTGGTGCAAGGCGAGCCCATTCAGTATGTTTTGGGCCAGGCTGACTTCTGTGGACGTACGTTTCTGGTCAACGATGCTGTCCTGATTCCACGTCCGGAAACTGAGGAGCTGTGCCTGTGGATTACCTCACAGAGGGTCTGTCCCCCTGTGAGGTTACTCGATATTGGAACGGGCAGTGGTTGTATTGCTATCACCTTGGCAGCGATGTTTCCTGAGGCAAAGGTTATTGGTTGGGATATTTCGACAGATGCGTTAAAGGTGGCAAAGGAAAATGCCAAACGTCATAACGTAAATGTGTCGTTCGAACAAGTTGACGTTCTGAACATTTCTCTCACCTCTCACCTCTCTCCTCTCACCTCTGAATACGATTTCATCGTCAGCAACCCTCCCTATATATGTAATAAGGAACGTGAGGCAATGGAGCCCAACGTACTGGAACACGAACCGCATACGGCGCTCTTCGTACCTGATGACGACCCATTGCTGTTCTACCGTGCCATCGCGCAATATGGGCAGACAGCACTGAAGGATGGTGGCTGGCTCTATTTTGAAATCAATCCCCTCTATACCCAGGAGATGCGCGATATGTTAACGATGATGTCGTACCACGATATCGAGATCAAGACCGACCAATTTGGCAAACAACGAATGATACGAGCACAACGATGAAACAGAAAACTGAGAATGATGCCTACTTGACGCTGGCAGCCCTTTGTGCACAAGCCGAGCACTGCCAATACGAGATGTTGGAGAAGATGCGTCGCTGGGAACTGCCCGAAGAGGCGCAAGCCCGTGTCATGGCAAAGCTTGTCAAGGAACGCTATGTCGACGACGAGCGTTATGCCCAAGCCTTTGTCAAGGATAAAATACGCTATAACAAATGGGGACGTCGCAAGGTGGAGCAGGCCCTTTGGCAGAAGCGTATCGATGAAGATATCCGCAAACGTGTACTTGACGAGGTGGATGACGACGAGTATCTCAGCATATTGCGTCCGCTATTAAAACAGAAACGAAGGTCGACAAAGGCTTCGAGCGATTACGAGTTGAACCAGAAGCTGATACGCTTTGCTGTAGGGCGTGGCTTCACGTTCGATATCATCCGTCAATGTCTTGATGTGGAAGATGAACTGGTTTAGCAGGTTCCTTGACTTCATCTCACCACGTCTTTGTGTGGTATGTGGTCGACGCTTGTCGCCTACCGAACGAAGCCTTTGTTCAGTTTGCCAACTCCATCTGCCTCGTACAGCTTTCCAGTTCTCGCCCGACGACAATCCGATGGCCCAGCTGTTCTGGCATCTCGCACCCATTGAGCGTGCCGCAGCTTTCATCTACTATCAGTCTCATTCTGAGATGGCTCGTATGGTCTATCAGCTGAAGTACGGCAACAGTCCTGACGTGGGTGATGACTTGGGGCGGCTGATGGCGACGGATATGGCGTTGGCTCACTACTTCGATGGGATCGATCTGCTGGTGCCTGTGCCTCTGACCATGAAACGACAACGCCAGCGCGGCTATAACCAAAGCGAAATGCTGGCTCGCGGCATCAGCGAGGTGACCCATCTGCCTGTAGCATCTAACGCCTTGAAACGTCAGGTGTTTCGCGAGAGTCAGACGCACCTCAGCCGTCATGAACGTCAGGAGAATGTGAATGGCATCTTTGTGGCTGCTGATGTCGAGACGTTGAAAGGTCGCCACGTCTTGTTGATTGACGATGTTTGTACCACTGGAGCTACACTGACTGCCTGTGCCCAAGCCCTTGCACCTATTGAGGGCATCCGTATCAGTGTGCTTACCCTTGGTTTCACCCTCCATTAACCACTTTGCAACCGAGTTGCAACAGTTTAGTTGTACCTTTGCACCCAGAAACAAATAAAAAACAATGTTATGGGTCATCACGAACACGAACATCATTGTGAAAGCTGTTCACACGAACATCATCATGAAAGCTGTTCACACGAACATCATCATGAACACGAACATAGTCTTAAGAAACAGCTGTGGCTTATAGTAGTTACCGCCATCTTGTTGGTTGGAGCAGTTCTTCTCGAACATAACACGAGTCTGGCTACTTGGCAACTGCTATTGGTCTATCTCGTTCCTTATCTCCTGATAGGTCACGAAACACTTCATGAGGCCTGGGAAGGAATCACCGAGGGCGATATGTTTAATGAACATTTCCTCATGGCGATAGCCACCATTGGTGCTCTCTGCATTGGCTTCCTGCCAGGTGCTGAGACCGAGTTCCCTGAGGCTGTTTTTGTCATGCTGTTCTTCCAGGTTGGCGAACTCTTCGAAGGCTATGCAGAAGGTAAAAGTCGCGATAGCATTGCTCATCTGATGAATATCCGTCCGGATGTGGCGCATGTGGAGAGGGTTCAGGATTCAGGGTTCAAGGTTCAAGATGATGTAAGACCTGACGACGTTGAGGTTGGTGCTACCATCGTGATACGTCCTGGCGAGAAGGTGCCGTTGGATGGGGTGGTGCTCGAAGGCACATCATCGTTGAATACCGTTGCACTGACGGGCGAGACGCTGCCGCGTGACGTGACGGTGGGTGACGAGGTCATCTCCGGTTGTGTCAATCTGTCGGGTGTCCTTCGCGTGCGTACCACGAAAGCCTTTGGCGAGAGTACGGTGTCGAAGATTATCCGCTTGGTGGAGAACGCTGGCGAACACAAGTCGCAGAGCGAGACGTTCATCACGCGCTTTGCTCGCATCTACACGCCTATCGTCGTCTTTGCTGCCATTGCTATCGCCGTTATCCCGACGTTCTTTGGAGGCTCTTTTGCCACTTGGCTCTATCGCGCCTTGATGTTCCTCGTTGTGTCCTGTCCCTGTGCGTTGGTCATCAGCGTTCCATTGACGTTCTTCGGGGGCATTGGCGGTGCTTCGCGTCAGGGCATCTTGGTCAAGGGTGCCAACTACCTCGACGTGCTGGCGAAGGTCGATACGGTGGTGTTCGACAAGACGGGAACCCTGACGCATGGACTATTTGCCGTCACTGCTGTTCACCCGGATACCTGCGACGAACATCACCTCTTGCATCTCGCTGCCCATGTCGAACACTTCTCTACCCATCCCATTGGTGCTGCGCTGCGCGATGCTTTCCCCGATGAGGCTACCGACGGTTGTAAGGTCAGCGATGTCGAAGAGGTGGCAGGCAAAGGCATTATCGCTCATGTATCTGATAAGGTCGTAGCTGTTGGCAACACAAAGCTCATGGATGCCGTTGGTGCCCATTGGCACGACTGCCATCATGTGGGTACTATTATCCACGTTGCTATCGATGGCCAGTATGCCGGTCATATCGTTATCAACGATAAGATTAAGGACGATAGTACTGAGGCCATCCAGCGTTTGCATGCCTTGGGTGTCAAGCGCACGGTGATGCTCACGGGCGACCGCCAGGAAGTCGCTGCCAATGTGGCCCAGACGTTAGGCATTACCGAATATCATGCCGAACTGCTGCCAGCCGATAAAGTTAAGTTTGTGGATCAGGAACTATCCTCTCACCTCTCACCTCTTACCTCTCACCTCTCAAAAATTGCTTTCGTTGGCGACGGCATCAACGATGCCCCTGTCCTGGCGCGTGCCGATGTGGGTATTGCCATGGGAGGCTTGGGCAGCGATGCCGCCATCGAGGCTGCCGATGTCGTGCTGATGGATGACAAGCCCACGAAGATAGCCCTCGCCATCCGTATCGCCCGTCGTACCTTAGCGATAGCCCGTCAGAACGTCCTCTTTGCCATAGGCATTAAGGTGGCCGTACTCTTGCTGGCCGCCTGCGGTATTGCCACCATGTGGATGGCTGTCTTTGCTGATGTGGGAGTGACGGTATTGGCAGTCTTCAATGCCATGCGTGCTTTACGTGTACCCCGACCGCGAATCGAACGCGGAACTAAGTCTTAGGAGGACCTTGTTATATCCATTTAACTATCAGGGCAACCTTTTCGGGTGCAAAGGTAGTGCAAAATTTCGATTAAACGAAAAGAAAATATATAAATTTGCTTTCTTGAGTGTTAGAAAGTTGTTGAAATCAAACAAAAACATAGAAAAGTGAACAAATAAGGCACCCTCAAAAAATGGGGTGCCTTTCGTTTGTATTAAGGATTGCTTATTACTTCAGTCCGAGCTTAGCCTTAACCTGTGCAGTGACGTCGGTAGAGAGGGTCGTGCTGATGTAGGGGATACCACTAGATAAATCCATGATATAGACATAGCCGCCTGCCTGACCTATAGCTTTGATGGCCTCGACAACTTTAGTGGTGATGACCTGCATCTTCTCGTTCTGTGCCTTGTAGAGAGCTTGCTGGTTGTCCTGAGCACTCTGCTGGTACTTCTGGTACATCTCCTGCAGTTCGGTCTCGCGGCGCTGCTTGATATTAGCGGGTAGGGTGGCTTGCTCTTTCTCAAAAGCTTCGCTCTTCTTCTGGATCTCTTCTTGCATCGACTTCAGGTCTGCATCATATTGTTCACCGAGTGTTTTCAACTCGCTTTGTGCCTTTGTAAACTCTGGCATAGCCTGGATGACTTCCTGAGAGTTGATGTGTCCAAACTTCTGGGCGTTGGCGGTGGTGAAACCGCAGATTGCGCAAATGGCGCAAAGAATGATTTTCTTCATAATTTTTTTTATTGATTTAAATTTTTTCGTTGTTTCGTTATTACATTATTCAGACATTAATTTGAATAACCTAACTTGGAGAGTACCTCGTTGGAGATGTCGACCTTGGGGGAACCGAAGATGATACCGGTGTCGCTGGCACGGTCGAGGACGAGCTGGTAGCCACGTAGGTCGGCGATGTCCTTAACGGCAGTATAGACTTCTTCTTGGATGGGAGAAATGAGTGAGGTGCGCTTCTTGAAAAGCTCGCCTTGTGGTCCGAAGTACTTCTTTTTCAGGTCTGCAGCTTCCTTCTCTTTGGCCATGATGGCGTCCTGACGGGTCTTTTTCTGCTCCTGCGAGAGGAAGACGACCTCGTTTTGGTAGTTCTTATAGAGGGTCTGGGCCTCGATTTGCAGGGCATCAACCTCAGCTTGCCATTTCTTTGAGACTTGGTTGAGCTGTTCGTTGGCACGCTCATAGGCAGGGATATTCTTGAAGATATAGTCCATATCCACGAGGGCAAACTTCTGCGCATGCATCGGCAATACTGATGCAAACACTACCATTATTAATAATAACTTCTTCATAATCGTTACTCTTTTTTTAAGTTAATACATCATCTATGACGCGAAAACTTGCGAATAGTTTAAAAGTTTTGTTAGAATTCTTGTCCTAAGATGAAGTGGAACTGACTGCCGCCCTTGTTAGAGCCAGGATAGGGCTTGTCGAAACCGTATGCCCAGTCGATACCCATCAGACCAACCATTGGGAGGAAGATACGGACACCAAGACCCGCTGAGCGTTTAAGGTCGAATGGATTGAAGTTTGAGGTCTCGCTCCATGCATTACCGGCTTCCAGGAATCCGAGTCCGTAGATGGTGGTGTTGCCCAGCAGGAAGGGATAGCGCAACTCGAGCGTGAAACGGTCGTAGGCATAACCCTCGGCACGGTATGGTGTGAGTGAACCGTTGTCGTAACCACGGAGACCAATGGTCTCTTCAGCGTAGCCTGACGAGTAGCCGCTCATTCCATCACCACCGACATAGAAGGTCTCGAAGGGTGACTTCTTATCTTTATTATATGCACCCAGCAGTCCGAGTTCAACACGTGTCATGAGCACGAAACACTTCTGTCCGTTGGTGAGCGACGTGTATGTCTTGGTCTTGAGCTTCCATTTGTGATACTCGATCCAGCGGTATTTATCCTGCAACTCGCTGTTGTAGCGGTCGACGTCGGTGTTGTAGGTCTGGGCAGTAGCCATGTTGCCATAGTTTTTGCCATCGAGCGCTGACCAGGGTGGCGTCAGTGTTACGCTTGCCATGAACTCTGAACCACGACGTGGGAAGAGCTGGTTGTCGGTAGAGGTACGCGACAGGGTAACGCCCAGGTTGATGTTGTTACAGTTACCGTTAGAGATAAGGAAGTAACTCCAGTCGCGCAGCATATAGCGTGTGTAGGAGAGTTGCAGACCCAGCTGGAAGTAGTCGTCGGGCCAGCGCAGACGCTTACCCCAACCGACTGATGCGCCAAACAGCTTGATATACTTGCTGTCGTCCATCATCGAGGTATAGTCGTAGTAGCCTGAATTATACGAACCGTAGCCACCATAATAGTTATAGTAGTTGTTCATCCAGGCTGAGTTACGATAGGTGCTCGAGATGTCGCTCTGCTTCGAGTAGAAAGCATTCAGGCTGAACGAATTAGGACGCTTGCCGCCAAACCATCCGGTAGAGTAGCCTGTGGAGATAGAACTGTAGTAGCTACCGTTGGATTGCAGGGAGAGCGAGATTTGTTCACCATCACCGATGGGCATGATGCCACGATGCATCTTGTTCTTGCCAAACAGGTTACGCATCGAGAAATTGGTGAGCTTGATACCTACACGACCAATGATACCCGTCTGTCCCCAGCCGAGCGAGAACTCCAGCTGGTCGTTAGACTTCTGTTCCAGTTCCCAATTGATGTCGACGGTACCGTCCTCGTAGTTGGGCTTGATGTCGGGGTTGACCTTCTCTGGATCGAAAAATCCCATAGAGGCGATGTCGCGTGCTGAACGTTGTAAGGCCTCCTTCGAGAACAGGTCGCCAGGTTTGGTGCGCAACTCACGGCGGACCACCTCTTCGTACAGACGGTCGTTACCATAGATGCGCACATGGCTGATGTGTGCCTGTGTACCTTCCTGGATACGCATCTCGAGGTCGATGGAGTCGCCTACGATATTCACTTCGACAGGGTCGAGATTATAGAACAGATAACCATTGTTCCAATAGTAGTTACCCACAGCGTCCTCATCTTCAGAGAGACGCTTCTTCATGTACTTCTGGTTGTAGACATCGCCCTTCTTCATGCCTAACACGGCAGACAGGTAGTCGCTGGTGACAACGGTATTGCCCACCCAGGTAATATTGCGGAGATAGTATTTCTGTCCCTCTTCGACCTTGACATAGACGTTGACATGATTCTCATCGACTGTCCACACGGAGTCTTCTAGGATGACAGCATCGCGATAGCCTAACTCATTATATTTCTCAATCAGCGCCTTCTTGGCCTCGTCATAGCGTTCAGGGGTAAACTTCTTGGCCTTGAAGATGTTGTTGAACTTACCAGCTTCATTAATCTTGCCAAAGGCACCTTTCTTAATCAGCGAGCCCTTGATTTTGCGGTCTTTCAGCTGTTGGTTGCCCTCAAAGATAATCTTGCGCACCTTCATCTTCGACTTCTTGTCGACGGTAACATCCAGTATCACCTGATTCTTGCCTGCCACATCATCGCGCTGCACAATCTCAATCTCGGCATTCTTGTAGCCCTTGTCGTCGAAGTACTTATGTGCCAGGATCTTGGCACGGTCAATCATGTTGGGTGTAATCTGTGCGCCACGCATGATGCCCAATTTCGACTCCATGTCCTCGCGTTCAGACTTCTTCAGTCCGTAGTAATTGATGGTACTGACACGCGGACGGGTGGCCAGATGAATGCACAAGTAGACCTTATGTCCGACGATGGAGTCGGCAGTGATGGCAACCTTCGAGAACAAACCATGCTTCCAATAGCGCTTCACTGCCTCGGTAATCTCAGTGCCTGGCAAACTGATAGTCTGACCAACAGAGAGACCAGAGAGACCTGTTAACACGTAGTCTTCATAGCCTTCAACACCTTTTACGGCCAGTCCGCCAATCTCCAGCTGTCGTGGTGTACCGGCATACGATATGTCGGGATTGACGACAACATCTTGCGCCACTACAGGGCAAAAGTATAAAGAACAAAAAACAAAGAACAAGTACCGCAACAGCAATGTACGGCTATTGTTTCTTTGTCGTTGTATGTGCCTTATATCCTTCATTTTTTATCTTTCTTCTTTTTCTTTTTTCTTTATTCTCTAGGAGCTATGCCTCGTTTTCCACCTGTGCCTCCGTCTTGCCAAAGCGGCGCTGACGACCCTGATAGTTTGCGATAGCTTGATGCAGGGCCTCTTCGTCGAAGTCGGGCCAATAGGTGTCGCAGAAATAGAATTCAGAATAGGCGCATTGCCACAACAGGTAGTTGCTGATACGCAGCTCACCACCCGTACGGATGAGCAGTTCTGGGTCGGGCATAAAGTTGGTCCACAGATGGTCGTTGATGGTCTGCTCGGTTATGTCGTCGACGTTCAGCGTTCCCTGTTTCACCTCTTCTGCAATAAGACGTGTTGCACGTGTCAGCTCCAACTTCGACGAGTAGCTCATGGCCACCACCATTGTCATACCGTCGTTGTCCTTGGTCAGATTCTCCATATAGTGAATCTTGTCCTGTACACTCTGAGGCAGTCTCTCGATGTCGCCCACCATGAGGAATTTGACGTTGTTGTCGGTAAACAGCTCCATCTCGATGAAACTGAGCACCAGCCCCATCAGCGCCTCAATTTCGTAGGCGGGACGATTCCAGTTCTCGGTAGAGAAGGTGTAGAGCGTCAGGTACTTGACACCCAGACGTGCACATTCTGCTGTGATTTTCTTTACTGTATCCAGACCTGCCTTGTGTCCGAAAGTGCGATCCAAACCACGATCTGTTGCCCAGCGTCCATTGCCGTCCATGATGATGGCAATATGCTGTGGTATGCGATTCTTATCCAGTTCCGTATTCATATTTCGTATTGTCGTTATTTCTTACTTCCTACATCTTATATCAGCCTCCATTAGTCTTTGTCGTTATGACATGTACGGCACTTGGCCCACAGGTCGTAGCTTAACGACACACGAAAATGGCTATAGCAGTCGGTGTTCTTGAACAGACCGCTGCTTTGGATGCCATACGGGTCTTCCATGCCGTCCAGCCTGTCGTTAGTGGTGATATGCATAGCCCACTCGGCAGCTAGATTGAGACGATCAGCTATCTTATACTTTACTCCCACTCCAATGGGCATATTCGCACCTACTGTCGTCTTGTCGGCTTTGGCAATGGTCATACCCACTCCAATGGTGATGTACGGTGTGAGCCGCTTGGCCCCACGATATTCAAATCCTGTGCCATAAGGCCAGAAATTGTATTCCAGTCGCAACCCCGCATCAACCACTTTCGAATTAAAGTCGTAGGTGGTCGTCAAGGGGAAGTATGTCTTGGCATCCTTCGAAGAACCTTTCAGTTGTCCGTAGCTCACATTTAGAGCGAGTGCCCTGCGGGGGTCAAAACGGTATTTCGCCAGTAATGTACCCATGGGCTGCAGGTTCTTGAGGATGTTGCCATTGAAATCGCCCTGATAGGATACCATTCCGATGCCACCACCAATCTCCAGCCTGTATTCAGGCTCCGTCTGAGCATGAATACTGGATACCAGTAGCAACAGAGTGGCTATCACGACGTTTCTCATCCCTATTTCTGCTTCTTCCAGCCTAATTTGTTCAGTCTGCCACGCCATACCTGACCACTGCCTTCGCAGTGCAGCCAGATGTAATTGTCGGCATCAACGGTGGCGGTGACATTGTCCGCAAAGCGGTCAAAGTCTTCAGGATAGTCATAGGAGGGATTGTATTTCCACGTGATGCCATGGTCGCGACTTTGGTAGATGGTGTAATAAGCCCTTTCGTCGCATCCGCCAATGCCATCACCGCCAAATGCCAGAATGCCGTCGTCGTACTTCACCATGGTCAGATTCTTCAGTCGTGGCAGAGCCAGCGAGTCGCTGGTAGCAGCACGCTCCATATATGTCCAGCTGGCCTCTGGGGCATTCTTGCTATAGTCAACCACCTTGCGCCACACCATGGCAATGGCTTCATTGTTCTGTTCGTTGACCTCACGGTTGCCGATGAGCAACACGTAGTCGACACTGTCGGTATTGGTCATAGGATAGCTGATGAGTGCCAAGTCACGTGTAGGCAACTTGTCGTCATCCTCTATGATCAGCTCTTCCTGCCATGTGGCACCTTTGTCATGCGACACCATAAGCTTATTGTCAGTAGACATGGCATAGCGTTCAGACGTACTGTTGCCCAATATTTTTTTGATACCTTCAGGCAGAACCGTTTCGTCTGGTGTTGCTGTCCAATCGTCATCCATCAGAGTCCATACAAATTGGTTGCCATCCTCCTGATGAACATCGACACTGATATAGTACTGATTGTAGTTAGTACCATCACTGGAATAGACCCTGACCTTACGTGGCTTAGAATAATCGATGCTGTCCGACGAGGAGAAATAGTCAAAGACGTCGGGTGCATTCAGACGTTCTATGAGTGCAACACCATTGTTTCGGGTTGAAATGGTGCCAACGACATGCTTGATGTCGGTACCCAAGGGCAGTGAGTCGTTGTTGAAGATGCAGCGCCCGATAATCGTCGTGTCCTTGAAGGTGTGCTTCGATGTGCTTGACTGGTCGATGCTGAAATCATAGCTACTACCTTTATATGTCGTCTTCTTTCCGTCAATATATTTGTTGAGGGTGCCTAATGTAAAACCAGTAATAGCGGCATCTCCGTAGAGTGTCACGCTGTTGCTGTCGTCTGATTTGAGGCAAGAGGCCATCAGTACGATGGTCATTGCTAATATCAATGAGATTTTTATGAGCTTCATTTGCTTACTTTATTCCAATTTGGGTGCAAATTTACGCACAAATCTTCAATTTTGAGCAATTTTCTTTCTTTTATTAAGTAAAATATATGATAAAAGACGATATTTTAGGTTTATTTATAAAAAGAGCGCGGTATGAATCACTCACTCCGCGCTATTTTTCAACGAATATCGGTATTTACTAACGTGATAACACTTAATACTGTCGCCACAGCCGTACACACCAATATTAGCGTTGTTTGAAAATCTAATAACATAATCTTTACCTTAAAAAATCTAATAACTACTAACCTAATGAATAACTATGAAAACATGTAATCATCACGATTACGGGTGCAAAATTACTGCATTTTTATCAAGACGCGCACAAAAAGAGGTGATTTCCGAAAGAAACCACCTCTTATTTTGATGTAGGTCAAAAAATGCTTTTTAGAGCTTTGGACCAGCAGCGACGAGTGCCTTACCAGCCTCGTTGCCCTCGTACTTCTTGAAGTTCTTGATGAAGCGGGCAGCCAGATCCTCAGCCTTCTTGTTCCACTCAGCAGCGTCAGCGTAAGTGTCACGAGGATCGAGGATAGCGGGGTTCACGTTGGGCAGAGCTGTGGGAACCTCGAAGTCGAAGTAAGGAATCTTCTTGGTCTCAGCCTTCAGGATAGCGCCATCCAGGATAGCGTCGATGATACCACGTGTATCGGGGATAGAGATACGCTTGCCGGTACCGTTCCAACCAGTGTTCACGAGGTAAGCCTTGGCACCGCTCTTCTCCATCTTCTTAACGAGCTCCTCAGCATACTTTGTGGGGTGCAGCTCGAGGAATGCCTGACCGAAGCAAGCAGAGAATGTAGGAGTAGGCTCAGTGATACCACGCTCTGTACCAGCCAGCTTAGCTGTGAAACCAGAGAGGAAGTAGTACTTAGTCTGCTCAGGAGTCAGGATAGATACTGGGGGCAGTACGCCGAATGCGTCAGCAGAGAGGAAGATAACGTTCTTAGCCTCTGGACCAGCGCTCTTGCCGTTCACCTTCTGGGCAATCTTCTCGATGTGGTTGATAGGATAGCTTACGCGGGTGTTCTCAGTAACGCTCTTGTCAGCGAAGTCAATCTTACCAGCAGCGTCAACAGTTACGTTCTCGAGCAGAGCGTCGCGCTTGATAGCTCCGTAGATGTCTGGCTCGTTCTCCTTAGAGAGGTTGATAACCTTAGCGTAGCAGCCACCCTCGAAGTTGAATACACCCTCGTCGTCCCATCCGTGCTCGTCGTCACCAATCAGCAGACGCTTAGGATCGGTAGACAGCGTGGTCTTACCTGTACCAGACAGACCGAAGAAGATAGCGGTGTTCTTACCCTCCATATCGGTGTTAGCAGAGCAGTGCATAGAAGCGATACCCTGCAGAGGCAGATAGTAGTTCATCATTGAGAACATACCCTTCTTCATCTCACCACCGTACCAAGTGTTGATGATCACCTGCTCGCGGCTTGTGGTGTTGAAAGCCACGCAGGTCTCTGAGTTCAGGCCCAGTGCCTTGTAGTCCTCAACCTTAGCCTTAGAAGCGTTATAAATCACGAAGTTAGGCTCGAACGACTCCAACTCCTCAGCGGTAGGCTGGATGAACATGTTCTTAACGAAGTGTGCCTGCCAAGCCACCTCAACGATAAAACGGACGCGCAGACGGGTAGCCTCGTTAGCACCACAGAAAGCGTCAACAACATACAGGTTCTTATTGCAGAGTTCCTTGATGGCAATCTCCTTAACCTTTGCCCAAACCTCCTCGCTCATGGGGTGGTTGTCGTTCTTGTACTCCTCAGTAGTCCACCATACCTTGTCCTGGCTCTGTGCATCCTTCACGATGTACTTGTCCTTAGGTGAACGACCAGTGTAGATACCAGTCATAACGTTTACAGCGTTGAGCTCGGTGTTTACGCCCTTGTCGAAACCCTCGAGACCAGCCTTTGTCTCCTCCTCGAAGAGGTACTCATACGATGGATTGTGAGCAATCACGGTAGAACCAGTGATGCCATACTGAGTCAAATCTAACTTTGCCATAATACTTTTTATTTTAAAATTACTATTACCTATTTTTTGAATTCGGGTGCAAAGGTACTAATAAAATAAGAATTAAGAATTAAGAATTGAGAATATTTTGTGCGCACACAACCTTTTTTAGGTTAAAGAAGTTAAAAAACGACACACTAATCAGTTTTTGTCACTCCCACTTGTCAAAATTTAGCGCAAAATCAGTACCTTTGTACCCATCTTAAAAACTCATAACTATGGAAGTAATAGATTTCAGCAAGAACAACTCGATTATCAATCAGTATATGTCGGAGTTGCGTGACAAGAACTACCAGAAGAATCGCCTGCTGTTCCGTTACAACATCAAGCGTATCGGTGAAATGATGGCCTACGAGCTGTCGAAGACTTTGGAATACAAGCCCAAGACCATTACGACACCTCTTGGTACTATCGACATTCCCCTGCCCAAGGAAGACATCGTACTGGCTACCGTATTGCGTGCCGGGCTGCCGTTCCATGAGGGCTTCCTCGACGTGTTCGATAAGGCCGACAATGGCTTCGTGTCAGCCTTCCGCATGTATATCAATCGTGAACATACTGAGGTCGGTGTTCATACGGAATATATTGCTACACAAAGTGTTAAGAACAAGACGCTTATCATTGTCGACCCCATGCTGGCAACGGGTGGCAGTCTGGCTGCCGCCATCGACTCCCTGCTACAGGCTGGCAAGCCCAAGAAGATTCATCTCTGTTGCGTCATTGCTGCCCCTGAGGGCATCGAAGTCGTTAAGGAAGCATTGCCCGAAGGTTCCACCATCTGGTGTGCTGCCATCGACCAGGGTATGAACGAGCAGAAATATATCGTGCCGGGCTTTGGCGACTGTGGCGACCTCTGCTATGGCGAGAAGTTGCAGTCGTTCCGTAAAATTGCCGATAAATAATCAAATACTCCAAACTCTTAACGCTAAACGCTAAACTATGTCAGAAAAAGATTCGCTGATTTCAAAGAATGGTGTGAGCTATCTCGTACCGTTTATCCTTGTGACATCGTGCTTTGCCCTGTGGGGCTTTGCCAACGACATCACCAACCCGATGGTCAAGGCCTTCTCGAAGATATTCCGCATGAGCGTGACGGATGGTGCACTGGTGCAGGTGGCCTTCTATGGCGGCTACTTCGCTATGGCGTTCCCTGCGGCTATGTTCATCCGTAAATATTCTTACAAGGCCGGTGTGCTGATGGGCCTGGGACTTTATGCTGTTGGAGCGCTGCTCTTTCTGCCAGCTTCATGGACGGGCATGTACTATCCCTTTCTGGTGGCCTACTTCATTCTGACTTGCGGCCTATCGTTCCTCGAGACATCGTGTAACCCGTATATACTGACTATGGGTTCTGAAGAGACCGCTACCCGTCGTCTGAATATGGCTCAGTGCTTCAATCCTATGGGGTCGCTTTGTGGCATGTATGTCGCCATGAACTTCATCCAGGCCAAGCTGAATCCCGCCTCTACCGACGAGCGCGCGCTACTCTCTGATGCTGAGTTCAGTGTCATGCGCGACTCTGACCTTGGTGTCCTGATAGCCCCCTATCTGGCCATCGGTGCTGTGATAGCCCTGATGTTTGCGGTGATTTACTTCACCAAGATGCCCAAGAATGGCGATCAGAACCACGACATTAACTTTCTGCCGACCTTGAAGCGCATCTTTTCTATCGACTACTATCGCGAGGGTGTCATCGCCCAGTTCTTCTATGTCGGAGTGCAGATCATGTGCTGGACGTTTATTATACAATATGGTACGCGCGTGTTGATGAACGAAGGCATGGCTGAACAGGAGGCCGAAGTGACGTCGCAGACGTATAATATCGTGGCGATGGCCATCTTCGTGTCGAGCCGATTCATCTGCACCTACTTTCTCAAATATATCAATGCTGGTGCGTTGTTGGGCATTTTGGCAGTGGTAGGTGCTTTGCTGACGTGTGGCGTCATCTTTATCGACGGTCGTGCTGGGCTCTATTGTCTGGTGGCTATCTCCGCCTGTATGTCGCTCATGTTCCCCACCATCTACGGTATTGCCCTGCAAGGTTTGGGCGACGATGCCAAGTTTGGCGCTGCAGGTTTGATTATGGCCATTCTTGGCGGTAGTGTGTTGCCCCCGTTGCAGGCTACTATTATCGACCAGAAGGAGTTGTTCGGCATGCCTGCAGTCAACGTGTCGTTTGTGTTGCCACTCATCTGTTTCCTCGTTATCATCGCCTACGGTTATCGTACTTATTCAAGAACAAAATAAATGGATTTAATGGGAATGCCCCTGTGGGCTTGGATTGTTTTCTACGTATTGGTATTCATCATGCTGATTGCCGACCTGAAGATGTTCGGCAAGAAAGGTCAGCATGAAGTGAAAGTGAAAGAGGCACTCAAGATGACTGCCGTATGGATTGGCGTGTCACTGGTGTTCTGTGCAGCCATCTATCTGTGGTATCCTCACGATGCACATGAAAAGGCGATGGAGTTCCTGGCAGGCTATCTTATCGAGAAGTCGCTGTCGATGGACAACCTCTTCGTGTTCCTCATGCTGTTCTCGTTCTTCGGCATCGAGCGCAAATACCAGCACGAAGTACTCTTCTGGGGCATTTTTGGCGCTTTGGTGCTGCGCAGCATCTTTATCTTTGCTGGCGCAGCGATGGTCGAGCGTTTCGAGTGGATTTTGGGGCTCTTTGGTATTTTCCTGCTCTATACGGGTGCCAAGATGTTCAAACACGATGACAGTCAGGAGGCTGATCCCTCGAAGAACATCATCGTTCGCTGGTTCAAGAAATTCTTCCCAGCTACCGATCAGTTGCATGGCGAGAAGTTTTTTGTCATCGAGAATGGTAAGCGTCTTGCCACACCGTTGTTTGTCACCCTGCTGGTCATCGAGACTACCGATGTGGCTTTTGCCGTCGATTCTATTCCCGCTGTATTCTCCGTCAGCCGCGACCCGTTCATCGTGCTCACCTCTAACATCTTCGCCATCCTAGGTTTGCGTGCCCTCTACTTCGCGCTTGCCGCTGTAGCGCAGTATTTTAAGTACCTGAAATATGGCTTGGGCATCATCCTTATCTTCGTCGGTGTCAAGATGCTTCTGGCTATGAACGAATACATCAATGGTGCAGCTGAACTCCTCGGTCTCCAACTTGACATGCCACATATCGAGATTCCCACCCCGTGGAGCCTGGCCTTCATCTTTGGCGTCCTTGTTCTATCGATGGGTGCCTCCTATTTGGTAACAAAAAAAGCAGAATAGTCTCCTTATTTATTTTTGCTGTTCCTTTGGAATCTGTAGTTCCAGGTCCTTGCGGTGTGCAAAAATGTGGGGTGACATGATTTCGACGCCTGCCTGATGGAAGTTGTCGAGGATGTTCTGATGTAGTTCAGAATAGATGAGCGACAACTGTTCGGGCTTGTGGGTATATGCATTGACCTCGTACTCGACATAGAAGTCGTCGAGTGCCGTGACGACGACGAAGGGCTCGGGTTTCCTGACAATATGCGGTGTAGCCTTGGCGGCAGCGAGCAGCAGGTCGCGAATCACTTCCCACTTCATGTCGTAGCCGATGGTGACCTTGGTGTGTACGATGACACCGTAGTTCTGGGCGGCAAAGGTGAAGTTAGAGGTCTGCGAGGTCATGAGGTTGGAGTTGGGGATAGTAATCACCTCGTTCTTACGTGTACGGATACGCGTAACGAGTACGGTCTTTTCGATGACGAAGCCCTGTGTGTCGCCAAACTTGATGAAGTCGCCGATACGGAACGGACGCATGTAGGTCATCACCATACCTGCCATGACATTACCGATGATGCTGGACGAACCGAGTGACACAATGATACCGATAAATACGGAGACGCCCTGGAATACTTCGGAGTTGCTGCTGGGCAACAAGGGCCATATCATGACGAGCATGAACGAGTAGCATAGCACACGGATAATGACAAAGGTGGGTTGTGCCCAGTCCGCATAGAAACCGTTGACCTTCAGGTTTCCTACGGCTATCTCGTTAAGCAGGTAGCGGATGCCTCTTACCAGATAGCGGAAACAGAAGATGATGACAATGATCTTAAACAAGTTAGGCAGGAAGCCTACAACGGAGCCGATGATATCCGTAAAGGGGTTCCAGATGTAGCCGAAGACGCGATAGGTAAGCGACTTGGTCTCAGGGAATGCCGAGAACAACAATGGTATGCTGAACAGCAACTGAACGGCGATGACTAGCCATCGTAACACATTAAAGCTGAAGAGGAAGACCCGACCCTGACGATGGACGTTCAGCACCTCATAGTCCTTGATACTGATAGGACGCGCCTGTCGCAGCAGCTTGCGGGCCAGGCGGATGCGCCAACGGCGATAGAACCAGTTGGTGAGCCAGATGAGCAGGACCTGTGCCACAAGGATGCAGACAACCAGCAGACCGCCTTTTAGCTTCTGTTGGAAACCATATTCGGCATGCAGCTTTTCCAACTTCTTCTGTATGATGTCGCGATAGCTGCTGGCCAACTCCTGGCGTGTCGTGTTCTCCCATAATGCGTCATTATCGGTAACACTGAAGATGACCGCCTCGCCAACCATGATGTCGGTGGTCAATTCACCTTCGTAGACATAGACGGAGTCGGTAAAGAACTTCAGCCGATGACCTAATTCCACAATCTTCTCACTGGCCTCTTTGGCACGGTTGGTTGGTAGCATGCCACCGCGACGGGCGTAGATGGAGAACAGTGTGTCGTCCTCGACGACCAGTGGCGTACCAGGCGTCAACTTGCGCAGTGAGTCGATACGAGCCTTGCGAATGGCTTTAGCCAAGGAGTCTTCGCGCAGACTGTTTCCTGTCTTTGCCAATTGTTCGGACATCAGTATGCGTTGCATCTCAAGTTCCTGTACCTGACTGCGCAGGCTGTTAACCAGCGAATCAGTCTGATGACGCAACGAATCGTCCTTTGTCATCTCTTGTGCCGAAAGGACCCAAGGAAACAAGGACAGTACGTATATAAGAAAAAGGTTCCTCAGCTTCATTTAATTATAGTTATTGGGAATGTTCTCACATTCTTTATACCGCCATGTCGCGCTCTCGCCAGAAACGGTAGGTGATGTCCTCGAAGTCGCCATCCATTGTACGACGGTAGAGCCGCTGGTTGGTAGTTGCCGATTTCAAGGGACCGAGATGGCGGATGTACGGACCGATCTTGATGTAGTCGAAGTCTTGCTTGTTTACGACGTGTGGCACGCGCAGACGTCCACTGTACCATGCCACATGGAATTGTGGATGGTACTCGTGGATGTACTGTGCCAACTGGTTGACGCCCTTCGGGTCAGCATCGCCACCCATCAGCGCGATGCATGTGATGTCGGTGCCGTATTGGCTGACAAAGTCGTCGATGGCGTCAGTGGTCAGGGGCATGCCAATATCTTCCCAGAGATAACGGCTGTGACAACCCGGGCAGTGACACGGGCAATTGGAAATATTAATCGCCAGTGTCACTTCGTCGGGTATCTCCTGAAAAACAATCCCAGTATTAACGTATTTCAACATGTCACAATAGTCTTATTGCGATTAGTTGTTAGACTCTGTGTGCGCATAGAAACGGCGTGCGGCTTCTTCCTGACGTGGCTGCGAGAAGTTGCTGACACGCTTCAGATAGCCGATGATGCGGGTCATGTAGTCAACATTCTTCGAATGGCAGTGCGGACACTCCTTCAGATAACGCTTGTCAATGTGGCCACAGTCGTTGCAGACGGTGTTGGGGATGTTGAATGTAAAGTAGTTGCAACCCTCCTGCGCAGCAACCTTCAGCAGATGCAGGTACTGCTGCTTTGACAGATGCTCGTCAAGATTCATGTGCAGGGCAGAACCACCAGTGAGGTGCTCGATATAGGGACGTCCGTGCAACTTGAACTTATCGATGACGCTCAACGAGTCGTCCTCAACGACATAGAAATAGCTGTTGTAGCAGTCGCGAGGTACGAAGTAGCCGTCCTCACGGTCCCATTTGGCATGCTTCACACCGACATTTTCGGCAGGAATCATCTCGCAGTTGAACATCACCTCCTTTGAACGGTACTGCTTGTTATACTTCTCGATGAGTCCGAGGATGCCCTGCACGAACTTCTGGTAGTCGTCGTTAGGCGTAATCTTTAGGCCCATGAATTCGGCGGCCTCCACCAGTCCGTTGATACCGATGGTGAGATACTGACGATTGATGTTGATATAGCCAGCATCGAACAGGGGCAGCATGCCATGAGCCTGCAGTTCCTTCAGGTTCTCGTTGTAGGCCATCTGTACCTTGTGGCACAGGTCGATGACGCCACCCAGATACTCCAGATAGTCCATCTTGTGGTTGACGGCATACTGGATGCAGCGGTTCAGGTTGATGGTGAGCACCGACTTCGAACCCGTGCTGACACCACCGGCACCCAGCGTATAACTGAAGCCGTTGTCGGTAATCTCGTTGCGCAGACGGCAGCAAGACGACAGAGAGTCGGCATTGTCGCTCATGTAGGTGAAGAACGAGTGTCCCTCGGAATACATCTCGGCTGTGAAGTCGCCCCATTCCTTGTCCTTGCAATCGCCATTCTCGTCGACGAGCAGGGCCATGGTCTCTACAGGGAAGGTCAAGAGGGTCTTCGTGCGCTCCTGGTTGAACCACTTCATGAAGCGTTTCTGCAACCAGGACAGTCCGTCCCAGTCAGGCTGGCTTCCGTCGGGGAAGTAGAACTCGCCAAAGATGCTCTGGAAATAGTACTTATCGTAGTAGGCCACATTCCAGAATACGGCCTGGTAGTTACGGGCACCGGTAGGCTGGTTCAGCGTGTAGACAATCTGCTCGAAGTAGTCGGTGATGACCTTGTCGATGGTACGCTTCTTCAGTGACAGGTCGGCCTGCTGTTCAGGATGCTGCCAGTAGTCCTTGCCATACTCCTTGCCGATGAAGTAGTTCATGTACATCAGGAACTCGGGCGTAGCACAGGCACCTGAGAGCATCGAGCTGACCATGAATACCATATTGACGAAACCACCGGCAAACGACTTCAGGTTGGTGGGGGCTGTAGAGTTGCCACCAATAGCTGTCGTTCCGTTAATAAGCCATGGGTACATGGTGATAGAGGCGCAATAGTTGGCCAGTGACGTCTCATCGTTCTTATATATAAAGTGGTGGGTCAGCTTGTCGATATACTCGTTAGCCAACTCTTTGCCGTACATCTTCTTGATGCGGTCCACCAGCAGGCGACGGTTCAGACGGATGAAGTTCGACTTGGGCAGCTCGCCAATCAGCGTGGCAATGTTTTTGTGCTCCACATTGGCGTTGGCGTCGTACTTCGAACCCGTAGCGGCGTTGACAGATTCGGTGTACTCTGAGAGGAACATCATCTTCTCAAGTGTGTCACGGTCTTCTGAGTGTTCTTGACGATAAAGGATAAACGACTTGGCCACCTTGTAGAAACCTTCGCGCATCAGAGCCTCTTCAACCTGGTTCTGAATGTCTTCCACTTTGATGTCGTCGTGCATGTCCAGATGACTCAGAATTTTTGATACTGTTCCGAGGTCAGCAGGCTCATCAACACTCTCAAATGCCTTCACTATGGCATTCATAATCTTGTCTAAAGAGAAGCGATCCTTGGTACCGTCACGCTTCGTAATGGTAAAATTTTTAATTTCCATTTGTTTGTATATCTCTACTATTTTGGTTTTAGAATTGCTTTCTCGTCTGACTAAGGTTTCCTGTTTTGGACAACTTTTCGTCTCCGAATTTCCAAAAAGTTTTCCGTTTTGGATAATCCGATTCGGTTGCAAAGGTACAAAAAATAGCTAAAATCGCATACATTTGTACCAAGATTTTTTTGCAAAAAATAGTTAATAGTTGGAGATTCGTAGAGAGTGATGACTAATCGTGAGTTTGTACGTCATTAATATATAGGTAGATAACAACAAACTATTAAAGTGTATATGAACAATAGCAAGTATCGCGGCGTGGTGGTGCCGATGGTTACACCCGTTACCCAGGACGGACAACTCGACACTGAGGCCGTCAAGAGAATTATTAACTTTTTTGCAGATAATAAGGTGTCGCCCCTGCTCATGGGTACTACAGGCGAAGGTAATAGTGTCAGCCAGGCTGACGGACAGCTGTTTGTCGATACTGCCGTCAAGGCTGCCAAAGGGCGTATTCTGATTTACGCTGGTCTGACGGGCAACTGTTTTGCTGAGCAGGTGCGCCAGGCTGAGATATACAGTGCTTTAGGCGCTGATGTCATCGTGGCAACGCTGCCCACCTACTATGCCCTGACTCCCGATCAGATGTACGAATACTATCAGACATTGGCCGACTGCATCACTGGTCCACTGATGCTCTACAATATCCTGGCTACGACGCACATGAGTATCCCCGTGGATGTCATCAGGCGTCTGGCTGACCATCCGAATATCGTGGGTCTAAAAGACTCGGAGCGCGATTTGGAGCGCATGGCACAGTGTATTGATATTGCCAAGGGACGCGACGACTTCGCCTACTTCTGTGGCTGGGCAGCCCAGAGTGCCCGCGCGTTGGAATTGGGTGGCAACGGCATCGTCCCGTCTACGGGTAACTACGTGCCCGAGATGTTCAACGCACTCTACGAAGCAGCCATTGCTGGCGATATGGCAACTGCCAACCGCTTGCAGGACGAGACCAATGAGATAGCCAAAATCTATCAGAAGGACCGTACCCTCGGCCAGTCGCTCGCTGCCTTGAAGGTGATGATGCAGACTAAGGGTCTCTGCGATCCCTGGATGCTGATGCCACTCACTCGTCTGTCTGCCGAAGAGGAACGGACAATAGTCGCCAAAATTACGGAATAACGGTATCCCGGAAAAACGAAATATCGAAACATCAGAAATATCGAAATAACGAAACATCGAAATGCATTGGATTGATTACATCATCGTGCTGCTATCTATTCTGGCAGCCATCGGCACGGGCGTCTTTTTCGCCCGCAAGCAGAAGGATACGTCGCAATACTTTGCTGGCGGAGGAAAGATTCCTGCCTGGGCCGTGGGCATCTCCATCTTTGCCACGCTGATATCGAGTGTAACGTTTTTGGCCTACCCGGGTGCAGCCTATGCCGACAACTGGATATTGTTGGTACAGGGACTGATGGTTCCCATCGTGCTGGTGGCCCTCATTGGCATTATTGTCCCGCTGTTCCGCAAGGTCATCCGCCTGTCGACGTACGAATACTTCGAGCGCCGCTTCGGACTGTTTGCACGCCTCTACTCGTCGTTTGCTTTCACGTTAGGCCACTTCTCGAAGGCTGGTACCGTGTTCTTCCTTGTATCGATGGCGTTGGCTACCTTCCTTAATATTAATATCTATACCATCGTTCTGGTGCTGGGCATCACCATCATCATCCTGACGCTGTTCGGTGGCATGGAGGCCATCGTATGGATGGATGTGGCCCAGGGATTCCTGCTCATCGGAGGCGGCATCATCTGTATCGCTATCCTGCTGTTTGGTATCGAGGGTGGACCTGCGGAGACGTTCCGTATTGCCTCGGAGTATAATAAGATTGACTTTGGACCCTACGATTGGAGTCTCTCAGAGCTATGCTTCCTCGTCATGGTACTGAACGGTATCTTCTACGCCCTTCAGAAGTATGGCACCGACCAGACCATCGTACAGCGTTATCTGGCAGCCAAAAACGACCACGAGGCCAAGAAGGCGGCATATATTGGTGTGCTGATGTCGGTTCCCATCTGGGCGCTGTTTATGTTCATCGGTACGGCGCTCTTTGCCTACTACCATGCACAGGGGGCACCCCTCCTGCCCGAAGGCATCAAGGCCGACGAGGTCTTTCCTTATTTTATTGCACACGAGTTGCCCGTGGGTATTCGTGGTCTCATCATCGCCGCCCTGGCTGCCGCAGCCATCTCGTCGTTGGACTCCGACCTGAATTGCCTGTCAGCCATCGCCGTACAAGACTACTACAAACGCTTTAAGAAAGATGCTACTGACCAGCAACAGCTGCGCTTCGGTAAATGGATGGTGGTTCTGTCTGGCATAGGAGCCATCGGGGTGGCATGTCTCTATATTTTCTGGGGCGGTGAGGGCATTTTGGGTGCCTTGTTCTCGCTCTATGCCATCTTCTCAGCAGGTATCGTGGGCATTTTCGTACTGGGACTATTCAGCCGTCGTGCCAACAAGCAGGGACTCTATATCGGTATCGCTGCTGCGGTACTCTTTACGGCCTATGCGGTTCTGACCAGCACCAAGGTCGACATCGATGGCGACGGGGTGAAGCAGACACTGCTCGACCTGGGCGACTGGAACTTCTCGCACCATAAATACATGCTTGGCGTCTACAGCCACCTCATCGTCCTCGTTGTAGGCTACCTCGCCAGCTTCCTGTTCAAGACGCCTCTGGCTGACAAAGAGCTCACTATTTGGGGATACTTTGACGAAAAAAACTAAAGGATTCGAAGTGCTCCGGGGCTTAGATGTATATATGTCGCGTTCCATTGTTTTAGCTTGTAATGCAATAACTACACTGCAAAGATAGTGAATAATTTTGGAATCACCAAATTTTTGAGCAGCGAATGCAAAGAAAAGTTTGGTACAAGAAAATGTGTCATATATGTCATGTGTCATTAGGTCATTAAGGATTGGAGATGGGCGATTTTTATACACTATAATAATAAAAATATATTTTTATTATTATAGTGAGCAAATATTCCTCCGCCAGAACTCTAAATGACATATTGACCTATTGACATATTGACCTATTCGGGTCAAGGAATTAACGGTTAAACACTTTTTAACAAACAAACTACGATTATTTCTTTTTTAAATGCTGAAAAATGTGTACCTTTGCATCACTAACAAGTTGTGATGCGAGTGTGGGCTTCGGCTCAGCATAGCAAGAAAAATCTTGACTCTGCATTCTCCTTGCACCACACTTGGAGTGTCGAAATAAAGATGGAGAAAGGCGCCTCGGCCCGCAAAAATTTTGTTTCAGGCCTGCGAGATTTTACTGCCTGCCCAGCGCGCAAAAAATCTGTCCGGAAAGCGACGAAGCGAGTGAGCAAACCTAAAACTATTAATTTATGATTTTTTATTACATTATTACTAATTTTCGATTTAAGAGGAGAAAAGAATTATGACGATGAAAGTGAAAGCAATTGAGAAGAAGCTGAAGTTTACGAAGGACGAGAACGCCCCCGGTGTATGGCGTTACTGAGGCCCAGATGCTGGTTTTGAAGAAATTACAATGCCAGAAATGAAAAGTTGGGCTGATGTTTTGTTAGTCCGACTTTTATTCGTATCTTTGCATCTGAAAAAGATAACACAACAAAGAAATGAGAAAGATAGTATTTTTTGTCGTAGGATTGGCCATGAGCTTGACCACCCTTGCGCAGGACAACGTAGAGACAATTATCAGTGCTGATGTGGTGAGCCACTACTATTGGCGTGGTCAGGACTTGGGCGAAGCATCGTTGCAGCCCACACTTGGCATCGGCTATAAAGGTCTGTCGCTGTCGGCATGGGGTAGTGTAGGTATTACCAACCCTGACGATGCGAGGGAGATAGACCTGACGCTGGCCTACAGCATTGGTGGCCTGAATATCGGCATTACCGACTATTGGTCGAATGACGTGAGTGGTAATGACCCTACAGGACGCTATTTCAAGTATGACGCCCACGGTACGAATCATGTCTTCGAAGCGAATATCGGCTATAATTTCGGTGTTGCATCGCTGCAGTGGTTTACGAATTTTGCGGGCAATGACTATAAGGCTGGTGAAGATGGTAAACGGGCGTATAGCAGTTACGTGGAAGCAGCAGTGCCGTTTAAGCTGTCGTCCATCGATTGGACTGCTACGGTAGGTGCCGTTCCGTATGTCAGCAGCGGTGTGTACAATACGACGGGCTTTGCTGTCACCAACCTCTCGCTGCAGGCTGCTAAGGCTATCAAGATTACGGAAACGTTCTCCGTTCCTGTCTTTGCACAGATTGCTGCCAATCCCTGTACGCAGAAAGCCTATATGGTGTTTGGTTTCACGCTGCAACCGTAATATTGTCGGGAAGTGTTGCTGGAGATGTGACAAAATGCCGCTGCATTCGTCTTATGATAAATAAATCATAAGGACGTATGAATGGAATTACATTATTGCAGCCACAGAAAATCGTGTTCGGAACGGGCTGCATTCAGACATTAGTAGAAGATTATAAGAAGTTGGGCTATCAGCGCCTGTTTGTGTTGACAGCGCCTCCTATTTTGCCTCTCATCGAAGCGCCATTGGCAGAGCTCCGTAAGGCAGGCGTTAGCATCGAGGTGTTCCAAAACATCCTTGCTGAACCCACAGTCAACGACTTCAAGACCATCTTGCAAGTGGCTCGCGACTTCAAGGCCGACAGCGTCGTTGGTATCGGTGGCGGCTCGGTACTCGACGTCACCAAACTCGTTGCCGCATTCCTCAATAGCGACCAACAGGTGGAAGACTGTTTTGGTACAGGATTCATCAAGACGAAGGGTTTGTGGTTTGCCTGTCTGCCCACAACGGCAGGTACGGGTTCGGAGGTGTCGCCCAACGCCATCCTGTTGGACGAGCGCGACCACCTGAAGAAGGGTATCGTATCGCCCTATCTGATTGCCGATGCTGCCTACGTCGACCCCAAGCTGACATGGACTGTCCCTGCCAAGGTCACCGCTGACACCGGTATGGATGCGCTGACACACTGCATCGAGGCCTATACCAACAAGTTTGCCCACCCGTCTGTCGACATCTATGCCTTGCAGGGCATCCGACTGATAGCCGCCAATCTGGAGCGTGCTGTTAAAAACGGACAAGATCAGGAGGCTCGTGAGGCTCTGGCCTTTGGTTCGCTCTATGGCGGACTGTGCTTAGGTCCCGTCAACACGGCTGCGGTCCATGCGCTGAGCTACCCCCTCGGTGGCGAATTCCATATTCCCCATGGACTGTCGAATGCCATCCTATTGCCTAGCGTCATGAAGTTCAACATGCCTGCCAACGTGAAGCGTCACGCAGAAGTGGCTATTGCTTTAGGTTGTCAACCAGGAGTCAACGATGAAGAGACGGCTCAGCGTGGTGTAGACTTTATCTATCGTCTGGCTGCTGCTGTTGGTATTCCTGACAAACTGACTGCACTGGGCATCCCTCAGACAGCCGTAGATGGTATGGCGAAAGCTGCCATGCAGGTACAGCGCTTGCTGAAGAACAATCCGAGAGAAGTAACAGAGCAAGATGCCAAAGCGATTTATAACTCATTGTATTGATATGAAACCAATATTAGCCATCACCATGGGCGACCCTGCAGGCATCGGTCCTGAGATTACGGTGCGCGCCCTGAATAGAAAAGAGACTTACGAGAAGTGCCGTCCTGTCGTTACGGGCGATGCTGCCATCATGCAGCAGGCTGTCAAGTTGCTGGGCTTTGACCTGCAGGTAAACGCCATCCAGAGCGTCAAGGATGCCAAGTTTCAGCATGGCGTCATCGATGTCATCGACCTGCAATGCGTCGACCTCGCGACCTTCGAGTTCGGTAAGGTACAGGCCCAGTGTGGCAATGCCGCCTTCCAGTATATCAAAAAAGCCATCGAACTGGCGATGGCTGACGAGGTGGACGGTACCGTGACCGCTCCGCTGAACAAAGAGGCGCTGAACCTGGCTGGTCATCATTACGACGGCCATACGGAGATCTATGCTACGTTTACGAATACGAAGAAGTATGCCATGATGTTGGCTGATGAGAACATCCGCGTCATCCATGTATCGACACATGTGCCCCTGCGCAAGGCCTGCGATTTGGTGAAGAAGGCTCGCGTCATTGAGTGCGTGGAACTCATCGACGACGCCTGTCGCCAGTTTGGTATCGAGAAACCCCATATTGGCGTAGCTGGTCTGAATCCCCACAGCAGTGAGAACGGCATGTTCGGCTGGGAGGAGGCACAGGAGATTATTCCTGCCATCGAGGAACTGCAGCAGCGTGGCTTCGATGTAGAGGGTCCCGTACCACCCGACAGCATCTTCGCCAAAGCCAAATGTGGCAAGTTCGACGGATGTGTGGCGATGTATCACGACCAAGGTCATATTCCCTTGAAGGTGTGTGCCTTCAACTGGAACAAGGAAACGGGCAAGATGGATTCGGCCAGTGGTGTGAATATCACCCTAGGTTTGCCTATTATCCGTGTCTCGGTAGATCACGGCACCGCTTTCGACGTGGCTGGCAAGGGCATCGCTAATGATAGCGCTATGACGCTGTCGATAGATTATGCTACGAGAATGGCAATCTATAGAAGAGGTAAGAGGTAAGTAGCATGATAGTCATTGCTGATGATATTACGGGGGCTGCGGAGATTGCGGGCATCGCTTTCTCGCGTGGAGAGAACGTCCGTTTAGTGTGTGGCTGTGGCACAGTCACAGACGGAACAACCGTCATCGCCACCGACACCCGCTCAATGACTGAACCAGAGGCGGTTGCAGAGACGAAGAGGCTATCCTCTTACCTCTCACCTCTCACCTCTCACCTCTTTAAAAAGACCGACTCCGCCCTACGTGGCCATGTGGTGGCTGAGCTTACAGCCCTGATGCAGGCTACTGGCTATGAGCGTGCTGTCTATCTGCCTGCTAATCCTTCGAAGGGACGCATCATCCGCAATGGCATCTATTATATCAATGATGTTCCCATACACGAAACGGCCTTCAGCTATGACCCTGAATTCCCTGCTAAGACTTCTGTGTTGAATGAGCGCTTCCCCGATGCGGAAGCGAAAGGCATTATCATGCCCGATGCAGAAAGCAAGGAGGACATCCAGCGAGTCATCGCCACGTATGATGATGGCAAGACGCTTTTTGCTGGTGCTGCAGACCTCTTTGAGGCATATATAGAGGTAAGAGGGATTCGCAACGCCACACTCTGCTTTGCAGAGAAGAGGGTAGAGGTAAGAGAAATGACAAAGCGCCAAAACTATTCTCTCACCTCTCACCTCTCACCTCTCACCTCTAATAATTCCACTCTCTTCCTCTGTGGCAGCACTCAGAGCAAGCCTTTGGATCTTGGCATTCCGCTTGCCCCTATGCCTCGCGAGGTCTATGATGGTTCTGAAGACCTGAGTCTTTGGGATACCAGCTCATACGCAGCAGCACACAGCGTAATTCTCACAATGCCCTATACGCATCGTACAGGCAAAGAAGCTGCCGTCCATCTGCGTACGATGATGGCAACGAAGGCCAGGCAGCTTGTGGCGGAACAGTGTCCTCAGCATTTGATAATTGAGGGAGGAGCCACTGCATGGACCACTCTCCAGGCCTTGGGATGGACGTCATTCACCATTACTGCACAGTTTGCTCCGGGTGTTGTACAAATGAGCGCCACGAATGGAACACTCGTGACGCTCAAGCCTGGCAGTTATCCGTGGGGCAACTTGTTCCCTGCGGTATAATCTTATTCTATGGTCTTATACAGCGTATGGGCATTATAGCGATGCTCCATAACGGCTAATATCTCTTCCTCTGTCGACAGGTTGAAGTCGCCAGGGATAGTGTTCTTCAGCGAGGCTGCAGCCAATGAGTAGTAGAGCTGTTTTTCACGATCGCCAGGGAAGATATTGATGGCATGCAGGAAACCACCCATGAAGGCATCGCCCACACCCACAGGGTCGACAACGTCAGGGATATCGATGATGGGGGCCTCTAACAACTTACCGTCCGTAAAGAGCAGGGCTGTCAGCGTGTGATGGTTGGAGTCGACGATGTTACGCATGCCCATGAGCCACTGACGACAGCGCGGATATTGGGCATGCAGCTCGTCGAACCATTCGCGATATTCGGGTATCTGCATCTTGAAGTTCGAGTCGGTAGCCGTGAAGGGTGGCTGCGGATGCTGCGAGATCCAGTCGAACTCAATGGCATCGCCAAACATCATGTCGCATCGTGCCAGCATCTTCTGCAGTGTCTTGCGTGGGTCGGCCCCATACTTCCACAGGTTCTTGCGGTAGTTGATATCGAACGAAACGGTGATGCCCAGCTCGTCGGCAATGTCGAGGGCTTCGAAGGTGGCATCGGCAGCCTGTTGCGAGATGGCTGCTGTAATGCCCGATACCTGGAAGATGTCGGCATCCTTGAGAATGCTGCGCCAGTCAATCATACCTGGTGCAAGATCATAGTAGGCTGAGTGGTCGCGGTCGTACACAACCTTGGCGGCACGCATGCCAGCAGCTGGTTCGAAATAATAGGTGCCGATGCGCTGTCCGCCATAGACGATGCGGCTGATGTCCACACCCAATTGTGCCATGCACTGGGCACCCGCATGGCCGACAGGGGTATCGGGCAGGCGGGTGATATACGTCACATCCTCACCCTGTGTAGCCAGCGATACGGCCACATTAGCCTCGCTGCCACCATACTTGCTGGTAAACATGTCGCCCTGCGTCAGTCGCAGCTGACCTGGTTTCGAGAATCGGAGCAACAGTTCTCCGAAGGTGACTATCTTTTGCGTCTTCATCTTAATTAAAATAGTACAGGAAGGCAGCAATACCCTCCAGGGCAGGTTTGCGCTGACCCTCTATCTCAATGACAAACTTGATTTCGGCCTTACAGATACCACGCAGATTCTGGATGCTGTGCAGCTTGGTGACCAGACGGACACGTGAACCGGTAATGACGGGTTGTCCGAAACGCATGTCGTTCATGCCATAGTTCACCAGCATCTTGATGTTGTTGACCTCGATAATCTGGTCCCACATGTAAGGCAGCAGGCTCAACGTAAGATAGCCGTGGGCGATGGTAGACTTATAAGGGCTCTCCTCCTTGGCACGTTCTACATCTACGTGAATCCACTGATGATCCAGCGTGGCATCAGCAAACAGATTAATACGGTCTTGATCGACCTGGAGCCACTCGCTGGCACCCAACTCCTCGCCCAGATGGGCGGCAAACTCGTCGTACGAGTTAATCACTAGTTTTCCCATGTTTTCTCTATACTATATCGTTACATTGGGTGCAAAGGTAGCGTAAACCGAGCGAAATACAAAATAAATCCCGATTAAATTTGGCTTTTTACTCGTTTATTTGTATCTTTGCCGCCAAATAGGAAATAATAACAGGATTATGAAGAAAGTAACACTGGTATTGGTAATGACTCTGATGAGTCTGGTAAGTTATGCACAGCAGGACGCTGTGCCTGTAGTGAAGTATGGCTATCTGAGTTACGACTCTGTGTTCAAGGCTATGCCGGAGTATGCTACGATGCAGGCAAGCATGAATGAGTTGCGTGCCAAGTATGAGACTGAGCAGAAACGCGTCGAGAACGACTTCAACAAGAAGTACGAGGAATTTCTGGATGGTCAGGCAGGTTTCCCAATGACTATTCTGCAGAAGCGTCAGAGCGAATTGCAGGAAATGCTTGACAAGAACATTGCCTTCAAGAAGGAAAGTCAGCGTCTGCTCTGCAAAGCTGAGTGCGAGGCCAAAGCTCCTCTAAAGGAACGTCTGGCTGCCGTGCTGAAGCAGGTGGGTGAGGCACGTGGCTATGCCTTTATCTTGAACACCGATGGTAATGTGGCGCCTTGGCTGAACGCTACGATGGGCGAGGACATCACAGGCGTCGTGAAAGAACTGCTGAAGTGAGACGGTGAGTAGGGAACCTGGGCCTATCGGCATTTTTGACAGCGGATATGGCGGACTGACCATTCTGCATGGTATTCGCCAGTTGTTGCCCCAATATGACTACCTTTATTTGGGTGATAATGCTCGTGCTCCCTATGGTACCCGCTCGTTTGATGTCGTCTACGAGTTTACGCGCCAGGCTGTGGTGCGCCTGTTCGAGATGGGTTGTCATCTGGTTATCCTTGGGTGTAACACAGCATCGGCAAAAGCCCTGCGTAGTATTCAACAAAACGATTTGCCCAAGCTCGATGCTGAACGTCGGGTCTTGGGCGTTATACGTCCTACTGCCGAGGTCGTCGGACAGTTGACGCAATCACGTCATGTGGGTATTTTCGCCACTGAGGGTACCATCAAGAGCGAGAGCTATACCTTGGAAATCCAAAAGCTGTTTCCCGATATTCAGGTGTCGGGTGTGGCGTGTCCCTTCTGGGTGCCATTGGTGGAGTATAATGAGGCAGATTCGCCAGGTGCCGACTATTTTGTCAAGAAGTGTATTGACCAGCTGTTGCGCCAAGACCCAGAGATTGATACCGTCATCTTAGGTTGCACACACTATCCGTTGTTGTTGCCTAAGATTCATAAGTATATTCCGCGAGGCATCCGCATCGTTTCTCAAGGCGAGTATGTGGCTGAGGCCTTACAACAGTATTTTGTGCGCCATCCGAATATTGAACAGCGTTGCACAAAGGGCGGACAGGTGCATTATCTGACTACGGAGAATCCGGAGAAATTCAAGGAGCAGGCTCAGATCTTCCTGAACGAGCCTGTCAAGGTGGAAAAAATTACGTTGGGTTAAGCGTCTTCTAATTTAACAGACGACGGGCAAAATAGCGTACGGGATACCATACGCTAAGGAAGCCGACGGCTATGACTGTCAGGAAAATCAGTGCGATGTCCAGTGGATGGACGCTGACAGGATAGGCGTTGACGATGAAGTTGCCCTCGCTGGCCCCTAAGCGGACGATGCCGAACTGCTGTTGCAGCCAGCACAGCAGGAGACCAGTCAGAATGCCGATAACAGCACCAATGACACTAATCATACGCCCTTCGAACAGGAAGATGCGGCTAATCTGACTGTCGTTGGCGCCCATATTGCGCAATGTTAGCACATCGTTGCGCTTGTCGATAATCAGCATGGATAGCGAGCCGATGATGTTGAAGCAGGCTATCATAAGGATAAAGGTGAGGAAGATGTATGCAATGAGTTTCTCAACCTTCATAATGCGGAAGGTGTCTTCCTGCTGCTCATAGCGGTCGAGTACCTGGTATTTCTGTCCGGCAATCTCACGCATCTCGTCCTTGACACGGTCGAAATTGCTGCCGGGCTTCAGACGTAGTTCCAGAGAAGACAAGTTGCCTTCCTGTTGAAAAAGGTTACGGGCAAAAGCCAATGAGGTGAGAATGTAGTTCTTGTCGTACTTGCCTTGTTTCATGCAGAATACGACACCAGGCGAATAAAGCTCGTCCTCGACGAATCCATCGGTAGGATCGGCCATGTTAAGCTGTCCCTCACGACGCGGAGCATAAATCTTCAGCGGTTGTGGGTAGGTATATCCCAAACCCATCTGGTAGGCTACACCTAGTCCAGGAATGCCGTAGTTGATGTCGGCAGCATGAAGTTCGAAGGTACCGTCACCCTCTAATATTTCACGGATATGCGTCAGCTGGTCGAAGTTGTCTTCCACACCTTTTATCTTGACCATCATCTGACGATTGTCATAGATAGCCAAGGCCTGGTCCTCCAACGTCTCTGTAGCGACGTCGACCTCAGGCAATTGGCGAATCTTGGTCAGGATGGGGTCGTCGGCAGGGGCACTCTTACCCTTGACGGGAACAACCTTCAGCTGAGGGTCCATCTGGGTAAAGAAGGATGCCACGAGATCGTGGAAACCATTAAACACAGACAGCGTGACTACCAAAGCCATCGTGGCGACTGCTACTCCGACAACAGAAATGCCGCTGATGACGTTGATGGCGTGAGTGGACTTCTTGGAGAAGAGATATCTACGCGCAATATAGAAGGGAAAATTCATGCGGTAGCGAATTTTTCACTTTTTCAGCAGTTCGTCAATGCGCTCGATGTAGTCCAGTGAGTCGTCGATAAAGAAGCGGAGCTCAGGAATGATGCGCATCTGATGACGGATGCGTGTGCCCAGCTCGAAGCGTATCTGCTTCTCGTTACGGGTGATGTTCTGTATCAGCTCTTCGCCACGCTCAGACGGGAAAATGCTGAGGTATGCCGTGCAGATGCTGAGGTCGGGACTGATCTTCGTACGTGTCACGCTGACCATCACACCATGCATAGCGCGGGTCTGCTCCTGAAAGATCAGTGAAAGTTCTTTCTGGAGCAGACGGGCTATCTTGTTTTGTCTCGTTTCTTGCATAATTACTTGTTGTCGTCTTTCTTCTCTTCCTTCTTGTCTTCTACGATTTCAAGTACTTCTACGTCGAAGATGAGAGCGCTGAAAGGCTTGATCTGACCAGCGTCGCGATTGCCGTAGGCCAGCTCCTGTGGAATGTAAAGCTGCCACTTCGAGCCGACAGGCATCAGCGTGAGAGCTTCAGTCCATCCCTTGATGACCTGATTAGGTGCGAAGGTAGCAGGCTCACCGCCATGCTTCTCGGTGGAGTCAAAGACGGTACCGTCAATGAGACGACCCTCATACTTTACCTTCACCTTGTCAGTCTCCTTGGCTACCGGACCGTTACCCTTTACAAGCACCTTGTACATCAGACCACTGGGCAGTACGGTGATGCCAGACTTCTTTTTCTTAGCCAGTTTAGCCTGACCAGCCATAAAGTCCTCGCCAGCCTTCTTGTTGGCGCCATACTGTTCCAACAGGGCATCGTTCTTCACCACATCCATCAGACGCTTGGCCAACGTCTGGGCGTTTTCAACGCTCATCAGACCGTCCTTACCAGTGACACCACTCAGGAAACCAGCCATAAACAGGTCCATCGAGATGCTCTTGTTGCTGTTGTCACCAAACAATTCCTTGTTGATGCCAGGCTTCATCTGACGCAGAATCTGCTGACCAATCTGAATACCTTCGTAGTAGGCTGCCTTATCCTGGGATTCCTCAGCGTAGGCTCCCTCTTTCAGACCCTTTACGAAGTTGTCCATAACATTCGTAGCGTTCAGGTCGATGTGTCTCTGCTTAGAGAGATAATCCTTCAGACCCTGTGTCTGGGCCATACCGATGCTATAGCTCAGTGAGTCCACACGTGTAGGGGGAATCTGCTGGGCCTGTACTGAATTGAAAGTAGCACCCACCGCGAGAAGGGCGAGTGCTACCATGATATTCTTCTTCATTATTTCTTAGGATCTACTTCGAGCAATTCAATCTTGAAAATAAGCATAGAGAAAGGCTTGATGTCTGCACCCTGCTGACGCTCACCGTAAGCCAGCTCCTGGGGAATGTAAACCTCCCAAGTAGAACCAGCAGGCATGTTGGTCAGAGCATCTGTCCAACCCTTGATAACCTGATTGGCACGGAAGTCTGCAGGCTGACCACGCTTGTATGAACTGTCGAATACCTTGCCATCGAGTGTCTTACCCTCGTAGTGTACCTTTACGCGAGAAGTATCGGCAGGAATGGCACCGGTACCTTCCTTCAGCACCTTGTACTGAACACCGCTGGGCAGCACCTTTACGCCTTCTTTCTTGGCATTCTCAGCCAGGAATTTCTCGCCTTCCTTCTTGTTGGGGCCGAACTCCTTCTCCATGTTCTTGGCCTTGATGGTGCGCATCATGTCCTGAGCGACCTGAGCTGCGGAGTCAACAGTCATCAGACCACCCTTGCCCAGTGTACCAGCTACGAAGCCTGCCATGAAGTTCTTCAGTGAGATGCTCTTGGTAGAGTCGTCGCCAAACAACTGGTTGTTGATACCCTTTACCATCTGGTTGCTGATCTGCTGACCAATCTGGATACCAGCATAATAAGCAGCCTTCTTCTTGTCGTCGCCAGAGTTTGCACCTTCGTTTAGACCCTTGATGAAATCGTCCATGTAAGCGGTGTCAACACCCATACGACCTACGAGATAGTCCTTTAGACCCTGAGTCTGAGCCATACCGATGGCGTAACTGACAGTGTCAATGTCTGTCTTCAGGTTGGCATTAGGTGTACCATTGCCGCATGACCACATCATGACGGCAGCAACAGCTGCAATAGCAGCAAATGTAAACTTTTTCATTGTTCTCTTTAATTTTTTTATTTCGTTATTACGTTATATCGTTATTTCGATTACATCACCTCTATCAGCTCTACATCAAAAATGAGTGCTGCAAAGGGAGGAATAGATCCACCGGCGCCACCCTCACCGTATGCCAGACGGTAGGGGATGAAGAAGCGGTACTTTGCACCCTCCTGCATCAGCTGCAGACCTTCCGTCCAACCGGCAATAACCTGCTGGAGTCCGAAGACGGCAGGCTCGCCACGCTGTACACTTGAGTCAAAGACGGTACCGTCGATGAGGAAACCCTCGTAGTGGCACTTAACGCTATCCTTGGCAGACGGCTTCTTACCATTACCTTCCTTTAATACCTGATATTGCAGGCCAGAGGGTAGGGTGATGACACCGTCCTTCTTGGCGTTCTCGGCCAGATACTTCTCGCCAGCCTCCTTATGAGCCTTGCCAGCTTCAGCGCGCTGTTTGCTGATTTTCTGCTCCTGCTGAGCAAAGAATTCCTGAACAATCTGCTGAGCTTCGCTGCTTTTTATCTTCAAATCCTTACCTGCCAGCACATCCTTCACGGCCTGTGCAAAATCATCGATATTCAGCTCCTGACCACCCATGTTTGCCAACTGGTGACCAATGCCGATACCCAATGCGTAACTTACTTTATCCATTTCTTTTCTCTATATTAATAATGTATATACGTACAAATCGGCTGCAAAGGTACAACTTTTCTATGATTTATGAACGTAATTTCGCGAAAAATTGCTAATTTTGTGCATTCTTAATACTTTTAGCTTATGAAAAAGATTGTAGTTTTAACAGGTGCAGGCATGTCAGTAGAGAGTGGACTGAAGACTTTCCGGGATGCCGACGGTCTTTGGGAAGAGTATCCCGTACAACAAGTTGCCACTCATGAGGGCTGGCTCAACGATCCAACGTTGGTGACAAACTTCTATAACATGCTGCGAAAGAAGTGCTGGGGTGTTAAGCCCAACGAAGGTCATCGCCTGGTGGCTGAGTTGGAGAAAAACTATGACGTGACGGTCGTGACTCAGAATGTCGATAACCTACACGAACAGGCTGGTTCCTCGAAGGTTATCCATCTGCATGGCGAACTGATGAAGGTTTGTTCCAGTAACGATCCTGATGACCCGCGCTACCAGCAGTTGCTGACGCCTGACAATTGTGAAATCGAACCAGGCACGAAGGCTGGCGATGGTTCCTTGCTGCGTCCGTTCATCGTATTCTTTGGCGAGGCTGTGCCCAACATCACCGTTGCTGCCGAGGAGTGTCAGACGGCCGACATCTTTATCATCATCGGCACGTCACTCAATGTCTACCCTGCTGCCGGACTCATCCATTATGTCCGTCCTGGTGTGCCCGTTTACCTCATCGACCCCAACCCCATTAGTGCTGGTGCCAATGTCACGCAGATACAGAAAGGTGCCTCCGAGGGTATGAAGGAATTGCTGCAAAAATTGTAAGAAAAAAGTAAAGCTACCTCTCACAGGCAGCTTTACTCCGAGGAAAATGATAAATATAGATTAAAATTACTAGTTGTGTGCGATACAAAGGTACGAATAGTTTTTGATTCTGCAATACTTTTTTGTAGGAAAAGTGTATATTTAACGCTATTTTAACACTTACTCCCCCTTTTTTGTCGTTCAATCCGATTTTGCGTCCTTTTCTTTGCCATTTATGATGCGCAAATAGGCATCCTTATCGTTCAGGATTTCCTTCGCTTTATCAAGGGTTTTGTCTGAACGAAGGGCTACTTGTAGTTCTCCGCCCTGATAATAGTAGGCTGACACGATGTCCTGTTCCAGCAACTGCTGAATCTCCTGTCGGTGGGCATCCATGTCACGAGCCACATCGTGATGGTCTATCTTGGCCTTCAGCGCATCAAACTCAGCCTTAGCGTCGTCATAATAGCCTTCAAATTTTGCTGTCTTGATCAGTTCGTCAAACTGTTTCTTGCTCACTTGGTCGTAGGTAAATCCAGCTTTGATGACACGTTGCTTGAAGTCCTCGTAGTCCGCATCAGTCAGGTGGAAGTCCTTGGCAGGTGCTATCGTGGCATGCTTCGAGATGTAGTCCACCACGTAGTCCAGCATGACTTCCGTAGAGTCTATGCGGTTCAGGTACAGCGTGATGTTGGCCATTGTGTCAGGCTTTACCTCCACGTCCGGCTTGATGCCTTCTTCCATCGTGATACCTCTGCCGCTGGGCAGGTAGTAGCGCGACGTTGTCAGCTTCAGATTGGCATTGTAGGGTAGGTCGATGTTGGGCACCTGCACCAGTCCCTTTCCGTAAGTACGCGTACCTATTATAATACCGCGCTTCAGATCCTGCAGTGCACCACTGGTAATCTCTGATGCCGATGCCGTTTCCTGATTTACCAGTACCACGATTGGCATCACCGTGTCCAGTGGTTCCATGCGCGTCTTATACTCGTTGTTGGCGCGCTTCAGCTTTCCTTTCGTCTCAACAATACGCTGGCCCTTGGGTATCCACATGTTCAGTATGTCCACGCACTCTGCCAGCGAACCGCCACCATTGCCACGCAAGTCCAATACCAACTTTTCGGCACCCTGCTTCTTCAAGTCCAAAAAGGCCAGGCGCATAGGCTTTGCAGGCTCGCCGGTAAACGTGTTCAGATTGATGTACCCAATCTTGTCCTTGCCTTCGTCCAGCATGCCATACCATGTAATCTCTGGCATCTTAATGCTTCGGCGGGTAATCTTGAAGCTCATCTTCTTACCGGTCGACGGACGCTGAATCTTCAGCATGAACGTCGTGCCTGACTCACCACGTAAGTGACTGCTCACGTAGCTGGTGTTCTTATCTGTCATCAGTGTATCGTCAATCTGCAGGATGATGTCACCCTTCTTCAAGCCGGCTTCAGCCGCAGGCATGCCTTCGTAGGGCTCTTCCACCACCACACGCTTCAATTTCTGATGGTAGCGAATCAGTGCACCGACACCAGCATACTTACCCGTCAGCATCGTCTTCAGCTCCTTCTGACGCGCCTCAGGATAATACTCTGTATAGCGGTCCAGAGAGTGCAGCATGGCGTCAATACCTGCCGTTATCACCTTGTTGGCATCCAGCGTATCCACATACATCAAGTCCAGATTCTTGTAGAGCGCATTGAATATCTCAAGGTTCTTGCTGACTTCCAGATTATGATTCTTCGTGCCCTGGCCATTCATTGTCAACGACATGAAGCAGGCACATATCAGTAGAAATATACTTCTTTTCATCTTCATTTTCGTTCTTAATCGCTGCAAAATTACAAAAAAATACCCATTCCGTGAATTTTTTTGCCAAAAAGTTTGCAGGTTTCGAATTTTTGTCTTACCTTTGCACCCGCAAATCAGAAATGAGGCGCATTGACTGCTTCAGTAGCTCAGTTGGTTAGAGCACCTGACTGTTAATCAGGGGGTCGTTGGTTCAAGCCCATCCTGAAGCGCAAAAGTCCCGAGAGCAATCTCGGGACTTTTTGTTGCTTAACTTCGTTGAATCACGTCGTGACTATCCTCTTACTGTTCCGTGATTTCAGGATGCTGGACAGCCAACGGCATGTCTTTCTGCGCGAGGTAGAACATGTAGAGGATGACAGGCTTGTCGCCAGTATTCTCGCCGTGGTGGATGGTGTTCACCATCTCGACGACGGGCTCACCCTCGTGCACCACCTTCTTCTTGCCATCCAGTCCGATGATGGTCAGTTCACCCTGCATCAGCACGCCATAGTTGATGACGGGGTGGTGGTGCCAGCCCAGCTTCTGACCGACGGGGAACACATATTTCATGGCTACCAGCTCAGGTTTCCCCTTCAGATAGTCAGGCAGTTCCACGCCGTCCCAGCTCTGGCTGGTGCGGATCAGCTCGGTTTTCTCCACCTCTTGCTTTACCTCAGCACTATCGGCTTTGGCCTCCTGTACGGTAGTTTCCTGCACACTCGCTTTCTTACACGATGTCAACACACTTGAGCCGCAGATGGTAAGGATGGCGGCAAGCATCCATAGTTTCATTGTTTTCATATCTTCTTTAACTTCTATAACTTCGTTAACTTCTTTGACTTCGCTAACTCCTTCCCAAAATCACTCCTCCGCTTCAGTCACAAAGCAGGCCACGAGGCCGTAGGTGATGGTGGGGCGTATCCAGATCTCGGTCATCAGATAGTTGGTATATTCGTTGATGGGTTCGAGGTAGATGTCGAGATTGTAGAGCGAGGCTATGAGTATGTCGACGACGCAGATGGCCCACAGGTTGCGCTTGGTGTAGCTCTGCCAGTTCTTACGGGCATAGAAGAAGGTAAGCATGCAGAGCAGGAGCACTGAGAGCATGAAACACACCAGGTGGAGGGCATAGTAGGCCAAGGGTGGCGCAAACAAGATGTCGCGCAGCAGCACCGTTATACCCACTGATATGGAGCACCAGTAGTTAAACCGCTGGCTGTCCAGACGGTTGAAGAAGTACATCCATATCATTGCCAGACAGGCAATGTAGAACAGGTTGAGCACTAGTTCGGGCCAGGCCTCGCTGAGTCCGAAATAATACACGGCATAGAGCATCACACCCACCGACAAGGTGCCACCGACAGCGGTAATCACAATATCGAAAATCTTCGCGTTTTTCTTGAATCTTGTCTGCATGTTTTCGTTATTTCAGGTTTCTGCCTCCAAAGGTAATCATTTTCCGTGAAAAAACAAAACAATGGCCATCGATTTTTTTTCCAAACCAGTTTTTTGGCATATTTTGAAACAGTTTTGCTGACTATAATACGGTGTAATACGAGTCCTTTTTCTTCCTGTATTTTTGGACGTTTCAAAAATATTCGCTATCTTATGCATACATAAAGGATGCGAGAACGGGCGGCACCTCGGCAATTGATGCGAGCTCATTGTACTTGATTTGCACCGTCCGTTGAGACAGAAACGAGACAGACGAACCTCTGAACAACCTCAGGACTACCTCAAGGTTAAGTCAAGGTTAAGTCAAGGTTCTGGAACCATCAAACTAATTCACTGCTGAGTAAGTTCTTAGAACAATCGGCTCATAAGAAGATGGCAATATCATCTGCTTATTTCGGGTTGCGTCGTGGCAGTACCAAGTCCCATACGTTCAGTGTGGTTGACGGAAAACAAATCACGAAAGACCGCGTGGAGGGTTGCAAGAACCCTCGAACTCTCGCTCAGATGACTCATCGCTGTATGGTGTCTACCATTGGTGTCGCCTACTCAGCCATGAAGTGCATCTGCGACCACTCGTTTGAAGATCTGACTGCAGGTATGCAGTGCATGCGTAAGTTCATGCACGAGAACCTGAAGCAGATCCGTATCAGCAAGGAGTATGGCAATAGCCACTTCGGCTTCTGTAAGTTCCAGGACTCTTCGCTTGTGCCCGGCAGCTACATCATCTCTGATGGCAGTCTGCCCAAGGCACTTGTCGATGCCGTGATTGACAGTGCCGATGCTGCTACTGGGAAGGTGCCGGTGACGCTGGTTTCGATCAATGGAGGTTCCATCGTGAGCTTGCAGGCTACTTCGGCATCACAGGGTGGCAGCGAACCTTCGACCGGAGGTTCAGGTCAGAACACTGGAGTTAACACTGGTGGTAACACCGGAGGTAACACTGGAGGCAACACCGGTGGTGGCGAGGAAGGCGGTATGTAGTCTTCAGTTGTAAGAGAGAATGCCTGTTAATCATAATTAATGGGCATTCTTTTTGTTCTTTTCAATTGTATTCTCAGCGTGACGTCTTCATCAGGTCTTTTTTCATTTCCTGCCAGAACGGTGTGGCACCACCGGAGCCGTCGTTGGTTTCCAGCTCCAGATCAGGAATCTCTATCTCGTCCTCAGGTAGGAAAGGAATGATGATGTCGCTGTATCTCTGGACGAACACCGTCGCCACACCTTGCGCAATGATGTCCAATTCCTTAGCGGCACGCCATGAGAGGTCGATGATGCGTCCGCGGACAAAGGGACCACGGTCGGTGACCCTGACCACGACGCTGCGACCGTTGACGGGGTTGTAGACTTTCAGCTTGGTACCGAAGGGGTAGGTGCGGTGGGCACATGTCAGACTGTCTGGGTGCAGACGTTCGCCACTGGCTGTCTTGCGCCCATGAAATTTTTTTGCATAGAATGAGGCTTTACCCTTCTGCTGGCCTGCGGCCTTCAGAGGGGTAAAACCAATTGTTAACAATAATGACGCTACAAGCGCTATCTTTAGTTTAAGAATCATACTATTCCTTGGGCGAGCATGGCTTTAGCAACCTTCATGAAGCCAGCGACATTGGCGCCCTTCACGTAGTTGACGTAGCCATTAGGCTCCTTGCCGTACTTCAGGCACTGCTCGTGGATGCCAGACATAATCTGGTGCAGACGCTGGTCGACCTCTTCAGCCGTCCAAGCCATACGCATCGAGTTCTGCGTCATCTCAAGACCAGAGGTGGCTACACCACCGGCATTGACTGCCTTGCCAGGTGCAAAGAGCTGTCCTGCGGCAATGAACTTGTTGACAGCCTCGGCGGTACAACCCATGTTCGACACCTCAGCTACACAGAGCGGCTTTTGAGCCAGTATCTTGTCGGCATCGTCGCCATTCAGCTCGTTCTGGGTAGCGCAGGGCAGATAGATGTCGGCCTTCTGTTCCCAAGGCTTCTTGCCCTCGAAGAACTGTGAGCCAGGAAATTCCTCAGCGTAGGGCTCGCAGATATCGTTACCCGAGGCGCGCAGCTCCAGCAAGTAATCAATCTTCTCGGCATCGAGACCTGCGGGGTCGTAGATGTAACCGTCAGGACCACTGATGGTAATCACCTTCGCCCCCAGCTCGGTAGCCTTCTTGGCAGCACCCCAAGCGACATTGCCGAAACCTGAGAGGGCAATAGTCTTGCCCTTGATGTCGAGTCCGTGGGTCTCCATCATGTGGTGGACGAAGTATAGAGCGCCATAGCCCGTAGCCTCTGGACGCAGGATGGAGCCGCCCCATTCCATGCCCTTGCCTGTGAGGGTAGCGCCATGGAACTGCGAGGTCAGCTTCTTGTACATGCCAAAGAGGTAGCCGATTTCGCGACCGCCTACGCCGATGTCGCCAGCGGGCACGTCCATGTCAGGACCTATGACTTTGTAGAGTTCGCACATGAAGGTTTGGCAGAAACGCATAATCTCGGCATCGCTCTTGCCACGCGGCGAGAAGTCGGAACCGCCTTTGCCACCACCCATAGGCAGCGTGGTCAGTGCATTCTTGAAGGTCTGCTCGAAACCGAGGAACTTCAGAATGCTCAGGTTGACGGATGCATGGAAGCGCAGTCCGCCCTTATATGGGCCAATGGCACTGTTGAACTGTACGCGGTAGCCGATGTTGACCTGTACCTCACCCTTGTCGTCGACCCAGGGCACACGGAATGTGGTGATGCGCTCGGGTTCTACGATACGCTCCACAATCTTGGCCTTCTCGAATTCCGGATGTTGGTTGTACACGTCCTTAATGCTTTCCAACACTTCGCGCACGGCTTGCAGGAATTCTACCTCACCTGGATGCTTACGTTCCAGATTTTGCATGATTTTCTCAACTTCCATAGTATAGCTTTTAAGTTATATGAGTTAGTACGTATTGTTGTTTACATGACGAAACCATAATCAGTTTGTCAGTTTTACAACGCAAAAATAGGGAATTTCCTTGAATTGACAATGGAAATTCCCAATTATTTTTATCGTAAAGTTACGATTTGTTAAATCTGCCCGTTTTTTATATCAGTTTGAGCGTTCCCATGAGGTAGACGAGACCAAATCCGAGTACCATGGAGATGACACCCATAATAATACCCAGTTTCGCCATATCCTTCTGATGTACGAAGCCTGTAGCAAAGGCCAAGGCGTTCGGTGGGGTAGAGATGGGGAGTATCATGGCTGACGATGCTGCGATGGCCACACCGATGAGTACGGTAGGCGTACCTCCGATAGGATCGAGCTTGTCGCCCATTGCGCCGCAGACGATAGCCAGAATAGGCATCAGCAGCGCTGCCGTTGCAGAGTTTGAGATGAAGTTGGAGAGCAGATAGCAGATAGCACCGCCAAGCAATAGGATGAGCAATGGTGAGAACTCGCCAAAGGGAATGCTTTCGACAGCATTCTGAGCCAAGCCGGAAGCGTTCAGACCATAGCCAAGGGCGAAACCACCGGCTACCATCCAGATAACACTCCAGTTGATTTGCTCAAGGTCGCGCTTGGTGATGACACCTGTCAGTGCGAACACAGCAAACGGAATCATGGCTACTGTATAGGAATTGATGCCTGTCACGCTGTCGAGCAACCAGAGTGCTACGGTGACAAAGAATGTGACAATGACCACATTGGCGTGGAAACCTTTCTGCATGCCACCGTCAATCTTCAGTTCGATGCGCTTCTGCGTGAAAGGGAACATGCTCAGAAGAATGCGCCAGCTGATGAACAGCAGTACAATGACCAGTGGGAACATGAACATCATCCACTGACCAAAGCCCAAGCCGAGGTTCAAGCCTTCGGGGTCGTTCAGATATTTCAGGGCGATGGTGTTTGGCGGTGTACCGATGGGGGTACCCATACCACCGAGATTAGCTGCTACGGGGATAGACATCGCAAGGGCGATACGGCCTTTGCCCTCTGGCGGCAATTGGCGGAACACAGGTGTCAGGAAGGTCAGCATCATAGCGGCTGTGGCGGTGTTCGATACGAACATGGAGAACAGACCCGTGATGAGGAGGAATCCCAACAATACCATCTCACTTCTAGTACCAAAAGGTCTTAGGAGTACTTTTGCCAACTGTGCATCGAGACCCGTTTTCGTGGCAGCGATAGCCAACACGAAACCACCGATGAACAGCATGATGACAGGATCGGCAAATGTGGCCATGACGCCTTTGTATGACAGCAGTTTGCCGACTTCTTCTTCATTGACCATCGGCAGTATTCCACTATCTGTACAGAATAGCAGCATCAGCACAATAATGGCCACCGATGTTGCCCATGAACTGACGATTTCGAGAATCCACATCAGTGTGGCAAACGCGAAAATGGCGATGATACGCTGCTGAATGACTGTCAGATTCTGGATGCCGAACCACTCGGTGGGCATATTCCATAATAATAGTGTGACAAATGCTACCAAAGCTATCTTGATAGCACGCTTGATACCATCCTCTGGATGATACTTACGCTGATGGCGTAGCTTATGGTACGTCTCAACGAGATGGAATCCTTCGTAAATGTGAAACATCTTCTAGTTTACAATTTAATGATTTTGGTTTTCGGAGTGCAAAGGTACGAAGAAAAAGAAAGATGAAAGATTAAAGATGAAAAATTTTTGGTTGTATCTTCAAATATTTCATTTTTCATTTTTAATTTTTAATTTTCTTTATTACCTTTGCAAAGTCTATATTACAAAACGAATGAGTAACACAGCCATACCACAGGAGTTTAACAACTTCTTCCTGAAGGATGTGTCGTTTGTCAATCTGATGACGCGACGCATCTTCAACATATTGATAGTGGCCAACCCCTACGATGCCTTCATGCTGGAGGATGATGGGCGTGTGGACGAGAAAATTTTCGATGAGTACATGGAGTTGGGTATGCGTTATCCACCTACGTTTACGCAGGTATCGACGACCGAGGAAGCAAGCAGTGCATTGGAAACGACAGACATCGACCTGGTAATCTGTATGCCTGGTAATGCGGACAATGATGCCTTTGCCGTGGCGCGTGATGTGAAGCAGATGGCTCCGCAGATTCCTTGCGTGGTGTTGACGCCCTTCTCGCATGGTATCACCAAGCGTATTCAGGACGAGGACATGTCGGTATTCGACTACGTGTTCTGCTGGTTGGGCAATACCAACCTCATCATGTCGATTATCAAGCTGATTGAGGACAAGATGAACATAGAACACGACGTGACGGAGGCTGGCGTGCAGATGATTCTGCTAGTAGAGGATAACATCCGGTTCTATTCCAGCGTGTTGCCTAACCTCTATAATTATATCCTGGCACAGTCGAAGAACTTTTCGACAGAGGCTTTGAACCCTCATGCCGCAGCCCAGCGTAAGCGCGGACGCCCGAAAGTGGTGCTGGCAACGAACTATGAAGAGGCTATGGAGTGGTATGAGCGTTATCACGACAATGTGCTGGGTGTCATCAGCGATACACGATTTCCCATGAAGGTGGTACCAGGACGTCTGTCGCATGTGGAAGAGGGCGATGCGGAGGCTGGTCTGAAACTGCTGCGCGAAATACGTCGCCGTGATGAGTATGTGCCACTGATCTTGGAGAGTTCGGAGATTGTGAACAAGGCCAAGGCGGAAGCTGAGCATTTCCATTTCATCGACAAGAACTCGAAGAAGATGAATGTCGACCTGCGCCAGCTGATAGAGGAACACATGGGCTTTGGCGACTTCGTATTTCGTGATCCAAAGACCAAAGAGGAGGTGTATCGTGTGTCGACGCTGAAGGAGTTGCAGGATAACATCTTCAACATCCCTGCCGACTCGTTCCAGTATCATGTGTCGCGCAACAATATGAGCCGCTGGCTCTGTGCACGTGCCATCTTCCCCGTGTCGCAGTTCCTGAAGACCGTGACGTGGCATAAGCTAAAGGATTTGGATGCCCATCGCCAGATTATCTTCGACGCCATTGTGCAGTATCGAAGGATGAAGAATATCGGTGTGGTGGCTGTGTTTGACCGTCTGAAGTTCGACCGTTTTGCCCATTTTGCACGTATTGGAGATGGTTCGCTGGGTGGTAAGGGTCGTGGCCTTGCATTCCTTGACAATATCATCAAGCGTCATCCGGAGTTGAACCAGTTCGAGAATGCAACGGTGCAGATTCCGAAGACCGTCGTGCTGTGTACCGACTTCTTCGACCAGTTTATGGACGAGAACAACTTATGGACCATTGCGCTAAGTGATGCCCCTGACGAGGAGATACTGCAGCACTTCATGAAGGCCCAGTTGCCCGATGCGCTGATTGCCGACTTCTTCACGTTCTTCGATGCCGTGAAGTCGCCCATTGCCGTGCGCTCGTCGTCGTTGCTCGAGGACTCGCACTACCAGCCCTTCGCAGGCATCTACTCCACCTATATGATTCCCTATTTGGAGGACAAATACGAGATGCTACGCATGCTAGCGTGTGCCATCAAGGGTGTCTATGCCTCCGTATATTATAAGGATTCGAAAGCGTATATGACGGCCACATCGAACGTCATTGATCAAGAGAAGATGGCGGTAATCTTACAGGAAGTGGTTGGAAAACAGTATGATACACGCTTCTATCCGACGTTCTCAGGCGTGTTGCGTTCGTTGAACTATTATCCTATAGGTGATGAGTTGGCTGAGGAGGGTATCGCATCGTTAGCGTTAGGCTTAGGCAAGTATATCGTAGATGGTGGACAGACGCTACGTGTGTCGCCCTATCACCCCAAGCAGGTGTTGCAGACCTCGGAGATGGAGACAGCGCTTCGTGAGACGCAGACACGCTTCTATGCACTGGACATGAGTCATGTGGGTAATGACTTCAAGGTGGACGATGGCTTTAATATCTTGAATTTGCGAGTGAAGGAAGCTGACAAGGACAATTCGCTGCAAGGCATAGCCTCGACCTACGACCCTGTAGACCAGATAATCCGTGATGGCATATACGAGGGAGGTCGCAAAGTCATCTCGTTCAGTGGTGTACTGCAGCACGACATCTTCCCATTGCCGGAAATCCTACAGCTGGCGCAGAAACTGGGTTCTGATGAGATGCGACGTCCTGTGGAGATAGAGTTTGCCTGCAATCTGAACAGCACCTCACAAGGAACGACGGGTGATTTCTACCTCTTACAGATACGTCCTATCGTCGACTCCAAACAGGTGTTGGACGAGGACTTGGCGGCTATTCCTGACGAACAGTGTCTGTTGCGTTCGCATAACTCGTTGGGACATGGTATCTCTGAGGATGTCTATGATGTCGTGTATGTCAAAACTGATGACGACTTTACCGCTGCTAACAATCCGCAGATTGCCGATGAGATAGAGCAGATAAACCGTCGTTTCCTGAATGAGGATAAGAATTATGTGCTGATAGGACCAGGTCGCTGGGGATCGAGCGACTACTGGTTGGGCATTCCTGTCAAGTGGCCGCATATCTCTGCAGCACGTGTCATCGTCGAGGCTGGTTTGAAGAACTATCATGTCGACCCGTCACAGGGTACCCACTTCTTCCAAAACCTGACGTCGTTTGGTGTGGGCTACTTTACCATCAATACCTATACTGGCGATGGTGTCATGCAGACTGACGTGCTTGATCGGATGCCTGCCGTCGAAGAAACCCAGTATGTGCGTCATGTGCGCTTTGACCGTCCGCTGAAAATCATGATGGACGGCAAGAAACAGCACGGCGTGGTGTTACTGCCAGGTGATGCTCTAAATGAAAATTGAAAAGTTAGATAAGGATTACGTCTCTAATTCTTTTTAATCTTGCTGCGGATAGGAACTAAATAGTGGTTTGACGTATAGCCAAACCAGTAACCCATGCCTGTTGAAATGTTAGATGGCATATTGTCAGTAGCAGGGAACAGGGGATTTCTTGAGAGGGATATCATATCTTCAAAACTACGCCAGAAGAGGTACTGTTTTTCACTGAGTGCCGACAGTCTTACTTCTACAGTGTCGTTGATGGAGAATGAGGAGATGTAGTCCTTATCGAGATTTGACCTACCGCGCGTGATAACGATATCGCCATTGCCTATCATATCTCGTGAAAAGACGCCAAACATCGATGATAGTGTCGTATATTGGTTATTGTCTGTTTGGGTAAACACCTTGAAATACTGGGCTGTACTGGCTTCAAGGTTGATATGTGCGTGCAACTGATAGAGGGTGTCATTGTCTGCAACAGGTGTCACCCAGAATGAATCGATAACAGCAGTCTCAGGCGTAATAGTCGTTTCGGCATCAGCTGTCAGACCTCCTGCGCCTTCAACATGCAGATGATATGTCTTGCCATATTCTCCCCGCATAAACGACGTTGTGTAGTAGAATGGGGGAGAGTAGGAACGGTTCAGTCTTCCCACCAAGACCTCTTTGTGTTCTCCATCGCTGATAGTCACCTTAGCCCATCGTTCCAGATACTGTCCCAGGTCAGCAATGTCCTGATACTCATCATCGATAGGTACCGAGCGGGTCACAAACACCATGGGGAATTCGCCCTGGTCTATCCATCCTTCCACAACGAGTTGTGATGATTCGTTGAAGTCATAGTTACCACTACAGCTGCTTGTGAGGACAAATGCCATGATGAGGGAATATATCGTCAGACGTTTCATAGGATTCTTCTTCACTTGTTTAAAATTGATAGTAGTAATTGATAGATGGCATAACCGTGAGCATGAATCTGTATGGCTTGGCGGCAAAACGGTCCTTATAGATTTTCAGTCGATAGTAGATGTCGTTGCCATGCATGGAGATGTTGTAGATGGAGAGGTTGATGCCACTACGACGTCCCTGTCGCTGATTGAAGTCATAATTGATGGATAGGTCCACTCGAAAGTAGTGTCTCAATCGCTGTTCGTTATGCTCGCCAAATACCGTGAGCAGGTTGTCGTTAAGCAGATAAAACTTGCGAGGCGCGGTGAATGGCGTGCCTGAGGCATATACACAGGTTCCGCCAAAGCTCCAATGCTTGTTTAAACGATAGGTAGCCACAGCATTCAGTTCATGTGGACGCTCATGATTGGCAGGATACCATCCCTGATAGCCTCTGTCGCTGAAATGGCGCATAGCCCTTCCCCACGAGTAGCTAAGCCATCCTGTCAGGTGGCCTTTACGCTTCTCAATCAAGACGTTGATACCATAGTTGTAGCCTTGACCATGCAGCAGCATGGACTGTAGGTCGTATGATGAATAGAGCACGTCGAACACGTTGCCTGAGTATTCCTGTTGATGGTAGAGTCGTTTGTAATAGGTTTCCAGTGTGAGGTGATACATGCGATTCTTTATCCATGTGTCGAGTCCCAGAGAGATGTTCCAGGCATATTGTGCAGGAAATTCATGACTGGAGGAAAACCAGAATTCGGTAGGCAGTCCCATGTCCGAGAAACCTGAGCGATGTAGGAATTGATGTTTCAGACTGCTACGCAAGATGAGCTGACTGATGGGGTTCAACTGATAGGTTATGGAAGCTACAGGGTCGAATGCCATCCTGCGATAGTCGCCATTTTGGTAGAATACAGTGCGAAGACCTGTCGTGGTGGTGACATGACCTGTTTGCAAAGTGTAGTCTGCATAGACTGATGATTCGAGGCTGTGCTGGCGTGGTTGTTCTGCATTACGGATGGAAAACAAACCGTTGACAGTGGGCGCTTGTGGCTGGATGGTATGTCCTGCCACCTGAATGCCAGCATTGAGTTGTCCTTTCTGCAAATGGGCACTATAGCCGATATCACTGATGCTGGATGGCACGTTGACCTGAAGTGACGACATGTCGAGGTTAAACTTGTTATACGAATAGGTGTAGTAGAGGGTTTGGCGTAACTGGCTGTCATGTCCCAATCTGCTGTTCATGTGGAGGGCAGCCATTGTGTTTCCCCATTTCAGACTGGTGTCTAACAGGTAGTCGTCGTCTGTATATTTTGCCCGGTCGTTACCATGATAGAAGTCGAGATATATCGTATGTCGCTCATTGGGTTGCCAAAGCCAAGTCAGGTTATAGTCGCCAAAGTTATAGCGCATGGTTTCTTCCTCAATCTTCATCCATTGTCCATAGAGCAGGTTTAGGTAGGCTTGTCGTGCAGACAGTATGAGCTGCGAATGCAGGCTGACTGGCAGACGAAGGGTGCCTTGTGACGAGATAGGGCCTATCGATAGATCACCACTGACCTTTTGTCGTAGCGTGTCAGCTATCTGCATATCGACATGTGCGCCCAACCTGTTTTCCATCGATGCGCTGGCAGCGGAACGTGCCAATTGCATGGTAGCATAGTGAGGGGTGTTGAAGATGGAGAAGAATCCCAGCATGTGGGACACGTTGTAGAGGGGTACACCATTGATGGATATGATATTATGGGCATTGTCGCAACCCTGCACGTGCAGTCCTGCGTCATATTCCGAATTGGTCTGTACGCCAGGCAATAGCTGTGCATAATGCATGGGGTCAGCATTGCCAAGGATGCGTGGCATGTCGTCCATCATACGCAAATCTATCCGCGAGATACCGTTTGGGGCGTCTAACAGAAAAGTCTTTAGACGGTGTCCCCGCACGTTTACCTCGCGGATAGTGTCACCACGCAATAGTGAGTCTTGCGCCAGCACGCTGGTCGTCAGCAGACATGATAACAGCGCAAGAACTAATCGCATGTATAATGGTTATTTTACCAAATTCTGAAAGTCGGTAACCAGTGCCTGAACCTTCTTGATCAACTCCTTGAAGCGGCTGTCGTCGCCAAATTCTTTGAAGGTGCTATAGCTGGTACCGTCGTCAAAGGAGATGACGGGCTCGATGTCCCAGCGCTCATAATAAGACTTTTTCTCAAGGAAGGGATATGCTAGTATAGAGGCCTGACGAGTACTGCCATTATTAAAGTAGACACCGATATTGAGCTGCTTGTTCATCTGGTCGGCTACATCTTTCACTTCCGACTCACTCGATTCACGTGTGACTTTCTTATCCAAATCGCGAATCTTGTTAAAGTTATCCACCGTACCGCTGACCTGAACCTTGCCAAGGATATCGATATTGACTTTGCCAGTGCCTGCTGACTGGAACTCGCCTTCATCAGTTATACAGACGTTAGCCGACGCTGAGGCTTTCACCAGCGACTCGCCGTTCTTCGATACTGTGACGTCGACACCGGCATTGTTGCCACCATTGTAGTATGCCTTAGTCAGGTTGATGCGGTAACCTACGATAGTGGCATCCATTGTAACGCTGGCGTTGCTGGAATTATACTTGAACTCACCGCCACTGACGCTGATGTTTACCTGAATATTTGCTAAGGCACTATTGCCCTGAGTAAGCTTTACGTTAATTTTCTGAGGAACTTTGATGCTGTTCTCGGTAACCTTTTCTATATAACCGTAATCGTAACTGCTGTTCCAATAGTACTCTCTGCTTTTTTTATCGAATACGCTGGCATGTACCTCTACTTCATTGCCAGACCCTACGACCTCTGCCACACAAGGCTGACCGTTTTTGTCGTTGAATTTGAAACTTAATGTATTGGTTGGCGAGCCTGTCTTTACCCATGTGCCACTTTGGTAAGTGAACTCAACTTGGAAATTAGACATCGCGAACAGACGTTTTGTATAAGTATTGGTTTCTGTTAGTGTACAAGTTTTAAACGCAGCTTCGAAGAAGTCCTCGATAACCTTTGTCTTGTTGCTCCTGTTGGTGCCGCGTGTCAGGTTTTCGCTCACATACTGTCCCAAATCAACAATTGGCTTGAAGTCGTTAGCATTAACCTTATCCACCAACTCGCGTGCTGTCTGGTCTATATACTCCTTTTTGGCGCTTTCAGTCGAGAAATCACCACCACCTTGGCCGCCACCACCGCCAGAGCCGCCACTACCTTGGCCGCCTCCACTGCCAGAGTCACCACCACTGCCAGAGTCCCCACCTGCTTCTGTGCCAGGTTTTTTGTTGTTGCCATCATCGTCACCGCCACATGCTGTTGTTGACAATGTAAGTGACAAAGCAAATGCGAATGCAAATAGTAATTTTAAAGTTTTCATAATGAAATTGTTTTTATTGTTAGTTGTTGAATATTTGATGCGGCAAAGATAATGCATTTTTTTGGTAATTCCAAATAATAGTGAAGAAAAATGCTTATTGTCCACCTAGATGTGAAAAGTATTCGACAATATCGTCCCATGTCTTGAAGGTGTCGGAACCATATTCGAGGCGGGTGGCCATCGTGTCGCCCTCCTTGCGTTGGCTGATGAGATAGTCGCCATAGAGCAGGTCGCGACGATAGGTATAGACGGTATGGCGCCAGGCAGGGACGTTGATATACTCCTCAAGCCATTTGGAATCGTCTTCCTCGCCAACGAAGTAGACCTGATAGTGCTCAATCAGCAGACGTATGGCTTTCTGGCTGCTGGCAGCAGGTTTGTTGTATGCATCTTTGAGGCATTCTATACCTATATATATTATAGGACGTTGGCGTCGTTCTTGTTGGTCGTCAATCCATCGGATGACAGGCATCACGCTGTGCATGTAGCTTTTGTCGTCCATACGGTGCTCGCCATGGAAGTGCGTGGCTTGTGGGTAATGTTGGCGAAACATGTCGAAGGTATCCACAAGATCGTCTTTGTCGCCAAACAATCCATAGACTCTGTCTGCGTCCTCAGGCGTAAGCCCAACAAAGCGTTGTTCCGATACTTCACGATAAGCCTTGACAAGTGCTTTGTCGACGTAAAACTCCTGAACACCGTCCTGACGCGGATTCTGAAACTGTTGGGTACCCGTCATACCATGTGCCTTCATCGTTTCGGCAATCTCGAGGGCGGGATTTACGCAGATGCGGTCGAATCCTCGAAGTTGTTCAGTATACATGCCTCCCATCGATGTGCCAATGATGAGGTCTGGTCTCTCCTGTTCGCAGATGGCGTGGAGTAGGGCGATGGCCTCGTGGGGATTGACGGGTAAATCGGGCGCGATAACCTTGGCTTGTGGCATGACGGTGCGCAGACGTGTGACGGTGCCACTCTGTCCGCTACTGCCAAAACCATGACAATACAAAAGTGTCTTACCTGCCATGAGGTCAGGAAATTGCTTAACATATGGGTTTTCTGCTATCATGGGTGCAAAAGTAATCATTTTTTTTCGATTTTGCTTGCAAATATCAAATAAAATGTCTAACTTTGCGTCCATAATTAGTAAAAATCTTTTTATCACAAACTTAAACACTAACGTTATGAAAAAGTATTTAGCAGAAATGGTGGGCACCATGGTGCTCGTGCTGATGGGCTGCGGTGTTGCCGTGAGTCTGGGTTGTGACCCTGTTAACAACATTCCCGCTGTGGTGGGTACGGCATTCGCTTTCGGTTTGGCCGTAGTGGCAATGGCTTACACGATTGGTGGTATCTCTGGTTGCCATATCAATCCGGCTATTACCTTAGGTTGTTTCTTGGCAGGACGTATGAATGCTAAGGACTGTGGTATGTATATCCTGTTCCAGTGTATTGGTGCCTTCATCGGCTCTCTGCTGCTTTATATTTTGACAGCGAATGTGCCTGGACTTGAGGGTACTGGCGCTAACGACCTGCAGGCTAATGTCACCGTATTGGGCGGCTTGTTGGCTGAGGTCATATTCACCTGCGTATTTGTACTTGTTGTACTGGGTGCTACTGCCAAGACCAATGGTGCTACCAACAACTTCGCAGGTTTGGCTATCGGCTTGAGCCTCGTATTGGTTCACCTTGTATGTATCCGCTATACAGGCACTTCTGTGAACCCCGCTCGTTCACTGGCTCCTGCCTTCTTCCAGGGAGGTACAGCGCTTGCAAACCTCTGGATCTTCATCGTTGGTCCTTTCGTAGGTGGTGCTCTGGCTGCATGTATTTGGAAATTCATTGAACCAGCTGAGAAGTAAGCTGATGAAATATCTATTATCAACAGTTGTGCTGATGCTGACCGTAGTGACAGCGTCAGCACAATTTGCTATCCCACGGGATGCAAAATTGGAGGCGAAAGTCGAGAAGACGCTTCAAAAGATGACCCTTGACGATAAGATTGGTCAGATGTTGGAGTTGAACCTCGACATCATGGGCAAGTACGATGCTAATCGTGTTTGGCAATTGAACGAGACGATGCTCGATACTTGCATTTCGAAGTGGAAGGTGGGCTCGATACTCAATGCGCCAGGTACACGTGCTGCTACGGTAGCGCAATGGCAGGCATGGATACAGCTGATTCAGAAGAAATCGATGAAGTATCTGGGCATTCCTGATATTTACGGACTGGACCACAACCACGGCGTGACCTATACACAGGGTGGAACACTCTTTCCGCAGCCTATCAACCTGGGCGCATCGTTTAATACAGAGCTGGCTCGCATTGGAGCAGAGATTACTGCTTATGAGAGTCGTGCAGCCAACTGTCCTTGGGTCTACAACCCTGTCGTAGACCTGAGTCGCGATCCACGCTGGCCTCGTGTCTACGAGAGCTTTGGTGAGGATGCCATCGTCAATTCGAAGATGGTGGTGGCAGAAATCAAGGGTTATCAGGGCGATGATCCCAATCATATCGACCAGTATCACGTAGGAACCAGTACCAAGCACTATTTTGCCTATGGTGCGCCTTGGACAGGTAAGGACCGTACACCCGCCTACCTCTCGCCTCAGATAATCCGCGAGAAGTACTTTGAACCCTTCAAGCAGGCTGCCCTTGCTGGTACATTGACGATGATGGTCAACTCAGCGTCCATCAATGGAGTGCCCGTTCATGCCTCATACGAATATCTGACCAAGTGGCTGAAGGAAGACCTTCAATGGGATGGCTTCCTGGTAACAGACTGGGCTGACATCAACAATCTCTTCACGCGCGAAAAAGTGGCCAAGGACAAGAAGGATGCCATCCGCATTGCCATCAATGCAGGTATCGATATGTCGATGGATCCCTATAGCGTAGATTTCTGCGTTCTGCTTAAAGAACTTGTAAACGAGGGTAAGGTGAAGATGAGTCGTATCGACGATGCAGTACGTCGCATTCTGCGTGCAAAATACCGTCTAGGACTCTTTGACAAGCCCAATACTGGTGGTAAAGGCTACGAGAAGTTCGGCTCTGACGAGTTTGCACAAAAGGCTTTGCAGTCTGCTGAGGAGAGCGAGGTCCTGCTAAAGAACGAAGGTCATATTCTGCCACTTGCTAAGGGAAAGAAGATTCTGCTTACGGGACCTAACGCCAACCAGATGCGTTGTCTGAATGGTGGTTGGAGCTACACGTGGCAAGGTTCGCGCGCTGAAGATCTGGCAGAGAAGTACAATACCATTTACGAAGCACTCTGTAATAAATATGGTAAGGATAACGTCATTCTGGAGCAGGGCGTGACCTATAATGAGAACGGTAAGTACTACGAAGAAAATAAGCCCCAGATTCAGAAAGCTGTAGATGCTGCTGCACTGGCTGATGTCATTATTGCTTGCGTTGGTGAAAACTCGTACACGGAGACGCCTGGCAACCTTACAGACCTCTGGCTCTCAAAGAACCAGCGCGACTTGGTAAAGGCACTGGCAAAGACTGGTAAGCCTATCGTTTTGGTGCTCAACGAAGGTCGTCCACGCCTGATTGCTGATATCGAACCGTTGGCGAAGGCTGTTATCGACATTTTGATTCCTGGCAACTATGGTGGCGATGCACTGGCCAATCTGTTGGCTGGCGACGCTAACTTCTCTGCCAAGATGCCCTATACCTATCCTCGAGAAATCAATTCTCTGAACACCTACGACTATAAGGTATCAGAAGAGGTGGGTACGATGGCTGGCGCGTATGACTACGATGCAAAGGTAAGTCTGCAGTGGCCCTTTGGCTATGGCATCAGTTATACCACCTACGAGTATAGCAATCTGAAGGTCGACAAATCGCAGTTTACAGCTGACGATATGCTCACCGTTACTGTGGACGTGAAGAATACGGGCAGTCGTGCAGGCAAGGAAGCTGTGCTGCTCTATTCCAGTGACCTCGTGGCAAGTGTGGTTCCTGACAACAAGCGCCTGCGCGACTTCACGAAGATTGCGTTAGAGCCTGGTGAGACAAAGACTGTGACCTTCCTGCTGCCTGCCAAGGACCTCGCTTTCGTAGGTGCTGACGGACGCTGGACGCTCGAAGAGGGCGACTTCCTGTTGAAGGTTGGTCGTCTGACGGTACCAACCGCATGTCGTGAAACAAAAATATGGGATACCCCCAACATATAGGTTGCTCATAGTCAGCGAAACAGTAAACACTGCCACAGTTTTATCAAACACTGTCACGGTTTTATCAAACGCTGTCGCGGTTTTAACAAACGCTGTCGCTGTTTTAACTTTACACGGCACCTTCTGATGCTTTAGAACGTACCAAACGACCCTTTAGTAAGTAGCGCACGACCTTTTAGGCGGTATCATTTAACAGCACAGCCTCAAGGTTCGTTGGAAAAAGACTTTGGGCTCGCAGCAATGCGGGCCCGAAGTGGTTATTGTGTGAAAGTGATAAGTGAGTTTTGCAAAAACGGTATGTTGGGAGCCTGTTAATGCAAATAAATTAAAAATTAGTTAGTGTGAGCTGTAATTTTTCACTTTTCACTTTTTGCATTTCACTTCTTTTTCGTAACTTTGCGCTCAGAATTTTTCTAATTAGTATTAAATAACTATTTAAGATTATGGTAAATTACAAGGATTTGGGTCTCGTGAATACTCGCGAGATGTTTAAGAAGGCTGTAGCTGGTGGCTATGCTATTCCTGCTTTCAACTTCAACACTATGGAGCAGATGCAGGCCATCGTTCAGGCTGCTGTTGAGACTAAGTCTCCTGTTATCATGCAGGTGTCTAAGGGTGCTCGTAACTATGCTAACGCTACCATTCTGCGTTACATGGCTGAGGGCGCTGTAGCTTATGCTAAGGAGTTGGGTTGCGAGAAACCTGAAATCGTTCTGCACCTGGACCACGGTGATAGCTTCGAGCTCTGCAAGGACTGCATCGACATGGGCTTCTCAAGCGTGATGATTGACGGTTCTTCACTGCCTTACGAGGACAACATCGCCCTGACCAAGAAGGTTGTTGAGTATGCTCACCAGTACGACGTGACCGTTGAGGCTGAGCTGGGTGTGCTGGCTGGCGTAGAGGACGAGGTGCAGGCTGAGGAGTCTCACTACACCAAGCCCGAGGAGGTCATCGACTTCGCTACCCGTACCGGCTGCGACTCACTGGCTATCTCTATCGGAACTTCTCACGGTGCTTACAAGTTCAAGCCCGAGCAGTGCACCCGCGACCCGAAGACCGGCCGTCTGGTTCCTCCTCCCTTGGCATTCGACGTGCTGCATGAGATTGAGAAGAAGCTCCCCGGATTCCCCATCGTGCTCCACGGCTCTTCTTCAGTACCTCAGGACGAGGTCGACACCATCAATAAGTTCGGTGGCAACCTGCCCGACGCCGTTGGTATTCCCGAGGAGCAGCTCCGTGAGGCTGCCAAGAGCGCTGTCTGCAAGATTAACATCGACTCAGACTCTCGTCTGGCAATGACCGCTGCTATTCGTCAGTACCTCGCTGAGCATCCCGATCACTTCGATCCTCGCCAGTATCTGAAGCCCGCTCGTGAGAACATGAAGAAGATGTACATCCACAAGATCGTGAATGTGCTCGGTTCTGACGGCAAGCTGGGATAATAAGCACATTTCTTATATTTATATACACCGCCGGGATATCAGCATATCTCGGCGGTGTTCTGAAAGGTTTTCATTTATCTTTTACCTCGAAATCTGATAGATGTCTAATATGCAACGGATTGACGAACTTGACTTCTTGAAGGGCTTCCTCATTATTCTTGTCATCAGTTTCCATCTGGTATATATCGGTGATTCACATCCATATATTAAGCAGGTGGTCTATACGTTCCATATGCCTGGCTTTTTACTGATTTCCGGTTACTTGATAAATGTCCAAAAACGATGGAAAGACTTTCTGCGGACGATGTGCCACTATGCTATTCCTTATGTGATAATAGAAAGCGGATATATCGTTATGGCATCGGTGTTGCCTATAAGGGAACATCTTGACGTACTGACAATTGGAGTGTTCTTCGAAAAGTTATTGCTTCATCCCCTTGGTCCCTATTGGTATTTACAGACGCTGATAGTCTGCGGACTATGCTATGCAGGCGTATCCCGACTACGCTTCCTGAATCCTTTCTCGCAGTTCATCCTTCTAGGTATTGTATTCTACCTGATTTCTCATTGGGCAGGTGTCATGACGTTTGGACATACCATGTATTTCCTAGCAGGTGCAATGTTAAAGCGTAGTGGTCTTTCGTTTACAGCGTTATTCCAATCTTCGCCAATTGCTATTGTGGCATTCATACTGTTAGCCATCTATCCACAGAATCTGCGGATGGATGCTCCTGGAGGAATACTGATGGTAGTACTGATGATAAGTGCAGTCTTTTTTGCGTATAGCCATATAGGTGACAAGCCTCGTCGCCTACTGTTGTTTCTTGGAAGAAAAACGATGCCGCTGTTTCTCTTCTCTCCTGTTTTTACCTTTATTTGTAAGCCGTTAGTCCCCATCTTCCAGTTTGATTGTACCGATCTGGCTTACCTCTTTGTGTCTCTTTTGATATGTATCTCTGGTAGTCTGACGGTGGAATGGGTATTGGACAGAACAGGACTATCACGTTATTTTTATGCCAAGTAATGATTACTTGGTGTTCATATCTGCATGAACCTTGTCGACAGAGCCGGTGGCTGGATTAAGCGTCATATGGGTAACGTAGCGCTTGAAGAGGGCACCACTGCGTAGCTCAACAAAACCGAACTGGCCAGCATAAATGTCGAAAGAACCCAATTGCTGTTGTTCGCGATGGAGTGTCAGACGGATACGACCTGGCACATTGACGTAGAAACCACCATCTTTCTTGTTTTCAGGGGTGCCATACTTCTGAGTATTGCTACGATGCAAATCCTCGATACTCATATAGTAAGGTATGCCTGAGAGATCGTCTTTGTCCACAAGACCCAACTTCTTGTTTAAACGGAAGATAACCTCACGCTGCACCTCTTTTTCAGGACATACGGTGACAATCTGTTCAATGGTGTCGCGAACAATACTGCCAGTAAACAATGATGTGAGAGCGTCGCGTTGGCGATCAATCTGTTCTATCATGTAACGCAGCTGATTTTCGTCCTGAGGCATGTCGTCTGCCTCACCGGTAATGAGCTGCTGACGATGCTCCTGGAGTTCTAACAGTTGATTAACAGTCATCTCGGCTTTCTTGGCCATGCTGCCTGCCGAACGGACATCGTCGCTCAGGAACTGATGGGGATCGATGGTAGGTTTCTTGACTGCAGGCGTGAAAGGTGCGGTTAACTTGGGCTTAGCTGGTTCGTCGTTGATAGCCAACAACACACCGTCTTCGCTTAACTTGATATCGGCAGTCTCGCTCTTGCCCTTCAGCTCGACAGTATAGCATTTCGATGTGTCACGAACACCAATTTGACAGATGTTGTAACTGGCAACACTATAGGTGACTTGCTCCTCTTGTTCAATACCTGTCATACCCAAATACTTCTCAGCATATTTGGCATATTCACCAGGGGTGTAAGTCTTCTTTTCGATAAGCAGATTGAAACGAATGGCTGTCTTGGGAAGGAAATAGGTAACCCCCTCAGCTGTGCGACCTGCCGTCAAAGGCGTACTGACAGCCTGCGCCTGCATCTCGCTAAACAATACTTGACAACTAATAAATAATAATGCTATAATGATTCGTTTCATATATTTATAGTGTTAATTTCTCAATTTGATGAAGGCAGGACCGAGGTGCTGGATGATGTCACGGGCAATCAGACTCTCTTCGCCTAATTTATGAGCGGCCAGATTGCCTGCCAAGCCATGCAGATAGACGCCAACGACACAAGCATCCTGAGGCTTATATCCACGGGCTAACAGTCCCGTCAGGATGCCTGTCAAGACATCACCGCTGCCAGCCGTAGCCATGCCTGCATTGCCTGTTGTATTGAACATTACATGTCCATCAGGACAGCAAATGGCTGTATAATGTCCTTTCAGGATGACGTAACCCTTCAGACGCTCAGCCAGATTGCGCGCTTTGGTAAGACGCTCGTAGCTATCGGCAGAATGACCTTCCAACCGGTCGAGTTCTTTGGGATGAGGCGTCAGGATGATGCCTTGAGGCAGTTGCTGAAGCCAGGCACGATGGTTGGCTAGGATATTGATAGCATCAGCATCGACCACTATCGGACACTGCGTACGTCTTAATTGAGCAATCAAGGCGATGGCTGTCTGTTCGCTCTGTCCCAGACCAGGACCAATGCCCAAAGCTTGATAATCTTCGGTATCAACGGTTTCTGCAAAGATAGTCTCTTCGTTGCCTGTTTGTACGATGGCTTCAGGGACGGCAGTCTGTAGAATGGGGATGTTACGACGTGGCGTATTGATAACCACTTTACCTGCCCCAGAGCGCATACAGGCTTCTGAAGCCAAAATGGCGGCCCCTGCCATGCCATAGCTGCCAGCTATCAACAGGGCTGTGCCCATCTGCCCTTTATGGGCAAAAGGCGAACGTTCGAGCATACGCTCTCGTACGTCACTCTCCTCAACGATAGTAAAGGAAGCCTCAATTTTCTCCATACCTTCCTTGCTGAGTTTGATGTCCAGCACACGTAATAGTCCGGTGAACTGCTGGTTTTCAGAGAAAAGGAATGAGAGCTTAGGCTGTTGGAGCGTAAGCGTCATCGTTGCCTTGATAATGTTGGCGCGTACGTTGTATGCATTATCTTCAGTCATCAGACCAGAAGGTACGTCAATGCTAACCACCTTGGCCTGTGAGGCGTTGATATATTTGACGAGTGAAGCAAAACCACCAGCTAGAGGTTTGTTTAGTCCAGAACCAAAGAGACCATCGATAACCAGTGTGTTGCTGTCAAGCACGGGTGGATCGAACTCCATACTCACCTCGATAAAACTCTTCAGCCCTCTAGTATTTTGTAGACGCTGTTTGTTAGCTGCACAGTCGGGTGACAACTGTCCGCTGATATTGAAGAGATAGACACTTACCTGATAGTTCTGCTCACTCAACATACGAGCCATAGCCAAGGCGTCACCACCATTATTGCCAGGACCGGCAAAGATGATGACGGGCATGGTTGCAGGCCACTCCTGGACAACGGCATGCGTCAAAACACGCGCCGCACGTTCCATCAGGTTGAGACTTGCTATAGGCTCATGTTCTATGGTGTATTTATCGAGCTCATGAATCTGAGCAGTAGTGAATATCTTCATATGCGATGCAAAAATACGAAAAATATGCTAATAAAGCACCATATTTGCCAAATTTTTAGTAATTTTGCATCAAATTTCATATTTTCAAGCATGAGCATCGTCAAAATCAAAGACAAAACGTTTGAGACTTCCATCACAGAAGAGCAGATCAAACAGCGTGTGAAAGAGTTGGCCCAGCAAATCGACAACGATATGGCGGGGAAGAATCCCTTGTTGCTAGGCGTATTGAACGGATCGTTTATTTTTGCTGCCGACTTGTTGCGGGAAATAACTATTCCCTGTGAGATTTCGTTTGTCAAACTGGCTTCGTATGAGGGCATCTTGTCGACAGGTAAGGTAAAAGAGGTGATGGGCCTGAATGAAGATATTTCAGGCCGTACGGTCATTATCGTGGAGGATATTGTGGATACTGGTCGTACCATGCGACAGATGTTGGACTCGCTGGGTGTGCGTCGTCCGGCGTCTATCCATATCTGCACACTGTTCGTGAAGCCTGATAAGCTGGAGGAACCTCTTGACATTGAGTATGCCGCCTTTTCTATTCCCAACGACTTTATTGTGGGGTACGGATTGGATTACGACCAGCAGGGCCGCGGACTCAAGGAGATTTATACTTTGGTGGAATGACTAGATGTTGAAGCGTTGAAACATCGAAGTATCGAAACATCGAAATATCGAAACATCGAAATATCGAAACATCGTCATAACGAAAAAAAAGAATTATGCGACAAATCAAACTGCCTCATGTGCCCAGTGATGTGGAGGCCCGTAACAAAGACCTCATGACGGACTTATGGTATAAAGGTAAAGAAACAAAAATTAAACAGGATAAACAAGAACAACGTATTCAAATGAAAAACATTGTGATTTTTGGCGCTCCCGGCTCAGGCAAGGGAACGCAGAGTGATCTTCTGATAGAGCACTACGGTTTGGGACATATCTCAACTGGCGACGTGCTACGTAACGAGATTAAAAATGGTACTGAGTTGGGTAAGACCGCCCAAAGCTATATCGATAAGGGTAATCTGATACCCGACGACTTGATGGTGTCGATTCTCGCTAAGGTTTACGACGAGTTCGGACGTGGTCATAAGGGCGTTATCTTCGATGGCTTCCCCCGTACTATTCCACAGGCAGAAGCCCTGAAAGCGATGCTGGACGAGCGTGGCGACAAGGTGGCTGCCATGATAGAGCTCGATGTGCCCGAGGATGAGCTGATGAAGCGTCTTATCCTTCGTGGACAACAGAGTGGACGTGCTGACGACAATGAAGAGACCATTAAGAAGCGTCTCGTAGTGTACCATTCTCAAACCCAACCGCTTATCGAGTGGTATAAGCAAGAGGGACTGCATCATCACATCGATGGCTTGGGCACGTTAGAGCGTATCTTTGGTGATATCCAGAAGGTAATAGATAATATCTAGGAAGTCCTAGGAAATCCTAGGAACTCCTAGAAGAATTTAGAAATATGGAGAGCAACTTCGTAGACTACGTTAAAATCATGTGCCGCTCAGGTAAGGGCGGACGCGGATCGATGCATCTGCGCCACGTGAAATATAACCCCAATGGCGGTCCCGATGGTGGCGATGGTGGCAAGGGTGGCAGCATTATCCTTCGTGGCAATCATAACTATTGGACATTGCTGCATCTGCGCTATGAGCGCCATATCTTTGCTGAGCATGGTGGCAATGGTGGAAAAGACAAATGTCACGGCACAGACGGCAAGGACATCTATATCGATGTACCATGCGGTACGGTGGTCTACAATGCTGAGACTGGAAAATATGTCTGTGACATCACCTACGACGGCCAGGAAATCGTATTGTTAAAAGGTGGTCGTGGTGGACTGGGTAATTTCCAATTCCGTACGGCTACGAATCAGGCACCGCGCTATGCACAGCCTGGTGAACCAATGCAGGAGATGACTATCATCCTGGAGTTGAAGCTGCTGGCGGACGTCGGATTAGTGGGCTTTCCCAATGCAGGTAAGTCTACCCTGCTGTCATCGCTGTCGAATGCGCGTCCGAAGATAGCCAACTATCCTTTTACCACGATGGAACCCTCGCTGGGCATTGTAGGCTATCGCGACAATAAATCGTTTGTGATGGCTGATATTCCGGGTATTATCGAGGGCGCTTCCGAGGGTAAAGGCTTGGGACTGCGTTTCCTACGTCATATCGAGCGCAACTCGCTGTTGCTCTTTATGGTACCTGGTGATACGGATGACATCAAGCACGAGTACGAGATCCTGCTCAACGAATTGCAGAAGTTTAACCCCGAGATGGTGTCGAAGCATCGTGTCCTGGCCATTACCAAATGTGACCTGCTGGACGATGAACTTATCGAGATGCTACGCGAGACGCTGCCTCAGGATTTACCTTGTGTTTTTATTTCTGCTGTAGCCAACAAGGGGCTTGACGAACTGAAGGATGTGTTGTGGCGTGAGCTGAATGCCGAGAGCAACAAGCTTGCCTCTGTGATGGCTGAAGATACGCTTGTGCATCGTGATAAAGACATGACACGCTTCGCTGACGAACTGGCAGACGAGGGCGAAGATGAGGACATCGAGTATTTGGACGAAGAAGATATAGAAGATTTTGAGGAACTAGATGATTTTGAGTATGACGAGGAGGTATAGTATTGGGCTATTAGCTATTGGCTGTTGGCTGCTGACGCTTTCGTCGTGTGCACAAACCAAGGATACTGCCAATACCCAATACCTGGCATCCGACACTCAACACTGGTGCTATCCGTTGCCAGGTGCTAAAGTCATCAGTCCTTATGGTCACCGTAGCGGGCGTACCCATTCTGGTACAGACCTGAAGACGAAACCTAACGACAATATTCTGGCAGCATTCGATGGCGAAGTGGTATTCTCTGGCAATTATTATGGTTATGGTAACTTGGTGCGCATCAAACATGCCAACGGCCTAGAAACCTATTATAGTCACAACTCCAAGAATCTGGTTAAGGTCGGTGACTATGTGAAAGCTGGCGACGTCATCGCACTGACAGGTCGCACTGGCCGTGCTACTACCGAACACCTGCACTTCGAGATACGTATCAATGGCAAACATGTCAACTCGGCCCGTTTCTTCGACCATGCCACTCATCAGCTCCGCACTGATGCCTTCCACAAGACTAAAGGTGGTTATATTGCTAAATCTGCCAAGGCTAGTGATTCTGGGAAGCTGGTCAAGAAGGTAAAAAAAGCTAAGAAGAGCAAAAAGTCAAAGCAGAAGAGGAGACGGATACGAAAGAAATAAGAGGATGTTGTGCATCCTCTTATTTCTTTATCTCATGTTATGTGATTTAGTTGTACTTCAGAATCTGACCGGCTCTCAGCTTCACATTTTTCTTGAGATGATTCAGTTTCATGATAGCATCAACCGTTGTTCCACGACGCTTGGCAATCGAATAGAGTGTCTCGCCCTTCTTTACCTTATGGAAACGAGACTCCTGAGAATAACTAGCTGCTGGTGCTGCCGTTGCCAATTCAACATCCTCGTTGTTCTCAGCACTAATGCTGCCACCACCAACACCACGCAAACGGTTGGCTACGGCAGACTCACGCTGATAGCTGGATTTATGGAACATGTAGTAGTCGTCAACAACATCCTGGTTGCGGAAGTCGAACATTAAGGCAGGATTGAGAGCTACGCCACAAAGGCGGGTCTCAAAGTGGAGGTGTGAACCCGTGCTACGACCGGTGTTACCACCAAGTCCAATAGGATCACCGGCACGTACTTCCTGATCTTCTGTTACGAGTTGCTTCGACATGTGACCATAGATAGTCTCCAAACCATTATAATGGCGGATGACTACGTATTTACCGTAACCACGTCCTTCATAACGAACCACACGTACCTTACCAGAAAAAGCAGCACGGATAGTGTCACCAATATAAACTTTGATGTCAAGCCCCTTATGCTGACGTCCCCAACGTGCGCCAAAGTTAGAGGTCACCAAACGGCTATCAGTAGGCATACAGAATTCTTTCAGCGAGATGCGGAAAGAATCGGGAAGTGTCGTCTCGTGATGAGCGTATTTGTTGCTCCAGTCCTCATAGAGGTCTTCGGCGGGAGAATCATAGTTTTCTGTATAAATAAGACGCTGCAGAGCAACACTGTCTACAGCCTTCATCTTTCTGTCTATGGGTGCCTGACGTGCCAACAAGTCTTGTCCCATCCCCGGGAGAGTACTTATCGTTGCTAATGTCAGAAATGCAATCTTTTTTAGAATTTTCATTACGTTTTAATTTTGCTTAGTTATGTCCGTATTCCTTGCTATACGGTAATAAAACGCTGCAAAGGTAATAAATATTGTTTATATAAGGTGTAAAAAACGCAATAGTTTAAGTTTTATTTGTGTGTTTTAACACTTAATCGTTTGATAAAGGTCAAGAAATTGCGGCCCAATTGACATTTGTCTTGCGTAATTCCTTTAATCTACGCCACAGAATGGCATAGCGTTCTGACGTACAGGTGGGGTCGTCATCAATAATTAGCTGGGCTTCGTCGCGAGCCATCTGTACCAGCTGTCCGTCACGGGCAATATCGGCAATCTTCAGGTCGAAGGCCATACCACTCTGCTGTGTACCCTCCAGGTCGCCAGGTCCTCGTAACTTAAGGTCGGCTTCGGCAATACGGAAGCCATCGTTGGTTTCGCACATAATATCGATACGTTTGCGTGTATCGTCAGCCAGTTTAACATTTGTGACGAGAATGCAATATGACTGGTCGGCGCCACGACCTACACGACCACGAAGCTGATGGAGTTGGGAGAGTCCAAAGCGCTGGGCATCGAGGATAACCATGACAGAGGCATTGGGCACATTAACACCAACCTCAATGACAGTAGTGGCCACAAGGATCTGTGTCTCACCGCTGACGAACTTACGCATCTCCTCTTCCTTATCGGCAGGTTTCATCTTGCCGTGGACCTTGCTTAAGCGGAACTCTGGGAAAACCTGACGTAGCACTTCAAAGCCGTCCTCAAGGTTTTTCAGGTCTATCTTCTCGCTCTCCTCAATGAGGGGGAAGACAATATACACCTGCCGACCTTGGTGAATCTGCTTACGTATACCATCGTAGAGTGACGGCATCGAACGGTCGAAGACATGTTGTGTAACGATGGGTTTGCGACCTGGTGGCAGCTCATCAATCACGCTGACGTCAAGGTCACCATAGAGTGTCATTGCCAGAGTGCGGGGAATGGGCGTCGCCGTCATGACCAGTACATGTGGTGGATTTATGCTCTTGCTCCACAACTTGGCACGCTGGGCCACACCAAAACGGTGCTGCTCGTCGACGACGACCATACCTAAGCGTGCAAACTGCACTGTGTCTTCAATGACGGCATGGGTACCCACAAGAATCTGGACGGTACCATCCAGCAACCCTTCAAGTATCTCCTGTCGCTTCTTTCCTTTTACGATGCCCGTCAGCAGTGCCACGCGGATGTCCATATCGTGCAGGAAGCCCATGATGGTCTGCAGGTGCTGTTCCGCCAAGATTTCCGTTGGTGCCATGATGCACGCCTGATAGCCATTGTCTAATGCGATAAGCATTGACATCAAGGCCACGAGGGTCTTACCACTACCCACATCCCCTTGAAGTAATCGGTTCATTTGCCGTCCGCTGCCCATATCCTTTCGAATTTCTCGAATGACTCGTTTTTGTGCTTCTGTCAAAGGGAAGGGCAGGTTCTGATGATAGAAATTGTTGAAGTTGTCGCCCACCTTAGAGAAGACGTAGCCACGGTATTTGCGACGCTGGTCGCTGGCATACCTCAGTATATTCAGTTGGACGTAGAACAGTTCTTCGAATTTCAGACGGGTACGGGCATGTTCCAGTTCCTTAGCATTCTGCGGATAGTGAATCTTCCGCAATGCCTCATCTCGTGACATGAGATGCAGCTTCTGTGTAATGAAAGGAGGTAGTGTTTCTGACAGGGACTCCTTCATCGTGTCGAGGAGCGTTTTGGTAAGACGTTCTATGGAACGACTGTTAAGTCCCATCTTCTTCATCTTTTCAGTGGTATTGTAGTAGGGCTGCATGCCCATGGCCGACAACTCCAACTTGTCAGCAGCATCGATATCTGGATGGGTTACGTTAATGCGTCCGTTAAAGACGTTAGGACGTCCAAAGACGACATACTCTTTACCGATGGTATAGCTTTGTTTGGCATATTTGCCGCCATTAAACCAGGTGAGGTCCATTACCCTACCACTACCGTCAGTAAAATGAGCTACCACGCGTTCCTTGCGGGCACTCATCTTAAAGGTTTCGAAACTAAGAATGTGGCCTTTGACCTGAACGAAAGGCATGTCGCCATTCAGTTCGTGAATGCTATACAGACGACTGCGGTCTACGTGTTTATAAGGGTAATATTCGAGCAGGTCACCAAAGGTGTTGATGTTAAGCTCTTGGCTCAACATCTTCTTCCTATTGGGGCCTACCCCAGGAAGATACATGATGTCCTGATCGAGTATATTCATCCTTAACTTTAACCTTTCATCTTTAACCTTTAATTTTTCATCTTTCATCTACCTGACGCCACCTCCACCACCACCATGGAAGCCGCCACCACCGCCACCCCATGACGAATGGCCACCGTGACCTGAGGCACGTTGTTCGCGATTCACCTTATTCATGTATGCACGTGTGTAGCTGGAGTGCAGGGCACTATTGATAGTAGGCAGCGTCATACCGTCGGCCATCTGTGCTGCCACACGATCCATGTTGAAGAATTCGGGATTAATCTTTTTCATATCCTTAATGACCTGGTCGGCAATACCAAAGAGGGTCGCATAGATCATGTAGTCCTTCCATAGGGTCACCTCGTTGACACCACGTTCGTCGAGTAGTGTAAACTCTTTGAGGAACTTGCGCAGGCCAAATACCTGACGCACCTCGTCCTGACGGTCTTTGTAATTGGAGAGAGAGGTCTTGGTGTGTAGCGTGTTGATAAACGAGTCGGTGACGCTTTCGTTGCTCTGACTCTTCATGTACGACTTTAGTTCTCTGGGTTCCAATATGGTATCATCGCCAGCTGCGACCTTAAATATAGTATGCAACTTACGCAACAACAGGGGTTGGTTGCAGGCATCCTGAAACTCGTTGATGACAAAGCTGTTGACCATCTTTCCCTTCTTGTTTTGAACGGGTTTGATAGTAATTGCGCCTAAGTCAATCAGTTTAAGTATGCAGGCTGATAGCAGGTTGTTATAGTCGGTACCAAAATACCGATAGGCATTCAGGATGTCGTTGGCTTTCTGTAAGTTACCACCAAGTGGAATGTCACGATACCACAGCAGATCCTTGTTGGCACGCCGACGGGCACGCCACACATACCAAATGTAGGCAAGGCCGCAGAAAATCGGGAGAATCCACATCACCAGACCTATAACGATGCCTATTATAGCATCCACGGTGTCGTCGCCACCCAGATAGTCGCTGCCCTCAAAGGCTTGCAGTTTCTTTTCCTCGAAGGTGCCCTCATCCTGAATGGTGGGCTCGAACATGCCCTTGGGGAATTGAACCATGAGGTAGAGTGCTGCCTCTGAGTTCATGGGCTCGGTAGTCTCAGCAACAATAGTACCATTCTCGAAACTAATCTCGCCATTGAAGCGGAATCCCCAGATGCCACAACTGTCGGGCGTGAAGGTAAGCGTTGAGTCAGCACCCACGATGGTTACCTTGGCATGCGTTGGTTTGGGCGATACATCGCTGCTGAGAAATATCTGGCGTATGGCGTCAGCATCAGGATGACTGCGCACCAATCCAGTCATCGTATAGCTGGTGACATAGGTTCGTTCGCCCTCGTCGCCCAAACCCCAGCAGACCTCATAGCCGTTTCTTGTGCTGACGATACCACATTTGCCAGTCTTCCAGTCACGACTGCGGTCCACATCCCAGTCACCGATATTCTCGAACTGCAGCCCCTTCTCGTCGCTGACGGTGAGTTCGATGATAGCACTCGGACGTATGTTGGCGAGTCCGATGTAGCACTCCGTTCCCTGACTGTCGATAGACATGCGGCGTATCTCAGTGATGCGGGCATCACCGTTCTTGCTCAGCACTACCTGGATGTCAAGGTCGTGCAGCTGAGGCTGGGCGTATGCAATTGCCGCTGATGCCAATAACACCAGCGACAGTACTTTACTTCTTAAATGCATCGTCGAGATCGGGATAGGCTTTCTTCTTCTCGTCGTCAACCTTCAGATAGTCTTTCACCGCAAAGTTCAGCATCGAGGCCACGATGCTTGAGGGCCACTGGCGTACCATACGGTTCATCTTCGTGGCAGTGTCGTTATAGACCATACGCGAGATGCGCACATTCTCCTCATACTGCTTCTGTCCCTGCTGAGCCTCGAGGTAGAGGTCGCTGGCCTTTAATTCTGGATAGCGTTCGAAGACGACGTTCAGTTTGCTCATCATCTCTCCAAGCAGGTTAGCCTGCTCGTTCAGGGCTTGAGCACCAGTAGCGTTGTTGGCATTGCCACCACGTGCCTGAATGGTCTGGATGATTGTCTCCGACTCGTGTTCGGCATACTTGGCTGCAGTCTTGGCCAATGCTATGACGGCATCAAAACGAGAATTGAGCTGAACCTCAATTTGGCTCAGGGCGTTCTTGCACAATTCGTCGAGATTGACCAGTGTACGCTGAGTCGAGATGAAATATCCAATGACGATTACCACCAATGCGATAATGATTCCTAATGCTAACATAACTGTAATAATTAATGGTTTATACTATTATTTGATTAATGATTCTGCAATCTTCATGTCGAAGGGCGTGGTGATCTTGATGTTTTCGCGATTGCCCTCGACCAAGGTAATGTCAAAGCCAAAAGCTTCAACCACACTGGCATCGTCCGTAAAGCCGTCGTTGTAGGGCTGACGATTTGCTGCCTTCAATAATTGAATGTCAAAACATTGTGGTGTCTGTACCAAACGATAGTCGTTACGAGGAACAGTTTTAGAGGTGAGAGGTGAGAGGTGAGAGGTAAGTGAAATGTGGCGCACCGTTTCTACTACTGGTATGACAGGTATGACAGCCTTTGCAGTACGTGCTGTCTCGTAACTGTTGCGAATGACGTCGATACTGGGGAAAGGACGTACACCATCGTGTACACCAACAACCCCGTGAGCATCGTCAGGAATCAATGCTAATCCGTGCTGGACACTATGGAAGCGTGTCTCGCCACCATCCGCCAACTGATACTTAACATCGAAATGGTACTCTTCGCACAATTGGTGCCAGTAGTCCTGTTGGGCCTTAGGCAATACAAGGATCATCTGAAGGGTAGGAGAGTACTCACGAAATCGCTCAAGCGTCCGCATCAGCACAGGTTTTCCACCAATAGGCAGAAACTGCTTGGGAATGTCGCTCCCCATACGGAGTCCTTTACCTCCTGCTACGATGATAACGTAATCCATCAGGCCATCAGGTGTTTGAAACGCATACCTTCTGCTATCTGATCAGCGGTCTGCTTGTTGACCAGCTGACTCAGTAACTCGTAGGCGAAGGGGAAAGCGGCAGCAGGTCCCTCGCCAGTGGTGACATTGCCATCGACAGTAACGAGGTCACCTGTATAAGTGGCATTGTTTTCTGCCAATACATTCTCGAAACCTGGATAGCAGGTAGCCTTCTTGCTTTCAAGAATACCTAAGGGTGCAAGAACTACTGCAGGTGACGCACAGATGGCAGCTACCTTTTTGCCTGCAGCAAACTGGTCGACAATAGCCTTGCAGACGCCCTTGTGTGCAAAGAGATTGCTGGCACCAGGCATACCGCCAGGCAGGAAGATCAGGTCGGCATCCGAGAAGTCTCCTTGCTCAAACATGATGTCAGCCTCAACGTTCACGCCATGTGCAGAACTTGCAAAGGGGAAGTCACCAATGCTTACTGTGGTTACGTCAATACCGCCACGACGCCATACGTCAACAGGAATGAGGGCCTCGACATCCTCGAAGCCGTCAGCTAAGAATACATAAACCTTCTTCATAGTCTTATTTAAGTGCTTGTAAGTATTGCTTGATGGTTTCCTTGAGTCCCAGATACAAGGCATCGCAGATAAGGGCATGCCCTATCGATACTTCGTCCGTCCAAGGAATCTGCTGGTGATAGTAGTGTAGATTCTCGAGCGACAGGTCGTGACCTGCGTTGAGGCCCAATCCTACACGACGAGCCTCCTCGGCAGCAACAATGAACGGGGCGATGGCCGCCTCGCGATTGGCCTGGTAGCCAGAAGCGTATGGCTCGGTGTACAGTTCTACGCGATCGGCGCCACACGCCTTGGCACCTTCCACCATCCGTGGGTCGGCATCGACGAAGATGCTGGTGCGGATACCTGCATCCTTGAATGTCTTACAGATGTCCGTTAGGAAGGCTTTGTGCTCTATGGTGTCCCATCCGTGATTCGACGTCAGCTGGTCGTGACCATCTGGCACCAGCGTCACCTGTGTGGGTTTGACGGAGAGCACCAGCTCTGTGAACGACTCAATGGGGTTGCCCTCGATGTTAAACTCGGTGGTGATGAGGGGACGGATGTCGCGCACGTCCTGGTAGCGGATATGGCGTTCGTCAGGGCGAGGGTGTACCGTAATGCCTTGTGCACCAAATATTTCTGCATCGCGTGCTACTGCCAGCACGTTGGGGTTGTTGCCACCTCTGGCATTGCGCAAAGTGGCGATCTTATTGATATTTACGCTAAGTTTTGTCATTTTTTTGCTTCGTTTTATTCCAATTACATTTAGATTTTGTATCTTTGCAACGGCAAAGTTACAAAAACTTTGCGAATAAACAGCGAAAAAAGCTAAAAAACTTATGGTTTCACGAAAACTAAGGTTCGCCATTTTTGGTAATACCTACCAACCCAAGAAGTCAGTTTCCGTCCAGAAACTGCTGGCTTGTCTCACTCAGCGACAGGCTGAAGTCCGTATTGAACGTGAGTTTTACGACTTTATTACCACAGGTCAGCATTTACCCATTGATCATGTCCAGGTGATAGAGGGATGCGATTTCGATGCTGACTTTGTCATCTCGATGGGTGGTGACGGTACTTTCTTGCGTGCTGCCAGCATGGTTGGTGGCAAGCAGATTCCCATCTTGGGTATTAACACGGGCCGTTTGGGCTTTCTGGCTGATGTCAATGCGCAGGAGATAGAACGTACCATCCAGGCGCTGTATGAAGGTGACTATACGGTGGATACGCGTGCTGTGATTCAGGTAGAGACTGAAGGACAGTCGCTGCAGGGCTACGATTGTGCGCTGAATGACGTAGCAATTTTGAAGCGTGATAATGCCTCGATGATTGCCATTCATACCACTATAAATGGTGATTATCTGACAACCTATCAGGCTGATGGTCTGATACTTAGTACGCCTACGGGATCTACTGCCTATTCGCTGTCGAATGGTGGTCCAATCATCGTTCCTGGCACTCATGTCTTTTCGTTGACTGCTGTGGCGCCTCATTCGCTGAATGTGCGCCCGATTGTCGTCTCTGAAGATTCAGAAATCAAGCTGACCATCGAGAGCCGTACGCATAATTTCCTTGTAGCGCTTGACGGACGAAGCGAGAAGCTGGCTGATACGACGAAACTGACGTTGCGTAAGGCGCCTTATCGTGTAAAAGTCATCAAGCGTGCAGGTACCAAGTACTTCCATACGCTTCGTGAAAAGATGATGTGGGGGGCTATTCCTTCGGCAACTTTAAAATAATGCGGCAACCTTCTTTGTAAAGAGGGTCAAGTACGACGTCACCACCCAGCTGACGAGCTATTCTGCGTGCCAGCGAGAGTCCTAAACCTACGCCTTCCTTGTAGACGTTCGACTTGTAGAAGTGCTCGAAAATCTTCTCTTCGTCGCCCTCTTTAATGCCACATCCCGTATCTGTTACGCTGAAGCATACCATGTTGCTATCCGCCTTGTCCTGAAAGGTGCGAACTGTTATAGTCCCTTTCTCTGTAAACTTGAAGGCGTTATCCATCAGATGATTCAGAATCTTCTCTACTTCCCTGCGATTCATCATGATTTTGCAGCAGTCTTTCAGTTGAGGCTCCAGGCGAATATCGATGGCAGGATATTGGTTCATGAAGGGTTCTGCAACCTCGCGTGCAAGTTCGTTGCAGCTGACAAGGTCGGCTTTTGTCAGGAAGTGGATGCACTCTTTGCCTGAAATGTCGAGTATCTCGTCCACGATGTGTACAATAATGTTGGTACTGTGGGTGATGCGTAGTGCCATGTCAGCCCTTTCTGCATCGCTGAGGCGTGCTTGTGGATTGCTGATGATCTGGGCATAGCCACTGATAACGTTCAAGGGCGTGCGAATCTCGTGACTCATGTTCTGCAGGAAGTTCACCTTCATGCGTTCCGACTCTTGCGCCTTGTCGCGAGCAATGAGCAGTTCGCGATTCTGCTTTTGCAGTTTACGCGTATAGCGCAGACGATTCATGCGATAGATGCAGAATCCAATGAGCAGGGCACCAACAATGACAAATTGCAAGCTCCATTGCAATAACTGATTGCGCTTGGCTGCTGCTTCGTTTCGCTGCTCTGCATCCTGCAGGTCATTGGCAGAACCAATCATTTCTTCACTCATGATGACGTTGTTCACCGAATCTTTGACTGCCAGATAGCGTTTTTGGGCTTCAAAGGCACGTTTAGTGTCGCCTGCTAACTCGTAGATTTCCGTTTGGAATTTGTAGATGTCTGTCGTATTGGTCAGTTCGTGAGTCTGACGAATGGCGTCGTCGTAGCGTTTGTCAGCAAGGGCTTTGCAAATGACAGCATAATTATAATAGGTAGTGCTGAAACTATTGCCTAGCGTTTCTTTCAGCTGCATATACTCAGCATAAGCCTCGTTCACCTGCTGCCAGTCGCGCATGGCATAGGCCACGATGATTTTGAATCCGATGGCATCGCTGTATTCATAGCCAGCCCCGTCAGCCTTGATGATTTCAATGGCACAGTCAAGGTGCTTCATAGCTTCCTCGGGCTGGGTGTCCATCTCGATGTTCGACAAGTCCATATAAATGGATACGAGATTGGCGGGTTGTGCATGATCGACCTGTTCCAGCGCTTTCTCGAAGTACTGGTGTGCCAAGGGTATGTTGCCTCGCAGCGAGTAGATGATGCCTCGCAGCTGTGTCGATTTGTAGTATTCACGTGTAGCACCTCGCTCCTCCATATCGCTCTGCATCAGCATGGTTTTTCGCAGGGCACGATAGAAGTGGTTATGGTTCACATCGTAGAGCACCTCATTCTTCCAATGAAGATAATAGCCGCTGGTGTCGCCTTGTTTCAACAGGTAGTTGCGATAGTCACGAACTGCGTTGTAGAACTCTTGTTCATTATTTTGATTGAATGTGGTGCGTACTTTCTGTAGTAGCTGACTGGTACTGTCATCCTTTGCCTGTGCTAACGCTTGAATCGTTGCCAGACATGTTATGGTCAAGAAAATGAGGGCGATTATATGTCGCAATTTAATCATGATAATAGTCTTTACTGTGTGCCGTTTATGGCATTTTAAGATGCAAAGGTATAGAAAATACACTAAATAACAAATAGTAAAGGCAGGAAAATCTACGAACATGCCCAAATTAACGTTTCTTTAGTACGTTCTAAAGCATCGTTCTCCTACTTATAAAGTTAAAACTCCGTCAGTGTTTGATAAAACCGTGACGATGTTTATTAAAACTGCGACAGCGTTTGATAAAACTGTGGCAGCGTTGAGTCTTTTCTTTAGCTTGCTATGTGTGTGCGTATATATAAATAATGTGGAAGTGTTAAAGTTGCGTTAAAACGAAAAAATAATATCGAAAAAGTTTGGAGGGAAAGAATATTTGCCTTACCTTTGCGGTGTATTATTAAAGTGGTACACTAATACAGAGATAACTTACAGTCGTAACAACTAACATTTTTAATTAATAAACCACATTATTCAGCGTATGATTAACGTACAAAACATTAGTTTCAAGTACAAGGGCCAGAAGGCGCTTGTCTTCGACGGGTTCAGTCTCCAGTTGGAGGAGAACCGCATCTATGGCTTGCTGGGCAAGAACGGCACGGGCAAGTCTACTTTGCTTTATCTGTTGTCGGGCCTGTTGCGTCCCATCTCTGGTTCCGTTTGTTGCAACTCAGTCGCAACATACAAGCGAACACCAGAGCTGCTGAGCGACATCTTCCTCGTCACGGAGGAATTCGAGATGCCCGCCATCTGCCTCTCTGAATACGTGAAGCTTTACAAGCCTTTCTACCCCAACTTCTCTGAAGAGATATTGCAGGCCTGTTTGGCTGACTTCGAGTTGCCCGCAGATGTGCAACTTGGCGAACTGTCGATGGGTCAGCGCAAGAAGGCCTACATTGCCTTCGCGATGGCAACCAACACCAAGTATCTGCTAATGGACGAGCCTACCAATGGTCTCGATATTCCTTCGAAGTCGCAGTTCCGCAAGGTCATCGCCCAGCACATGACGGAGGATCGTACCGTCGTCATCTCTACCCACCAGGTACACGACGTCGAGCAGATGCTGGACCACATCGTGATGCTCGACCAGCGCTCAGTTTTGCTGAATGCCTCGATGCAGGATATTCAGGATCAGTACTGCTTTACATACCGCTTGCCTCAGCAGATGGACGATAATGTGCTCTATGCCGAACCCACGCTGCAGGGCAATGCTGTCATCACCCGTCGTCAGGAAGGCGATGCTGAGACGCAAGTGAATCTCGAACTGCTCTTCAATTACAAAACCCAAACCAAAGCTTAACCCTTAAATACGTCAACAACTATGAGTACTTTTAATTTCAATAGATTCTCGCAGGCACTCAAGTGCCACTTCCTGATAGAGCGCAAGTCGTGGATCCGCCTCTTTGGCATCTATACGCTGGTCATGTTTATGGCTAACCTGTTCTTCACACGTTTGCAGGGCAACAACTATAGCTTTATGGTGGAGAACTGGGGCATGGAAGAGGCTACCCGCCAATATAATCACTATGTGGAATCGACCGTTATGTTTGGCATCATCTTCTTCTGTATGGCTATGCTGTTTTGTGCCAGCTTTATGTTCTCGCAGATGAAGGACACGCGCAAGCGCTCGGCCTATCTGCTGTGGCCCGTCAGTAATGTGGAGAAGTACATCGTCAGCTTCTTGTATTCCGTCGTATTCATGTCCATCCTGACGGTTTGCGCCTATATGCTGGCTGATACCCTTCGCGTTTTCGTTGACTGGCTGACAGGACGCGTCGTCATCTGGGGATTTCCCAAACTTGCTGAACCTTTTACCTCACCAGATGGACCTTTCGAGTCTTGGCAGTATGGTTGGATGCTCTTTGCTTGGGTATTCTACATCCATTCCCTCTATATCGTAGGCGGCACGCTGTTCCGTCGTCAGCAATTCCTGATGACCAGCGGTACAATTGTCGTTGTCGTCATTTTGTTGACGATGATCCTGAATCAAATCCACACCAACATCGAATTTACAACTGGTACTTGGGACGAGAAGACCTCTACCTACTCACGTATTTTCCATCCCGCCTTCTATATTACTAACGCAGTGGTCACGCTCCTCATTCCCATCCACTACTGGATTTCTTATAAGCTGTTTACCCGCATGCAAGTGATTAACAATAAATGGTTGAATATATGATTTTTACTAATGATAAAGCGATATACATCCAGATGGCGGACCGCCTCTGTGATGAGATACTCGCAGGAAAATATAAGGACGACGACCGCATTCCGAGTGTGCGCGAATATGCGGTGATGCTGGAGGTGAATGCCAACACAGCAGTCAAGGCTTTCGATGAGCTTTCTCGCGCGAACATTATATATAATAAGCGAGGCCTGGGCTACTTCGTCACCAAGGGTGCCAAGAAGCAGATCCTGAAGGAGCGCAAGAAGGAGTTCATGAAGGAACGCCTGCCAGAACTGTTCAGACAGATGCAGCTGTTAGGCATTACGTTAGAAGATGTTAAAAACGAATACAATGCGCAACTATAGCACACCTTCTTGCGTCCAACGAACGATTATGCATCAAGAATTAAGCATTAAGCATTAAGAATTAAGCATTAAGCATTAAGAATTAAGCATTAAGCATTAAGAATTAAGCAT
>CAMVOS010000003.1 GCA_947169185.1 uncultured Prevotella sp.
CCCTTCCATCTCCCTTCCATGTCCCTTGCAACGTCGAACCATCTTCGAGTCATCTACGAACCATCTACGTTACCACTCCGAGCCTATCGTCTTCCTTCTGTCTTGCTACTGTCTTGACCCATTGGGTCGAGCCTGCTCACGCTCGGCAAAGTCGAAGCAAGCTTCACTCTGCTCTCGCTTAATCGCAGCCTTATCTACCCCCTAGCTACAAAATACCATGAGTGTGGTATTATGAATGCCATGAAAAGGCGATTGTAGTATCCGCAGGAAGGCAGTAATTTTGCACCCAGATTTCAATATCAAATTTAAACCGACAAAATTATGGCAAAGATTTATGTAAATGGAGACGCGCAGGAAGTGAATCTGCCGCTCAACGTGAGTGAACTGATTAAGCAGAGTGATGTACAGCAGCCGGATATGGTCAGCGTGCAGGTGAACGAGGAGTTTGCCGAGCGCGAGGACTGGGAAACGATCCAGCTGAAAGAGGGTGACAAGGTGGATTTCTTATATTTCATGGGAGGAGGCGCACGATGATTGATTTTTCTGAAGAACAGATACAACGATACTCGCGACATATCCTGTTGCAGGATGTGGGCGTAGAGGGACAAGAGAAGATAATGAACGCACGCGTGCTCGTGGTGGGTGCCGGTGGACTGGGGGCTCCCGTGAGCCTCTATCTGGCGGCAGCCGGCATCGGTCGCATCGGCATCGTGGATGCAGATGTGGTGGATCTGAGCAACCTGCAGCGTCAGGTGATTCACTTTACGAAGGACGTGGGCGTGCCTAAAGTAAAGAGTGCCGAGGAGAAGATTAAGGCCATCAACCCTGATGTGCAGGTGGATACCTACTATGAGTTTCTCGACTCTTCGAACGCGCTGGATATCATCAAGGAATACGACTTCATCGTGGACGGTACCGACAACTTCCCCGTGAAGTTCTTGATTAATGATGCGTGCGTGATGGCGGGCAAGCCGTTCTCGCATGGTGGCATCCTGCGCTTCAACGGACAGACCTTTACACACCTGCCTGGCACGGCCTGCTACCGTTGTTTCTTTAAGGAACCGCCTCCCGTAGGAGCCGTACCAACCTGTTCGCAGGCAGGCGTACTGGGTGCCATCGCAGGTATGCTGGGCACCATCCAGGCTGCTGAGACACTGAAATACTTTACGGGTATCGGCGAGTTGCTGACCAACCGTCTGCTGACATTTGACGCCAAGACCATGCAGTTCCGTACCATCAACGTGAAGCAGCGTCCTTCTTGCGCCATCTGCGGCGACCATCCCACCATCGACCATCTGATAGATTATGAACAGGCAGCGTGCGACTTAAAGTCAATGCATAATGCTTAATGCATAATGCATAATTGGCTGCGCACGAAAAAGATTAAGCATTAAGCATTAAGAATTAAGCATTATGAAGATTCCACAGAACATCATAGATGAATTGATAGCGCAGGCGGAGAAGGATGCACCCGATGAATCGTGCGGCTATCTCTTGGGGACAGCTGACGGCAACGTCACAGAGAACTACTGGATGGAGAATATCGACCATTCCAGCGAGCATTTCTCTTTCGCACCAAAGGATCAGTTTGTTGCTCTGAAATATGCACGTAGCAAAAACTTAAAGATCCTCGCTAACTGGCACAGTCATCCAGCCTCGCCCTCGCGTCCTTCGCAAGAAGATCTGCGTCTGGCCAACGATCCCACCATCCGCTATGCCATCCTCTCACTACTTGACGGACAACCGAAACTTAACTCCTTCAAGATCCTGAATGGCGAGGTGGTGGATAAGGAGATACACTTGTAAGAGGTAAGAATTGAGAGGTAAGAGGTAAGAGAAATACAAACCGGTTTTTTCGCGATGCGACCGCCAGAACTGTTGTCGGTTAAAGTTTCTGAGCGTGGCGCATCGCTTTTTTGTTTTAAATTGCGCCTGTTTGGGAATTTTTCGTTAATTTTGCACCCCAAATAAAGTAATATGGCAATAGAACAAGCAATATTCCGTAGGGCGGAACTCCTGTTGGGCAATGAGGCGATGGACCGCATCGCTGAGAAGCGCGTGATTATCTTTGGTGTAGGTGGCGTAGGCTCGTGGTGTGCTGAGAGTTTGGTGCGAAGCGGTATCAGGAAGTTGACGATTGTCGATTCCGACCGTGTTTGTATCACAAACATCAACCGACAGCTGATGGCGACGACCAAGACCGTTGGGCAGGTGAAGGTGGATGCGCTGAAAGAGCGTCTGCTTACCATCAACCCCTCGGCAGAGATCACCGCCCTGCAACAGATCTTTACGGCAGAGACGGCGGAGAGTTTCCAACTCGACACCTACGACTATATCATCGACGCCATCGACTCGCTGAAGGACAAGGCGCTACTTATCCTCATGGCTTGCCAGACAAAGGCGAAGTTCTTCTCGTCGATGGGTGCTGCCCTGAAACTCGACCCCACCAAGATTCAAGTGGCTGAGTTCTGGAAGGTTAAGGGCGACCCGCTTGCACGTGCCCTCCGCAACCGCTTCAAACGCGATAAACAGTTCCCAAAGCGCAAGTTCCAATGCGTCTTCTCAGACGAACTCTTGGAAAACAAAGGCCATAACGCCACCTGTGGTACAGAGCAGTGCATGTGTCCCAAAGCCAAAAACGGTCCAGGTGACCCCAACCTGCTGAACCACGAATGGTGCTCGTCGAAGGCTCAAATTAACGGCACGCTGGCTCATATCACCGCCATTTTCGGCTTCATGCTGGCTGGATTGGTGGTACAAGATGCCGTAAAATAAGCCGTTTTTTGGCACTATACCATACGTTTGTGATGCGAAATGCCGCGCTGGTGGTATTTCGCATCTTCTTTTTTCGCCGTACCTTTGCACTCGATAAATTTAATTAATAAAAGGATAAGAAGGTATGAAGAGTTTTCAGACGATATCAATTACGTTTGCTTTAGCCATAATAGTGACGCAAGCATCGGCCACACCTATCAACGGACGGGTGGCCGATGCAGCGACTGGCGAAGCTATCATCGGTGCATCAATCATATATAATAATAAGGTAGGAGCAGTAACCGACGTCGATGGATTGTTCAGTATTGATGTGAAGACATTCCCGTCAGAACTGACTATCAGTTACGTTGGCTATGAGCAGAAAAACGTTCGTGTAAAGCAAGACGATGACAACGTTGTCGTCACACTACAAGAAGAGAACCAGCACTTAGACGAGATTGTAGTTGTGGGATATGGTACGCAACGACGTCAGAAGCTGACTGGAAGTGTGGTGAGTGTCGATCACTCCATACTCGACAATAACATATTGCCTACAGCCGACGGTCTGCTGGCAGGAAGTGTGGCAGGTGTCAGCGTTACTGGTACTGGTCAGCCTGGTGCAGCCTCAAAGATTCGTATCCGTGGCGGCAACTCGGTAAGTGCCAACAATGAACCTCTCTACGTCATCGACGGCTTCATCTACTACAAAGAAGGTGGAGCCATCGATACGGGCGAGCGTGGTACAGCTATTGAGGGAGGTGTCAGTCCGTTGAGCCTGATCAACCCACAAGACATAGAGAGCATAGAGGTGCTCAAGGACGTGTCGGCCACAGCCATCTATGGTTCACGTGGTGCAAATGGTGTGGTCATCGTGACCACCAAAAAAGGACAGAAAGGTAAAGCCCAGATACGCTATAGCTATCAGCTCTCATTAGGTACACCAGCCAAGAAACTCTCGGTGATGAATGCCCACGAGTGGGCTCGCTACCAGAAGGACTATTTTTATAATAAAGGCGGCTACACCGATACTGAGATAGACGCCCTTGGTGAGGGCACCGACTGGCAGAGCGCCGTGTTGAGAAATACAGTCAGTCATAACCACAACCTAAGTATCAGTGGTGGCGACGACCGTACCCGCTATCTTGTGGCTGGCAACATTGTGCGCCAGGAAGGCATCCTGCTAAACACAGGCTATCAGCGCAGCGGACTTCGCGTAAACATAGACCGCCACGTCAACGACCGTCTGACCATCGGTGCTACTTCTAACATCAGTCGCAACCGTCAGGACGGACTCACCACGACAACAGGTGTCTCGTTTAACTCTTCGCCCTTCCAAGGCGGCATCACCAATTCGCTGACATACGCCCTTCTGATGCCTCCTGTAGTGCCTATCTACAAGGCTGATGGCAGCTACAACTACTCTAACCCATACGAGTACGCCTACTTCATCATGGGTGATATTGCCGCCAATCCCGTGTCTGATCTGGAAAACAGCGTTGCACAGACCATCGATGACGATGTTATTGGTAATGCCTTCGCCACTTATCAACTGACTGACGACTTGCAGGCCAAGGCCACCTTCGGTTTCGACCTCGACAACCTGACACAAAACTATTTCGCACCTCACTATACAGCATTAGGACTGGCCAATGGCGGCGTAGGCAATATTACCAAACGACGCATAGAAACGTGGCAAACAGAGTTTACGCTCACCTACGACCATCAGTTTGGCGAGGCACACCACGTGGATGCCCTGGCAGGTTATACTTATCAGAGTACAAACCACACCTTCCTCTCAGCCTCATCGAGTCAATATACCGACGAGACGCTGAAGCACAACAATTTGTCGGGCGGCAGCCAGTATTCAGCACCGCGTTCAGGCGAGAGCGAGAGCAATCTGCACTCCCTTATCGGACGTGTAAACTACTCTCTCTATGACAAATACAATGCGACGGCTACGCTGCGCGCCGACCGCTCATCGCGCTTTGCCAAAAGTCACAACTGGGGCATCTTCCCCTCACTGGGTCTGTCGTGGAATATTGAAAAGGAACACTTTGCCGAGAATGCAGAATGGCTCAACAGTCTGAAGCTGCGTGCCTCGGTGGGCACAGTGGGTAATCAGGAGATTGGCGACTATCTCTACACCACTTCCTACAGCACCTCAACGACGGGCGGACAGGTACACTACACAAAGACAAATGCTGCGAACGACAACCTGAAATGGGAAACCACAGTATCGACCAATGTGGGTATTGACCTCTCGGCATTCAGGAATCGCCTGACCTTCACAGCCGAAGTGTATTGGAAACGCACCAACGACCTGTTGCTGGTCGTGCCCGTTGATGTGGCCAAATACGGTGTGTCGTCGCAATTGCAAAACATAGGTAATGTAGAGAACCAAGGCTTGGAACTCTCGTTGGGCGTTACCCCCATCTCACGAAAAAACCTGCGCTGGAACATCTCTGCAAATGCTGCCTGGAACACCAACCGACTGACCTCGCTGGGTAATCATGAACAGTTGCAGACAGCCAGCTACACCATCCTTCGAAAGGATGAAGCTGTGGGCTCATTCTATGGACTCATCTTCGATGGTGTGGTGCAAAAGGGTGAAGATACCAGCCTATTACCTTCGCAAAACGGCGCTAAGCCTGGCGTTGGCGAGGCGAAATTCCGCGATGTGAATGGCGATGGCAAGGTGGACCAGTACGACCGCGTCATCCTAGGACATCAGCAGCACGATCTTACCTTCGGTCTTTCATCTACGCTGACATGGCGACAATTTGACTTATTCCTACAGCTGCAGGGTGCTACTGGTGGACAGGTCTACAACTCATTGCGTCGCACATTGGAACATCCTACCGACTGCTACAATGTATCGTCGGCTATTCTTGACAGTTGGACAACGGAGAATCCGAGCAATTCACTCCCCAAGGTGAGTGATGTACGCCCCTACAGCTATATTGACAGTCGTTATGTAGAGGATGCCGACTATCTGAAATTGCGCACCCTCTCGCTGGGCTACCGCTTCCGTCTTAACCCCATCAAGACAGACGTACACCTCACAGCTACTGCCTCCAACCTGTTTACACTAACCGGCTATAAGGGCTACGACCCGGAAGTGCAGGGTGGCGTTGACCTCGGACAGTACCCGTCAGCACGTACTTTCACCTTTGGCATAGAAATAACTTTTTAATGTTTCAAGATAACAGTATTAACAAAACAAAGAAAGGGAAAAGATTATGAGAAAGATTCAGAACACATTCCTTGCAGCGCTTCTTGTCGTAAGCGCAGGTATCAACTTCGCAGCATGCAGCAGCGATAACGATGACCAGAACAACGTGATTAACAATGAGGCCCAGGCACTGACCGACGAGCAGGCACTGGCCTTGGCCGACAATGCCCTGTTCGAATACTACCACAAGGCTTTCGGTCTGTCGTTCATCGTCGAGACCTTCACTTCGAAGACTCACTCCTTCGAAGGCGAAGAGAGTGCCGACGGTCCGCTGATCAGCCGTCATGAGCTGACACCAACCAACGTCTATTTCGTCAACCGCTGGTACAACAAGAACTCTGCTATTGCCAATGCCAACGAGGCCATCGAAAAGATTACGGCAGCCACAGGTGTTTCCGAGAGCACCAAGAAAATAGCTATTGCACGCGCCAAACTGGCTCGAGGTCTGGCCTACCACGTATTGGTTCGTCTGTGGGGTGAGGTACCTCTCTACACCACAACCAATGGCGATACTAAGACCCGCGCTTCTATCGATGCCATCTACACTCAGATTGTGAAAGATCTTGAAGAGGCTGCCGAGGGACTGCCCGAGAGTGCATCGCTGCCCTCTGTACCCACCAAGGCTGCCGCATACGGTCTGCTCTCTCGCGTCTATCTGGATTGGGGCTCAAATCCACTGACCTATGACCAGATCAACGCCATCAAGGATCAGAAGCAAGACCCCACCCCATCTTACACTCCTGCTCGCCTGCAGAAAGTTATAGAGTATGCCGACAAGGTGAAGGGCTATCAGTTGAATGCCGACTTCTCTACCATCTGGGGTAAGGACAACGAAGCCAAGAAAGACGAGAAAATCCTGACCTTCGTACACGATGGTGACGCTGTAGGCACCGGTAATCACCAGGTGCATTGCTCATGGACCTTTGGTTTCAACGTAGAGCGCGAGAATCACCTCTCACCTGCACAGGACTCCTTCCTCGCAGCATGGGACAAGGCTGATAGTCGTCGTGATGTGAGCTACATCGATGAGCTGGTCAACCCTGAGACCAACGAACTCGTTCTCTTCCGTGCGCCCGCCACATTGCCTCGCTATGGCAAGTTCGTTGACCGTGGCTCTGAGGGTCCAAACGACTGCTATAGGCTCAACGACCTTGATCGCGTCGAACTACGTTATGCGGAAGTATTGCTCAACAAGGCAGAAGCCCTTGTGCTCTTGGGACGTGCCAACGAAGCTGTAGCTCCTATCAACCAGTTGCGTCAGCGTGCTTACGGCGATGCCAGCCACAACCTGACCTCTGTGACACTCGACGATGTGAAAAACGAGTGGGGTCTGGAGTTTGTCTACGAACAGAAAGAGTGGTTTAACCTGGCCCGTTGGAAGGACGTAGTGAAAGATCTTGAATCGGTGGCCCAGAATGAATACTTTGACGACTCTTATGCAGTAGCTGGTCAGACAGGACGTAATGGTCAAGTAGTCAACGCCTTCTTTGCCAAGACCTACAAGCACTTGCATGCTAAGTACGACAACCGCGAAGCTAAGTACTACCGCTTCCCCATTCCTGTAGGCAAGAGCGGCGAGAGCCTCGGTATCACACCACAGAATCCGGGTTATTAACCCTTACAATATTTGTGATAGCGGACGGTTTCATTACGGAATCGTCCGCTATTTTTATCTATGCCAAACGTTTGGTATGTGAAATGCCACGAAAAGGCGATTGTGTACTTCACAGAAACCAACTACCTTTGCACTCACAATTTATTCATAAAAAAAGTAAGGATATGAAAAAGGTAATGAGATTGTTTTTCGCAGCAACGGTCCTGGTAGGGCTGGTCTCCTGCAACTCGAATGATGATTTAGGAAGTCAGGCTATTGAGATTCCTGGTATAACAATAGATGCAACTGATGGCGATTGCTGTTCGGCTAAGGAAGCTCTGCAGGTATATAACTTCTTACAGACGCTGACTCCCGTTCCTGAACTGTCTACATCCGTGGAAGGACAATACGACGTGAATGTATATTCCAAGACAGGTAAACTCCACACAGGCTTTAACGAACTGTTCTTCGTGGTGAACAAGAAATCGTCAGGCAATTACGTGAAGGTCTTTCAGATTTCTGACCTTACACCATTAATGTTGATGACAAAAATGGGTATGCAGCATAGTACGCCGGTAGCAGAGAAAGTGGCTTATTTCGACGACGACTATCCCTCTGTGAAACGCGGCTGGGTATCGTTCCTGATGAACAGTAGTGAGTCGGGTTCATGGACCTTAGGATACAATGTAAGCGTGCTGGGTAGCAACGGCGGCATCGAGGCGGCTGACATCACGGTGGATGCACTACCTGACGGTCAGGCATGGCTGAAGAACTTCAAGTGGAACGACCAGACGTACTTCCTGTCGCTGGTAAATCCCACCGACTGGAAGACGGGCGCAAACACCATTACAGCCTACGTGTCGCAGAAGAGCAACCCCATCACCACGCCCTACGCGCTGGCCGAGGAGCAGTTCACCATTGAGATAGATCCGCGCATGCCCGACATGGGTAACCATACGTCGCCCGACAATGTGGCATTGACGAAGCAGACCGACGGCAGCTATCAGGGCACAGTGAACCTGACGATGACCGGTCGCTGGCGCATCCACCTAACGGTACGCGATGCTCAAGGAAATATCGTGGCTGGTGGTGATAATCTGGACGAAGGATATAGTTCGCTGTACTGGGACGTGACAATTTAAGTGAAAAGTGAATAGTGAAAAGTGAATAATTTGCTACCGCACTAAGATTATGCTGGGAGTTATATTGTCAACCATACTTTTAACTGATACGGTGGCCACCGAAAAGGTTCAAAACCTTGATGAGGTGGTCATCGTTTCGGAGGCGGGGCGAGGACGGAAACGCTCGGCGAAGGGACAGGTGGCCAGCATCGACGAGCACCTGAGTGAGCTGAAGAATGTGAGCCTCGTACGTCGAGGCTCATATGCTTGGGAGCCGGTGGTGAACAACATGCAGATGGAGCGCCTGTCGACGACCATCGACGGCATGAAGATCTTCTATGCCTGCACGGACAAGATGGACCCTGTGACCTCGTATGTGGAGAGCGGCAACCTACAGAGCATCAGCCTGAACAGTGGGCTCGACGGTAACCCGCAGGCTACGGGTAACATTGGTGGCAGTCTGGATTTAAAGTTGCGCAAGGCGGGTTTCGATAACGACCCCTTTCATGCCAGCGCCTCGGCAGGTCATGAGTGGAACGGCCACGTGCAGGTGTATGGTGCCGATGCGGCACTGAGCGGTCACAGGGCGTATCTGAATGCGGGCACCTTCTATCGTCATGCCAACAACTACAAGGTGGGCGGTGGCGACGAGCTGCAGTTTTCGCAGTTCCAGAAGGTAAACGTGTTTACGAATGCTGGACTTCGACTGGCGGAGAAGGACATGCTGGAGGCGACCTTCATCTTCGACCGCGCCACCGATGTGGGCTATCCCGCCTTGAACATGGACGTGGCAAAGGCCGAGGGCTTGATAACCTCGCTGTCGTACAAGCACCTGTTCCGCAATGCCAATTGGGAGACGAAGGCTTACTACAACCACATCACCCATGAGATGGATGACACGAAGCGCCCCGATGTGCAGATCCACATGGATATGCCTGGTAAGAGTTGGACGTCGGGTGTCTATAGCCTGCTGACAACCTCGCATAAGCAGCACGACCTTGCGCTGAACTACGACCTCTATTACAACCGCTTGTTTGCCGACATGACGATGTATCCTGGTGGCGCAGCACCGATGTATATGGTGACGTGGCCCGACGTAGGGACGCTGAACACAGGTGTGGCTGTGACGGATAACGTGAGCATCGGACGCAACCAGTCGCTGCGCCTCTCTGCAAAAGTGGCTTGGCAACAGCAGCGCCTGAACAATGAGGAGGGCTATCATGCCCTGAAGGTCTTCTTTCCTGGCATGACCGACGCATATCATCAGACCACGGGTCGCATCGCTGCCAATTATCAATTATCAATTGTCAATTGTCAATTCAACCTTGGTGCGGGTTGGGGAAGTCGTGCACCCACGGTGACGGAGGCCTACGGCTACTATCTGAACAACACGTTCGACCAGTACGACTACATCGGCAATCCCTCGCTGAAGAACGAGTCGGCGGTGGAGTTGAACGGTGCCGTGAAGTGGCATCCTACGGAACGCGTCAACGTGGCTCTCGATGGCAATGTGTTTTTGTTCTCGAACTACATCATAGGTCAGTTCGAGACGCGCCTGAGTCCGATGACCGTTGGTGCCGAAGGTGTGAAGGTCTATGGAAATATCTCGCACGCCACCATCGCCAACATCTCGCTGTCGTGGGATTGGCAGATAACGGAGCAGTTGCGCTGGAACAAAAAGGTAAGCTACAGCAGTGGACGCGATGCCGACGGCGACGCATTGCCGCTTATCTCGCCCATCAGTTGGCAGTCGGAATGGATCTATCAGTACCAGCGCTTTCAGGCGCAAGCCACCATTAAAGGCAACGCCCGCCAAAGCAACTACGGCGAAAAATACGGTGAGACAGCGGCTAAGGCGTGGACGATAGTCAACTTGTCGGCAGCGTATCAATTCTCAATTGTCAATTATCAATTATCAATTAGGGCTGGCGTCGAAAACCTTTTCGACAAGCAGTACGCCACTTACGCTGACTGGAACCACATTCCCCAAAAGGGGCGCAATATATATATGAATTTGACGTTTACGTTATAAGATGAAGAATACTATAATTTGGATAGGAGCACTCGTTGTGGGTGCCGTTTTGGGAGTATTGGGCATCGCATGGCTCAACGACGTGATGGACTTTGTGGCGACGGTCTATACACGTCTATTCCAATTGTTGGCGGTACCGACGATTGTTTTGGCAGTAACTACCACTTTCGCGACTTTCGGCTCGAAAGGATCTGGGCGCATTTTGGGGCGTACCTTGATTTATACGTTGCTGACAACCTTTGCCGCCGCAATTGTAGGAGCATTGCTGTATGTAGTAATAGCCCCCTCCAACCTCCCCTACATAGGGGAGGCTCCGAGTTCTCCCCTTAAACAGGGGGAGTTAGAGGGGGTCTCCTACTACGACCACATCCTTAATATGATTCCCAACAACATCGTCAAGCCTTTCCTCGAAGGCAATGTGCTCTCGCTACTATTGTTGGCTTTTGCCGTCGGCATCGGACTCTCGAAATTACCAGATTCAGAGAATAAGGCTGTTGTTGTGAAGGGTTTGTTAGGCTTGCAGGATTTGCTCTTCCTATTGATTCGCGGATTGATATGGACACTTCCCCTTGGCATCGTGGCATTCTCGGCTCAACTGGCGGCACAGGTCAGCGCAGGTGTCGTAGCTGACTCGATAGGCAAATACGTCCTCGTGGTATTGGGCGGCAACGTCATCCAGTTCTTCGTCGTCTTGCCGCTGTTCCTGATAGCTCGGGGGTTGAATCCCATCCATGTTTTAGGAAAGATGATGCCTGCCGTGATGATGGCGCTCTTCACAAAGAGTAGCGCCGCTACGCTTCCCGTCACGATGGAATCAGCCGAGAACCGCCTGGGCATCCGCAAAGATATCGCCCGCTTCGTGCTCCCTATCTGCACCACCATCAACATGAACGGTTGCGCCGCCTTCATTCTCGTCACCTCGCTCTTTGTGATGCAGAATGGCGGTACGACGCTCACCCTCGGCACCATTCTCCTGTGGCTCCTTATCTCCGTCATCTCCGCCGTCGGTAATGCAGGTGTTCCCATGGGTTGCTTCTTCCTGACGCTCTCGCTGATGTCGGGCATCGGTGCCCCCGTTGCCATTTTGGGCATCATCCTGCCCATCTATACCATCATCGACATGGTGGAAACAGCCGAAAATGTATGGTCTGACTCCTGCGTTTGTGCCATGACAGACCACGATTTGCAGTGATTTCTGGCGATATACCAAACGTTTGGTATATAGAATGACATACGAATGGGATTGTGGGAGTGCAATTTTCGCCGTACCTTTGCACCATCAAAAGATTATTATTAATTTTTAAAAGGATAAGACTATGACAAAGATTGCAAAACAGCTGACCGAGCTCGTCGGCAACACCCCACTTCTGGAGCTCAACAAGTATTCACAGGCAAAGGGTCTTGAGACCCCAGTAATTGCTAAAGTAGAGTTTTTCAACCCCGGCGGTAGCGTGAAGGACCGCATCGCGCTGGCCATGATTGAGGACGCAGAAAAGAAGGGCATCCTAAAGCCTGGCGCCACCATCATCGAGCCAACGAGCGGAAACACGGGCGTAGGACTGGCACTGGTATCAGCCGTCAAAGGCTACCGTCTTATCCTTACCATGCCCGAAACCATGAGTGTGGAACGTCGTAACCTCGTAAAGGCCTACGGTGCCGAGGTTCGTCTCACCTCTGGTAAAGACGGCATGCCAGGTGCCATCCGCGCCGCCGAGGAACTGCGCGACAGCATTCCAGGAGCTGTCATCCTGCAACAGTTCGAGAACGGCGCTAATCCCGCTAAGCACTATGCCACTACAGGTCCTGAGATTTGGCGCGATACCGACGGCAAGGTTGATATCTTCATCGGTGGTGTGGGTACTGGTGGCACCATCTCAGGTACAGGTAAGTTCCTAAAGGAGCAGAATCCCAACGTAAAGATTATCGCTGTAGAGCCCAAGTCAAGCCCCGTGCTGAACGGTGGTCAGAGCGGTCCTCATAAGATTCAGGGCATTGGTGCCGGTTTCGTGCCCAAGACCTACGATGCCGACGTTATCGATGAGGTATTCGACGTAGAGAACGACGATGCCATCCGCACAGGTCGCGAGGTGGCTCAGTCGGAAGGTCTGCTGGTAGGTATCTCTGCAGGTGCAGCTCTCTTTGCTGCCATCCAGGTGGCTAAGCGTCCTGAGAACAAAGGCAAGAAGATTGTAGTGCTGCTGCCCGATACAGGTGAGCGTTACCTGAGCACCGTGCTCTACGCCTTCGAGGACTATCCCCTGTAAGTCGAAAGATGACAAAACGCCCCGCCATGCGTCTTCTTATTATAAAAACAAGGTATAAACATGAAGACGACAAAGGCAACATGGATATGGTATCCAGGAGACTTCGAGATATGGTTAGGCAACATTTTCAACAACCGTCGTACGGAACGTGGGGCGATGTTTCCTCCCTTTTGGAAACAAGATTCCCATTACGTCACGGTAGAATTCAGTAAAGCCTTCTCCCTGGAACGGGACGAGACTATCAGTATTGCCGCCGAGGGCCAGTTTAATCTGGCGCTCGACGGCAAACTGCAGTTTGGTATGCCTAAGACCTTTGTGGTACCTAAGGGCAACCACAAGCTGAACCTGAAGGTATGGAACCAGGCCACGCCCCCTGCCCTATACATCAACGGCGAGACCATTCATACAGATTCCACATGGTTGGCTACCTACGAGGACAAGCTATGGATTGACGAGAATGGCAACGCTCACGGCTCCGGCATCTACGTTCCTGCCGCCCATTGGAACTTCGACAACATCGATACCCCACCCTCCAGCTACCATTTGCAACGCGAGGAACGCCGTCCCGTCTCCGCCACCGTTCCCAACGGATTTCCGTCTGGCTATCTCTACGACTTTGGCCGCGAGACCTTCGGTTACCTGAAAATAAAAAACCTGCAGGGCACCGTCCGCGTTTACTATGGTGAAAGCCGCGAAGAGGCTCTCGACAAGGAACATTGCGAAACCCTGGATATTCTATCTCACCTCTCACCTCTCACCTCTCACCTCTCTTCTAAGGCTTTCCGCTACGTCTATATAGAAAAGGACGGCGATGCCACCTACGACGACGTGCTGATGGACTACGAATACGCACCCTACGATTCACAACATACGGGCTCCTTCTGTTGCTCGGACGACGACATCAACCGCATCTGGGACGTTGCTGCCTACACGATGGACCTCACTACCCGCGAATTCTTCATGGACGGCATCAAGCGTGACCGCTGGACGTGGAGTGGCGATGCCATCCAGTCGTACCTGATGAACTACTACCTGCGCTTCGACAGCGAATGTGTCAAGCGCACCATCCGCCAATTGCGTGGCAAGGACCCCGTCACCGCCCACGTCAACACTATCATGGACTATACCTTCTACTGGTTCAAGTCCATTCTCGACTACTACCAATATACGGGCGATGCTAACTTCGTGCGCGAGATGTGGCCCCGTATGGTGACGCTAATGGACTATGTAGAAGGGCGTTTGAATGCTGATGGTATGGCCGAGGGACAGGCTGACGACTGGATTTTCGTCGATTGGGTCGATTTCCCCATGCACAAACGTGGCACGCTATGCTTCGAACAGATCCTGCTGATGAAGGCTATGGAGACAATGGCGCTGTGTGCCAAGCTGCTTGGTATCAACAAGAGCGACTATCGTGTCAAGTCCGAAGAGCTGCGCAACAAAATCAAGCAGACCTTCTGGAGCTACGAGCAGAAAGCCTACCTGCATGCCATCGAGAACGGACAGCTGAACCCGCAGATTACCAAGTTCCCTAATATGTTTGCCATCCTCTACGGGCTGGCTTACGAAGAACAGCGTCGCGAGATTATGCAGAGCGTCATGCTAAACCCCAAGATAGACCCCATCACCACGCCCTACATGCGTTTCTACGAACTGGAAACGCTCTGTATCGATGGACTGCACTCGCAGGTACTTAGGGAGATGCGCGACTACTGGGGCGGTATGCTGCGCGAGGGTGCCACCTCGTTCTGGGAAAAATACGTACCCTCTGAAACGGGCACGCAACACCTCGCTATGTATGGTCGTCCCTACGGCAAGTCGCTGTGCCACGCCTGGGGAGCCTCACCCATCTATCTGCTGGGCAAGTACTATTTAGGCGTCCGTCCCACGAAGCCGGGTTATGCGGAATTCGTCGTCGAGCCCCACTTGGGCGACCTCGAATGGATAAAAGGCGACATCCCAACCCCACATGGTTTGATACATGTCGAGATGGATCGCCACCAGGTCAAAGTGCTGGCCACCGAAGGCAATGGAACACTCGTCGTCGCTGGTTGTCAGATTCCTGTTACCAGCGGCGCCGAGGTCTCAGTCACTTACTGATTATTCCGTTTGTTGATGTAGATTACCACGCCAATGATGACGAGGGCTGCTACTGCTATGATGTGTAGTAAGTCCATATATTATCTGTTTACTGCTGGTCGGGGCGCTGTCCGCGAGGGCCACGAGGACCACCCAAACCGCCACGTCCACCACGACGCTGATGCTGCTCCTGATAGGTCTTGTACTGGTCGTCAGTCAGAATCTTCTTCAGCTTTTTGTCGTACTCCTGACGCTTCTCCATCATTTGCTTCATCTGAGCCTTCTGCTCGTCGGTCAGTTCTGGACGCTGGGGACGCTGCTGTTTCTGCTCGTCGTTCTTCTGCGAAGCACCAGTCTCTCCGTCGGGGCGCTGTCCGCGAGGACCACGACCCATACCTCTGCCTCTACCCATACCCGGGCCCATCAGCACGTTCTCGTACTCTTTGTTCAATTCGAGCACCTTCGTCTTCTGCTTGTCGTCCAGCTTCAACTGGTCGGCCATACGGTTGGTCATCTCCTCAGGTGTGGGCTTTTTGAACTCTGGACGCTTACCATTCTCGTTGTTCTGTGCCATCGCTGTCGTCATTGTCAGCAGGGCAACCATTGTCATTACAATCTGTTTCATAATTTGTTTTGTTTTTGAATTTGTACTTTATTTAAATGTTTTTGTGTTGAGTATTTCGTTTTCTGAACTCGTTTTCTTTGACGCAACAAAGGTATAAAAAGTTTAACCGTCCACCGAAATGTTTCAGCGAACGGCTAATTTTATTCAGCCAAATGCCCAATTCTTACCTCTTACCTCTTACCTCTCACCTCTTACCTCTTACCTCTTACCTCTCACCTCCTCAGCGCAATGTTATAATTATAGTACTGCGGATTACCCGTCACATCCTTGACTACGCGGATGAACGGTGGGAAGTTGACGCTTTCCTGCTCTGCCACACCCTTCGTCTCCAGTAGCACCAGGTTGTTGACTGGCTCATGGAACGTGTCAATCTGGAAGAACTGACCACGCCAGATGAATGCGCGACGCGTCTTGCGGATGGTGGCACGATAGGGGTCGGCCTGCTGCAGCAACGACTCGTACAGGGCATTCGACACCTGACGCTCGGTTTCCAGCACCTCGGTAGGCGATATGCGCTTCTTGGTCTTGTGTACGTTGACCACTTCCCCACTCCAGCTGCGACGACGCAGGCGGATTTCGCAATCGGGGTCGGCCACCAGATAGGTCTGCGTAATCTCGCTCTCGATGCTCTCGGGCAGCTGTCCCGTCAGTTCTACAATATACGTGCGTTCCTCCTCGATAGGCTGCGGAATCTCCAGTACGTTCGATATCTCTTTCAGCACACGACGCAGCTTGGTGTCAAAGTCGTCGTGGTTATTGATGACACGCAGGTGCGGATGACCCGTCCACGCTTTGTTCACCTTCTTGTCCAGATCGCGCGCAATGCGTAAACCTTCTTCGTTGGCCTGCTCGTAGCGCGTCGAGTTGGTGGCGGTGGTGTAATACTGCTCAGCACCATCGGCAGCTGACACCAGGTGCAACACGGCATCGTAGCGCTGGCGCAGTTCGTTGGAATTGGTGCCACACTTCTGGCACAGCTCCTCCCACATCGTAGGGTCAATGTATGCCGAAATGTCCATCGTACCGCGGTCGCAGACGATGAACGTCGGTTTCGTGCACGTCTCTGCCAACCTCATAAACGAGTCCTCCAAAGCTAACTGCGTGCGCAGAATAGCCAGTTCGCCCTCGTAGTAGAGGTCGTGGTTAGGCGTCAGATAGCTCCAGCCGCCCTGACTGTACATCGTAGGAACTTCGGGCACGGTAAACACCTTGAAACCCAGGTTCGAGAAGTGCTCAATGATGCGCACCAGCGCCGTCGTCTTGCCTGCACAAGGACCGCCCGTCAATACAATTCGCTTGATATCTTTCATCTTGTTTTAAGTTTTGGTGCAAAATTACAAAATAATTCGCAATAATTTCGTAATTTTGCAGAAATTTTTAATTGGAACAATGAAAAGAACACTATTCATGACAATGGCCATCTTAGCCACAAACCTCATGCAGGCTCAGAGCTTGCAGTATCCGAAGGCCGTGAAGGACGGCACAGTAGATGATTATTTCGGCACGAAGGTCGCCGACCCCTATCGCTGGTTGGAGAACGACACGTCCGCACAGACTGCTGCCTGGGTAGAGGCCGAGAATCGTGTAACATCTGATTACCTCAGCCGTATTCCCTTCCGCGAAAAACTGCTGAAGCGACTCACCGAGCTGTCGAACTACGAAAAAATCGGTGCCCCGCGCAAGCGCCACGGCAAGTGGTATTTCTATAAGAACAATGGTCTGCAGAACCAGTACGTCATGTACCAGATGGACGAGTTGGGCGGCACCCCCCGCGTCTTCCTCGACCCCAACACGCTGAGCACCGATGGTACGGTGGCGCTGAAGGGCGTCTACTTCTCGAACAATGGCAAGTGGGCCGCCTATAGCATCTCGCGTTCAGGCTCTGACTGGCAGGAGTTCTACGTCATCGACCTGAAGACGGGTCAGCTCACGCAGGACCATATCGAGTGGGCCAAGTTCTCGGGTGCTGCCTGGCAGGGCGACGGTTTCTACTACTCGGCCTACGACCGTCCTACGGAGGGTAAGGAGTTCTCGAACGTCAATGCTGGTCACAAGATCTACTATCACAAGATGGGTACGCCACAGTCGCAGGATGTGCTGTTCTACCAAAACCCCACGCAACCCATGCGCTTCTATACTGCCGACGTCAACGAGGAGGAGACGATGATGTATCTCTACGAGTCGGGTGCTGGTGCCGGCAACAACCTGTTTGTGCGCGACCTGCGCCAGAAGGACGCACAATTCATCCAGCTGACGGATAACATGGACTACCAGTACAACCCCATCTATAACGAGGGCGACAAGCTGTACATCTATACCAACTACGGAGCACCCAAGGGTCGCATCATGACGGCCGACATCCGCAAGCCTGGCGTCAACGACTGGCAAGTGCTGGTGCCCGAGCAGCAGAACATGTTGGAGGGTGTCGACGTCATCAACTGCCAGCTCATTCTGACCTACAATCAGGACGCCTCCAACCACGCTTACGTCTATGGTCTGGACGGCAGCCTGCGCCACGAGGTGAAGCTACCGATGGTAGGCAGCGTGGGCTTTACGGGCGACGAGAAACAGCCCGAGTGCTTCTATACCTTCACGTCGTTCACCATGCCTGGCACCATCTACCGCTACGATATTGCCAAGAACGAGAGCACCCTCTATGCGCAGCCCAACGTAAAGTTCCGTCAGCAGGACTACGAGAGCCAGCAGCTGTTCTTCCAGAGCAAGGACGGCACACGCGTACCGATGTTTATCACTTACAAAAGAGGTGAGGGGTTAGAGGTGAGAGGTAAGAGGAAACCACGACCCGTCTTCCTCTATGGCTACGGCGGTTTCAACATTGCGCTGGGTCCCAGCTTCTCAGCCGTACGTATCCCCTTCCTCGAGCAGGGTGGAATCTACGCACAGGTCAATCTGCGTGGTGGCAGCGAGTATGGCGAGGAGTGGCACCTGGCTGGCACGAAGATGCAGAAGCAGAACGTCTTCGACGACTTCATCTCGGCTGCCGAATACCTGATCAAAGAGGGCTACACGTCCAAGGAGAAGCTGGCCATCGTGGGTGGTTCCAACGGAGGACTGCTCGTTGGTGCCTGCATGACGCAGCGTCCTGATCTGTTCCGTGTGGCTATCCCAGAGGTCGGCGTGATGGACATGTTGCGCTATCATAAGTTCACCATCGGTTGGAATTGGGCTTCCGACTACGGTACCAGCGAGGACTCGAAGGAAATGTTTGAATACCTGCGTGGCTACTCGCCCCTGCACAATCTGAAGAAGGGCACCGCCTACCCTGCCACCCTCGTCACCACAGCCGACCACGACGACCGCGTGGTCCCCGCCCACTCGTTTAAGTTTGCTGCCACCCTACAGGAGTGCCAGACCGCTACCCAACAAACCACCAAGGATCCCCTGCCGCCCGTGCTCATCCGCATCGATACCAAGGCCGGTCATGGTGGTGGCAAGCCCCTCGCCAAAGTCCTCGAGGAGCAGGCCGACATCTACTCGTTCATCCTTTATAATATGGGCGTGAAGTACAAGAAATAAAACATCATTAAGCGTTTCGGAGTTCCATTGGCGTCATACCGAAATGGTCTTTGACGTAGCGTCCGAAGAAGGAGGGGTTGGGGAATCCCATCACACTACAGATTTGCTTGATGCTGTAGTCGGTCTGCTTGAGATAATAGCGAATATCTTCAAGGACATGCTCGGTAATCCATTCGTTGGCGGTACGACCAGAGTGTTTCTTGCACAGAACTGATAGGTATTTGGGGGTGATGCAGAGCTCAGTGGCATACCACTCCACTGGGCGATGCTTCATGTCGACAGAGTGTAACAGGTCGAAGAAACGCTGGAAGTGGTTGGTGGAAGATGTGGTATCCTGCGACACCGTATCGGACAGTATACGCTGCTTAAGGGCACCACACAGCCCCAGGATGGCGGCACGGAGCAGCGACTGGATGACATCGGTACGGAAGGGATGGTCGACGCGCTTGTCGAAACACAAACAGAGCATCTCGTAAAAGTTGGTATAGAACTGCAGGTCTTCGTCTTCGAGCGTGACGACATACAGGCGACGGATGTAGACCACATCGTTCCAGATAGACATTTTTTCACGCAAGAAGCTCTGCAGGATGCGATTGGTGAAGAACATCGCCTTCAGATCGAAGTCGGGACTGACCATCAAGTCGGTAACCATAACGTTCTGAGGGATGATGGCCACCTGATTCTTATGCAGCTCCATAGGTAGACCGTTCAGCGTGCCCTGTACCCTACCCTGCGTGCAAATAGCGACGGCATTCATCGACACATGGGCAGCACTTACCTCAGCAAACTTCTGAATGCTGTCGATGATGGCAATATCGTTATCCGAATAACCAATTTGGATGTCCTCATTGTCGGTTAACGACTGTAAAGTAATCTCTTCTTGTTGCATAATATGTCCGATTTTGGGTGCAAAGTTATAGTATTTTGACAAAAAAACGCGTTCAAAAGGGCTTAATTTATGTTCTATTTCGCTACTAGTTGCAAAATAACACATATTTATAGCCAAAAAGAACACGGATAATTGAGAAAAAAGTGCCACCTTTGCATCAAAAATTAGCAATAAAGAACATGATGAAGACAAAAATGACGATGATGCTGCTGATGATGTTAGCACTTTTCGGCAGTTGTAGCGAAAGCAAGAAAGCAGAGCAGAAGGCTCCCACCAGAGTGAAGACGCAACTGGTATCGCCAGCCATTGCTGACGGTTCGCAGACGTACGTAGGTATTATAGAGGAACGCGAGGCTACAGCAGTTAGCTTTACGGGCATGGGCGTGGTGAAACGCGTGCTGGTGAGCGAGGGACAGGCCGTCGGTCGCGGTCAGCTGCTGGCCGAGATGGACGACACGCAGGCCCGCAATCTGCTTAGTGGTGCCGAAGCACAGATGGCGCAAGCCAACGACGCGCTGGAACGCTACAAGCTGTTGCACGACAACGGTTCGCTGCCTGAAGTGCAGTGGGTAGAGATACAGAGCAAGGTGGCGCAGGCGAAGTCGCAGCTGGAGGTCGCCAAGAAGAATCTGGCTGACTGCCGGCTGACCGCTCCCGTGAGTGGAATCATTGGCAAGAAGCTGATTGGTACGGGTGAGACTGCCCTACCCTCGCAGGCTGTCGTCAACATTCTGGACGTAAGCAGCGTGAAGGTGAAGGTGGCTGTGCCCGAGAGTGACATCAGCGCCATTCATGCCACAACGCCATCTACTATCAGCGTTGAAGCTGTGAGCACGACGGTTAATGGCGGACGAATAGAGAAAGGTGTCGAGGCCGATGCATTGACGCATACCTACGACGTGCGCATCAACGTGGTGAACGAGGGGCGCAAGCTGTTGCCTGGAATGGTGGCCAGCGTGCGTTTCAAACAGGAGGGTTCGCAGCGTATTGAAGGCAAGTCGCTGCCTGTGACAGCTGTCCAAAAGGCTGCCGACGGTTCGCTGTTTGTATGGACTGTAGCCAACGACAGTACAGCCCATCGTGCGAAGGTGAGCATCGGAGCGACACAAGGCAATAATGTAGCCATCACGGACGGTCTGAACATCGGACAGCGCGTGGTGACTGAAGGGTATCAGAAACTTAGTGAAGGCACGAAAGTGATTTATTAATGCATAATTCATAATTCATAATGCATAATAATAGTGTTATGACAGAAAAAATGTCTTGGCTCCGTTGGCCATTGGAGCATTACTCGATATCGCTTCTCATCATCGGCATCCTGTTTGTGATGGGCATCTATGGCATGTATGTGATGCCGAAGGATGAATTCCCGCATGCTACCATACGCCAGGGTGTGGTGGTGGCCGTCTATCCTGGTGCTACCAGCGAGGAGATAGAACAACAGGTGGCTCGTCCGTTAGAGCGCTACCTATTTACATTTGGTGAGGTGAAACGTTCGAAGACCACCACGACGTCGCAGAACGATATGTGTATCGCGATGGTGGAACTGAACGACAACGTGAACAACAAGGACGAGGTGTGGTCTAAAATCAAGCACGGCCTGAACAGTTTTAAGTCGCAGTTGCCTTCAGGTGTGTTAGCCATTGTGGTGAATGACGACTTTGGCAACACCTCAGCCCTGCTTATCGCCATCGAGAGCGGTCAGCGTAGCTATCGTGAGTTAAAAGATTACAGTGACAGGCTTAGTGACCGTTTGCGCCATATCCCCTCTGTAGCCAATGTGAAGATGTTTGGTGAACAGAAGGAACAGATATCACTATATGTCGACCGTCAGCGTCTGCAGGCATACGGCATTGGTCAGCAGATGCTCTTCTCACGCTTGCAGGCTCAGGGTATCACCACCATGAGCGGCAGTATCAGCGATGAAGACCAGCAGGTGCCTATCCACGTGGAGGCCACAGAGAACAGCGTTGACGAAATAGCCAACCAGATTATCTTCTCTGACCCCGTGACAGGGAAGGTGGCTCGAGTGCGTGATGTTGCCCGTGTGGTTCGTGAATACGACAGCAACAGCAGTCGCATTGAGCAGGATGGACATCCCTGTGTACTGCTCTCGATGGAGATGACACCTGGCAACAACGTGGTGCAGTATGGCAAAGATGTCGACGCTGTGCTCGACGAGTTCCGCAAGAGCGAACTTCCCGAAGATGTCACCATCACCCGTATTGCCGACAAGCCTAAAGTAGTGGCTATGAGTGTCAGCTCGTTCCTGCGCGACCTGCTCATATCAATGGCTATCATCATCCTCGTCATGATGGTGCTCTTCCCGTTGCGCTCGGCCATCGTGGCCGCCATCACCATCCCGTTGAGCACATTCGTCTCTGTGGCTATAATGTATATGGCTGGCATCGAACTGAATATCGTCACTCTGGCAGCTCTTATTGTGGTGCTGGGAATGATTGTCGACAATGCCATTGTGGTTATTGACGGTTATCTGGAGTATCTTGGCAAAGGTATGGCTCCCAAAGAGGCGGCCATCGAGAGCGGACGCCAGTATTTCATGCCGATGATGCTGGCTACCATCTGCATCTGCGCCATCTTCTATCCCTTCCTCATCACGATGAAAGGCATGTTCCTCGATGCCCTGCAGGATTTCCCCTGGACGATTACCATCAACCTGATGGTGTCGCTCGTGCTGGCTGTAACCATCATCCCATATCTGGAAACGCGTATCATCAAGCCAGATAAAGTTAAGACAGATGGTAACGCCATCACCAAGTGGGTGCAGAAGACCTACGACAGCGTACTCGACAAGACCTTCCACCACCCGTGGATGACTATGCTCATTGGATTAGGAGTCATCCTTATCTCGCTCCTCATCCTGCCCACGCTGAAGATACGTCTCTTCCCATATGCCGACCGCGACCAACTGGCTGTAGAGATCTTCCTGCCCGATGGCAAGGGTTTGAAGGAAACGGAGGCTATTGCCGATTCTGTATATTGCGTTCTGCGTCCTGACGAGCGTATCACGGGTATCACTAGCTTCATCGGCTGTTCATCGCCACGATTCATGGATGCCTATGCACCCCAGATGGCAGGAAGAAACTATGCACAGTTCATCGTCAACACGACATCAGAACAGGCAACCCTTGACCTCCCGCAGATTATCAGCCTCGTCTGAGTGAGGCTTTCCCTAAAGCCTACGTGAAGTTCAAACGACTGGACTATCTGTCGGTGCCTGAACTGGAGTACCGATTCTATGGCGACAACCTCGACTCGCTGCATGTCGTTGCAGAACGACTGATGGAGCGCATGCGACAAATGCCAGAGCTGGAGTGGGTGCACACCGACTTCCTGCAGCCTTATCCTATTATTAATGTAGAGCTCGACCCTGTAGCATCAGCACAATTGGGCATTACCCGCACAACCGCAGCTTTGGCCTTAAGCGCTACATCGAATGATCTACGTGTTGGACAGCTGTGGGAGGGTCATGACGAGCTGCCCATCATAGTGAAGGACAACAGCGATATGACCTATAGCGACATCCAGAACCTGGGTATCGCCACACCCGTCAGCATCCTATCAGGTGGTGTCAACAATAGCAACTCTACAGTACCTTTGCGACAAGTAGCCCGTGTCAGTCCGAAGTGGACGGAGAGTCGTATCATGCATCGTGCAGGAGAGCGTTGTATCACCGTCACCGCCCAGTTTGCTCAGGGTGTATTTACCACTCCTGTAGAAAAGCGTATCGCCCAGATCATGCAAGAAGAAATTGAGCTGCCGCAAGGTGTGCGCTGCGAGGTTGGCGGTGAGATAGAATATGGCGACGAGGCCCTGCCACAGATTTTCGGCGGTATCGCCATCGCTATGCTCATCGTGTTCTTCTTCCTGCTGTTCAACTTCAAGAAGTATGGCATTACACTCGTTTGTATGGCCGCCTTAGGACTGATGATTCCTGGTGCACTCGTCGGCCTCGGACTGATGAATCGTGCACTGGGCCTGACCTCTATCTTTGGACTCATCACGCTTATGGGAATGATTATGCGTAACGAGATTCTTATATTTGAGCATGCCAATGATTTGGTCAAAAAAGGTATGCCCGTCAAGCAGGCGGCCTACGATGCAGGCAAGCGTCGTATGGTGCCCATCTTCCTGACCACCGCCACAACTGCTGTTGGCGTGGTGCCGATGATTATCGCCCAGAGTTCGTTCTGGATGCCGGTAGGCGTCACCATCTTTGCAGGAGGTATCGGCTCGCTTATCCTCGTCGTCACCATGCTCCCCGTTATTTATTGGAAAGTATCAACTAAAAAAACAACAAAATGAAAAATTTAGTAAATATGTTGTCAAAGTTGTCCCTGTTGTCGTTTATTATTCTTCCATTGTCGTCCAATGCCCAACAGACATATAGTCTTCAGCAACTCAAGGACTCTGCCCTACGCAACAACATTACCATGCGTACGGCACGCCTGGATATTGAAGCCGCCCAGCAGCAGTACAAGGAGGCATTCACCAATTATTTCCCCAACGTCAGCGGTACGGGTCTGTGGTTTAACGCCAACAAGGGTATGGCGAAGACAGAGATAAACCTCTCGGAGAAGATATCACCAGCATTAGGCGCAGCTCTTGCCCAGTCGCTACCAGCTGAAGCACTCGCGGCCTTAGGCAGTCCCATCAGCATTTCGATGATGAAGAACGGAACGATAGGCAGTCTGATGGCTGTGCAACCCATCTTCGCAGGAGGTCAGATTATTAACGGCAATAAACTGGCAAAAGTAGGAGAAGACGCGAGTCGACTGCAGTTGCAACTCTCTGAGAACGAGGTACTTAAACAGACCGAGCAATACTACTGGCAACTGGTTTCCATGCAGCAAAAGATGAAGACTGTTGAGGCCGTAGAGGCGCTGTTGCAGGATATAGGTAAAGATGTTGATGTGGCTGTGCGAGCAGGTGTAGCTATGAAGAACGACCAACTTCAGGTGCAGCTACGCCAGAACGACATCGAGAGTCAGAAGGTGAAACTGCAAAACGGCATTTCTATCGTCAAGATGCTGATGTCGCAGTATTGTGGACTAAGACCCACCCCCGACCCCTCCCTGTCAAAGGAGGGGAGTGATTACTCCTTCGATATTGTTATTCCAGATATAGCACAGCAAGACATTTTACTCCCCTCACCTTATAGGGAGGGGCAGGGGGTGGGTCAGCTGGGCCTTCTCCCCGAATATCAGTTGTTACAGAAGCAGGTAGAAGCCACCAAGCTGCAGCGCAAGATGGAGGTAGGCAAGAATCTTCCGTCGCTGGGCATAGGTGCAGGTTACAACTACCATAACCTGATGGAAAATAATCATACGTTTGGGATGGTGTTCGCCACCATCAGCGTTCCTATCTCTGACTGGTGGGGTGGCTCTCATGCCATTAAGCGCCGTAAGATTCAGGAACAGAAGGCCATAGAACGGTTGGAAGACAACTCAAAGCTGTTGAAGATACGCATGCAGAAGGCATGGAACGATGTGCAGGAGTCTTACCAGCAACTCGGTATTGCCCGACGCAGCATAGAACAGGCTGAAGAGAACCTGCGTCTGAATCGAAATTATTACAAGGCTGGCACCTGCCGTATGAGTGACCTCCTGGAAGCGCAGATGCTCTATCAGCAGTCGTGCGATAAATATACCGACACCTACGCAGACTACCAAAACAAACTTCTGGAATACCGCCAATCTACAGGCGGAATATAAAGCCAGTCAAGAAAACATAAGAAAAACGGGACGTCAGCACCATCGCTAACGTCCCGTAATTGTATGCTATAACAAGGATTACTCCTTGTCAAGCAAGATCTTCATCATCTCGACGGCAGCCTTCGCAACGGAAGTTCCTGGGCCGAAGATGGCGGCTACACCAGCCTTGTAGAGGAAGTCGTAGTCCTGAGCTGGGATAACACCACCGGCTATAACCATGATGTCCTCACGACCAAGTTTCTTCAATTCCTCAATAAGCTGTGGGATAAGCGTCTTGTGACCAGCTGCGAGCGAAGAGGCTCCAACGCAATGCACGTCGTTCTCTACAGCCTCGCGAGCGGCCTCGGCAGGAGTCTGGAACAATGGTCCCATATCCACGTCGAATCCACAATCGGCATAACCCGTTGCTACTACCTTTGCACCACGGTCGTGACCATCCTGACCCATCTTGGCGATGAAGATACGAGGACGGCGACCTTCCTTCTCTGCGAACTCATCGGTCAGCTTGCAAGCCAACTCGAAGTCGCTATCGTTCTTTGATTCTGAACTATACACGCCTGAAATTGTTCTGATTACTGCCTTATAACGGCCCACGATTTCCTCGCAGGCATCTGAAATCTCACCCAAGGTACAACGCAGCTGAGCTGCCTTAACAGCCAGGTCGAGCAGGTTGTTCTCGCTCTTGCGACCTTCCTTGAAGTCGCGCACGCAATCGGTAATAGCCTTCAGAGCGGCCTGGCATGCAGCCTCATCGCGCTTGCCGCGAACCTCCTTCAAGCTCTCCTCCTGCTGCTTGCGTACAGCGGTGTTATCAACCTCGAGAATATCGATAGGATCCTCGTGCTCGAGGCGATACTTATTGGTACCCACGATGGTCTGAACGCCACTATCGATACGAGCCTGAGTGCGGGCTGCAGCCTCCTCGATACGCATCTTAGGCAGACCAGTCTCGATGGCCTTAGCCATACCGCCAAGCTTTTCGATTTCCTGAATGTGCTCCCAAGCCTTGTGAACCAGCTCGTTGGTCAGGGTCTCAACGTAGTAAGAACCAGCCCATGGGTCAATCTGCTTGCACACCTTAGTCTCGTTCTGGATGTAGATCTGAGTGTTACGAGCAATACGGGCAGAGAAGTCGGTAGGCAGAGCGATAGCCTCGTCAAGAGCGTTGGTGTGCAACGACTGGGTGTGGCCCAATACTGCAGCCATAGCCTCGATACAGGTACGACCCACGTTGTTGAATGGGTCTTGCTCTGTAAGACTCCAACCAGAGGTCTGAGAGTGTGTACGCAGAGCCAGCGACTTAGGATTCTTAGCGCCAAAGCTCTTAACAATCTTAGCCCACAGCAATCGTCCAGCACGCATCTTTGCTATCTCCATGAAGTGGTTCATACCGATAGCCCAGAAGAAGCTGAGTCGAGGAGCGAAAGCATCGACATCGATACCAGCATTAACACCAGTACGCAGGTAGTCCATACCATCGGCCAAGGTGTAAGCCAACTCGATATCGGCAGTAGCTCCAGCCTCCTGCATGTGGTAGCCAGAGATAGAGATAGAGTTGAACTTAGGCATCTTCTGCGATGTGTACTCGAAGATATCGGCGATGATCTTCATTGAGAATGCAGGTGGGTAGATATAGGTATTACGCACCATGAACTCCTTCAGAATATCGTTCTGGATGGTTCCAGCCATCTCCTCGAGCTGAGCACCCTGCTCCAGACCTGCAACGATGTAGAACGCCAGGATAGGCAGCACGGCACCGTTCATGGTCATTGATACAGACATCTTGTTGAGGGGGATACCACTGAAGAGCACCTTCATGTTCTCCTCGTTACAGATTGATACACCAGCCTTACCAACATCGCCCACAACACGAGCGTTATCGGGGTCGTAACCACGGTGGGTAGGAAGGTCGAAGGCTACAGAAAGTCCCTTCTGACCAGAAGCCAGGTTACGGCGATAGAAAGCATTTGACTCTTCAGCTGTAGAGAATCCGGCATACTGACGGATGGTCCAAGGGCGGAAGGGATACATCATACTGTATGGGCCACGGAGGTAGGGCGGAATACCGGCGACAAAGTCGAGGTGTTCCATACCTTCAAGGTCTTCTTTCGTATAAACAGGCTGAATGTCAATCTGCTCGGGCGTACGCCAGTTAGCGCTGATGCCATTCTCCTGCTGCCACTGCTGACCATTCTTCTGCTGAATGCCAGCGTAGATATCAATATCTTTAAAATTCTTACGTGCCATAATTAGATTCCGAGTTTAGCATTGTACTCCTTAAGAGTGCCGAGCTGGTTAGACTTAACGTTAATGAAGTTCTCGATGCCAGCAGCCTTCAGGTCTTCGCTGCAAGCAGGTGCACCAGCTACGACGAACATGGCGCGACCATTGAGATACTGGAAGGCGGGGATGGCGTACTCTGCATATTCATCGTCGGAAGAGCAGATAACCACGATGTCGGCATTGGCAGCCAGAGCTGCATCGACACCCTCCTCGACAGTCTTGAAGCCGAGGTTGTCCATCACCTTGTAGCCAGCAGCAGCGAGGAAGTTGCACGAGAATTGTGCACGAGCCTGACGCATAGCGAGGTTACCGATGGTGAGCATGAAGGCAATAGGCTGCTTCTTGGCCTTCTCAGTAGCCAGGCGCAGGGTCTCGAACTCAGAAGCCATGCGGGCTGTGTTGAGGGCGGGGAGTGCCTCGCCTGCTTCGGCAGAACCGCAGCACATACTGCTAGCAATGGGCTGCTTGCCATCGCTGGTCTCCGTGAAGTTGGGGAACTGGTTGGTACCAAGGATGAACTCCTTACGCTTAGCAGCATCAGCGTGGCGCTTGGTGTTCGATTCGTTGATAGCATTCACGATGTTACCCTTCTGAGCCTCAGCCAAGAAACCACCAGCCTCCTCAACGGAAAGGAATAGCTTCCAGCCCTCCTGTGCAATGGCATCAGTAAGGTGCTCGATGGTATACGAACCACCCGACACATCAACAAGCTTGTCGAAGTGGGCCTCTTCCTTCAGCAACAGCTGCTGATTGCGAGCGATACGCTCAGCAAATTCTGTAGGCGTTTCGTAGGGCTTATCGAACGGTGTAACAACGATAGAGTCAACATTAGCAATAGCTGCCGACATGGTTTCCGTCTGTGAGCGCAACAGGTTCACGTAGGAATCGAACAACGTCTGATTATATTCTGAGGTATACGCACATACATGCATCTGACAGGCACAGTCACACTGGGGCTCGTACTGCTTGACAATCTGTGCCCACAACAGACGAGCGGCACGGAACTTGGCTATTTCCATGAAGTAGTTGTCGGAGACACCCATATTGAACTTGATGCGCTTGCCAGCCTCGGTAGCGTCGATGCCAGCCTCGGTGAGGAGATTCATATACTCAGCACCCCAAGCCAAAGCATAGCCTAACTCCTGATAGATATATGCACCGGCATTATTCAGGGCAACACTATTCACGTTGATGCAACGGTAGCCAGGCAGTTCCGTCAACGCCTCGATGAGGGGCTTAGCCTGCTGAAGAACGGGGGTAGTGTCCTTACCTTTCTTCATCATGCGCGCAATAGGATCGAAGTCGATGCTACCCTTCAGGTCTGCCAGAGGATAGCCTTTCTGCTTGAAATAAGCCACCAGGATCTCGGCCAGTTCTACGCAATGACGCTGACAGGTCGAGAAGTTCAGCTCTACATACTGAGGCAGGATACCATCGAGCAACGTAGCGATAAATTCGGCACTAATGTCCTTGCCGGCAATCTTAAAGCCGAGTGAGTCGACGCCCTTGTTCAGAATGTCGAGGGCCTTGGCATTGGCTACCTTGGCATCGTCTACGTTAATGTCCTGACGTACGAACCACAGGTTGTTGTCTTTCTTGTTGCCACGAACGAACGGGAACTCGCCAGGCAGCGAATCGACAGCCTTCAGCGTCTGCAAGTCCTCACGACGATAGAAAGGCTGTACGTTAAATCCTTCATTTGTCCTCCATACCATGCGTTTCTGGAAGTCGGCACCTTTCAGGTCCACTTCAATCTTGTCTAACCACTCTTGTGTGGTAGGCACCTGAAACTCGGTGAAGAGTTTTTCTTTGTTTGCCATAAATTCCTAAATTGTGTTTATTATATAAGTAATTGTTTTAAGTATTGTCCTGCAAAGATACAAACTTATTTCGGAATCACCAATTTTTTTATAAATATTTTATGTTTATACACAGAAAAGATTTTCTGCCTAATTGTGAAAAGAAACAAAAAGGAGAAAAATAGTTGCACAAATATGCAGGAATTGAGCAAGAATTTAGTAATTTTGCAGGCAATTTGAAATAGTAGGTTATGGAATCATTTCAATGGTTAACTAATTTGTTTACAACTACCGACTCGGTAGCGCACATCGCCCTGCTCTACGCAGTGGTGATTGCCACAGGTGTGTATTTGGGAAAAATAAAGATTGGTGGTGTGTCATTGGGCGTCACTTTCGTTTTGTTTGCAGGTATCGTAGCCGGACACATCGGCTTTACAGCCCCCACCCCAATTCTGACGTTTGTACAGGACTTCGGACTAATCCTGTTTGTCTTCATGATAGGTCTGCAGGTAGGACCTGGTTTCTTCGAGAGCTTCGGCAAGCAAGGCATCAAGCTTAACGGACTGGCAGCGAGTGCTATTCTGCTGAACATTCTGGTGATGTTTGCCTGTTACTACATCTTCTTCGACACCAACGACAAGATGAACCTGCCGATGATGGTCGGTACGCTGTATGGTGCTGTGACAAACACGCCAGGTCTTGGTGCTGCCAACGAAGCATTAGGTACCGTTTTTGGTGCTGATGCACCACAGATTGCTTCCGCATACGCCTGTGCCTATCCCTTGGGTGTCGTAGGCATCATTCTTGGTATTATATTAATAAGGTATATATGTAGCGTAAAACTCGAGAAGGAAGAGGCACGCCTGAAAGCGATGGAAGAACAGAGTGCCAACAAGAAGCCATACAAGATGCACCTGGAGGTAACCAACAAATATCTGGAGGGAAAGACTCTGCTTCAGGTACACGACTTCCTAAACCGTGACTTCGTGGTGTCTCGACTGGTTTCACAGGGTGAACTGATTATCCCTAATCGTGATACGGTGTTCCATTTGGGCGACCAGATGCTGGTAGTATGTGCTGAAGCCGACCAAGAAGCCATCATGGCTTTTATCGGTCCAAAACTTGACATCGATTTTGAGCAGCAGGATCAGCCTTTGGTATCGAAACGCATCTTGATTACAAATCCAGCCATCAATGGTAAGTCACTGGCTTCCATGCACTTCTCCAGTGTACATGGTGTCAACGTGACGCGAGTCACTCGTCATGGCATGGACCTTTTTGCCTCAGCCGGTTTGCCTTTACAGGTAGGCGACAGAATCATGGTGGTAGGTCCTGAGGATGCCGTTGACCGCGTAGCCAACAAGATGGGTAACTCCGTGCGTCGTTTGGATGCGCCCAATATTGCCACTATCTTTGTAGGTATCTTCATCGGACTTATCTTCGGTTCATTCCCCTTGGCCATCCCAGGTATGCCAGTCCCCGTCAAATTAGGACTGGCCGGAGGACCTCTGATTATTGCCATTCTCATTGGCCGCTATGGCTATAAGATACACTTGGTAACCTACACGACGACGTCAGCCAATATGATGCTTCGCGAGATAGGACTGGTGCTATTCCTTGCCTCAGTGGGTATCAAGGCTGGAGCAGGATTCTTTGAGACGGTGGTAGAGGGTGACGGACTGCTCTACGTACTCACAGGTTTCCTGATTACTATCATCCCCATCTTGATTGTAGGTCCCATAGCACGTATGAAGTTCCATTTCAACTACTTCACCATCGCAGGTATGATTGCTGGTACCTATACCGATCCCCCTGCCCTAGCCTACTCGAACAGCATCTGCTCGAAGGAGGCACCAGCATTGGGCTACTCGACGGTATATCCGCTATCGATGTTCCTCCGTATCTTTACGGCACAAATAGTCGTTCTGTTTTTCTGCGGGTAAGAGGTTCGAATAACGATAAACACAAATAATAATACACGAAACATAAACAAAGAAATGAAAAGATTCGCAATTTTGTTAGGCTCATTCCTCGCTTTTGCCTCGCAGCCCATACTGGCACAGATGGATGCCAGCATCAAGCTGAACGAGGTGATGACGCAGAATGAGTCAAGCCTAATTGACGAATACGGAGTCAGAAATGCCTGGGTGGAGATTGCCAACATCTCGCACTCGACATACAACATTCGTGGTATGTATATCACCACCGACCGCTCCGTATTGGACAAGAAGATGAGCGTTCCAGAACGCGTGAGTCGTATGAGTCAGATTCCAAACGGCGACGAGCGCACTAACCTCACGGGACGTCAGCTTATTGTGCTACAACTGGGCAGTCAGCCAGCACAAGGCTCTCTGCATCTCTCTGTCAAGATGAACGCCAACGAACCTACTTGGATTGCGCTCTACAATGGTAATGCGACCCAGCTGATTGACTCTGTCACGGTGCCTGTATTGGGTGCCAACCAGTCGTTTGCCCGTATTGCCAATAATGGTAATGCTCAGGATTGGGAAGTTAAGAGTGCCGATCGTGTAACACCAGGTATACAAAACCAAACGGTGGTGAGTGAGTCGAAGGTCGAGAAGTTTAAGCGTGAAGACCCATACGGTTTTGGTATGGCCCTAATGGCTATGGGTATCGTATTCTTCTGTCTAGCACTGCTGTGGATTACCTTCACCCTGTTTGGCATGCTGATGCGCCACATGGATACTGCCAAGAAGGTAGCTCACCAACAACCCATTAAGCCTATCACCAAGACGGTGGAGAAAACAATGGAAGTTGGACATAAGACGGGAGTTATATTGAAGGAAGGCTTCGACACCAAAGGTATCGACAAAGAGGTCTATATGGCGGTCATCGGATTGGCTCTGCGTCAGTATGAAGATGACATTCACGATGTGGAGAGCGGTGTCATAACCATTAAACCTAAAGATACAGGATGGGATGACGAATATAGTCAGATGACACATCTTCACGAAGCATTCATTCCCGCCAAGCACAATGCCCCCAACATTCCCACAACACCCGAATTGCACTAATAAATCGGTAAACCAGTAAATAGCAAGATGAAAACATATAAATATAAAGTACAAGGCGTAGACTACGAAGTAGAAATCGCAGAGGTAGAAGGCAAAATTGCCAGAGTAAACGTCAATGGCATCCCCTTTGAGATTGAGATGCAGAAACCCATTAATGCTGCTAAGCATCCTGCTCTGGCAGCCACGAAGAGAGGTGCTGCTACACCCGTACAGCCGGCTGCACCCGTCGCTGCTGCACCCGTTCAGCCGGTAGCAAAGCCACAACCCGCACAGCCTGCCGCTGCAGCAGGAGCCGGCACGCCTGTCAAGGCTCCACTGCCTGGCACTATTAATGCCATCAACGTGAAGGTGGGTGACACCGTTGCTGTAGGCGACGTCGTTGTCATTCTGGAGGCAATGAAGATGCAGAACAACATCGAGGCCGAAAATGCAGGCACCGTGACGTCTATCCTCGTTAATCCTGGCGATTCCGTCATGGAAGGTGCTGTTATGTTGACAATAGGGTAATCATTTTGTAATATCGTCATAACGTTATAACGCAATCACGTCACAAAGCTATGGGATTTACAAACTTTATCATAGAAAACTTCAATGAGTTCCTGACCTATACGGGTTTTGCCAATGTAACGGCAGGAAACCTCATTATGATAGCAGTAGGCGCCTTCTTCATCTGGCTTGCCATCAAAAAGGACTTTGAGCCACTGCTGCTTGTACCCATCGGATTGGGTATCATCCTCGGCAACATTCCGTTCCGTGCTGATGCAGGACTGGAGATTGGCCTCTATGAGGACAATTCCGTGCTGAACATCTTCTATCAAGGTGTACGACAAGGTTGGTATCCACCACTGATATTCCTGGGCATTGGTGCGATGACGGACTTCTCAGCCCTGCTGGCCAATCCGAAGTTGATGCTCATTGGTGCTGCCGCCCAGTTTGGTATTTTTGGAGCCTATATGTTTGCATTAGCATTGGGATTCGAACCCAATCAGGCTGCAGGTATTGCCATCATTGGTGGTGCCGACGGACCTACGGCAATCTTCCTATCGTCGAAGCTTTCCCCTAATCTGATGGGAGCCATTGCCGTATGTGCTTACTCGTATATGGCATTGGTTCCACTGATTCAACCCCCTCTTATGCGATTGCTCACCACCAAGAAGGAGCGTCTTATCAAGATGAAGCCAGCTCGCGAGGTATCGCAGACAGAGCGCATTCTATTCCCCATTGTGGGATTGTTGCTCACAACCTTTATCGTACCGTCAGGCCTGCCTCTGTTGGGTATGCTATTCTTCGGTAACCTGCTGAAGGAGAGCGGTAAGACCACCCGCTTGGCTAAGACTGCTGGTGCTGCCCTAAATGACATCGTTGTCATGTTGCTGGGCTTAACGGTAGGTTGCTCTACACAGGCCTCCGAATTCCTGACCATGAACACCATCTACATCTTTGCAATTGGTGCTGGTGCCTTCATCATCGCCACAATGAGCGGTGTGTTGTTCGTCAAACTGATGAATGTTTTCCTACCCAAGGACAAGAAACTGAACCCGCTGATTGGTAATGCTGGAGTATCGGCTGTTCCTATGGCAGCCCGTATCTCCAACAACCTCGGACTGGAGTACGACCGCCACAACTTTCTGCTGATGCACGCTATGGGACCCAACGTAGCAGGCGTCATCGGTTCAGCGGTGGCAGCTGGTGCCTTATTAGGCTTCCTATCATAGACAACACGCCTACCTCCTCACCCATACTTTGTGCGAATGACTGCCACGCGTGGTAATCTGAGAGTCAGGAGAAGCAACCAACAGTTTCAGGTCGTTCGACGCTGCACTACGACATAATCCTGTGGCCGTAGCGTAGTCGTTGAGCGTCATATACCCGTGTGCATCGATAATAGCCAGCGCCTTTTCAACACGTTCTTCTGTGGAATAACGGCACTTCTGGGGTACCTTCACATCCTGCATGGCTCGTTCGAAGTCCGCCTGCTTGTTCATCTCATGCAGCAGTTTGGGGTCAGGTTTGAAATTAATACCTTTGATGCAGATGTGCCTATACTTCGTCTTGGGATCATTGGCTTGGCCTTCAGCTTCCTGTTGTGTATCGTCTGCAGCCGCTCTTTCCGACGGCATACTGGTATCGAACCCTAACGACAGCGAGAAGGTGCCCAGCCCGTCTATCTTCATGCTGTGTCCCATCGGCATCCACCGTTTCATTGTTTCCACCAGTGTGTCGATAACACCACGCATAGTACCTTCGCTGAAACTGCCTGCATAGTCGTGCATGTGCTTCAGCACGGTGTCGAAGTCGTGTTGCGAATAGGTCTGCATCTTCGGAAAGACAATCGTCTTGCCGTCCGTCATCTCCCTGTCAAGTTCCTGTAATATAAAATTTGGCATCGTTTCTTCTATTTTATTTCAGTTGCACCTTATATATTAATTCTTTCTTCCCTACTCTTTTTATATTCACAGATTAAGAACTTATGTTCAAAGCTTACGAACACATGTTCATAGATTGCAAACTTATATTCATAGTCTGAGAATAAAATCTTTTACCATACAAAAATACATATTTCTCTCGACGTAGCCAAACAAATTCCGATTTTTTTTAATAATCTTTTGTTTTTTCAGATGGTCAACTACAAAGTGATGTGTAGAATACTCATTTATTTTGTTCCTAATTATTTGGTGTTTCGGAAAAATTTCGTAACTTTGCAGACAAATAAAAAAATAATGTATATTGCCGTCGCAGGAAACATCGGAAGTGGGAAATCCACCCTCACGAGTCTACTAGCCAAACATTACGGCTGGGAGGCACGTTTTGAAGCCGTGGAACACAACCCTTATCTGGAGGACTACTATCGCGACATCCACCGATGGTCGTTCAATCTGGAAGTGTATTTTCTGAAAGAACGTTTCCGCGATCTTATCGACATATCACAGTCAGAGAAGACCATTATTCAAGATCGTACCATCTACGAGGGTGTCTATGTCTTCATGCAGAACAACAAGGCCATGGGGCATCTAACCGAACGTGACTATGAGACATACATGGAACTATTCGAGCAGATGATGACCGTTGTCCGACAGCCTGATTTGATGATCTACCTAAAAGCCTCCGTACCCCATCTGGTGGGTAATATTCAGAAGCGAGGACGTGAATACGAGCAGTCCATCCAATTAGAATATTTGGAGAATCTGAATCAGCGTTACGACGATTTTATATATAATAAATATAAGGGGCGAGTAATGACCATTCAGAAGGACGGTCTCGACTTCCAGCACGAACCCAAGGATCTAGCCAAGATTATCGACCGCATCGACAGCGAGCTCTTCGGTCTCTTCTCAAATCTTTAAACTTTAAACTCTAAACTAAATATGCACATAGCAATAGCAGGAAACATCGGAAGTGGCAAGACCACACTAACCAAGCTCTTAGCCCATCGTTACGGATGGACACCCAGGTTCGAGCCCGTAGACAATAATCCCTATCTGGCAGATTTCTATGCCGACATGCCCCGTTGGTCGTTTAATCTACAGATATACTTCTTGAACAAGCGTTTCAAGGAGGTGGTAGAGATTAGTAAGTCGCAGGATACCATCATCCAAGACCGTACTATCTTTGAGGATGCCTGCATTTTTGCACCCAACCTGCATGGACAAGGCATGATGTCTGATCGTGATTTCAACAACTATCGCGACTTGTTCGACCTCATGATGTCGCTGGTCAAACTGCCCGACCTCATGATATACATCCGTGCCAGCATTCCTACCCTCGTATCACAAATCCAGAAACGTGGACGCGAATATGAGCAGACCATGCGTTTGGATTATCTGCAGGGACTGGAGAAGCGTTATGAGGAGTGGATAGCCTCCTACAAAGGCAACCTCATCATTGTCGAAGGCGATACTTGCAAGTTTGGCGACAATCCTGAACACCTAAAACAGGTGACAGATATGATTGATGCTAAACTATATGGCCTATTCCCCATGGAATAAGCCATTAACGGCGGCGAGCCTTACGACCTTTTGTCTTAGCACGATGACGGCTTTTAACAGCCTTTCTCACTTTGCCTTTTCCTTTTGCCTTACCCTTCACTGCGGCAGACTTTCTGACCATAGGCACGCTCGTACTATGCCAAGTGACCTGCTCACGAGCTGTATAGTAAGGAACGTCATCAGAAGGATTACGTTCGCAATACTTTAATATGCTATAGTAGTCAACATTTCGCTTCGCGTGATTGTCATAAAACCAAATGTCTATAGAGGACTTTGCTGTGGCAATCATCACAATGTCACGATCAAAACCTACATACCAACGTGCAAAGGCATGTCCACGTACTGTCGACTCCCATGTAGGGGCACCATAGTGATGACGCATCCATTTCATCATCTTCTTATAGTCATCGCGCTGTGTCCGTCCTTGCTGATAACGCGTAGAAAGCATCATGGAGTTCAGCGCTGAGGTGTCGCGATTGCCATTCAAATTAAGCCAAACATCCAAACCCGAAATACGTCCGGACAAGCTGAAGCTATCCTCCTGTTGCATACCCTTACGGCACAGCTCGTCTAACATCTCGGCAGGAGACAAAGAAAGCGGCAGATCAAGAAATCTGGTATGATCGTCAGCCTTCACAGGTAAGCATAGCATGACTAAAAGGCACACTAGCTTGATATATTTTTTTGTCATTTTCGAACTTTTGCTTTATATTTTCCCTACAAAGGTACGAATAAGCAAGCAAAACACAAAGAAAAGGCACAAAAAACTACTACAACAACAAAATATTTAGCGAAAAAGCAACGTTTTCAATTTAAAAGTAGTATCTTTGCACGGATATTTAGAACTAAGAACTCATGAAACTGCTCAAGACATTTCATCGCAAGCACACCATAGCCGGCAGGTTAACATGGCGTGTATTGGGTACTATGACTGTTGTCATGACGCTCATCTTGGTTTTGATATTTGCCTTTATCTGGCTTATTGGAGCCGTTATCATGACAGATTACCATAAGGCATCGACAAAAGTCTTCAACGAAAAAATCAATAATGTTTTCTCAACTGTTGAGGTTGCTGTCTCCAACAACATGCCAGAAGTGGAGGAAAACATCAACAATGACAGTCGTCAGTACTTTGCCGTAGAGCATCTATTGAAGCTGAACTCCAATATTATGGGGGCTGCCGTGGCCTATAATCCCGACTACGAGCCAAAGAAAGGGCTGCCGTTCTCTCCCTATGCCTATCGCGACAGTCTTGGCATACATACCAAGCAGCTGAACACGCCAGAATACGACTATCTGCACCAGGAATGGTATACCAAACCTATTGCTGAGGGCAAAGGCACCTGGTCTGAGCCATATATCGATGAAGGTGGCGGTGAAGTGATGATGATTACCTATTCACAGCCCATCATCAACAACCAAGGAGAGATTTACGCCATCCAAACAGCCGATATCGCATTGGACTGGTTAAGGGATCTCATGCAAGAACTGGATAGCACAGCCCATGAAGGTCTTGTTTTTCTTGAGGTGGAAGACAGTATAATAAACTATAGTTTTATTGTGACCCGCAAAGGCACCTTTGTGACTCACCCTGATGAGAGTAAGTTGCTGAATCAGGACCTTTACGAATTCTTAAAAGAAACAGGAAGCGACAAGGCTATAGCCAAAGCCAAAGAGAAACTCAAAAGCGACAAGGCCATAGAATATTTCTCTTATCGTGACAAAAGTGGAGCTGCTTTTTTTATGTTCTTGACAAAGATAGAACATACGGACTGGGTGATGAGCACTGTCGTACCATTTAACCAAATTTTATATCCTATAAGTGTCTTAGTAGGCCTTTTTGTGGTCCTAACAATTATCGGCTTGATTGTCGTGGGTCTGATATGCCGTTCTGCCATCCGGCGTGGCACAAAGCCCATTAGCAAGTTTGCTGACTCAGCTGATGAGATAGCATCGGGCAATTTAATAGCGGAGCTGCCAATAATCAAGACCAAAGACGAGATGCTGCGCCTGCACAACTCGTTCGAGACCATGCAGAAGTCGCTGATACGACAAATTGAAGAAACAAAAACTGCCAATGAAGAAAAAGGACGTATAGAAAGTGAGCTAAACATTGCCCGTGGCATCCAGATGTCGATGCTACCCAAGACATTTCCGCCATACCCCGACCGCAACGACATCGAGATATTTGGTCAGCAGAATCCTGCTAAGGAAGTTGGCGGCGACCTGTACGACTTCTATATCCGTGATGAGAAACTGTTCTTCTGCATCGGTGACGTCAGCGGCAAGGGCGTGCCAGCATCGTTGGTGATGGCTGTCATTCGCACTTTGTTCCGTACTATCAGTTATCGTGAGGCACTGCCGGAGCGTATCATGTTTGGCATGAACAACGCGATATCCGACAACAACGAGTCGAACATGTTTGTAACACTATTCCTTGGCGTACTTGACTTGCCTACTGGTAGATTGCGTTATTGTAATGCAGGACATAACTCACCACTACTGATTGGTCAGACCATGGGGCTGCTTCCCTGCTCGCCCAATGTTCCACTAGGCGTCATGCAAGATTGGAAATTCGACCAACAAGAGTCCACTATCGATATCGACACATGTATATTCCTTTATACTGACGGATTGACTGAAGCGGAGGATATTAAACATGAACAATTCTCGGAAGAGCGGATGATGGCTGTGGCAAACGAAGCGTCACACCAGCCCCAGCCACTTATCGAGCAAATGATCAGTGCCGTCCATCAATTCGTTGGCAATGCAGAACAGAGTGACGACTTAACAATGTTAGCTATCCAATATACTAAACCACAGGAAAAAGATATGAAGTTGCAACGTAGCATCACCTTACCGAACGACATTGAAGAAGTACCGCAATTGGCAGCATTCGTTGATGAAGTCTGCGAAATTGTTGGCTTTGATATGAGTACGACCATGAGTCTCAATCTAGCACTAGAGGAGGCTGTGGTCAATGTGATGAGCTATGCATACCCATCGGGAACGACGGGCAATGTCAATATAGAAGCTTTGGCGAACGAGAAACGACTGAAATTCATTATTAGTGATTGGGGTACTCCCTTTGACCCGACTGCAGAGAAGGAAGTCGACACGACTCTATCGGCAGAAGAACGACCTATAGGTGGACTAGGCATCCATCTGGTTAGGCAAATTATGGACAGTATAAACTACGAGCGAATCGATGGAATGAACGTATTAACGCTCCGTAAAAAGCTTGTTTAATGCGATTTAAAGTTTTTTAACAGCCCTAAGAAGAGCATAGTCTGAGTTTTTTAATATATTTGCAAGTCTAAAAAGAAATGACCGACGTCATATTATCAAGTTTTATCAGTCTGTTTGCCCTATTCGGCAAGGTAGAGCAGGTAGACGAGGAGCGGGCAAAGAAAATGCTCGTCAACTATTTGCGTCATCATTTTGGCATCCGAAATACAGATCTCTACGTAGACCTTTACAGCGATATGCGTATGGCCTACGAGATGACTGACGACTTGAACACTATCGATACCGTCACTGCCATTTGTTCCAATCTTCAGACGGACATTCGCAACACGGAGAAAGCCCTCCTATTGCTGCGTCTCTTAGAGTTCTGCAAGGATGATAATGGCTTTACCGACAGCATGTTCCGCACGATGGCCGAGCAGTTCAACATTCCAGATTCGCAGTATAACGACTTCATGGACTATGTTAATAATAAGCCCACAGAACATGTCATGCTGCACCAGTTGGAAGGTTTCGACGGGCAGTTGAAGACATTGCTTGACCCCATCACGGGCTTGTTGTTGTTTACCTATATGGGCAACGACACCGTCCTGCTCAACGACGTTCCTGTACTATCTGGTGCCTATCAGGTATGGATTCAATCCAGCGTATTGAAAGGCAAAAGTGGCAAGCCCGTCTACTATTCTTCCATCATTAGTGGTTACGAGCATACTGACGATGAAGTCCATGCTGTTGAGTTCTGCGGACGTGACATCAATTTCCGGTTCCCCAACAGCGACAATGGCATGCACGATTTGAGCTTCACACTTCATAATGGCGAGCTATTAGCCATCATGGGAGGATCAGGAACAGGCAAGACCACCCTACTCTCGCTACTCAATGGCAGCATGAAGCCTCAGGAAGGCAGCATCACCATCAATGGTCATGACATCAGTGAGCCTAAAGCTAAAGACTTGATTGGTTTTGTACCACAAGACGATCTTCTGATTGAGGAGCTTACTGTCTATCAGAACCTTTGGTTTACCGCCAAGCTCTGCTTTGAGGGTATGCCCGACGAAGACATCGACCGTCGTGTCATGAAAACGCTGAAAGACTTAGGTCTTGATGCTGCGAAGGATTTAAAGGTTGGTTCAGCCATAAACAAATTCATCTCCGGTGGTCAGCGTAAGCGTCTGAATATCGCCTTGGAGCTGATTCGAGAGCCTGCAGTTTTGTTCCTAGACGAACCCACATCAGGTCTTTCTTCTGCTGATACAGAAAAAGTCATCAACTTGCTGAAGGAGCAGACTCTGAAGGGCAAACTCATCATTGTAAATATCCATCAGCCATCGAGCGACGTCTATAAACTGTTCGACCGCCTGTGGCTGCTCGACAAAGGTGGCTATCCCGTATACGATGGCAACCCCATCGACGCTATCACCTATTTCAAAGAAGCTGCCAATTATGCTGATGCAGAGACCAGTGCTTGTCCGATGTGTGGTAACGTGAATCCTGAAATCGTCCTCAACATCATCGACGAGAAGGCTCTCAACAGCAATGGAGAATTGTCTGACGAGCGTAAGTTGACGCCACAAGATTGGCATGAGCTTTATCTGAAAGGCAGAGCAGAACAACCTACGCCAGCCATCAGCAACATTCCACCTTCCGACCAAAAGAAGCCTGGAGTACTGAAACAATTTGCCATCTTCCTGCATCGTAACATTAAGACAAAGATTACCAATATCCAATATCTTTGCATCACTCTGTTACAGGCGCCTGTACTGGCGGTAGTCTGTGCATTTCTAACCCGCTATACACCACCTGAAGGTTATTCGGTGATGGACAACAAAAACCTGGTCAGCTATTTCTTCATGGCTGTCATCGTTGCCACATTTACCGGCATGAGTGGCAGCGCTGAAGAGATTATCAAGGACCGAGCTCTGTTGAAGCGCGAAAGTTTCCTCCATTTGTCGTATGGCAGCTATATCTGGTCAAAGATTGTCTATATGGCAGGTGTCTCGCTCATTCAAACCCTACTCTTTATTATTATTGGCAATACGATAATGGGGTTAAACGGACTATTCTTTACCTGGTGGTTTATTCTTTTTGTAACCGCCTTCTTGGCTAATCTTACAGGCTTACTTTTGTCACAGTGCCTGAATTCCGTTGTTGCCATATATATCAGCATTCCTATGCTGCTCATCCCACAGATTCTACTATGCGGACTGGTAGTGAGCTTCTCAGACTTGACGCCTAAGAGTACTACAGGCAATGTTCCCTTGATAGGCGACTTGATACCATCGCGCTGGTCGTACGAAGCACTAGCAGTCACCTCGTTTACAGATAATGAATACAAGCGTCAGTTCTTCGATGTAGACAAAGCCAAATACGAAACACAGTATTATAATATGGGATTGCTCTACGAACTGCAGTCACAACTGGAAACCATGAAAGATGAGAAAAAGCATGGTAAAAAAGCAAAGGTCGACCACTTACTAGTCATCCGTACCAATTTGCCACAGCTAACAGCATTCTGTGGGATAAAGCCTTATCAAGGCGACGAGTCATACCAGTCACTCTATGATTATATGAAGGAAGCAGAGAACATCTTGTCCAAGCGTAGTAATCAACTTACACTAAAGGCCGATGCCCTTGCCTCCAATTATATTCGCCAAAACGGCAAAGAAGCCCTTTTACAGCTGAAACGTGATAACTATAACATCAAACTTGAAGACTGTGTGATTGGAGCCGATCAGCAGCATATGCTTGATGTTATCGACAACTATGTCGTACCACGTACGGGCTTAATCTATCTGACACCTCAAAGCAAAATAGGACGTGCCCCCTTCTACAGTAGCGAAAAGGTCATGGGGGCATGGCATATTAAGACACTATGGTACAATATGTCCATACTACTCATCATGAGTATCATCATGGTCATTCTATTAATGACGGACTATCCTGGTAAATTAATTCGTAAATAGCATAAAGTAAACAAGATAATTATCATTAACATTATTAATAATTCAAATTCTAAAAACAAAATGAAGAAATTATCAATTTTGGCTATCGCCTTTGCAGCTATCACCTTTGCTGCATGTGGTAACAAGACTGCTCAGACTGATGCTGCAGCAGACAGTGTAAAGAGTTTCGAACAGCAGCAGATTGAGGCAAGCATCAAGATGCACATGGACAGTATTGCTTCTGAACTGGGTAAGCTGAAGACCCTACCTTTCCTGAACGAGGGTAAGGATGGCATTACTCTGACCAAGGAGGAGAAACAGGTGAAGCCCGACTATCTGCTGGCTGCCAACGTTGCTGACGAGGCTACCACACTTACCGAGAAATATCGCACCTTGAGTGCCCTGAGCGTCGACAAGAAGATTGCTGCGCTTTACGAAATGCCTACCGAGGACTACGAGAAGGCTATCACAAAGTTGGCTGCCGATATTAACGATCCTTCGTTCAAGGCTATCGATGATGCCAATACTATCTTTGAGACCACTTCAACTCTCTATGACGAGATGGAGAAGAACGGTCGCATCAACTACTTCTGGCAGCTGGCTTCTGCAGCTCTCGTCGAGCAGCTCTATGTAGCCAACCAGAATGCCGACAAATTCCTCAGCACATTCAACGACGAGGCTGCAGCCAATGTAACTTTCCGTATTGTATTGATTCTTGATGCTGTTAACCGTCTGGCTCAGTATGATCCCGATATCGAGCCCGTAGCTCAAGCTATAGCTCCACTCGATGCCCTCAATGCTACCACTGTTGCTGAGATGAAGGAACAGATGGCAAAGATGAAGGATCAGATCAATGCAGCCCGCAAAGCTCTGGTGAAGTAATTATTGAACACCCTTTGTTGAGGGTTTAGAGACATTTCCTAGACCCTCAACATTTAACCTTTCTATAATAATAAAAGTTCAACTCAATATGATTTTTGATATCAAAGAAGAAAATGGTGGCATGAAAGCCATTGTTAGTGGACGCTTAGATACACCTGCTGCTGTCAAGGCTCAACAGGAGATCACCCCTCTATTAGAGAATGCTGACAAAGAGATAACCCTTGACTGCTCACCCCTTGAATATATCAGTTCGTCTGGTCTGCGTCTGTTTCTGACCATCCGTAAAGAAACAGCAGCCAAAGGTGGTAAGGTTATCATCGTCAACATAAATGATGAAATTAGAAAGGTCTTTACAATGACTGGCTTCTTCAACCTGTTCGATATCCGATAGGCTGATGACCGAGTTCAAAATGTCAAGGCCAAAAGTAGCCATCATCGACGCAAACACATTGGCAGTATTAGGTTTAAAACAAATACTGCTGAATGTGATGCCTATTATGGCCATTGACACCTTTGGGAGTTTTAGCGAATTGGAATCAGACAATCCTGACCAATACGCCCACTACTTTGTAGCCATGGACATTGTGGTGACCCATCGAAGTTTCTTCCTCGAACGACAACGTAAGACCATTGTGCTTACTTTGTCGGTTAGTGCTACTTCCCAGCTTCATGACTTCCATTCCTTATGCATCAATCAGTCTGAGCCCCAGCTTATTCGTCAGCTACTCATGCTGCAACAGCATGCACATAGTGGCGGGCGCAACTTACCACCCATGCCCTCAATTCTTCAGCAAAAGATTTTAACTGATCGTGAGATTGAGGTAATGTCTCTCATCGTCCAAGGGTTCATCAACAAAGAGATTGCCGACCGTCTGAACATCGGATTGTCCACCGTCATCACCCACCGCAAGAATATCATGGAGAAACTGGGGATGAAGAGTGTGTCAGCTTTAACTATCTATGCAGTGATGCACGGCTACGTAGATATTAACCGTATTTAGGCGAAAAGTATCAAGCTTAGTCATCCACTATCTTAATGCGTCCCTGTGGCTGTGCATAGACAGTTCCTGTAGTGCCGCCTAACACCTTCGTCAAGTAATCTGACAACGCTTCGTAATAGCGAAGCGATCCCTCTTGCAACACGGGACACTTTTTGAAGTAGTCGAATAATCCCCCACCAGTATGATTATAGTCTGTCACAGTCACGCTATAGGTACGGTTCTCATCTAACGGTTCGTACGTGCCGTCCTCCTTTAGAACTTCGACATCACTGACAGTATGGCTCTTGCTATGTATAGTAAATCGCAGTCCTGAGCACTGTGGGAAATTTCCATCAAGAACAGGGACCAAAGCGGTACAGCGCGTCAGCATGTCCTTCAACAGTTTGCCATTCACTGCAAGGCGACGCAAGGTATTATCATAAGGCAACATACCAATAATGTCACCATAAGTAATATCTCCTGCAAAGATATCATTACGGATACCGCCACCATTCTCGAAGGCAATGTCCGACTTCATGGCATAACGGTAGGCATCAGCCACCAGGTCACCTGCATTCGTCTCGCGTCCACGCACAATCCACTGTTTATTCTCGTCGCTCACCACCAACGTATAATCTGTGTGTGCAACCACTTTCGACGTAGCAGCCTTCACCACATGAAAAATGCTGTCGGTAGCAGTCTTTACACTAGCATTTTCATAAGGAATATCTGAAGGCTTTATAAGCTTGGTTGTCAGCTGTCCATCAGGGGTAATCAGTAATTTGCCAATGTTCTCAAACTGTGTACCTGTCTGGGTGACAGTAATCGGCTTGCCATCCAAATTTGTTGCCTTGGCATTCTCGAAAATTTCGTGCGAATGGCCATCAAGTACAACGTCAATACCTCGGGTATAATTTACCAAGCGGTGTGAACTGAAGCCCATAGACTGTGGCGTCTCGCCCACATGCGACAGAAGAACCACATAATCAGCACCCTTGGCACGCGCATTATCTACAGCCTTCTGAACCAACTGATAGAAGGTATCTGGCCTCAGGTCATATTCCAGGCCTCCATTAGTATCATAGAACGCATAGCCTTCGAGTAGCATCGTTTCAGGAGTAGTTGCACCAACAAAAGCAACTTTCTTGTTACCATACTGCTTGATGATGTATGGCATATAGACAAACTTTTGGTCTGCAATATCGTAAAGGTTAGTACACACAATCGGTGCATCCAACTGCTCTAGCAACATTTTCATACGTGGTATACCGTAGTCAAACTCATGATTACCTAACGTCACGGCATGGTAGTCCATCAATTTCATGATGTCAATAATATACTGTCCCCTCGAGATTGCTCCCGTGGTATTGCCCTGCAAAAAGTCACCCACAGAGACAACAGCGGCATACGCTGTATCCGACTTATTAATAGCATCACGTAGCCCTGCCATCTTCTTGTAGCCGTCAATACCGCAATGAACATCGTTCTCGTAGAGAATTACTATGCTTTTCTGAGCCCAGCTTGCATGCAACCCCATCATCAGAGCCACCATGCTCAAAATCATCATCTTTTTCATCAGTTTCTAGGTTGTTCTGGGTGCAAAGATAGTGAAAAACAGGAGAACAACAAAACAAATCGCATGTTTATTTCATTTCTTGATCATTGATTCAGTTTTCTGATGACAAAATGAGCACCTATTTGTCTTTTAAATATATAATAATGTATAACTGTATGAGAAAGATTATTGTAACTGTGGCACCAGTATGCCATGTGGGCAAAGAGATTCCTGCCGAGTGTAAGAATCCACTAACGCCTGAGGAGATAGCAGAAGACACTATCAACTGCTATAAGGCAGGAGCCTGCGAAGTACATCTGCATACCCGTGATTTAAAAGGCAACCCGACGTTCGAACTCGACGTATTCCGTCAGACCATCGGACTAATTCGCAAGGAAACAGATATGATTGTACAAGGTTCTACAGGTGGACTTTCCACCCTGACACTGGCTGAGCGCTGTGTATCGTTGGATGTACCTGAGGTTGAGGTTGCCTCACTTAATATGGGGTCTGTAAACTTTGGCGAGACAGTATATATTAACACCATGCCCGATTTGCGCTATTGGGCCAAACGTTTGGACGAGACGAACACCATTCCTGAAATGGAGCTGTTCGATCTAAGCCATGTAGAGTGTGCTACACGTCTGGCTGACGAGGGAGTGTTGCATCGTCCGTTGCATTACAACTTTTGTGTCGGGCCAGGCAATTCCAGCAACCTCTCTGCTACTGGGCGTAATCTAGCTATGCTCTGTTCATTGATGGAGCCCGGCTGTAGCTGGGGCATTACCCACGACTCCATGAAGGACTTCTCTATGCTGGCCTGTGCCATTGGCATGGGGGCCTCCGCTGTTCGCATTGGCTTCGAGGACAGCTTCTACTATGCCCCAGGGAAGCGCGCCCATACCAATGCTGAACTTGTAGAACGCTTGGTAGCCCTCATCCGCATGATGGGGTGCGAACCCGCTACGCCAACTGAAGCCCGTGCCATGCAACATATTAAAATGTAAGATTGGTTGATGGAAGATGGAAGATGTGAAGTGGAAAATGGTCGTTCTCGATGACGACCCGACAGGTATACAGACCATACATAGCTGTCTGCTCATTACGCAGTGGGACGAGGGTAGCGTGCGCTTAGGCTTTGAGGATAAAGAGCCATTCTTCTATATCCTTACCAATACCCGAGCCATGACACGCGAGGAAGCAGAACATGTGACGCGTGAGGCCATGGAAACGGTGGTTAAGGTGAACGCAGATTATAGCTATCGCCTCATCATCGTCAGCCGTAGTGACTCCTGCCTACGTGGACACTTCCCACTGGAGACAGACGTTATGTGCGACGTCCTCGCTAGTCATGGTTATGCCGTTGCTGAGAAGACCCCATTCTGCCCCGCCTTCATCGAAGCTGGACGCGTCACCATTGATGGCGTACATTATATGCGCGATGGCGAACGTCTCATTCCTGTGAGCGAGACGGAGTTTGCTCGCGATAACGTCTTTACATACCACACCAGCGTGCTGTGCGACTATATCAAGGAGAAAGGTGCCAACCCTGACAATTACAACATCGTTAACGCACAAAGCTACGACGAGTTGTATTCTTTCGCCCAACATCTTACATCAGATATCATACCCCAAGCAGATGCTATCGTCATCCGCTCATCATCATCGTTGCCTAAGGCCATCAGTGGCATTCCCGATCGGCCACTACTTGACCGTGGTATTCTTCACAAAGAAGGAATTGGGTGCTTCATCGTTGGCAGCCACGTCAAGAAGACCACTCTTCAATTGGAATTCCTGCTACAGGCAGAAGGAACTTGTGCCATCGAGGTTGATGTACAGCGCATCTTGGACGATGCTAATCCCCTGATGCAGGAAACCCTTAACACCATTCAGCAGGTCATCGACAACCATCTAACACCCGTCATATATACCTCTCGTCAGGAAATTCGTCTCGACGATGCCAATCTTCGCCAACACCTCGGACAGCAGGTCAGCGACTTCCTCGTCAACATTGTCCGTCGCCTGCCTTATACCCCATCCTATCTGGTTGGCAAAGGTGGCATCACCTCTCACGACATTCTAACAAAGGGGTTAGGCATCACGTCAACCCGTGTCCTCGGACAGATTATCAGCAGTGTACCCTGCATTATGGGACCACAATTTCCCTATATAATCTTCCCTGGAAATGTTGGCAATGAAGAGTCACTTAAAGAAGTTTATTTGAAGTTAAGATAAAAAAAATGCAACTTTTGTTGCATTATAAGCAGAAAATTACTATATTTGCAGTCGAAAGCAAATAACTAATTAAAACTAAATGCATATGAAACAGATTGTACTCACCATGATGGCATTTGCAATGATATGCACACTGCCAGCCACAGCCCAAAACAGAGTTAAGAACATCTACGCTGAAACGCAGACGTTGAAGGTAGAACAGGTTCAGAACACCGATATGCCCATACAGGTCAATCGTTATCTGTTTGCTGGTTACAACACACTATGCCTGCCCATGACGCTGAGTGCCGAGCAATTTGCTGCTACAGCCAAGGACGTTCGCATCGAGCGTCTGGCAGCCATCCGTCAGGTTGGCACCACCCTGCAGTTGTGCTTTGTCGACTGCACAAACGAGGGTATCGAGGCTGGTGTACCCTACCTTATCTTCTCGCCTACCCGCCAATATCTGCGCGCTAAGAATACGGACGCCAACGCTGTCGATTCAGACATCAAGACTATCCGTATGGATGATGGACATGGCAATCAAGTTTCGTTCGCCAGCAGTTGGACATCACGCCAGAAGAACGGTCTCTATGGCATTCCCGCCAAGCAGAACGTCGAGATTTTGGAGAGCGTTCTAGTTCGTACCACTGAAGAGTTGGCCTTCCTGCCAACACGTTGCGGTTTCAGTTGGGAACAGCAGTCTTCCACAGCTGAAAAGTTGGAGATTGTACACATGAATGCTGCTGAAGTGACAGCCATTAAGGACGTCAAACGCAATACCACCAACGACAATCGCTATTACGACTTGAATGGACGTAACATCAACAAGCCTGTACAAAAGGGAGTCTATATCCACGATGGCAAGCAAGTCATTGTAAAGTAATATATACGCATGAAGATTAACATGAGACAATGGGTGGCCGACATCATCCGACAACAGGAGGTGTCGGCCATTCCTGTGATGACACATCCTGGCATCGAGCAAAACGGTCATACCGTACGACAAGCAGTCTGCGATGGACGTATTCATTACGAGGCAGTAATGACTCTTGTCAAGCAATATCCTAGCGCAGCAGCCTGCACTATTATGGATCTAACTACCGAGTCTGAGGCCTTTGGTGCCCATATTGCCTTCAGCGACGATGCCGTGCCTGCTGTCGCCAGTCGTCTACTGCCCGATGTCAAGAGTATCTACGATTTGCAGGTACCCTCACTATCAGCAGGACGCATTCCTCAGTACCTGAAGGCCAATCTTTTGGCTGCCAAAGCTATGGCCAACAGTTCCCAACCGCTTTTTGCAGGTTGCATAGGGCCTTTCTCACTGGCTGGGCGCCTCTACGACATGTCAGACATTATGATACTCATTTATGAAAACCCCGATGCCGCCCATACCTTACTAGATAAGTGTACGCAGTTCATTATAAAATACTGCGAGGCCCTGAAAATGACGGGTGCCAATGGTGTCATGATGGCAGAGCCCGCTGCTGGCCTCATGTCCAACGACGATTGTTTTGTGTTCTCATCACAATACGTCAAGCGTATTGTTGAACGCGTACAGGGCGATGACTTTATCGTCATATTACACAACTGCGGTAACCAGGGACAATGCACCCGTGCCATGGTAGCCACTGGTGCAGCTGCCTATCACTTTGGCAACAAATGTCAAATGAAGGAAGTCATCCATGAAATACCGCCCACAGCCCTCGCCATGGGCAATATCGATCCAGTTTCTGTTTTCAAGGATGGCACGCCCGAGACTATGCGTACCAAAGTCATCGACCTGCTTAAGGAAATGCGTTCGTATCCAAACTTCGTAATCTCAAGTGGTTGCGACACACCACCTCACACGCCAAAGGCAAATATCGACGCCTTCTTCGAGGCACTCAACGATTGGAATAAACAGTGACAGAAAAGACGCTGACATACGCTGACCTGCAGATAACCACTGACGACATCTACGAGCAGATGGGCTATCATGGGGCACAGCCTGATGAGGCAACGCAACGTGAGACACAAATTATCATCGATGATGTCCGCGTGTGGTTGCGTCCGAAGTTCTCCTTCCTCGTCCTACGCGACATGCCCTCTTTCGACATGGGCAAGATTATCCTTCGCCAGTTACAAGGCTCTGAGGCCTACGCTTTATTTATCGCCACTGCTGGTGTTGAATACGAGGCCTACCTGCAGCGACTCAAAGACCAAGGCGACATGGTGAGAGCTTTTATTGCAGATGCCTTGGGCAGTGTCATTGCCGAGAAGTGTGCTGACCAAATGGAACAAAACCTACAGGGCTGCATAGACAAGCTTCATTGGCATCATACCAACCGTTTCTCACCAGGCTATTGTGGTTGGCACGTTTCCCAACAACAATTGCTCTTTCCTCTTTTCCAGGGACATACCTGCGATGTCCGCCTTACCGAATCATCACTGATGCTGCCCATCAAGAGTGTTAGTGGTATCATTGGCCTCGGCAAAAAAGTCCGCAGGCTCGATTACACCTGTGGACTTTGCAATTTCAAACAATGCTATAAGCGTAAACGCCATTAACATCAACCTTCATTAACGATGGTTTTTTCAGGATTAATAAAGGTAAAGAGAATGGCGCTGATAATGAGCATGGCTGCAATCATGTAGAGGGGCAGATTATAGTTACCAAACAGCTGGACAAGTTCGCCAAAGAGAATTCCACAGCAAAAGCCTCCGATATTTCCTGCAGTATTCATAGCGCCAGAAAGGGTGCCTGCATGACGCTTGCCCAAGTCAATACAAAGAGCCCATGCAGAAGGTAGCATGAGGTCGAATATGCCAAAGCATAGCGACAAAAACACAAAGACAGCCATCTTACCAGGAATAAATGCTGCGAGTATCATGCAGACTGCAGAAACAGCCAACGAGGTAGATCCCAAGGCTTTACGTCCTATCTTTACACCATATTTCCGTGTAAGCTTATCTGTCAAGTGCCCGCCAGTAATATTGCCAATCATGCTCATAACGAATGGTACAGCCACAGCATACGTCAGTTCGGACTTGTCGAAGCCACGCCCCAATTCCATGAACGTGGGGAACCACGAGAAGAAGAACCATGAACCAAAGGCGTAGAAGAAATACATGGCACAAATAAGCCAGAACTGGCGATTAGAGGTAAGTTTAGACCAAGGAACACTTGTATTACTTGCCTGAGTATTTATATTTGCTTGACTAGGATTACGATAATACCAATACCAAACGACAGCCCATAAAATACCAAGAGCACCAAGGAGATAGAACGCTGAGCGCCAGCCTACCCACAGCATGACGGGAATGACGACGAAGGGCGTCAGGGCGCCCCCCATACGAGAGGCAGCCCAAACGTAACCTTGCGCCTTGCCCACCTCACCCTTCTCAAACCAACGGGAGATGACACCCGTAGAACATGGTGACGAACCAGCCTCGCCAATACCGAACATGAAGCGGATGACTAACAGTGACGCCAAGCCACCTGCCAATCCTGTGAAGGCAGTGAACAATGACCACCACAACACGATGAGGGCTAAAATGCTGCGATGTCCGAAACGGTCGCCAAGTGCACCCATAGGAATCTGCATGAGTCCGTAGGATAGTATAAAAGCACTCTGTACCCAACCCCATTGGGAGGGTGAGAGTTGCAGGTCATGCATAATACTTGACCCCGCCACACTGATATTGATACGATCCAAGAAGGTGACCATACCCAGAATGACGAGCATGGTAAGGATGACAGATTTACGCTTCATAGTCCTAGGAACTTACGCAGACCTTTGACACCCAAGACGGGACTGGACAGTACAGTTTTGCCTGTCAGTTCAGACAGTCGTTGTTCCATACGGGCCATAGATCCTTGTGCCAACACGAACATGTCGACATCGGCAGCAATACGCTGAGCAGCTTCAGTAATCAGGCGATCGTGGGTTGCACCATCACCGCTCTGTCCTGCAGCAAAGGCGCCATCGGCCAATCCTTCAACGAGGGTCACTTCCCGCCCCGCCTTCCTAGCCTCGTTCTGCAACAAACGACATGTAGGGTCAAGCGTCGTGGGTAGCGTCGAGATGACACCAATGCGATTGTAATGAGCCACAGCCTGAGCAGCCATAGGCTGATCGATGCGGAACACGGGGATGCGAGCGTAGGTATTACCATAGTCTGCCACGTCACCCACACTGGAGCAGGTATTGAACACCACATCAGCGCCAGCATCAGCAGCTGCATTGTAGTAGGATAGCAGACGACGACGCACAGCAGGCGTCACCTCGTTGTTAGCTATCACCTCTTTAATTAAAGACGAGTCAGCAATATGATTTACTTTTACCTCAGGGAGCAGTTCGGTAAAAATCTTCGTCAAAGGCTCCACCAAAGCCATGGCGGTGTGTACACAGATTACATGTTTCATTGTTGTTTTAGCAAATTAGTTGTTTTATTTTGCGCAAAATTACAAAAAAAATCGTAACTTTGCAAGCAATAAGCAAAAAATAAGATAAATCATGGATATTACTGAGAGATTTCTTAACTACACGAAATTCGACACGCAGTCAGCTGAGGAAAGCCAGACGGTGCCGAGTACAAGTAAACAACTGATATTTGCAGAATACCTGAAGAAGGAGTTGGAACGTGAAGGGCTGGATGATGTGGAGATGGATGATAAAGGCTACATCTATGCCACACTTAAGGCCAACACGAAGGAACACGTGCCCACCATTGGTTTCATATCACACTACGACACAAGTCCCGACTGCTCTGGCGCCAACATCCAACCTCAGATTGTGCGCAACTACGATGGCTCAGACATTTTGCTGAGTGAAGGCATCGTGTCAAGTCCTCAGAAGTTCCCGGAACTGTTGCAGCATGTGGGCGAAGACCTCATTGTGACAGATGGTACGACTTTGTTGGGTGCTGATGACAAGGCGGGTATTGCTGAAATCGTCCAGGCCATGGTCTATCTGCAGGAACACAAGGAGATTAAGCACGGTAAGATTCGCGTGGCCTTCAATCCTGACGAGGAAATTGGTATGGGCGCCCACCACTTCGACGTCGAGAAGTTTGGTTGCGAGTGGGCCTACACGATGGATGGCGGTGACGTGGGCGAACTGGAGTTCGAGAACTTCAATGCAGCCTCAGCCAAAATCAGTATCAAGGGTGTCAGCGTACATCCAGGCTATGCCAAGGGCAAAATGGTGAATGCTAATGCCTTGGCAGCCGAGTTTGCCAAGATGTTGCCTGAGGACGAGACACCTGAGACCACTGAAGGCTATCAGGGTTTCTTTCACCTGCTGGGCATCACGTCGAACATTGAGCAGGCCAAGCTGTCGTACATCATCCGCGACCACGACCGTGCCACCTTCGAGGACCGTAAACGTTTCGTGCAACGCTGCGCCGAGCAGATGAACGAGAAATACGGTGAAGGTACGGTGGAGTGCATTGTGAACGACCAGTACTATAATATGAAGGAGAAGATTGAGCCCGATGCCATGCACGTCATTGACGTGGTGCTGAAAGCCATGCAAGAGGTTGGTGTTGGTCCGAAGGTACGTCCCATCCGCGGTGGTACGGATGGAGCGCAGTTGTCGTTCAAGGGTCTGCCCTGCCCCAATATCTTTGCTGGTGGTATCAACTTCCATGGTCCGTATGAGTTTGTGCCCATCCAGTCTATGGAAAAGGCTATGCAAGTCATCGTAAAAATCTGCGAATTAGTGGGAGACTATAATGGCTGAACTACCCACCATGATACAAGATCTGGCCCTGATACTTATCATGGCTGGCTTTGTGACACTGGTATTCAAACGACTGAAACAGCCATTGGTACTAGGCTATATCGTGGCAGGATTCCTGGTTTCTCCCCACATGCCCTATACAGCCAGTGTGGCAGACACAGAGAACATCCACCTGTGGGCAGACATTGGCGTGATGTTCCTATTGTTCTCGCTGGGTCTGGACTTCTCTTTCAAGAAAATCCTGAAGATGGGTGCCTCGCCCATCATATCAACTATAACCATCATCTTCTCAATGTCGATGTTGGGCGTCTGTGTAGGCCATGCTTTTGGATGGTCGAAGATGGACTGCATCTTCCTAGGCGGTATGCTGGCCATGAGCTCTACCACTATTATCTATAAGGCTTTTGATGACCTGGGACTGCGTCAACAGCAGTTTGCCGGACTGGTCATGTCAGTGCTGATACTTGAGGACATCCTGGCTATTGTGATGATGGTAATGTTAAGTGCCATAGCCTCTGGTAACAATCCTGATGGCGGACAGATGCTGGGCTCGGTGGTGAAGATAGGTTTCTTCCTCGTATTGTGGCTGGTTGTGGGCATCTTTGCAATCCCCCTCTTCTTGCGCCATGTCCGCAAACTCATCAATGCTGAGGTGTTACTTATCGTATCGTTAGGACTCTGCTGTGCGATGGCTGTCATCTCGACAAAGGTAGGTTTCTCGTCAGCTTTTGGTGCATTCATCATGGGCAGTATCCTCGCTGAAACGGTAGAGGCTGAAAAGATAGAAAAGCTGGTGGAACCCGTAAAGAATCTGTTTGGTGCCATCTTCTTCGTGTCGGTAGGTATGCTAGTAGATCCGCAGATTCTGATTAGCTATGCCCTCCCTATTATTATGTTGGTATTAACCATCCTGATAGGACAGGCCATATTCGGTTCGTTTTCGTTTATGCTGGGAGGCGAGAGTCTAAAGTCGGCTATGCGCTGTGGATTCTCAATGGCACAGATTGGTGAGTTTTCGTTTATCATTGCCTCGCTGGGCCTCTCGTTAGGCGTCATCAGCGACTTCCTATATCCGGTAGTGGTAGCCGTATCCGTTATTACCACATTCCTCACACCTTACATGATACGACTTGCCACACCGGCTTATGGCGCTATCGAGCACAAGCTGCCCACACGCCTCATCAGCACGCTGAACCAACTATCGATGAGCCATCCAAACTCGCAGAAGCAGAGCCTGTGGAAACAGCTGCTGACACAGATGGCTATGAATACCATTATATACAGTATCCTCTCTGCTGCTGTCGTAGCCATGATGTTTACCTTCGTGCTGCCCTTCATGCGACAATTGTTACCTGGATGGGAGCTACACTGGTATGCCAACGCTATCACGGGTGTATTGACGGTGGTATTCATTTCGCCCTTCCTGCGCGCCATGGTGATGAAGAAAAACCGCTCGGAGGAATGGAAGGCGTTATGGGCTGAAAGCAATCGTAACCGCTTACCCCTGCTGTTCACTATTCTGGTACGTGCCGTCATTGCTGTCAGTTTTATTTTCTATATCATCCATCATTTGAGTCGTTTCAACAATGCTATAATGATTACATTAGGCATTGTGGCCATTATCCTGATTATCGTATCACGTACAGTGAAACGACGCAGCATTGTGCTGGAGCGTCTGTTTGTCAACAACCTGCGCTCACGAGACATCGAGGCACAAGTACGTGGTAAGAAACGTCCGCTGTACGAAGGACGCTTATTGGATCGCGACATACACATCTCGGAATTCGACGTGCCCACTAACTCGCTATGGATGGGAAGTAAACTGAAAGAGCTGAATTTGGGAAAGCGATATGGTGTACACGTCAGCAGCATTCTGCGAGGTGGGTTCCGCATGAACATTCCCGATGGCGACTACATTATCTACCCATGTGATCGACTGCAGGTGATAGGTAGTGACGAACAGCTGGCCAAATTTGCCCATGCCTTGGAAACCGATGTAGTACAGGAAGACCTCATGTTTGAGAATCGCGAGATGAAGCTACGCCAAGTCATTGTCAGCAAAACGACGCCCTTTGTTGGTAAGACATTGGAAGAAAGCGGCATCCGTAGCATATACGGCTGCATGGTAGTAGGACTGGAAGAAGGCAAGGAGAACCTGTCGCCCGTCAGTCCCAAGCGACGTTTTCAGGAAGGTGATATCATTTGGGTTGTTGGCGAAGAAGAATCCATCAATACCATTGTACGGCATTAGAGTAGCTGGAGCGCTTGTCGTACTTCAGCGCATCAGTTAGTGTAGCAGCATTACAACGGAACGAGAAGTTATAACTGGTGTAAGGTGCCAGCACTACAGAGCATGACATATTGAAGCAATGCAGGTCGCGACTGAGCGAGGCCGTGGTCATGGAAATCTTCTTGTTTTCAAAGTCGTAACCTGACGAGAAGGAGATATTCCACCCATCAGAGAGACGGATGCTACCAGCAAAGTTCATGTTCTGTGTGAACTTATATGGATAGCGCATGGTATTGTAATTAAAGTTGCCACTGGTATTCTCACGCATAGTGATACCATAGCCAATAGTAAACGTCCAGGGAATAGAGAATTTCATATAGCCATCTTCATCAGTCTCAGCCACACCAGCCTCTTTTTTCTCGCCAGCATGTTTAGCAGCCTCCATTTCCGGATCGATATTGGTGTCGACACCTGTATCGTATTCATCAGCCTTTTCGTCTTTCTTATCTTTGTCCTTATTCGTTTTCTTTCCTGCAATCCAGTTGATGAAGTTCATCACCTTCTTATTGTCGAGGGTATAAGACAGGTTCTTCGACATGCCCTGGAAACGGCCAAAACGTCCCTTGCTATACTCTGTTCGCGTACCAATATAAGGACGGGCGCCTACGGAGTCTGCCTCGTAGGCATACGTGGCAAAGCGGGCATTTAGGTTAAACGTAGTATTCTTACCTAACTTCAGACGAATATTGGTATTCAAGTCACTCCAAGGACGTTCCTTGGCAGCAATATCATACGACATATTGGCACTCAGCTCATCAATCAGGCTGACCTTGATCAGCGAGTCCTCCTTGTTGCGCCATTTCATCTCGACATTATTTGAGATCGACATCGAGATGCTACCGCTCATATTCTTGCTAGGTGGACTAAACATCGTACCCGTATAAGGCGAATACTCTACCAACGACACATTACCCTTGGCGTCAGTCTTCAGATAGGTGTCGTAGTAGCCATAGCGCGACGAACCAAAGCTTGGTGTATAGCTGAAGGATACCGTAGGCGTAAAGACGTGACGAATTTGGTCTATCTTATTACCGAAGATCTTACGATTAGGAATGAAGAAACCATACAACTTGGTGGTGACACCTAGGCTTGTATTCCAGTCGTACATGTTATAGAATCCCTGCAAGGTATCGACGATTTCCTTCTGTTTATCAATATCCCACGAACGCATATACTTCTGTGTCAACATCTTATCGTTGAAGTTGAATGCTGCTGTCACATTCAGATATTTAAGGACTGCAAAATTGAAGTCAGTCTTGATGGTATGGCTGAAACCATTCTTCCAGTCCTTAGTCAGACTTGACTTCATCAGTTTGTCCTCCTTTGTCGAGATACGATTCTCTAGATGTCCAGTGTAGGTGAGCGATATCTTCTCATACCAGCGTTCCTTTCCCACAGCCTTCTTACGCTTAAAAGGATAGAGTTTAGAGAGCGAGATGGTAACGTTAGGCAGCGTCAGTGTCACCGTAGAGTCGCGCATGTTCTGTGTAGCATAGACATCTGTCGCCAGGCTCAGTCCGATATTGCTGAACGTAAATCCCATAGATATGGACGATGTACGGGTGGTCTGCGTACGCGCCTGTGGATTGTACATCGACGTCAGGTTGTTCTGCTCGAAACTCGAAGTGGCATAGTTCACACTGGCTCGCAAAGTACGGTAAGGAACAGCTTTTGAATCCTGCGAATGGCTCCATTTCAAACTGAAACTCGTAGTCTTTGAGTAATCAGGCATGTTCTTCTCGCCATTAATAGTCGTAAGATAGTCGAACATGAACGAACCATTATATTTGTAGCGTTTCCTATAGTTAGAAGCAGCCTTGATGCCCCAAGAGCCCTTGGTATAGATTTCGCCCAACAACTTCAAATCCATCTTGTCGCTGATAGCAAAATAATATCCGCCATCACGCAGATAGAATCCACGCGACGTTTCATCACCATAGGTGGGCATGATGAAACCGCTGGAATAGCTCTTGGTAAAGGGGAAGAAGCCGTATGGAATAGCAAATGGCAAAGGAACATCGGCCACCACAAGGTAAGTAGGACCAAATACCACATCCTTGCCTGGACGCACTTTGGCGCGCGACATGGCGAAATAGAAGTCCGGGTGAGGCAAATCGCAAGTTGTGTAGCGTCCGTGATAGAGGAACATGTCGCCGTCTGCGCCACGTTTCGTAATCTCGGATGTCATATAGCCATCATCCTGCTGGGTGTACACATTATTAATCAAGCCCTTCTTGGTCTTGAAGTTAAAGGCCATCGTGTCAGTCTCGTAAGTATCATTGCCCATCTTAAAGATCGGTGTGCCATACTTTGCACCTGTAGTATCGCGCGAACCTGTAGCATGTACCAGACTTGAGTCCATAGACATGAAGATCTGGTCACTCTCCAAGTCCATGTTGTCATACTTCACATGGGCTTTACCATAGAGGTGAGCCAAACCTGTCGACGACTCGTAGGTCATAGAGTCTTCAGCAGTATACGTTACAGGATAGTCGATACCGTTCTTACGCTGACGATTGAGCGAGTCAGCATACAAAGAGTCGTCAATGGCTTTATTACGTTTCCATATAGCCAAATGCAACGAGTCCATACCAACCGTATCAGCAAGGACGGAATCTTTGGCTATGATAGTATCATTAAGAACGCTATCGGCAGAAGCAGTATCTGTGGGAGCGATATTTTTCTCAAAAGGAATAGTATCCTCCCCTACATGATCAGCAGGGGCAGAAGGAGCAGCCTTCTCCATACTGGGGAAACGCAAACGAGGCACTTCTGCCATGATGAAAATCATGACAGAAAGCAGGAGAAATATGAGCGTTTTTCTTCTCACGGCTGCAAAATTACAAATAATTTGCCGAATATCGCCAGCCTTTCACGCATTTAACGTAAATTATTACGAAATATCAAGACTATTCAAAGCGTTCAGACCAGGAAAGGAACTTCTTGACGCCTTCATGCCCGAATTTCTCGAGTGACTGAGCGGTTTCCAAAACGCTGCGGACATGATTGGGAGACGACTTGGAATAGAATTTATCAGCATAGCACACTATCTGTTCCTCTAACGTTTCGGGTTCATAGCCAGGCAGTCCTGTCCCAGTATGACGCTCTGCAACACGTGCATGACGTGGGAAACCTTCAGCACGTAGCAGGTCGCCACCAATAGGTCCGTGCTTGATGTAGGGCTCTGTCCCATAGCAATGGATACTGGGGGCATTGCATTGGTAAATACCAATATCGTGCAACATAGCTGCCTCCTCCAGGAACTGCACGTCAACAGGTAATTCCTTGTGTTTACGAACTATCTGCAAACAGCGATCTGCCACCTGACGACTGTGCTTTAACAGCAAACGTCGCAATTCGGAAGACGGGTTCTCGCCATTTCCTTCTACAGGATAATACTTATTTATAATAGATAGATAATCCATAATCAGCATCCTATTGTCTCGGATGTTGCAAAGATACTAATTCTTTTCCAATCCACAAAACTATTCGATAAAAAAAGACTTGCTAAAAGGTCAAGAGGTATTGACTGAAAGGTATGAAGATACCGAGTAAAGTTAAAACTGCGACAGTGTTTGTTAAAACCGTGACAGTGTTTGTTAAAACCGTGACAGTGTTTGATAAAACTGCGACAGTGTTTGATAAAACTAAGGCAATGTTTTGGTTTTTTCAAATCAATTGATTATCTTTGCAGCATAAACGGTTAAAATTATGTATGCAAAGTATATAAAACAGGAAATTCCCGACTTAAACGGAACAGGGCATACGCAAGCCTTCTATAGAATGGAACTAACGCCCATGAGTCATCAGCAGTTTGTGAGTCTGTGTGCACGTGAAGGTGGTTATGACGAGAGCACCATCCTTGGCGTGCTGTCATTGGTGAGAGATAAGCTTTCCTTGTCAATGGCTGAAGGCTTTTCCGTAAAGATTGACGGAATAGGGACCTTTAACGCGAAACTTGGCGTGAGGGACGACATGCTGCAGGATGCCTTCGAGGAGGGCGAACGCAGTCATAACGCGAAAAGCATCAAAGTGACGGGAGTATCGTACAGGGCTGACAACGACCTGATTGGGAGTACCAGCAGAAGGTGCATATTGGAAAAGGGAGGCGTGAGCCGGATACGAAAGCCGAAGTTCACGCTGGAGGAGCGTATCCAGAAAGCCAAGGACTTCCTGACGAAGAATACGTTTATGAGGGTTCCCGACTATGTGAGGCTGACAGGCCTATCGCGCACAACGGCAACGCAGGAATTGCGAAAACTGGCAGCCGACCCTTCATCGGGCATTGCAAGCAGAGGCAGCCGTAGCCAGAAAATCTATGTTTTAAAATAAATACAAGATATGAGACGCATTATCCCATTCCTATTATGTCTCCTGTCCATACAAATGATGGCGCAGCAGGCTGTGCTTAACAAGCCGCATAACTTCCCAAAGAGTGTGCCAGCAGGCAATTATAGTGGTATTACCTGGCTGGGAGACGACCAATACGCCATAGTCAACGACAAGTCAAAGACAGCAGGATTCCACCTGATGACCATTCGTATCAATGATGCTACGGGTGATATCAAAGAGGTACGAGCCGATTCGTTTTTAACCAATCAACAGCCCAATCGCGACGAAGAAGGTGTCTGCTATGTACCGCAAACAAATACCCTATTTGTCAGTGGCGAGGCAGACGGACTTATTCTGGAGTACAGTCTTAACGGACAGCTGACGGGGCGTCAGCTGCGCATTCCTGAGGTGTTCAGCACAGCATACGCCAATGGCGGTTTCGAGGCGCTGACCTACAATGCCACAACCCACCGTTTCTGGACGACGAGCGAGAATACGCTGAAGGCTGATGGCCAAAAACCCAGCATCAAGCGGAAGACTGCCAATCTGCTGCGCCTTCAGAGTTTTGGCGACGACCTGCAACCACGCGAGCAATACTGGTATATGTCCGACTCCTCCGCCGTTCAGGGCGAGGAAGGCGAAAACACGTTAGGTGTGAGTGGCTTGGCAGCACTCGACGACGGACAGATTATCGTGTTGGAACGCGAGATATACAAGAAGCCCAAGAACGTCGGTTCATTCGTACACGTCAAACTCTTCGTGGTCAACCCCACCCTGCAATGTGCTGGCGACCTGCTACAGAAGCAGCTCATCACAGAGTTCCGCACGAAGATTAATATTACCGACCGCAGCTTTGCCAACTACGAGGGCATCTGTGTAGGCCCGAAACTGAAGGACGGACGTATCCTGCTGCTGCTCGTGGCAGACTCGCAAGACCAGTACAAAGGCTATCTGAAAGACTGGTTCAGAACCGTAGTTGTGGATCAGCTGGACTTCAAGCCACAGCCAAACACGACCACAGAGCGGTCAGTACTGATGGGGGCACTCTACAAGTTGGAATCCGACAGCAAGCTGTCAACGCCAGCATTCCTCAGCCATGACGAACTGCCTAATGCTGCCCACTACATTGCCGAGCCACCACAGCCTGGCGATGGAGCTTTCGAGAACGACCGCTATTACTACAACTGGGGCAAGGAGCAGCGCCAAACGCCACGTGGCAATAAGGCTGCCATTGACGAGGTGCAATGGACGTCGAAGGCCTTCAGCCCTGCCGTTGGTTTCATGATTGACCCAGAGAAGACGCCCGAAATCTTTAAATTGGCACAAGGTGCACAGAAGGATGCCCGTGCCACCAACAAGCAAGCCAAGAACTATTTCCGTCGTACGCGTCCATTCGTCTATTTCCAAGAGCCATCTATCAATCCTGCTACCGACGAAGAATACAGCACGTCGTATAGTTTCCCGTCAGGCCACAGCGTTCGTGGGTGGGTCTATGCGCTAACATTGGCACTCGTCGTACCCGACTCTACAGAAACATTGATAGCTCGCGCCCAAGAGTTTGCCTTGAACCGCGTCATCTGCGGACGACACTGGAAGAGCGACACAGAGGCCTCGCTGGTAGAGGCTACAGCTATTATGAGTCGCCTGCTATCGAACGCCGCCTTCCTGGAACAATTAGAAAAGACGCGCAAGGAATATGCACGCCTTAAAGGAAAGTAAACGGTTAAACGTCAGGATTAGAAGGGGAATCCCTGAGGTCTGGGTGCAATCTCAGGCTCGCCATAGACGGAGGCCTCCTGATCCTTGTCGTTCAACTTAAACACCATGAACTTGGGATTCTTGCCTGTGCAGGGCTTCCATACGCCACCCTTCGGACCGTTAGGATCGCTGTACTTGGCGAAGTTGGTCCATGCAGTCAGCATCTTTTCACTCAAATCCCAGTCGCCCTTGGTCCAGGGACGCCAACAATGTTTCAGCGACTTGAAGACAAACCACAAGTCGGAAGAGTGGAAGGCACCCTTCAGGCGCTGTGTGACCTCAGGATGAGAGCCATCATCGGGCAAGGGACGGGCAAACTCGTAGGCCCAAGCCTTGCCGCCCTTCTCAGTGCGAACCTTACAGAATTCAGCAATGTTGGGAGCCATGTTACCCATATCGTTCAGCGTGAAGCCAATCATATAAGGCACGTCGGCCAGCGTACCGCCACGGGTGGCATCGTCGAAGCTCTTCACGCTGACATAGCCGTCAATCATCGGCATGAAGGGCAGACCACGGAACATAGCCGCCATGGGGCCACCACCCTGTTGTCCGTCGCTGTTGATCTGATGGTAGAGTGTGTTCAATGCGAAGACAGTCTCGGTCGAGGCTGCACGCATCTTCTGCAGGTCAGTCAGGCCAGCCCAGTCGAACACCTTCTTGGCTCTGGCTTCAGCATCGGCAAATGAGCCGCCGCTATAACGGCCACCCATCGGATTGCCATTGGCATCGGGGATGCTCAGTCCCTGAGCACTCATGATGACGGCCTTATGGAACAGACCACGGGCCAGCGGACTCTCGCACAACGTACGCACGCTGCCGCCACCAGCACTCTGTCCGAAGATGGTCACGTTGTCAGGGTCGCCACCAAACTGCGCGATATTCTTCTTAATCCACTTCAGCGCCTCAATCTGGTCGAGGATACCATAGTTGCCACTAACGTGGTGAGGACTCTCAGCAGAGAGAGCCGGGTGTACGAGGAAGCCGAACACGCCCAAACGGTAGTTGATGGTAACGAGCACCACGTCCTTGGCACCCCACTCCTGGCCATCGAACTCAGGCTCAGAGCCGAAACCCTCGCGATAGCCGCCGCCATGAATCCACAGGGCAACAGGCAATTTCTTGCCTACCTTGCCAGCCGCCTTGGTCCAAACGTTCAGATACAGGCAATCCTCACTGAAAGCAGCCTCCTTGCCATAGCCCCACTCCGTGTAGTAGCCGCCAGTATACTGAATAGCCTGATAGCTTGGACGCCCGAAAGTGTCGCAAATCTTCACACCTTTCCAAGGCTGAACAGGCTGTGGTTCCTTCCAGCGGTTCTCCTTGATGGGAGGAGCAGCATAGGGAATGCCACGATAGACTAACACATCAGGGTGTTCGTCGGCAAAGACGCCCTGGACACGACCACCTTCAATCGTCAACACGGGATTTTGCGCATTGACAGACAATGCTACTAACAGCAGCAGAGGCAAAAATAGTTTTTTCATAAGTTAGTATAGAACAATTGCTTTTCTGTTACTCGCTACGCTCAATCCAACCGAGGTTGTCGCCACGACGGACCTTGGCACCCTGCTTGGCAGCCACCTCGACGAGTTTGCCTCCGAGAGCGGCAGGAATAGGAACGATTTCGCCCCAAGGTGCCTGGATGTAGCAGAACGTATCGCCTTCCCTGTATTGCTGGCCAACGAACGGCTCCAGGCAAGGCTCGCAAGCGCCCTCACCAGAGAACTCGTAGTACACCTGTCCAGCGATAGGAGCCGTCAGGGCATCAGCCTTGGCATGCTTGAAGGCTGCCAGTTCCTCAGGCTTCATCTTCGAACCACCGAGTTTGGCATCCTTGGCCTTCTGGATGTCGGCCAGCAACTGCTTCTTGGCCTGACCGCTCTTGAACGGACGGTACTGCTCGGGGTGCATAGCCAGCTCAAACAGCTCTTCGTTATCCTGACCGTAGTCCCAGCCATTCTCGTCCATCTCCTTCTTGAAGCCGTCGAGGGCATTAGGAATAAGGGTGTGTGGGTCGGCATCGGTGAACTCGCGACCCTGCTTCTTGGCCAGCTCGACGAATTCGGGATCAATGGTACCAGGCACCTTGCCGCTCTTACCCAGAATCATACCCCAGATGGCATCGTCCATCATGGCGTAGCGACCCTTGCCCTGCTCCATCGTCAGCAGGTTCATCAGGGCGATATTCTTCGTATACTGTGAGAATGGCGTTACCAATGGGGGATAACCCACGCGTGGCCATACATACTCTACCTCCTGGAACAGCTTGACCAGCATGTCGTCCATCGACAGTGTAGGCTCGCCCTTCTTCTCGCGCAGCTTGTTTATCATCGACTGGATGGGACCCAGGTCGGCCATCATCGAACCCATCATGCCACCAGGCAGACCGCTGCCCAGCAGCAAGCTCGACATGTGCTTGTTGGCAGGATTGATAAAGCAGCCCAGCCAGTCATCAATGAACTCCTGCGTCAGTGTACGCGCCTGCATATACGCGTTCATATTTATATCTGCCACCTCGAAGCCTTCGTTCTTCAGCATCGACTGTACTGAGATGATGTCTGGATGCACCTTACCCCAGCTGAGTGGCTCAATGGCGGTATCGATGATGTCGGCACCGTTGTTACAAACCTCCAGGATAGAGGCCATCGACAGGCCAGGACCAGAGTGTCCGTGATACTGGATGATGATATCGGGATGTTTCGTCTTGATGGCCTTCGTCAGCGCACCCAACAGGGCGGGCTGTCCGATGCCTGCCATATCCTTCAGACAGATCTCCTCGGCACCAGCAGCAATCACCTCGTCGGCAATCTTCGAGTAGTACTCTACCGTATGCACGGGACTGGTGGTGATACACAGCGTAGCCTGTGGAATCATACCTGCTGCCTTGGCCCACTTGATGCTGGGGATGATGTTACGCGTATCGTTCAGACCACAGAAGATACGGGGGATATCCACACCCTGGGCCTTCTTCACCTTATACATCAGCTCGCGCACGTCGTCGGGCACGGGATACATGCGCAGCGCATTCAGACCACGGTCCAGCATGTGTGTCTGTATGCCTACCTCGTTGAAGGGCTTACAGAAGGCACGCACCGCCAGGTTGGGGTTCTCACCAGCCATCAGGTTCACCTGCTCGAAGGCGCCACCATTGGTTTCCACACGGCTGAAGCAGCCCATGTCGATAATCACTGGAGCGATACGCTCTAACTGGTCCTTACGGGGTTGGAACTTGCCTGACGACTGCCACATGTCGCGATAGACAAGACTAAACTTAATCTTCTTTTTCATAATTATTAGGACTTAATTGAGATATATTTTTGCAAAGGTACAAAATAAAGTGAAAAGTGAAAAACGAAAAGAGAAAAATTTGCTCCGCATTGCTAAATTTCGCTGATTATTTGTATCTTTGCACAAAAATTAGCGAAAATATGAAGAAAACAATGTTATTCATAGCCCTTACTGTCATCATGGCGGCTTGTGGCAGCAAGCAACCGAAGAATGACAGAATGTCGAACAATGCCATCAGCATATTCAAGAGCATACCTGGCGATTCGGCACTCTACGGACTGGCATGTGACGGTTGTACGGACTCCATCCTCGTGTTCCTCCCCTACTCTGGCGGCGATCCTGACACTTTCGACATCATCAGTTGTCGCCAGCAGCGTCACATGTATGGATTTCCGCACATTGGCGATGCACTGGCTATTATGGTCAACCCCGAGAATCGCCATGAGGCACGTAGCGTCATCAACCTCGGTACGCTGGAGGGACAATGGTGCTACATAGTTGAACCAACGTTACGCACCATTGACGGCAAGACACCTCCTATTCCCGACAGTATCAAGAAAAAAATACTGGTTCCTGTAGAATATTGCCTAAAATTGAAGACAGACAACACCGCTTCAATGAGGGGCCATATACAAAGAAATGGCAACACACCGTCGTTAGTCGCATATCCTGATATCCATCACTATACGGAGTGGCATCCTTTTAACGGCCGACTCATTCTGCATGCCGACACAATTGCAGGATTCACGAAAGAGGGCGAAAAACCTATAACAGACACAGCAGATATTGTATTGCTGATGCGTGACACGCTGATTCTTCGTATTGGCGACAAGGAGCAATCGTACTATCGGAAGAAAGAAAAGAATAGCCTATAAGCTTATAAAAAAATGAAGGCGACTACCCATCACGAGCAGTCGCCTTTCTTTTTGACTTGTTTTATCAATAGAACTTAAAGTAGTTTTTAGCGTTGTTATAAGAGATGTCCTCAACCATCTTACCCAACAGTTCACGGTCATCGGGAAGCAGGCCCTTCTCTACGTCATTACCCAACAGATTGCAGAGGATACGACGGAAATACTCGTGACGTGGATATGAAAGGAATGAACGGCTATCTGTCAGCATACCCACGAAACGGCTCAGAAGGCCGAGCACTGAGAGTGCGTTCATCTGACGAATCATGCCGTCCATCTGGTCGTTGAACCACCAGCCCGAACCAAACTGGATCTTGCCTGGCTCACCTCCCTGGAAGTTGCCGAGCATCGTAGCGATGACCTCGTTGGCACATGGATTCAGCGTATATAATATAGTACGCGTGAGCTTACCTTCCATGTTCAGCTTGTTCAGGAATTTCGACATAGCCTTGGCGGTATTGAACTCTCCGATAGAGTCGAAACCGGTATCTGGACCAAGTTGGTTGTACATAGCGGTATTGTTGTCGCGAATGGCACCATAGTGGAACTGCTGTGTCCAACCTGCATCGGCATCCATCTCAGCCATCACGGTCAGGAAGCAATTCTTATATTGGCGAACTTCAAGTGCAGATAGTTGCTGGCCACGCATAGCCTTCTCGAAGATGGTCTCAATCTGCGAGTCGGTGTACTCCTCATCGTAGAATTCCTCAATTCCGTGGTCAGAAAGCTTCGAACCCTGAGCCTCGAAGAATTCGTGGCGTTTCTTCAGAGCGTCGACCATGTCAGCAAACTTGGTGATGGTGACACCACTGACGTTCTCCAATTGATTCACATATGCGCTGAACTCAGGCTTCTCAATATTCATAGCCTTGTCAGGACGCCATGCGGGAATCATGATGGGATCGTCAGCAGCCTTGTGCTTAGCATATTCAATATGGTTGTGCAGGTCATCAACAGGATCGTCGGTGGTGCACACGCACTCTACGTTGTAGTGCTTCATCAGACCGCGAGCTGAGAACTCGGGCTGCTGCAGTTTCTCGTTACACTCGTCGAAGATTTCGCGAGCGGTCTTCGGGCTCAGCAGTTTCTCAATACCGAAGGCGGTCTTGAGCTCCAAGTGTGTCCAATGATACAACGGATTACGTAATGTATAGGGCACGGTCTCGGCCCACTTTTCAAATTTCTCCCAATCGCTGGTGTCCTTACCGGTGCAATACTTCTCGTCAACACCGTTGGTACGCATAGCACGCCACTTGTAGTGGTCACCACCGAGCCAAAGCTCTGTGATGCTCTTAAAACGATGGTCGTTAGCTACCATCTCGGGGATTAAGTGACAATGATAGTCGATAATCGGCATCTTGGCCGCATGGTTGTGGAAGAGATCCTGAGCAACCTCAGTCTCCAACACGAAATTCTTGTCGTTGAAAGCTTTCATGACGCTGTTTGTTTTAGATAATATGTTTGAATTTTTTGCAAAGATAGGCAAAAGAATCGAGATAACTTTGTTTTTTCTGCTTTTTTGAAGAAAAATCTACGTAAACGTTCTCAATAATTTTGGAGAAAACATTTTTTTTATTTACCTTTGCAAACAAATAAAACAAACAAATACTATGCACAAGTTTTTTTCACTCTTAATCGTAAGCATGCTCTTCTGTTCTGTCACGGCACTGGCCGACAATTCCAAGAAGAGTAAATTGCACCAGCAAGCCGAGAGTATCGACGCCAAGGAAAACGTTGCCATGGCTCGCTCTACGTACCTCCAAGCCTTCAGCGACTATGCCAATCGCGGCGAGATAGCACTGGCCACGGAGTGTGGCACGAAGGCTACGGCCCTCTACTATCGCGAGAGTCTCTATCAAGAAGCCTTCGACCTGTTGCGACGCATCGACCAGACAGTCAACGCATCGAGCCTGAGCACACCCGAAAAGGCCGGCTGCCACTATTGGACCAGCAAGGAGCGCTTCAATATGTATATGAAGATGCACCGTGCTGAACCCGCCAAGGAACACCTGAACGTGATGGACAATCAGGCCAACCTGTCTGGTGACGAGGCGCTGAAGAACGACCTGCTTTACTCAAAGACCATCTATCACTACACCTTTGGTCAAACAGCCCAGGGTAATGCCGTATTCAAGGAAATGGTAGGCAAACTGACCGCCTGTAAGGAATTTGACAAGGTAGACGAGGTGTATCAGACACTTATCGCCAACGGTCGCAAGAGCAACAACGCCAGCCTCGTGGCGCAGTCGTACAGTAACTACTTGGCTTGGAAGGATTCGACCAACGCCATCAAGCATGCCGACGAGATGAAGGCTCTGAAAGACCAGATTGCAGCCAACAAGGCCGAGATTGCCGACAAGGACTCGTCGCTGACCACACGTTGGGTATTCATCGTCGGTCTGCTGATTCTGTCCGGTGCATTGGCTGCCGCCCTGGTATTGGGCGCCGTGGTACTGATGCGTTTCATCTTGCAGACGCGTAAACAGAAGAAGATCATTGAACTGGCTAACGACAGCAATGCGTTGAAGGCCAAGTTCATCAGCAACATGTCAGCACAGTTGGAGCCTACACTGAAGAAACTGGATAGCCGTCAGTCTGAGGTACAAGCACTGCTCGACTTCTCGAAGCACATACAGACGCTGTCCGAGCTGGAGAACTCTGACGAGCAGTTGGAGATGGAGGAAGTGCAGATGCAGCAATTCTGCGAGGAACTAATGAATCAGATTCGTGGTACTGAGCAGTCGGAGGTTCAGCTCGTAGTCAATGCACCGAAGATGAATGCACAGATTTACCGTCCTTATGTCAGTCACATTCTGACGCACCTGCTAAAGAATGCTGCTGAATATACGCCTGCCGAGGGCAAGATAACCATCGAGTTCAAGAAGCGCGGACAGCACAAGATTGAGTTCCACGTATCAGATACAGGCTGTGGCATTCCTGAGGAGAAGCGCGACGACGTTTTCAAGCCGTTCCTTGAAATCCACGACCTGACGAAGGGTGACGGTCTGGGACTGCCCACGTGCAAACAGATGGCACTGAAGATGGGCGGTGACCTGACCATAGACCGCGCGTACACACGCGGAACCCGCTTCGTATTGGAATTAAAAGCCTAACGGAATTTCGAAACATCGAAACATCGAAGCATCGAAACATCGAAATCCCGAAAATCAGAACATCTGGCGGTTGAGCAGTCGCTCCTCCGCCATTTTTTCATATTTCGTTCCCGGCTGACCATAGTTAGCATAAGGATAAATCGAGATGCCGCCACGTGGTGTAAACAATCCTATTACCTCTATATATTTAGGCTGCATCAACTTTACCAGATCCTTCATGATAATGTTCACGCAGTCCTCGTGGAAGTCACCGTGGTTGCGGAACGAGAAAAGGTAAAGCTTCAGACTCTTCGACTCCACCATTCTGTCAGCGGGGATATATGCAATCTTGATCTCTGCGAAGTCTGGCTGCCCCGTAATGGGACATAGCGAGGTGAACTCAGGACAATTAAACTGCACCCAATAGTCGTTGTCCTTATGTTTGTTCTCAAACGTTTCCAGCACCTCAGGAGCATAGGTCATCTTATATTCCGTCTTGCGGCCTAACTGCTGCAGGCCTTCTTGTTCTCTAGCCATAATTCTAAATTTTGTTATAACATTACAACGGTATTACGACATATCGAATTAAATCTTTAATATATTAAATATGTTATAGTTAATGTCGTGATCGAATACGTCCTCATGATCGTGTTTCTTCGTAAATTCAACGACACGGATGGTAATAGGCAGCACCACGATTTCATATGCCGTCTTCAACGTCACCTGACTAATCATCAGCGAAGGCATCTCCTCCCAGGGAATTACGCCGCCCAAGGCCAGTGGAAAGAAGATGATGGAGTCCGTCAACTCACCAAACACCGTACTCAGAACCGCACGCGACGAGAAACTCTTAGCGAACGACTGGCCCTCGTGGTTTTGTCGCGAAGCCTGCGAAGACAGTTTCATCTTCGACATCACATAAGCATTGATAAACGAACCTGCAATAAATGCAATAAATGACGCAGCTGCAATCCTAGGTGCTAGCCCAAAGATGGAGTGGAATGCCTCATCGCCATGCCAATAGTCTGCACCAGGAATCCAGTCGGCTATACCCCCCATGATGACGAAGAAGAAGTTCATGGCAAACCCCATCCATATCAACATACGCGTACGACTGTAGCCCCACACTTCGCAGACGACATCGTTGATGATGTAGCTGACGGGAAATACGATGATACCTGCTGTCAGATTGACAGGACCGAAGGAGAGTTGCTTTGTTTCCAATACGTTTGCCGTAATCAGGCAGACGCAGAACAGAGTGCCGAAAAGCATAAACAGCACGCTGACTTTTTTCTTTTCTTGTTCCATTTCGTTTCTTGTTTTGTTAAAGGGGGTCCGGCCACCGCTTGGCTTTCGCAAGTACCCCTGAAGTTGAGATCTTCAACTTTTTCGGCCGGCAAAGGTACGAAAAAAAAGTGAGCTAACCAAATTGTCGGCTCACTTTTTATCCTTATCGGCTTGTTTTACTTCTTCTCAGCAGCCTTCTTTGCAGGAGCTTTCTTGGCGGCAGCAGGCTTCTTAGCAGGCGCTTTCTTCTCAACAACCTTGGGTTCAAGTTTCTCGAGGCGAGCCTTCAGGCGGGTAATCTCCTTGTCCTTCATCTCAATCTCGTCACCCTGGTTGCGGATGGTGGTAAGCAGAGCATTGAGCTCGTCGTTCTCAATTTCAAGTGGATAGAGAGCGTTAACTCTGTTGATGAAGTCACCGAGGATGTTCATGTAATTGGTGAAGGCATCGAACGGTCCGCTATAGATACCACGATCCAGACCTACGTTTGAGGGCTTGGTGGTCATAAATCGGAAGTTATTAGAGGCCTGCAAGTAGTCCCAGTCCTGATTGATGCGGGGATCGTCGGCAATGCGCAGACGGTCGGCCACGGAGTAGAGTTTGTTGAAAGCCTCACGCTGCATAGCGTTACCCAGCCAGCACGAGCAGTCGCGCTCCTCGTCGACCCAAGAAAGCGTGTCGGGTACATCGAGATTGCCTACGCTCTTTACCTTCATACAAATCTCAGTAGGCGTCGAGAACGTGATGCCCTTCTCCTTCGCACATGCAGGCAGAGCCTTCAGGAAGTCAAGGATATTCGAACTAAGCGGCTGAGCGATACCCAAAGCCGAGAGTTCCATGAATATATTGATAATCTGCTCCTCTTCAGGGAAACGTGAGATGCGATCGATATAGCCATCGGCAAACAAAGGATAGCCCTCCCAGTCGGGATTGTTAAAGCGCAGTGAGATATCATCAGACAGTTCGACATCGCGAAGCAACAACTTAAGGTTGGGGGCAATGTTGCAATTGTAGACATAGTGTGGCGACTTCCATCCCAGCACATGCTTAGCGCCCTCAGTGAGCATGCCCTTGAAGCCCATGGCAGCAATCTGACCACCAATATCATCAGAATAGATTAGCGACGAGTTGCGGACTACTGTGGGCTTCTTGCCGAACAGTTCCTCAATCTTAGCCATCTGCTTCTTTACGTCGAGAGCAAAGGTTTCCTCGTTGGCCAGTGACGACAGACCATGAGAGTAAGGTTCTGCCAGGAATTCAACACAACCAGTCTGATTCAGTTCCTGCAGCTTTGCAATGACCTGAGGTGCATGGAACTCGAGTTGCTCGATACCCGTACCAGAGAGCGAGAAAGCTACCTTGAAATAATCGCCGTGCTCCTTAATCATGTCACCAATAGCTGTCAGAGCAGGCATGTAGCTGCGGTTAGCAATGTCAGTGATGCTACGCTCGTTCTCGTAGTCATCGTAATAGTAATGATCGGTACCGATATCGAAGAAACGGTAACGCTTCAGATGAATAATCTGATGTATTTCGAAATATAAACAAATTGTTTTCATAATGTTTTTCGTTATTACGTTATATCGTTATTACGTTATTCGAATGGGTTAAGCCTCCCATCCAAGAGTTCTCTTATAGAGTGTGGCAATCCAAGCACCAACCTTCTCCCAAGTAATCTGGTCGACCTCGTTCTTACCTTCCTCCTTGAGGTATTGGAAGAGCGACTCGTTGGCACAGATACTGTAGATGGCATCTGCCAAGGCGTGAATGTCCCAATAGTCTACCTTGATACAGTTGGTTAGAATCTCAGCACAACCGGACTGCTTCGAGATGATAGAGGGCGTACCACATTGCATAGCCTCAAGTGGAGAGATACCGAACGGTTCAGATACAGAAGGCATCACATAAACGTCAGAGTCCTTCAAACACTCGTAGACCTGCTTGCCTCGCATGAAGCCAGGGAAGTGGAAACGGTCGGCAATGCCACGCTCGGCAGCCAAATGGATCATTGCATCCATCATGTCGCCCGAACCAGCCATACAGAAGCGTACATTGTTAGTACGGCGGATAACCATGTTGGCAGCCTCAACGAAGTACTCAGGACCCTTCTGCATGGTGATACGTCCGAGGAAGGTGACAACCTTCTCCTTTCCCGTGTGGTCGGGACGAGGAATGGCTTGGTACTCATCGGGCAAAGGATACACAGCATTATGAACGGTGTAGCACTTACGCGGATCCTGATGATACTGGTTAATGACCGTTTGACGCGTCAACTCGGACACACACATGATGCAGTCGGCATTGTCCATACCATTCTTCTCGATCGAATAAACGGTGGGGTTCACCTTACCACGCGAGCGGTCGAAGTCGGTAGCATGCACATGGATGCACAGCGGCTTGCCACTGACCTGCTTGGCATGGATGCCGGCAGGATAAGTCAGCCAGTCGTGAGCATGAATGATGTCGTAGTCAAGGGTACGAGCCACCACACCGGCAATAATCGAATAGTTGTTGATTTCCTCATGCAGATTGCCCGGATAGCCGCCAGCAAACTCCATAGCACCCAAATCGTTGACATGCATGTAGTTGAAGTCGGCATACAGGTGGTCGCGCAGTCGGAAATAAAGGTCGGGATCCATGATATTACCCACACGCTCACGGACATAGTCAGCCGATACATCTCGATAGGCAATGGGCACAGCATTCATGGCTACAATCTGGCATGCAGAACGGTCTTCATCGCCAAAAGGTTTGGGCAGGCACAGCGTGATGTCCATATCACCCTGGGCATAAAGACCTTGCGAAATACCATAGTTGGCGGTGGCTAGTCCACCGAATACGTGAGGAGGATACTCCCATCCAAACATTAAAACTTTCATAGCGTTTCCTCCTTATTTATTTTTGATACGTATATTTCTCAAGCAACTTCACCGAGCGCAGGATCTCAGCGACATTCATAGCGAAAGCCATTGCACCGCGTCCGTGGAACGGAGGATTGCCGTCGAACAGTTCACTGATAGTGCCAAGAGCATGATAGTTCATCTCGTCTTCGTAACCCACCATGTGACGCTCGAGGAACGACAGGCGAGTGCGCTTATAGAGTTTCAGGCAGGCCTCAATATAGAAGCCACCGAGCCAAGGCCATGCAGTACCCTGATGGTAAGCGTAGTCACGTTGCGTCTGAGGCCCAACATACATCGGGTTATAGCCGCCACTCTTTGGCGACAACGAACGCAGACCCTTGGGTGTTAGCAGTTCACGCGTACAAACATCCAGCACGCTCTTCTTTTGCTCCTGATTGAGTGGTGAATAGTCAAAGGCAACGGGGAATATCATATTGGGGCGAACACTCCAATCCATCATCGTGCCATCGACATAGTCCAATAGATAACCGTATTCGTTCATGAAAGTGTCAACGAACGACGTCTTGCAGACTTCAGCTTGCTGCTCCAGTTTTTCAGCAAATTTCTTGTCGCCGAACTCAGCCTCAAGAGATGCACAGAACTTCAGAGCGTTATACCACAGGGCATTGAACTCAACGATATAGCCCGAGCGAGGTACGACAGGACGACCGTTGGCGGTAGAATTCATCCACGTCACAGCCTTGTCGCGACCATTGGCATAAATCAGGCCATTCTCGTCGAGACGCAGGTTGGGATGGCCGTCAGTAAGGATATACTTCACGATGTCCTTCACTAGCTTGCCATACATTTTGTAGCCCTGCTCCTTGCCGGCATCCTTCACGTATTGCTGAATAGCCCATATAGCCCACAGGGGAACGTCTGGATGCTCAACCTCATAAATTTTCACAGAGAGTGGCTTGTCATCCATAAATTCACGCAAGCCCTTCTCTGCAGTCTTCATCACCAGTTCAAAGTAGTCGCGTTCGCCAATGGACAGCGTCAGACCCGGCAATGAGATAAACGTATCACGGGCACGAGCCTTGAACCAAGGATAACCAGCAAGCAAGTAACGATCGTCGTTGGGCTTGCGATTGTGGAACTGATGTGCAGCAGCCACCAAACAATGGAAGAAGCTGTCACGACTCAGACGCAGATTCATCTCCTTTTGGAACAGTGCCTTCAAGCCTGACGACTTAATAGACTTCGTAGAACCCGAGAAGACGATGCTCTCGCCCTTCTTGATGCTCATCTCGAAATAGCCAGGAACATAGAGGTCTTCGTTAGAAGCATAGCCGCGTTCCTGTTCCTTCGGATATTCTACGCCACGATACCAGTCTGGCTGGAATACGAACTCGTTCTTCTTCGAGAACTGCATGTAGAGGTCGGGATAGCCAGCATACATACAGGTCTTGATACCATTGTCCACGGGATGGAATTCACGCGAAGCCGTCGAATTCTCATGCGTGAACTGACGAACCGAACGGAAGGCCAAGAACGGACGGAAACGAAGTGTTGTTGCTGAATGGGCATCTTCCAAGGTATAGCGAATGAGGATGCGGTCCTCATAGGCCTGGAAAATGGTCTCGCGTTTCAGCACTACGCCTCCCACGCGATAAATCGTGGTAGGCACGACGTCACAACTAAACTCGCGGATGTACTTATGACCCTTAGGGCTATAGTTGTTGCCCTGATACTTGTGGAGTCCGAGATTGAACTCAGCACCGTGTTGAATCACCGTACAGTCGAGCGACGAGAGCAGCACATGGTTCTCATCGTCCAACTCAGGTACGGGAACAACGAGCAGACCGTGATACTTGCGCGTATTGCAGTCTACAAGGGTAGAAGCACTGTAGGCGCCAGAACGGTTTGTCCGAAGCAATTCACGACGGAGCGACTCCTCCAGATTGGTCATTACCGCTTTTTCAAATCGTAAATAACTCATAGTTCCTTATACTGTTTATATCAATTATATGTTTTAGGATTATTGAATTTTCTCCAAAGTTAGGCATTTTTCACGGGACTACAAAATAAAACGAGCATTTTTTTTCAAAAAAGCCCGTTTTTTATACATTTTCGCCTTTTTTCAGTCAGGAATGAGGAAATTGATGACTTCCTGCTCTACAGTTATGCGATAAGAGCCTACTGGTATTCCAAGCAGTCGACCATCCACTCCGACCTGTGCATGTTTGGCCTCTTCGACCAACACCTCACGGGTGCGGTAGGGATGTACGGCACGATGGTTGAGGAAGCGTCCCGTGATGAGTAGCCAAAGCCCAGCGAACACCTGCATAATCTCTGTATGGTATACCATCGACACATCGAGCATACCATTATAAGGCACAGCACTCGGTGTCTGTCCATAGCCCGGGCCACTGCCGACACACATTGTCATTACCTTGCGATCCACCTCGTCACTATTGATGCGTACATGCATCTTATAGTCCATACGATGGAAAATCATCAGGAAAATGGAGACGATGAACGACAGCGTCTGGGACCCCAACAGCGAACGTGTCTGACGGCGCAGATTCATCACGTCGGCAATGAGTCCGATATTGATACAGTTCATGAAGTAACGGTGACACTTTTCGCCCTGTTTATTCTGATAACGGATACAACCCAAATCGATTGTACGCACCCGATGCTTGATAAGCCAATCGACAGTCTGTTCCAGATTGCCTTCCTTAAAATCCCAATAACGTGCAAAGTCGTTCAGCACACCATTCGGAATGACGCCCAAAGCAATTGTATCGCGAACCTGCTTCTCTTCGTTCATCAGGCAGTTGACAGCATCGTTCAGTGCAGAGTCGCCTCCCACAACGATGATGGTCTTATAGCCATTATGGATAAGCATGGTGACCAAGCGTTCAACGCTGCCACTCGTCTCGCTCTGAACGAAATCGTAATGCACACCACGTTCATCCAGCACGCGCTGAATTTTCTCGCGCTGCTTAGTGCCTTTACCCTTCGGGCAATACAGGATGCCCCATCTTGTATCTTCTACTGCCATCTTGTCATTTACAGATTTACAGATTTACCATTTACGATTTGTATGATTTGTGCCACTTTATCGTCCATCGGCTGCAAGGCATCAATCCAATGGATTATAAAGCCTCGACGCTCCATACCGCGGAACCACGTCATCTGACGCTTGGCAAACTGATGGATTGCAATTTCCAGACGAGTGAACATTTCGTCATAGGAGGTCTTGCCCACGATATACTCCGTCACGAATTTATACTCCAACCCGTAGTAAATCAGGTCTTCAGCAGGAATACCTTCATCGAGCAGTGCCTTAACCTCGTCTATCATACCTTCTTCCAGACGAGCCTTCAAACGGCGGGTAATCTTCTCGCGACGCGCCTCACGATCAATATTGACACCGATTATCACCGATTCGACAGGCGGCAGTTCACGACGTGGCACAGGATTCTCAAGATTGTAGGTCTCAATCTCAATGGCACGAATGGCTCGCTGACAAGAGTCCACATCTGTCTTGTTATGCATGTTCGACCCCGTCTTAGACTTCAGTTCCATCAGCATCTGCGTGAGTTCATCGAGCGACCTGCCTTCGAGTTTCGTTCTAAGTTCAGGATTCTGGGGTACAGGCGATAACTTGTAGCCTTTCAACACGGCCTCGATATAGAGTCCCGTTCCGCCACAGAGGATGGGCTCTACTCCCCTACTCATAATGTCTTGATAGGCATCAAAGAAGTCCTGTTGATATTGGAACAGGTTATACTTTGTACCTGGTTCACAGATGTCAATCAGATGATACGGGATGTTGCCATAATCTTCCAAGTCTTTTCCCGTGCCGATATCCATCCGACGATACACCTGACGAGAGTCGGCGGAGATAATCTCACCGCCAATCTTCCCTGCCAGTGCTGCTGCCAGAGGCGTCTTGCCACTGGCCGTCGGACCCAGTATCGTAATCATCTGCTGCATCACCTGTTCCTGAATGATTACTGTCCTATGTTTGCCCTCGAGGCAAATCCACCTTTCAGGTCTTCTATCGTCAGCTCAGTCAGTCTGTCCTTATCCAAATTTTTCTCTCCAGCCAATCGGTTAGCCTGCGCCTGAATACTCTTCTCGAACACGTTACGTGCATATCGGGCATTACCGAAGTTGCGGTCCTTATGCTCGACAGCATAGTCGAAGCGTGCCTTCAGATAGGCCTCCGTCTCCTTCGATAGCGTGTACTGATTTTTCTTCATATACATCTTGAAGATATCAGTCAGTTCCGTACCAGTATAATCCGGAAAATCAATGTAGCGGTTGAAACGTGACTGCAGACCGGGGTTAGAATCAATGAAGCGTTGCATCTCGTCCTTATAACCGGCAACTATCACTACCAAACGGTCGCGATGGTCCTCCATACGTTTTAGGATGGTAGAGATGGCTTCCTGACCGTAATCGTTACCGGCACCACCTTCAGGGACCAGTGAATAAGCCTCGTCAATAAACAGCACGCCATCCAAGGCTTTGGCTATCACACTGTCCGTCTTAGGACCCGTCTGCCCGACATACTGTCCGCACAATCCTGCACGGTCAGTCTCTACGGTGTGGCCTCTTTTCAACACACCGAGATCCTTATAAATACGTCCCACAATACGTGCCACTGTGGTCTTACCAGTACCAGGCGATCCGTAGAACACAAGGTGATACGATACCTTGGCTGTCTTCAGTCCTTTCGCTTCGCGCTGCTTCTGCAACTTGACGAAATTAGCCAAAGAGCGAACCTCTTGTTTAACGCTTCCTAAACCAATCAAGCCATCAAGTTCTTCGTAAGGGTCACCTTCTAACGGTTCGTTCACGATGACCGAGTCCTTCTTCTCCACCTTCTCAGCAGTAGGTTTTTGCTCTTCTGGCTTCTCTTCATCGTCAACACACGTACCTATGATACCTAACAGGATGAACAATGCAATACTGCCTATCGACAGGCAGCCGCATCCCTTGAAAATTTTATCTAAGTATTGATTCATAAGCAATGATATTTTGGGGACAAAGTTACGAAAAAAATGCCGTCCGACAAAGCCAGACGGCAAATTTTTTCTTTCTTACTTCTCTTCTGTATCTGTCCAGTATTCGTTTAGCGGTTTGGCATCGGCAAACTTCTCGACGAAGGCGCGAGCGTCGTCCTCAGACATCGTTTTACCATTCATGTGGCATTCGTCAATCTCGCCTTCCACTTCCAGCATAGTGAATTGCACCACCTGTTTGCCACCCTTGTAGCCGATGATTTCCGTATACCATGAAGGACCACCAGCAGAACCGGCAAACTTCAGGTAGGCGATACCGTTCATCTCCATCTTCAATGCCTTTCTCTTTGGATCCTCTACCTGCATCAGCTGTATCTTGCCGTTCTTACGGACAAAGATGCCGCCATACTCATCGTCCTTATCAGCCATGTGAATCCACTCTGTCTCATAGTCGTCCATCCAAATGTGTGCCCACTTGGTCAGCTTGATGCCTGCAATCTTGTTCTTCTGCTGGAACAGTTTGTTCATCTCGGCGATGTCCTTTTTCCAAACGGGAATATCCTCGTCAATCAGCGCGTGGTAGCACTCGTACATCTGCTGCTCAAGCTTCTGGCCACGCGGATAGAGCATACCCACTTCGATGCTCTCCGGAGCGCCATGTACGTAACACAGTTCCAGGCCTTTAGGACCTTCGAAGGCTGCTTGGATACTATTGGGGTAATACTCGCCGCCATCATCAGCATTCCACGTGGGGCCTTCGCCTGGGTACATCACCCCAATCTGCTCCAACACCCAAACGGAGTCGCCTTTGGCCACCACTTCCAGTGCCAATGCCTTGGCGATTTTCTCGTTATCCTCGCCTGGGAATTTGGGAGCGTTCTTGTATTCGCCCTTAAACTGGATGGCACCACACACGTAGCCACCCTCAATGTTACAACTACGTACTGAACGTTGGGCCTTCATGCCGTACTTCTTCTCCATTTTCTGCACGATGTCCTTCGGCATGGGCTTATTGAAGTCGTCGGTAATTTTCAGCACCTTGCGCGACTGCAGGTATTCGTCGCAGACGATAACACTGAAACCCTCAATGTCCTTTCTATACAGTTTGGGATCTTGCAGGGCATAGCGCAAACCGGGTGACGGTATATCGGGACGTCCGTGCAACTCTCCGGGGAACAACATTTCACCATCAGGATTCTTCAGCACTTCATCGATAAACTTGATAGCCACAACGTTCTTGTCGTCCTTCAACAGGTTGGTGTATTTGGCGGCATTACGACGTGCCATCTGTTGCAGAGCCCATAAGCCACGGGCTTTCGAAATATCGGCTTCCGAATAGTCGTCCTCCTTGGGAGCGCTGGTCATCCAGTAGATCACCTGCATGTGATCCTTGTCGTGGACATACAGGAACATGGGGCGTGGTGCGGTATCAGGCATCTCAGCCAGCACGCTGTCAACAAACACAGAGTCAGAATCGGCACCTTCCGATGCCGCATTCTGACCCTTATTCTTACAACTCATCATCACGGCCATCGCACAGACAGCCACAATTATCAACTTTTTCATAGTATTACCTATTTTATACTTCAGCAGGTGCTTCAACAGGCTTTGCACTCTTCTCCTTAGCCTTAGCAGCCAACTCCTTCAGCTTGTCCTTGCCCTTGAAGGCAAATACCCAAACCAAGAAGCCTGCCAGTACGAGCAGCGAGATGCCCAACAACGGGCGATAGAACAGCCATGCGATAGCAATGACAATGAGCGACCATGCAATACCCACAACCGTGCAGACCAGTCCGATACCCCAGCCGAAGATGCCGGCAATGAAAGGCACCACCTTGAGGATCGTCTCGATGAATCCGAAGATACCCTTCAGACCGCCAATGACCATCAGGATACCGAGGATACGCAAAGCCCATGTCCACATATTGTTAGCCTCTTTCTCGGCCTCAATAATCTCGTCACCACTCTTCTTTCCCATCACGAGGGTCTGGAAGCGCTTGCCGTTCTTAGCCTTGAAGGGCTTGAAGGTGTCACCATCGACAACAGCCATGACGGTCACCTTGGCAGGCACCACCTTCTCGAAGGTTACGCGAACGTCACCAACCTCAGGGCTACCAGGTACGCGACCGAAATAGAGCACGTTGCTGGCCTGGTGGACATACTCCAAATCCTTCTTGTTTTCAGCATTCTCCATCGCCTTGTTAATAGAGTCATTGACAGCCTTCAGCGAGTCTGCTACGGCTTTAGCCGAGTCGGACAGCACGACGGTCTGTGCAGGCTCGGCAGTGGGCTGCTTCTTCACACCATAGAAGCGCTCGTAAGCGGTCTGGGTGCTCTTGTCAAACTGTTTCAGCAGGTCCTCGGCAATCGTCAGGTCCAAACCTTCGCGCGATGAGATGCTGTGAATCAGGCTCTCATTCAACTTATAGGCACCCCACGACACATTCTCGGCATACTGCTCCTGATCCTCAACGGTAGTCAGCACCATATTCTTATTCTGATAAGCAGGATCCTTGAACTGTGCTGACTCCACAGGACGGCTCACCCACTCCTTCGAGTACGTGTACGTCGTGGTGGTCACTTCCTTACCGCCCAACTTATCTTCCTTCTTCTCCTCAGCGTGTTCTACCCACTGGTAGTACTCTACCGTACGACGCAGCGAGATAGCCTTGGCACCAATGCCAAACTGTGCATCGCTCAGCGAGTCCTCAGTGGTAGCCAGGGCCGTACCACAAATCAGTTCACCCTCCAACGAGGCATCCTTCTTCGAGGGATTCTCCATCTCGACGTAGGCACTACCGGCCTCGTCCAGCATCTTCTCAGTCTTTACTGCGCGACCTTCATTCCACCACAGTACAGCTGTACCTATCAGGAACAGCATGATACCAGAACCAATCGCTTTGAACGAATTACCTACACGGGTACCGTAACCCGTCGTTGTCACTTCTTGATAAGCCATAATGATTTTTTTTGATTAATTATTGTTTTCTATGCTTTCTATACCTTATTATATAAATAGATTACATTGGGCACCTGCTGCTTGTCCGAACGACCGATGTCCGATTTCTCAGCACCTACAGCGTCCATCTCTCTGATGTACCAAATCAGCACCGACTTGGTCAGGTCTTCACCCTTTTTCAGGTCATCAAAATAGAAGCTTTCACAGCTCAGGACCTTCTGCCCGGGCTCAGCCTCAATCTGGATGCCCTGTGGGAAATCCCATGGCCATGCCTTGTCTTGAGCACACGCCATTCCTGCCATCATCATGGCAAATAGAACAACTACAAATCTCATTCTTCTCATACGCTTTGTTATTTTCATTGGTTAATAATATACTTTCGTCCGCAAAAGTACAAAAAAAATTGTAATTATAACACAATTAGTGCGAAAAATTCGCCATTTCAACCTAAAAATAGTCAGAAAACGTAACAGGCGAGCACCAATTGTGATGCTCGCCTGTTATGTGAGTGTTTAAAAATTATTGTAGGGATTTTTCCATATCCTTGACATACTTCTCTATCTGTTTCGTGACGTACTCCTGAAGTGAACGGATCTTTTTGCCATTGGTAATCGAATCCTTGGAGAGTTCATTTAGGACCTTGTTCTGCTCGGTATAGAACTTCAGAATTTCCTTGTAGAGATTAGGCATTTCAGTGGTCGGAACATTCAGTTTCTTTGCCAGTTTAATGACTTCCTGATACTTCTTGTCCAGCTCCTTGTTTTTCTGGAGAATCTGATCAAAGATCGTCATGATTCTGTCACGACTTCTGAACCCGCTCATAATCTCACCTATCATTTGGTATTTGAGCTTAATGGCTTCCATGTCCATCTTCACCAGTTCAGTCTTCATTTGAAGTTGTGCCACCTGGTTTACCGGAAGAGTCTGTCGCCAAGGCTTACTCGGAGCAGTTTCGATGACCCTGAATTCCTCGGGAACCTGGTCTGTCACTTGTACTGACTGGTCGTCTATGCCACGTCTCTGCAGGTCGTTCAACAAGCTATGGCCAGAGTAGCGACCCACACGGTTCTCGTAGTCGCGATCCTCATCATACCAGCCGTTATGTGTGGTGATGCGGTAGGTCTCGCCAGGCACAAAGTCAATATTGGTCCATAGCTTGCAGAGTGAGCCGTCTGGCATCACGGTACGGATACGGCCCACCTTGGGCTGGTCAATGTCGACACTGAAGTTGAAGCGCTTGTTCACTACAGGCATCGTAGCCACAAAGGCATCGTCGGCAATTTTGTCCAATTCCTCGGCTGTGTCGGCCATATAAACAACGTAGAGCGAATCGGTCAGGTCATCGCCCACACGGCCATCGATACGGAACGTGTTACTGACCATCGCTTTCTCGTACATATCAGGGCGCAGCGAGGTAATCATATAGACTGTACCTGTAGCCTTATCCTTTCTTTCAGAGAGTTCCCACGTGATGGCGTATGCATCGCGCAATTTGGGATTGTCAGGGTTTTTGGTACACATGAGCCACATCTCCTGATTTTTATTAGTGCGAATGCGGAATTGAGCATTTCCCTCTCCGTTCTCGTTCATCACCTTGAGGGTGAACATCTCTTTACTGCCAGGAGCCAGATGCAGCATCTGATATGACTTGGGCTCGTCCTTGATAAAGTTCTGGGATATGCCAGGGATATGTAAGCGAAGGCCCTGCATCGTGAGAGAGGAAGAGAAATTGACAATCTTGATGCTTGACTCCACCTGATTAGTTTCGGGATTCTTATAAACGGAATAGACCTGATTATCAGCATCGCCAAAGTCTTTGATGATGGTGTAGAACAATGCCTTGACATTGTAGGGTGTCGTGTCTACCTTTCCCTTCTGCTGGTCGTTATCTGCTGATTCAGCACTGACGGTTATGATGGCGCTGCAAGCAATGAGCAGCATGATGAATATACGTTTCATAATAGTTATTGTTTTAATTTATTGTTGTGCGGTTTGCTCTAAATTATGTTTTGCTATTTCGAGTTCCAGCTGTGCCCATTTCAGGTAGGCTTCGTTGGCCTGTTTCTTCATAAGGGCAATCTCTTCAGCTGTGTAGTGATAGTTCTCCGGACGTGTAATGGGGATGTCGCGTTCGGTCAGTGTGACGCTCTTGGCCTCCTTCTGTGGTTTCTCGGCCATGGCGATGTCAGCATGTGGTTCGCTGAGCGCTGACGTTGCTGTCGGAACTGGTTCCGCAACCGGTGCTTCTTGTGCCATGAGCTTTTGCTCGTTTCTTACAGCCGGCCTTTTTACGGCCTTGACAGCTTTGACGTCCTGTACCTCTATCGGAGCAATTTCGGCTTTTGGAGTCTCTGTCTCTTTTACGACAGGCGTCTCTACCTTAGGCTTATTATCTGCTACGACGACATCCGTTGTGGTGTCCTTTGGTGGCGTCAGCCAGATCATCATGACGCCAGCGACACAGGCAGCAGCAATCCAAGGCCAGATGACGATGCGACGCGGCTTTTTCTCCTCGACGACCATGCGCTGCATCAGTCGTTCGTTCAGGTCGGCAGGCATTGGTGCACGTTCTGCCTCGTCCATCTTCAGGGCGTCGCGCAGATTGGTGTCCGCTTGCCGTAGTGCATTTAACTTTTCCTCTGTCATGATTGCAACATTTTGATGATTTTACATATTTTCTTTCTCGTTCGGCTGAGCTTGGAGGCCACCGTTGTGGGTATCGACTCCGTGACGTAGGCTATCTCTTTCAGGCTCATCTCTTCATAGTAGAACATCGTGATAATGGCTCGCTCGTCGGGTGGCAGGTGCTTCAACGCTGCACGTATCAGCTGTACCGTATCGCTGTTGGGATGGCCCAGCGTCTCCTCGACTTCCGCATCAGTCAACTTCTCGGCCCCACCCTCGCGGTCTTCGAAATAGATGACCGACTGGCGCTTGTGCCTGAGCCATGTGACGGACTCGTTGTAGGCAATGCGCGATATCCAGGTCCTGAGCGACGACTTTTCCGCGTCGTACATCGCGATGTTTCTAAACACTTTCACAAACACATCCTGATAGACTTCCTCAGCATCCTCCGTCGAGGGCAGCAGTCTCGCCACTTGTGCGAAGACATCATTGCCGTAGCGCTGGAGCGTCAGCTTCTGGGCTTTGGGACTTTGTTCACGCAGTCCCTTTATCAGGTCTATGTCTGTCTCAGTCATACGTTTTGTTTATTCGTTCTGTTTATATATACGACGAGAAATTTCAAAACATTGCAAGAATATGAAAAAAAAGAAGATGTGCTAAAATTAGCACACCTTCTTAGATATTTGTTATAAGCTAAAAGCCTATAGCTAATAGCCAATAGCCATCTTATTTGAGCTCAGCGAGGTACTTGATAGTACGAACCATCTGAGAAGTGTAAGAGTTCTCATTGTCGTACCAAGCAACAACCTGTACCAGAGAGTTGCCGTCACCAATCTTAGAAACCATGGTCTGGTTAGCGTCGAACAGTGAACCGAACTTCATACCGATGATGTCGCTAGAAACCAGCTTCTCCTCAGTGTAACCGAAGCTCTCGTTCTGAGCAGCCTTCATGGCAGCGTTGATATCCTCAACAGTTACCTCACCCTTAACAACAGCGTGCAGGATAGTGGTAGAACCTGTAGGAGTTGGAACGCGCTGAGCAGCACCGATCAGCTTACCGTTCAGCTCGGGGATAACGAGACCGATAGCCTTAGCAGCACCAGTTGAGTTAGGAACGATGTTCTGAGCACCAGCACGAGCGCGCTGAACATCACCCTTGCGCTGAGGACCGTCCAGAATCATCTGGTCGCCAGTGTAAGCGTGAACAGTTGTCATGATACCGCTCTGGATAGGAGCGAAGTCGTTCAGAGCCTTCGTCATAGGAGCCAGACAGTTAGTGGTGCAAGAAGCTGCAGAAATAACAGTGTCAGCAGGAGTCAGAGTCTTGTGGTTTACATTGTAAACGATAGTGGGCAGATCGTTGCCAGCAGGAGCAGAGATAACAACCTTCTTAGCACCAGCGGTCAGGTGGGCAGAAGCCTTCTCCTTAGAAGTATAGAAACCTGTGCACTCCAGAACAACGTCTACGTCCAGCTTGCCCCAAGGCAGCTCAGCAGCGTTAGGAATAGCATAGATAGTGATCTTCTTGCCATCAACAACGATGAAATCCTCACCAGCCTCAACAGTGTGCTTGTTCTCACCGAACTTGCCACAGAAACCACCCTGAGCAGTGTCATACTTCAACAGGTGAGCCAGCATCTTGGGGCTGGTCAAGTCGTTGATAGCTACTACTTCATAACCTTCAGCCTCGAACATCTGACGGAAAGCGAGGCGACCGATACGGCCAAAACCGTTAATTGCAACTTTTGTCATTTTACCTAATTTTTTATTTAAAGGGTTTATAAAATTCCTATTGAAAAATCAAAAAAATGTTGTCCTAAAACTACTTTTTTCTATTTTCGGGCACAAAGTTACGAAATATTTTCTATATTTGCATCCGAAATCAGTCTTAATTTAAGTGAAAAGCTAAACTCTGAAAGTGAAAAATGAGATAAATCAAGGATAAACGTCCAAGATTGCAAAACGCAGATTACATTTTTATATTATAAACTAAACATTTTAAACGTTATGGGATTTATTAAAGAATTCAAAGAGTTTGCCATGAAGGGCAACGTGATGGACATGGCTGTCGGTGTTATCATCGGTGGTGCGTTTGGTAAGATTGTTACCAGTCTGGTCAACGACATGTTGATGCCGGTTATCAGCTTGGCAACGGGTGGTATCGACTTCACCAACCTCTTCGTCAACCTGTCCGACGATGTGAAGTACAAGACGATTGCCGAGGCTACTGAGGCTGGTGCATCGGTGTTTGCCTACGGACAGTTTATCCAGAACATCCTCGACTTCATCATCATCGCCTTCTGTATCTTCTTGATGATCAAGGCTATGAACAAGCTGAACCGCAAGAAGGAAGAGCCCGCTGCTCCCGAGGAGCCCAAGGGTCCCACGCAGGAAGAGCTGCTCGCTGAGATTCGCGACTTGTTGAAGAATAAGTAATCCGACAAAAAAGCCTCCCCGACGGGAGGTTTTTTTATTTCACAACCTTACGACCGTTGACGATGTAGATGCCGCGCCCTAACAACTGGAAGTCGCTACCGACATAGCGTCCGTCGAGCGTATAGATACGTGCTGTCTTGCTGGCGGCCGTCTTAACCGTTTGGATGCCGGTACTGCCGCCACTGGTCTTGCCATAGGTGGTATTGTCGCCTTCCTCGCCACTGCCGCTGTCGTCAGGTTCGAAATGGAAGGTAATGGTGCCATTGCGATTCTGTTTAATATTGGTGATGCTGATGTTCATCAGCTTGCGACCGTCGGTATTCTTGTTATAAAGGAACGCCCGCGGCTTCGACGTATTGGTCAGCTGGTTGTTACCTTTCTGCGGATAGACGTCGCCTTTGACATCGGCATTGTACTGGTCCCAAAGATCATAATATTGGTCTACCAATCTATCGTAGGCACTGCCAGTGGCTTCCTCCATCTGCTCGACAATGTCTGTTATCTTCTCATACAACTCGCCAGTCTTGTCGACACCATCGGCATGGAAGATGGTACAGCGCTGGTGGTCGTTCACAGGATAGCCCTCCGAGCCGTCCCAGTTGCTATTGACCAGATTGTAGAACCAGATATCAGGATCGTAGTCCACATGCAGCACCAGCATACCCTTGGCAGGCGTCTTGGCGTCCCAACCCTTCTGCTGGCGATTCTCCAACAGGTAATACTCGTCGGGATGAGCGGCATCCTTGATGATATACACGTCGTCGGCATCCGTCAGTGCTCGCATGCCCGTCACGTCCTGGGCATCCGTCAGTTCGGTGGGTTCAATCCATCCGATGCAGTACTTGTCGTAGCTGGTATACCCCGACGGAATGAAGCCATCGCCACAATAGCTGCCCTGATCCATGAGCGACCATTCGCCCATACCGTAGTTGCCGCTATAGCTGGTGTCGTACATATCGGGTAGGCCCAGACAGTGCGAGAACTCATGGCAGATGGTACCGATACCGTTAACAGCGAAATACTCAATGCCCGTCCAGTAGTCTTGCTGTTGGCTACCTTCATTGGCTACAGCGTATGTATTGACCTTGATGCCGTCAGCGACTTCTATATCCATATTTATATACTTCAGCTCCCACTCGTGGGGCCAGATGGTGTCCTCAGAACCACCGTCAGCCTCGCCCTCACCGGCATAGATAATCATTACCTGATCCACCTCGCCGTCGCCGTTCCAGTCGTACTGCCTCCAATCCGTTACCAGGTCTTTAGCCAGCTTGATGGCCTCGACGACCATCTCTTCAGGATGCTTGTCATCACCGTTTGCATCGTTCTCGCCATAGTACTTGGCATCCTTGCTGACGGTGACAGGTCCGACAACATCAAAGGTCAAGTTGAACTGGTCACGCGACTGGTCCCTGAAATAGTCGGCAACAGAACCCTGGAAGCCGTTCTCGTCGGTAAAGCCTGGGGTGTTGGCCACATTATTATAGAATGTCTGGTCGTTCTCCTCCTGGAACTTCACATCCTTGAAGTTCACCAAGATAATCAGACCTTTCTTATCGCCCAAATGCGAGGCTGGTGCACGACGCGTGCCGTCAGCCGCCCTGCATGTCAGACGGGCCGTGCGACGCTGTTGGGCTTTGGCACGACGCTGCTGAGCCTTCTGGTCGGCAGCCGCCGTCATCTTCTGGTACTGACCGTCCTTGGCCACATAGCGCTGACCGTCCGCCGTACGCCAATAGTGTCCGAACTCGTCGCCCTTCAGCTGGGCGCGCACTGCTGTTCCATCATCGAGGACGATGGTTTTCCATAGGCCTTTCTTGGCAGGCACAGCCATCGCGGCCGATGTCACTACAACCAGTGACAGTAACAATAATATTCTTCTCATTGTCGACATTTTTTCTTTTCGGGCCGCAAAGTTATGAACTTCCTTGATAAAAAGCAAATAATTTAGGAAAAATCGTATAATATTTGGATATTTAACAATAAACCACTACCTTTGCACCCTCAAAAATCGATTTTTAGGATAATATAGATGGAGAAAACATTAGATTTCAAGCCGAAATTCCTGTCGGCAATCAAACATTATGACCGCAAGACGCTGATGGCCGACCTCATGGCTGGCGTCATCGTTGGTATCGTAGCCCTGCCATTGGCCATCGCCTTTGGTATTGCCAGTGGCGTATCGCCCGAGAAGGGTATCATCACCGCCATCGTCGCCGGACTGGCCATCTCGCTGTTCGGTGGCTCGAAAGTTCAGATTGGCGGACCTACCGGCGCCTTCATCGTCATCGTCGCCGGCATCATCGGCCAGTATGGCATCACGGGTCTCACCATCGCCACACTCATGGCCGGTGTGTTCCTCATCCTCTTGGGTGTGCTGCGTCTGGGCACCATCATCAAGTACATTCCCTACCCCATCGTCGTCGGTTTCACCTCGGGTATCGCCGTCACCATCTTCACCACACAGGTCAAGGACCTGCTGGGCATGTCGATGAGCAGCGTGCCTACCGACTTCATCGAGAAATGGGGTGCCTATATATATAATATAGGTAATATCGACCTGTGGAGCGCCGTGGTGGGTATCGGCAGCGTCGTCATCATTGCCTCGTGGCCCATGCTGGCACGTCTGTTCCACCTGTCACCACTCAAGGCTCTGCCAGGCTCGCTGGTGGCTATCATCGTCATGACCATTGCCGCCCTGCTGCTCAAGCAGTATGCCGGCATCACCTCGATCGAGACCATTGGCGACCGCTTCAGCATCTCCAGTCAGCTGCCGGGAGCCGTCGTTCCCGACATGTCGTGGGAGACCATCAAGGGCCTCGTCGGTCCTGCCGTCACCATTGCCGTCTTAGGTGCCATCGAGTCGCTGCTGTCGGCTACCGTGGCCGACGGTGTCATTGGCGACCACCACAATTCTAACACCGAGCTCATCGGTCAGGGCATTGCCAACATCGTGTCGCCCATCTTCGGCGGTATCCCCGCCACAGGTGCCATTGCCCGTACCATGACCAATATCAACAATGGCGGACGCACACCCGTGGCAGGCATCATACATGCTGTCGTGCTGCTGCTCATCTTCCTGTTCCTCATGCCCCTGGCACAGTATATCCCCATGGCTTGTCTGGCCGGTGTACTGGTCGTCGTCAGTTACGGCATGAGCGGCTGGCGTTCGTTCCTGGCCATGACACGCCGCAATCCGAAGAGCGACGTCACCGTCCTGCTGTTGACGTTCTTCCTCACCATCATCTTCGACCTCACCGTCGCTATCGAGTTTGGCCTCGTCTGTGCCTGTCTGCTGTTTATGCGGCGCATGGCTGAGACCACTGAGGTACATGCCGTACTCAACGAGATCGACCTCAACGAGGATGCCGACATGGAGCGTGGCAATCTGGAGCACCTCACCATCCCCGAGGGTGTCGAGGTCTACGAGATCAACGGTCCCTATTTCTTCGGTGCCGGTTCGCGTTTCGAGGACATCATGGCGCGCTACGGCCGTCATCCCAAGGTGCGCATCATCCGTATGCGTAAGGTACCGTTCATCGATTCCACCGGTCTGCACAACCTCGAGAACATGTGTCGCATGAGTCAGAAGGAAGGCATCACCGTCGTCCTCTCAGGCGTCAACCCGAAGGTGGAGGCCGTGCTGAAGCGCAACGACTTCCAAACCCTCCTGGGCGACGAGAACATCTGCAACCACATCGACCTCGCACTGGCTCGTGCTCGCGAGATTGTGGCATAGTGTTCACGGCTTGTTCTTGAACTTCTCGGTCTTCTGGTAACTGTCAACTGTCAACTGAAGAATAAAACCGCGCGTCTTCCATTGCGATATCATCTTCTTGGTACCGTCGGTGGTCTTGCCTTCCTTCAGTCGCACGCGCTTGGCGTCTTCGACAGTAAACTCATCGGGTAGCTTCGTCAGCAGGTTCACCGGACCATGGGCACCAATACGGCTGTCCTCGGCATTGTTGGCGGCCTCGATGCGGTTGCCGAAGAACACCATCTTGCAGAACATGTCGTAATGCAGGCTCCAACGGATAAAGTCCTCAATCGGCTTCTCCCACTTCTGACCGTTGGCGACATACAGCACGCAGGCCTTCAGCCAGGCAATGACACAAGCGCGATGGCTTAGGTTCCAGTATGTCTCGTTCTGGTTCAGCTGGGCCGTCTCGGCACACTCCTGCTGCAGCTTCTTCGCCAGCTTGTACGCCTGCGGACAGTCTATCAGTCCGCGAGCGGCCACGAGGTTGTCGACATACGGTTTCAGCTGTTCGTCGAACGCTGAGTCATACTGCCCGTAGATGGGTTGTTCGGCGCCAATCTCTTGGTCTGGAATCGTACAGAAGTTGATGCGCGAAATCGGTCCGTCAGTCAATACGTTCCGGAAGAAACGACGACCCTTGAGAACAGTCGTACAGGCATTCCAATTAAACCTGCACATCGGACGGGCTGTGACCGATTGCGTACCGATACGCGTCTGACCGTAGGTGGCGTCCGAGTCGAAGGCCAGGCACATCAGCTGGAAGTGCTGCTTACCCGTTGCACCCTTCAACTGCTCAAACAAATCCAACTCGTTCAGCTTCACATATACGAAGTGCCCCTCGGCTTCGTCCATACGCGTCACCAGCGCGGGCTTCGTCATGTCGGGGTCGATAATCTGAATGACCAAACCTTCAGGACGTAACTGCTTGTCCTTGTTGGCACCCTTCTTCTGGCAGTCCTTCTTCCACTCCGCCTCGCGACGTTCGTTCTCCTTGTCCCTGTACTCAATATCAGCCATGATACGTTCGATAGGTTTGTCGATACAACCCTTACCGGCACCCGTACCAGCCATCAGACAGTTCATCAGCGTCGCCTCGTGCTCCACATTGTCCGTATAGCAGAAGCGTACCTGACACAAGTGCGTAGCCAGGGCCGGAAACACCGCGTGCGCCACAGCAGGCTGATAAACCTTCGGCGTCTTCGACACCAGCAGCTGAATCAGCTTCGGCAACCGCCCCGGCATCTCCGGTGCCACACACAGGGACTGTCCCTGCTGTGCGCAGCTTGCGGAGCACAGAGGGACTGTCCCTCGTGTGCCCTGGGGGTCTGTCCCTCGTGTGCCTGCATTCGTCAGAGCAGAAAGTGCATCGAGGACTATGCGGAGTCGCTGAGGGAACCCTTCGTACTTCGAGGCCAGCGCATTCTTGATCTTCGCGCGCTTCTCTTCTAACGGGAAACCGTCGTAGCAGGGTATCACCTGGTCGAGCCACTCGAACGATTTGCCGCAGATGTGGCGCAGGTCTGAGGCCAGTTGGAACGTCAGCGTGTCGCGGTCGCCCTCGGTCGGTTCGTAGCCGTTGTTGTTCACTTCCCAGTACTTCTTCAGGATTTTTTCGAACGGAATGCCGTGGTACTCATGCGGATAATTACACAAAAGGGACGGTTCTTTTTGTGTAATTTTACCCTCCGCGCCCTCAGAATTACACAAAGAGAACCGTCCCTTTTGTGTAATTTCTGAAATCTCGAATATCGCGTCGTCCAGAAACAGCAGGTCGCCCGCACTGCCCGTGGTGGTAAAGAACACGCGGGTGATGTCCTTCGCGCCCTTGTCGTACTCGACGCCAAGCAGCTGACTGGCCCACTTCAGATTCTCCTCCTGCGACAGTTCCGGACGGCGCTGGAACACGAGATGGTAGCCTTGTGCGCGGGCGCTCAACTCCAACATCCGCAGGCCCAGCTCGTCCTTCTTCGCCAATATCCGCTCACGTAGCGGCAGCATGTCCGTAGGCTTCACGTGGTCGATGTCCATGCCGACGGTCGTCGTCATGCGCGTCGAGCCTTTCAGCGTCCCGTCGTCGTTCGGCAGACACGAATAGTTCATCTGCACCAGCTGCGACTTGCGGCTCTCGGCACCGGCACGCACCGCTGCCACGATGCTGCGCTGTTCGCCGCCGTTACGCAGCGCCATGTATTCTTCACGGTTCAGAACCGGACGGAGATACTTCACCTTCTCTCCGTCCTTGTAATAGATTGTGTGTACGCTCATGGTAATTAAATGTTACTCGAAAAATCGTTTGGCTTCCCATTCACGACGCTTCACCAGTCCGGGCAACCGACGTCCGCCGCCATAGACCCACCGCTTGAACTCCTTCGTAATCTGGCTCTTACTGCCACCGCTGCGAATCACTTTCAGCAACGTCGAGCGTGTCAGTCGCCCGATGCCGATGTTGAACGCCAGCGACACCAGCGCGTCGAACTGCCCCTGCGTGCGGGCTACGCGGAGTCGGCGCACGCCTGCCTCTGCGCCCCTCAGGTCTATCAGCAACAGCTGCTCGCCCCAGTACGGTGTGATGCGGTCGCCCTCGCGAATGTCACGTCCCGTATGCCCGTAACCGATGGTCAGCACACCCGCCGCATCACGGTACGCGTCGCGACGGAAACCCTCAAACGCCTTCAACTTCTCAATCAAAATCTCACTTGCTTCCATACTTTAATGCTTAATTCTTAATGCCTAATGCTTAATTTAAAAATTCGGATATCCCAACTTCGCATTCAGATAGTGCAGTCCATCCATGGTCCACGTCATATAGGTGCGAATCTTCTTCTCACCCTTCAACGAATAGCTGACGTGCGTGCGCAGAGCCGTCAGTCCGCGACCTTCGAGGTCATCGCTCAGGTTCCAGCGTCCGCCGCGTCGGTACTGGATGCCCATGTCGCTGAGCACCGCGTTGAAGTCATAGACCGACATGTTGAACGTCTTGGCCACCTGCGTCGCCGTCAGCGTGTCCTCGGCACCCTCGTTCACCAGTCGCAGGCCTTCGCCAATGATCTCGTCGGCCATGCGCATAATCTCCTTCGGCGACGGCAGCGCACATGGGGACTGTCCCTGCTGTGAGTAGCGAAGCGGATTACAGAGGGACTGTCCCCTGTGTGCGCTCTCCAGCTCTTCCCATCGCAGCACCAGCTTGGCGCGCGCCTCGTCGTTGAACTTCGTGGCGATGTACAAGCACTCCGTCTTGGTCAGCTGGTAGCAGGGTACCTCGCGTGTTCCGCCGTTAGGCTGAACGATGATTCTGGATGTCAGCCGAAAATTCGACCCACATGTTTTCACCCATGCTGGTTCCATCTTTCTGATGGCCTCCATCACGTGTTTGTGTTGTTTACCTGTCAGCTCTGCAATTTCGAGTGACGTCATGGTTTGTGTGTTTAATGCAATTACTTTTTTCATAGTTGTGTGTTTTTAAATGATTAATAAATAAATGTTCGTGTGTGTATCTTCGTGGTATCAGATTATCAAGGTGTGTGTGTATTCATGATGTTTTCTCCTCGTCCGGGCCTTCCCGCCGTGTCCGTTGTATCAGCATGTCAAAGAGCGCTTGTGAATGAATCACGACGCAAAGGTAGGGCGAATGATGCTAGCATGCAAAAAAAAGGGCTTGTAACAACCTGACACTCAAGAAAGTTCAAGTTATTACAAGTCCCGCTAAAGTTTTTGCTCAAGTACTTGAGCGCGAAAGGCTATAAAAGGCAGTTTATTTCACCTGACTGCACCAGTTTTGTTCTGAGGGTTCATAGAGGTTAGCGTCGTGCAGAATGGAATACAACATGCGCTTGCGCGACAGCTCCGAAATCTTTCCGTCGGTCACCAACCTGTTCACCTGCTCAGTCACCTGTATCGGCTTCATGCCCTGGATGGCAATCAGAAACTCGCGGGCCTCCTGCTCGATGCCGAAGAATATCGGTTTCAGCTTCTCGACTGTCGCCGCCTGCTGCTCGTCCATCGTGGGCTGTGCCTGCCGGCTGCCACCGTTTTTGTTGTAGCTCACCTCGGCATGATCGCCCGTCAGTACATTTATCTGTGCACCGTTCAGATTTGCCCCGTCAAAGAGGCCCTTTAACATGTTCTCGTCCATTCTGATTTTGATTGATTTACGTTACGAATTCTTGGTGTGTGTCACCGAGGCCTGCGCACCCGTCACCACGTTGGCCTGATCGACCGTCATGTTACCCTCGGCGTTCAACCCCGCAGTGGCATTCGGCAACTGCTGCTGCACCCAGAAGACGTTCTGCTGACTGCGGATGCGAGCCATCTCCAATTCGTACTCGCGGTCACGTGCTTCACGGGCCTCCTGAGCCTTCAAGGCCTCTTGGCGTGCATCGGCTATGACGCCGTCGCACAGCTTACGGGCTTCCGTCCACCACGACACGCTGCCCAGCAGTTTCTGGGCCGTGTCTAACTCCTTCACCACCAGGTCCAACTGATTCAGTCCCAGCATCTTGATACGTGCACCACAGCTTCTGCTACCTCCTTGGATAGCGAGGAGGTTGGCTCTTGAGTGGCGAGCGGTACGCTGGTGGCAGAAGTGCTGTCGTTCATCAATAGTTTTTGGATTTAGCGGTGAAAATCCCATAAAGGGATACAGCTTGCAAAATTAGCGAAAATTTCGCGCAATCTTCCATGAAAATAGAACTTTTTTACGTTAAAAAATCTTAGAACAAAAAATACGAAAAAAAGGACTGCCCTTTGTGTAAAAAGAACAGTCCCTTTTCCTAGTCAGTTTTCATTCGAAATAGTAGGGGTCGTTCTGGTTGGGGCTGCCCCATGGTTCGGGGCTTCCAGCCAGTAATGGTGTGGTGTGTTTGAGCAAGATGACTTGCTGCTGGGGCTTCATATATAGTTTCTTTTTCATTGCTTCTTTAACTTCTTTAACTCCTCTAACTCCTTTAACTTCTACGGTTTCACGGTATATGTCTGCTCGCTGTTGGCCTTCAGGGTGACGGTCTGGCCGCCCAGATTGAAGGTCATGTGCTCGTCCGACGGCATGAAGAGGTAGGGCGTATGCGCCTGTAGGGTGCCGCTGACCGGACTCATCACAACTTCCCAGCCCGTTGCTCCTAATTTATCCACGCCTACGAAACCATAGAACGCGCCGCCGCTGACTTTCGCCACGTCGATGTCGAAGGGCAGCATGACGGTAGCCGTCTTGCCCACGGTAAACGTGCGCTGCAGGGTGATACTGCCAATGTTGACATCCTCAGCGATGGTGACATCGTCGGTGCCGTCGCTGATGACGAGGGTATTACTGGCAACGTCCTCATGTCCGTCAGTGACACTGACGGTGCCGAAGGTGCGCTGGCGGGCATTGATGGAAGCCGTACCTGCCGAGGTGGAGGCTATGTCGGTATGGTTCTGGTCGGCAATGACACGATAATAGACGGGGCTGCTGCCAACATAGGTGGCGGTGGGTACGTCCTCGCTCCACGTCGTCTCATCGGTAGAATACTCCAGTGTGCCGCCTGTTACGGAGCCTGTGCTGCACAGCGCCTGTGCTGCACCGTTATAGGTCAGCGTGCTGGCTGTCGGGGCTGTAAGTGTTGGAGCCGCTTTGTTGATGGCAAACGTCTTACTCCATGAACCGGTATATTCGCCTATTCCCGTCAGAATGATGGTGGCAGTACCGACTTCAGTGTTGCTGACGTAGTTGACAGTATAGTCCGTTCCTTCCGTCAACGAAACGGGTGTAGGCACTCCGGTGGTTAAAGCCACGGTGGGCGACGGGGTGATGGCGCTGCCCGTATAGTCGTAGCTGTCGTTGATGCCGCTGACGGTGGCATTGGCGATGTCCAACTTGTCAGTCAGGGTGACGATAATGTTCTTGATAACAACATTGTCTTCCGGGAAGTTCACAGTGCAACTCTTGCTGTTGTTGTTTGCTTCTGCCGTTTTGTAAGTCATGGCACTTTGGCCCCTGACGGTAACGTGAGTAACATAGTAGTTCGCGCTTTCAACCTTGAAGGCATAGCCATGACCATAAAAGCCATATCCATCTATTGTTAAATAACCGATATGACAATATGTATCTGTCGAAGTAACGGTGATGGTGACATCCTGAAATTGCATCACTAACGGATTCGCTAAATTACCACCTTCAGGAGTTCCGAACTCATGTTTTTCACCATTATCGCCATCCAAGCTATAGATATATTGAGAGAGCGTATTTGGGATCGGCTCTTGATGCATGGAATAGGTGATGGTCTTCGTCTCGGCCCACGCCGTGATGTTGCCCACGAGCATAAGGGCTACGATGATAAACTGTTTGATATAGTGTTTCATTGCTGCGTCCTCCTTACTTGATTACAACCTTTTTACCATTATTGATATAAATGCCGCGCTGCGTCGGTTCACCTTGCAGCTTCCGTCCGTCGATGCTATACCACGCGTCAGAACCATGAACCATGAACCCTGAACCGTTAACCTGCAGGATGCCCGTTGTCTCGCCGTCAGTTCCTAACAGCCGTACTTTCATCGTTGTCGGAACAGCATCACCGCTGCGTCTTGCTGGCGCAGCCTTCGGTGTACCGCCAGGCGCCACGAGGTAGGCCCTTAGAGGCTTGACACGCACATAGCCGCCCACCTGAACGAAGGTGCCCACGTCAGTGCCAGTACCAGCCGTACCGACATAGCCATAATAATAACTGTTGCTGGCGTCGAAGTCCTGCGTTTTGTAGGTTCCTGCGAACGTCCAGCCCGGCTCTACGGAAAGCTGCGTCACGGTGACGTTCGATGCAGGCATCGTGAAGCTATAGGTGCCGTCTTGGTTGTCGGTCACCGTCACTGTCTTCGCATTGCCGTCAATAACCTGTGGCGCCTCCAACAGGCTGTATCCGCTCTTGGGTGATAGCGTCACGGTCTGTCCGATGGTAGCCGTTGTGGCCGATTGGTCACCCACCGTTGCTGTCAGCGACTGAGGCAGGTTGATGTCATACACGATAGACGTCCACGTAGCCGTATAGGCGCGGTTGCCTGTCGAGCCTTGTTCGATTTCTACGGTCAGGGTCGGTGCGGTCAGTCCGGGGCCTGTCCATCCGGCAAAGGTGTAGCCCTTGCGGTAGGGCGTGGGGAGGGTGAACGCAGCGCTTCGGGCTGTATAGAAGAATGATGAAACACTGCTATTAAAATAGCCGCCTTGCAGATCAAAGGAAACAATGTATTTTCTTTCTTTCCATTGCGCATACAGCGTCACCGTGGCGCCATCGGTCTCAGTAAGGTTACAGACTGGGGCTCCGTCTGCGTATATAGTTCCAGTGCCATCACTTTGAGTAGACCATCTATAAAAGGTGCATTCCCAGCGTTCGAAGGCATTGGCGGTAAGAGTCCTCTCCTCACCATAGGCCAGTGTCATGTTGTCCATCGAGCCTGTGGCGTCATCGGCATTCTTGCCGAAGACGATGGTGTAGTTGATATTGGGCTTATAGACGTAAGGGCTTTTTGTGATGTTGTCCATCACCTTGCCTCCGATGGTGATGGTGCCACACGTGCCGTTCTCGCCTGCACCGATGCTGTAGGGAGCATATACGCCTTTACGGGCAGTCACCTGGGTCACACCATCGGTAATGGTGATGTTGCCGCACGAGGCTTCCGGGCCACCGCCGATGCTGGCTGCTCTGGCACGGCTCTCGGCTACGATGGTGCCACTCTCAATCCTGATGTTGCCGCAGTCTATTTTGTATCCGCCACCAATACCGGCTCCCCAGTTTCCGGCAGTTCCCGGGTTGGCTTCCAGTGAGCCGTCGCCACGGATGGTCAGCGTGGTGCCGGCAGGACCGACCTGAATAGCTGGATAGTAATTGCATCCTGAGATGACGTTCGTACCCTCCAGAATGAGGGTGGCATCGCCCAGACAGGTGATGCCTGCACAGACGTTTGGAAACCTATAACCGTCATATACCACATTGTTCAGTTTTACGGTGGTTGTCGGTTGTCCGTCAGCGGGTGCCGCTATCGATATTTTGATATTCGGCCTATTCTGTTCATCATACTCCACGGTACCCACAATCACGTCACCATTCTGAGCGACGTAGTTGGTGTTTTTCTCCATCGTCGAAAGGTTAACAATGTTCCAGTCACCCACGGTGAAGGTGCTTGTCAGCGTGCCGCCATAGCTGCCCGTTCCGGTGATGGTCAAGGTATAGGTACCACGGTCAATCACGTCGGTCACCTGTTCATTGCTGCTGTTGGTGATGACTGCCGTATAGTCTGTGCCTTCCGTCAGCACGGTACCGCGGGTATCGGTCACCGTATAGCCGAGGGCGACGGGTTGCCCATTGTTGTAGGGGTAGAAACCGGACAAGCCGTTGATGGCTGTCACAGAGTAGCCGTTGAACGTCCACTTGGCATACAGCGTCTGCGCGCCGGTACTGCATTCCAGGAACGAGCAGTCCTTCTGCGCACACGTTACGCGGGGCAGCGGGTCGCCCGAGAAGTTCGCGTCCAGATACCATCCGTCAAACTGATAATGCGTCCGCGTGGGGTCGAAGATGTAAAGACCGGTCTTCTCCGTTCCACCGACATTGCATGTCCTGAGCGACGAAGCCATATACGTGGCGGGATTGACAGCGTTGTTGGTACCACTGTTCATCGCATAGGTGATGTCGTAGGCCGTCTCGCTGGGCACGAGTGTCTTGCCGTTAATGGCGACAGCGGGTATGGCACCGGTATACGTGTTGGTGCTCGCGTTGTTTTTTAACGTCTGAGTGCTGCTGATCGTATTGGCGCTTGGGACTTTATAGCTGGTAGCCTTAATCTGATCGGTAGAACGAGTGTAGCCGAGGTTGATGTTACCGCCTTCGGAATAGATGGCGAAATTTCTTTCATATGTTGAATGAACAATAGCCGTGACAGAACCGCCTAATATGTTAATATCGCGTATAGCTTGAATAGCACCATACCATTGGGCTATTGACGTTTTTTTATTCTCTGCTTCTAATTTCCCTCCATAGATATTGACATACCCCTGACCAGAAGCGGTTGATTTCGCATAGAGACATCTACGTTCGTGAGATGTACTTCCAGTAATGCTAACGTTTCCACTATGTTGCGTGTAGTTACCGGGACGGAGTGCGTAATTTTTACCCGTAGCAGTCATCGTAAGCGTACCGGCAGTATTAGCATCGAGGCTCTGACCATAGATGGTGAGGGCGCCATCCTGAATACTCTTTTGATTCATGGTCATCGTACAGCCGTTGGCCAAAATCAGATGCACGTCGCCATACAGGGTGACACTGTTGCTGAAAGAAATATTCGCATTCACCACGTACCACGTCTCTGTGTCCGCTGCACCAAGGTTGGTCTCGCTGCCCGTCAGCACCGTCACGCCGTCATGGGTGTCCTCTACGTAAACTTTCACCGTGGTGTCGTATTTCACATACTTCACCCCGTCGATGGTCTCCGCCCACGCCGTCGCCGTCGTGAGCAACAGAAGAAGTACACAAAAGGGACGGTTCTTTTTGTGTAATTTTGACAGCATCGTCTGTAGTTCTCTTAGTAAATATCTTTTCATATCGTTAATTTATGGTTGAGGTCTACGACCTCCCTATTCTTTCACGCTGCAAAGGTACAAAATAATTTTGAAATAAAGTGTATAATTACACGAAAATTTCTGCGCATGGTGTCTTCAGTTGACAGTTGACAGTTGTGGAGTGGAGTGGGTAAGATGGCCAAAAATGATATTACTATATATATAATATATATATTATATATATAGTAAATAATAATGTTGATAGTTTTTACTTCAAGACGTATGTGGTCACGTGGCAACTGTCAACTGTCAACTGAGGATGATGGCGGGGTGTGCAAGAGGCAAAAATGGAAAATGAAAAATTACCAAAATATTTAACATAAAATATTTGGTGGAATGAAAAATTATTCGTATCTTTGCAATGTCAAAATGAGGTTGGATTTACGGCCTGCCCAGCGCGGAAAATTTCCTAGGGCACGCGCAACATTCCGCGAGGGTTGGCAGCAATGAAGACGGAAATTGACAACGAGGAAAATATTTAACATTATTACTAACCATTTCGAATTAAGAGGAGATTAAAACTATGACGATGAAAGTGAAAGCAATTGAGAAGAAACTGAAGTTTACGAAGGACGAGAACGACCCCGGTGTATGGCGCTACGTGATGACGCCTGAGCAGTATTCGAGCCTGTCGCAGAAGAAGGTCATCCGTGAGGCGGCCCTGCGCAGCGGTGTGAGCCAGGGCGTGATGCAGGCCTGCTGGGATGCAGCTGGCGAAGTCATCAAGGCATGGGCTACTGAAGGCCACTCGGTGGCACTGCCTGGACTGGGCACCATGCGTTTCGGTCTGCGTTCGAAGGCTGTCGAGGACGTCAACGACGTGAAGACCAAGCTCATCACCACCCGCCGCATCATCTTCACCCCCGACGTGGAGCTGAAGGAGGAGCTGCAGAACACCTCGATCCAGATTACCTGCTACGACCGCGACGGCAAGGAAGTGAAGCGCGTAACCAGCGCCGACGACGCCGAGGTGGAGGACAACGAGAATGCTCCTTCGCAGGACAGCCAAAACCAGGGCGGTAGCGGTAATACCGGTGGCAACACTGGCGGCAACGAAGGTGGTAACACTGGAGGCACTCCCACTGGTGGCGAGGAAGGAGGCATGTAACCTGAAACCTGAAACTTGAATCCTGAAACTATGAAGAAGGAAACTTGGAAGACCGTGATTCAGGTCATCGTAAGCATTCTGACGGCGGCTCTGACCGCGATGGGCACCACCTCGTGCATGGGACATGGTCCATTCTAAACAAAATAATTAGGTTCGCACGCGTGGCGAACCTATTATTGTTTCTTAAAACCACACAAGGGGTCAGACCCTTTGTGTGGTTACTCCCATTCGATGGTTGCGGGTGGTTTTGACGAGATGTCGTAGCAGACGCGGTTGACGCCACGCACCTTGTTGATGATTTCGTTGCTGACCTTAGCCATGAAGTCGTAGGGCAGATGGGCCCAGTCGGCCGTCATGGCATCGGTAGAGGTGACGGCACGCAGGGCTACGGGATGTTCGTAGGTGCGCTCGTCGCCCATGACACCGACGGAACGGACGGTGCTGAGCAGAATGGCGCCAGCCTGCCATACCTTATTATATAATGTCTCGCCATCAGTGTCGACATACTCGCGCAGACCGCGGATGTAGATGTCGTCGGCATCCTGCAGGATACGCACCTTCTCGGGTGTGATGTCGCCAAGGATACGTACGGCGAGTCCGGGACCGGGGAAGGGATGACGCGTAATGAGATGCTCGGGCATGCCCAGCTGACGGCCTACGCGGCGCACCTCGTCCTTGAACAGCCACTTCAGCGGTTCGCACAGCTGCAGGTGCATCTCCTTGGGCAGACCGCCCACGTTATGGTGGCTCTTGATGACCTTACCGGTGATGTTGAGCGACTCGATGCGGTCGGGATAGATGGTGCCCTGAGCGAGCCAGCGGGCGTCGGTAATCTTCTTGGCCTCGGCATTGAACACCTCGACGAAGTCGCGACCGATAATCTTACGCTTCTGCTCGGGGTCGGTGACACCGGCGAGGTCGGCGAAGAACTTTTCGCTGGCATCGACACCGATGACGTTCAGACCCAGACAGCGGTAGTCGTCCATGACCTGCTGGAACTCATTTTTACGCAGCATGCCGTGGTCGACGAAGATACACGTAAGGTTCTGACCGATGGCACGATTGAGCAGCACAGCAGCCACGGAGCTGTCGACACCGCCCGAGAGACCGAGGATGACGCGGTCGGAGCCCAGCTGAGATTTCAGCTCGGCAACGGTGCTGTCGACGAACGAGGCAGCGCTCCACTCCTGACGACTTCCGCAGATATCGACGACGAAGTTCTTGAGCAGCGTCTTGCCCTGCAGGGTGTGATAAACCTCGGGGTGGAACTGTACGGCCCAGACGGGTGACAGTTGACAGTTGACAGTTGGTTTTTTACACCAAAAGGCGGCGTTCGTCACGTCCTTCGTAGAGCCGATGACCTCAAAGCCGTCGGGAATGGCAGTGATGGTGTCACCATGCGACATCCACACCTGCGAATTCTGGTCGAAGCCACGGAACAGCGCATTGGTGGTGTCGACGGTCTGCAGGTTGGCACGGCCGTACTCGCGGGAGTCGGCTTTTTCTACCTTACCGCCAAGGGTGTGCGAGATGAACTGTGCGCCATAGCAGATGCCCAGCACGGGTACGCGGCCTACGAACTGCGACAGGTCGACCTTAAAGGCCTCGGGGTCGTGGACTGAGTAGGGCGAACCGCTGAGGATGACGCCAATGACGTCGGGGTCGTCCTTCGGGAACTTGTTGTAGGGCATAATCTCGCAAAAGGTGTCGAGCTCGCGCACACGACGGCCGATGAGCTGCGTGGTCTGCGAACCGAAATCGAGAATGATAATCTTTTGCATTGTAATTATAATGATTTAATGAAATCTTCGGCTTGATCCAAGGTCTCGAGCTTGCCGACATCCATCAGGCGGAGGTCGTCCTTGACGAGTCCGACGATACGGGCGCGGTGGCACGTAGAGAGATAGAAGTCGACGATGCTGAAACGGTCGGGGAAACGGTCCATGAGCGGAAACAGACGCGGCGAGAAGCTGTGGATGCCCGAGAAGGCAAAAGCGTTTAATTTAGAGGTGAGAGGTGAGTGGTGAGAGGTGAGAGGAATGACCTGCAGATTGTCATCGATGGTTAAATCGGACTCACGCAGCCAGGGGAAAGGGCTTTTTATCTCGCCAGTCTCCCTATTCATCCACCCCATGAGGTGCATGGCATTGTCGAACAGCAGGTAGCGCTTCGTCTGGCGGCGGCTGACCAACAGCACGGCATCCTCGTCGGCCTGATGCTGACGGCGGAACCACGCGTAGTCGACATTGTCGAGGATATCGACATTATGAATGAGGATGGGCTCGTCGGCACGGAACAGGTCCTGCGCCTTCTTCAGTCCCCCACCCGTCTCCAACAAGGCGTCGCTCTCGTCGCTGAAATGCACCAGCGGGGCATAGTCCTGCTGCACCACATGGTCGCGAATCTGCTGTGCGAAATGGTGGATATTGACAACGAAGCGGTCGTAGCCCTGCGACTGCAGTTTCCGGACGATAACATCGAGCAACGGCGTGCCGCCAACAGGCACCAGCGCCTTGGGCATGGTGTCGGTGAGCGGTTTCAAACGGGTACCCAGACCCGCTGCCAATATCATTGTTTGTTTCATATTCTTTATTTCAGGTTGCAAAGGTACAAAATAATTCATAATTTATCACGCATAAACATAATTATTTTATAACTTTGCATCCAGTTTTCAGAAAATCATAACCAACATGAAATTTTTTACTTTAATCGTAGCCACACTCTTAAGTGGCAGTGCATCGGCACAAACATTAAAAATCAACGAACTGATGCAGTCGAACATCGAGGCTATCATGGACGACATTACCGAATTTCCCGATTCGTGGGTGGAACTGTATAACCCCACGGACGCAGCCATCAACCTGAAAGACTACAAAATCAGCAACAAGAACAAGGAGAAAAAGGCCTACCAGCTGCCCGACAAGAGCATTCCTGCCGGCGGCTTCATCGTCGTCTACTGCGACAAGGAGGAGAAGGGTCTGCATACCAACTTCCGACTGGAGTCGGGCAAGGGTTGCCAGGTGTACCTGTTTAAGGGCAAGGAGGTCGTCGACAGTCTGCCCGAGGCACTGGCTAAGATGCCTGCACCCGACGTGGCATACGGCCGTAAGACCGATGGTGGCGACACATGGGGCTACCAGCTGACGCAGACCGCCGGCAAGGCCAACTGCGGCAAGACGTGCAAGGCCAAGCAGATCGTGGGTGCGCCCGTATTCAGCGAGAAAGGTCGCGTCGTCACCGGCAGTGCCACCATCAAGCTGGAGCTGAGTCTGCCCGAAGGTGCTCCCGAAGGTGCCGTCATCCGCTACACCACCAATGGTAGCGAGCCCACCGCACAGAGCACGAAATACACCAGCGCCATCACCATCAACAGCACCAAGGTGGTGCGCGCCAAGGTGTTCTGCGACGGATGGCTGTCGCCCATGAGCAGCGCACAGTCGTACATCTTCCACCCCAGAACGATGACGTTGCCCATCTTCTCGGTACAGACCAACGACAAGTACATAAACGATTCCAAGATTGGCTTGTTCCCCAACAACAACAGCAAGGAGGACAAGAAGACCCACGACTGGCGCCGTCCCGTCAACATCGAGATGTTTACCAGCGCGGGCGAAGCAAGCATCTTCAACCAGCTGGCCGAGACGCGTATTCAGGGCGGTGCGTCGCGTGCCAATGCGCTGAAGTCGATGGTATTCTATGCCAACAAGCGTTTCGACCCCGACCACAAGCGTTTCTCGTACGAGTTCTTCCCCGACCAGAAACCCGGCATCACGGAGTTCAAGTCGTTCTCGCTGCGCGACGGTGGTAACGACTTCGGAGACCTCTACTTCCGCGACCTCATCATCCAGCGCACCATGGCCAAGAACGTCGACATGGACTGGCAGGCTGGCCACTCGGCAGTGCTCTACATCAACGGACAGTACATGGGTATGCTGAACATCCGCGAGCGTTCGAACGAGGATAACGTCTACAGCAACTATGGTGGTCTTGAGGACCTCGACATGATTGAAATCGGACACGAGAAAATCGACAACGTAGACCAGTTCGAAGAGGAACTGAAGGAAGGTACCGACGAGTTCTACAACAATTTCAAGAAATTCTACAGCGAGAAGGGTCACACGCTGGCCGAATACGAGCAGTGGCTGGACGTCAGCGAATATCTGAACGTGGCAGCGATGAACCTTTTCTATGGCAATAACGACTGGCCGGGCAACAACACCGTGTTCTGGCGTCCGAACGATGACGACACAAAATCGGGTCTGCCCAAGAGATTCCGCGTCATAGTCAAGGATACCGACTTCGGACTGGGTCTGTATGGCAAGCAGAACAGCTACAACATGCTCGACCTGCTATACAACCCCGGAAACCATCAGAATGATGCTTGGGCGTACACCGAGCCTGCCACACGTCTGCTGAAGAACATGTTGGAAGACAAGGACATACAGAAAATGCTCATCGACAAGTGCTGCATCTTCATGGGCGACTTCATGAACGGCAAGGGCACCGGCGCCACCATCGACCTCATCAAGGCGGAAGCGATGGAGGAATTCGTGGCACATCGCGACAAGTATAATCCCGGCTGGGGAGGCATGTGGAAGCCCGACAACCGCGCCGAAATTACCAACAAGTTCAACGACGCCAAAAAGTGGGCAGAAGGCCGTCCCGACAACTTCTACAAGCACATTGGCAACCAGTGGAAACTCGGTAGCCCCGTGGTGCTGAAAGTCACCAGCAGCAAGTCTGTGACCGGTGTCACCGTGAACGGCATCAAACTGTCGGACAACACCTTCGACGGCAAGTTCTTTGCCAACCGCGACCTCACCCTGACGGCGACGGCCATGGAAGGCAAGGAGATAGTGGGCTGGAAGCTGACTGGCGGCAGAAACGAGACCGTGAACGGCAGCGAGCTGAACATCACGATGACGAGCAAGGCGCTGACCATTGAGCCCATCGTTGGTACAGCGACAGGCATCAAGACCGTTGAGAACAGAGAAAGCATGACAAAGGATGCAGCCGTCTACGACCTGATGGGTCGCAAGGTTGCTCAGCCCGCCAAGGGACTCTACATCGTCAACGGCAAGAAGGTCGTGATGAAGTAAGAGAAAGGAAAAAGAATACAGGAATTACCCAGCGCTCAGCGTCTGGGTAATTTTTTGTTCACGATGGCAGATGCGTACCTCTATGCCGAATTTCTCGTGGATATGCTCGGCCAAGTGCTGCGCACTGTACACCGAACGGTGCTGACCGCCCGTACAGCCGAAGCAGAACATCAGACTGGTGAACCCACGCTGGATGTAACGGCGCACATGGGCATCGGCCAGCTTGTAGACGCTGTCGAGGAAGGTCAGAATCTCACCATCGTCCTCCAAGAAACGGATGACGGGCTCGTCGAGACCTGTCAGCTGCTTGTACGGCTCGTAACGACCGGGATTGTGCGTCGAACGGCAGTCGAAAACATAACCGCCACCATTGCCCGACTCGTCCTCGGGAATACCCTTCGTGTACGAGAAGCTGAACACGCGTACTACCAACGGACCCTGGGCGTCGTACTTCGAGAACGTTGCCGGACCATCCTGCGGATGCTGCTTGTAAGGGTTCTTGTCCGTCGTCTTGTAGCCGTCGGCACGACTGACGGTGGTCTGAACCTGCTGGAAACGAGGCATTTCCGTCAGCTGACGCAGAATGTCGGTCAGGTACGGATAGGGGAAGTTGCGCTCGTCCAGCAACTCACGGATATTCTGCATGGCGGGCGGAATGGACTCGATGAAGTGCAGCTTACGCTCGAAATAACCACGGAAACCGTATGCGCCCAGCACCTGCAACTGACGGAACAGCACGAAGAGCGACAGACGGTCGACAAAGTGATGGGGCGACGGTACCTCGGCAAACTGCTTCATGGCGTTGTAGTACTCGTAGACCAGTTCGCGACGTACCTTGTAGGGATATTTGGCTGAAGCCTGCCACAGGAACGATGCCAGGTCGTAGTAGTACGGACCCTTGCGACCGCCCTGGAAATCAATGAAGTAGGGCTTGATGATTCCTCTCTCCTCACTCCTCTCTCCTCTCTCCTCTCTTAACATGACGTTGCGAGCCTGGAAGTCGCGATAGAGGAAGCCCTGCGCATCGTCGACATTCGTCAGGTCCTTGGCCAACAGGCGGAAGTCAGCCTCGAGCTTCAGCTCGTGGAAGTCGACCTCGGTAGCCTTCAGGAAACAGTATTTGAAGTAGTTGAGGTCGAAGAGCACAGAGTCGCTATTGAACGCTGGCTGCGGATAGCAGTTGGCAAAGTCGAGACCGTCGGCACCAACCATCTGGATGCGCGGCAACTCGCGAATGGTGCGACGCAGCAGTTCCTGCTCTTTCAGCGTGTAACGGCCACCAGCCTCACGTCCGCCGCGGATGGCATCGAACAGCGAGATGGAACCCAAATCGGTCTGAATATAGCGCAACTCATCGTTGCTGACGGCAAGAATCGTAGGAACAGGCAGCTTACACGCGGTAAAATGCTTGGCAAGATAGATGAAAGCATGGTTTTCGTCACGGCTGGTACCGACACAACCCACCACGCTCTGACCTTCCGAAGATGTCATACGATAATATTCGCGATTGCTGCCGCCGGCTGTCAGCTGCTGCACATTCTGAGGCTCAGCCCCACTCCATTCACGATATAGCTCAACGAGTTTCTGCATATTTTTCTACTGTTTAAGGTGCAAAGGTAGCGCAAATCGAGCGAAATACAAAAGAAAAAACACTTTTTCTTTTATATATTTGGGATTGTCACCATTTTTCAGTACCTTTGCCATTCATTTTACTTAAGATGGTACACATGACAGAAAAAATACAGCAATGGGGATTGCTGCTACTGCTGGCACTAAGCACAACGACATTACAAGGGCAGACAGTGGCGGAGGAGATACAGGCCAAACCGGAGCGTTCGGCAGGCATCGCCTATTCGCTGCCAGCAGGAATCCCACCAATGGACACACCAGCACCCTACGGCAAGAAACCGTTCTACATCTCACATTACGGTTCGACGGCCGCGTACTACCTGGAAAACCACAAAGACTATGAAATGCCCATTGCCACGATGGCGAAAGCCGACAGTCTGGGCATGCTGACACCTCTGGGTAAAGACGTGCTGCGCAGACTGAGACTGATATACGAGGACGCCACGCACAGATCGGGCGAACTGACACACAATGGTGCCCTGCAGATGCAGCGACAGGCACAGGAGATGGTGGCACGATTCCCCGACATCTTCAAGGACGGCAGCCTCATCGACGCACGCAGCATCGTGCGCAACCACAACATCATGTCCATGCAGGCAGCCATGACACAGATAGCAAGACACAACGCAGACATGGACCTCCGCATCAAGTCATCGCACAGCAACGACGCATGGATGGACGTGAGAGACAAGGAGCTGGAGGCCGACCGCTTTAACGCTGAGACGGAAGCATGCTACCAGGCCTTCAAACAAGCCAACAGCAACCCACAGCGACTGATGGAGTCGCTATTCACCGATGCCAACTATGTGAAACAGCATATCGACCCCTTCGTCTTAAGCGACCAGATATTCGTGGTGGCCAACTCCATCCAGAACACCCTCATGAAAGGTACGGTTACGCTATACGACATCTTTACGCCACAGGAGCTGTATCAGCATTGGCGCATCCGTAATGCTAGGAACTACATCAGCCACGGAGGCTTCGAAATGAACGGCGGCAATCAAGCATTCTCGCAACGCGCTCCGCTATGGAACCTCCTGCACATGGGCGACAGCATCAAGACCCTCAACATCCCCGTAGTTCACCTGCGATACACCAGCAGAGTTATGATGCTGTCACTGATCTGTCTGATGGAGCTTAACGGCTACGGGCTCCATACCTCCGATCTTGACGAACTGGACAAGCAAGGATGGGCAGACTACAAGATAGCACCCTTCGGATCAAACGTGCAGCTGGTGCACTACCGTAAAGACAAGAACGACGACGATATCCTCGTCAAGGTATTGCTCAACGGACAGGAGACGCGACTGCCTATCAAGACAGACTGTGCGCCCTACTATCATTGGCAGGACGTCAAGCGCTACTATCTGCGCAAGCTTTATGCCCACGAGAAGCTCAGATTCGACTACAAGCAGAAAAGGAAAGAACAAAACGACGCACAATGAGAACAGCATTATTTATCATCATACTACTGGCATCGTACCTCTCGCCCCTCGATGCACAGCCCGTTCTGGACATCATCAAGAAGCATCCAGCCTATGCTGCCTGCAACTACAACACATATCCGGACAGCCTCTACGAGCTGACGCCTGCGCCAAAGGGCAAGCATCCATTCTATATCTCGCACTACGGACGACACGGGTCACGCTACATCAACAATCCCAGAGGCTACAATATTCCGCATGCCATGATACTGCAAGCCGACATCGTCGACGAGCTGACACCGACAGGCGAGAAAGTATTGGAAGAGATGAAGACCATCATCAAGGATTCAGAGGAGCGCTGGGGCGAGTTGGCGGAATACGGCCGACTGCAACACAAGTGGATAGCACAGCACATGATGAAGCAATTCCCTGAAGTCTTCGAGGGTAACGCATGGATACAAGCCAAGAGTACCATCATTCCACGCTGTATTGTTTCAATGGGTACCGAACTGAACGAGTTTGCACAACGCTACCCCAATCTGGAAATCAGCCAGGAGGCCTCGAAACGCGACATGTGGTACATGAACCACCAAGACCCCGACATCAAACGTGGCAAACTGTCGCCAGAAGCCCAGAAGGCCTACAACAAATATATGTCCACGCGCACAGGTAACAGCCGACTGATGGAGCTGATATTCAAGAATCCCGATATCGTCAATGATATGGTCGACGAAACGGACTTCAACTACTATCTGATGAAGATGGGACTCTTCCAACTGAACACCCACCTCTATCAGAACACCTTCCTCATAGACATCTTCCAGCCAGAAGAGCTATACCGCATGTGGCAAATCGACAATGCACTATGGTATGCACAATATGCCAACTTCACGCTCAACAACGGCGGGCAATACCCCTACACGCAACGGCACCTGTTACGAAAAATCATCAGCGATGCCGACTCATGCCTGCACATGGAGCGCCATGGTGCCCAGCTACGATTCGGTCACGAAACGGTATTGCTGCCATTGATATGCCTATTGGGCATCAACGGCTACGACCTGCGGTCAAGCAATCTCGACGAGATAGAAAGCAAAGGATGGTGGTGTTCCGACGTCTTCCCCATGGCCGCCAACCTGCAGTTCGTCTTCTATCGCAGCAGCCCGCAGGACAAGGACATCCTCTTCAAGGTTCTGCTGAATGAGCAGGAAGCCCGTCTGCCCATTGCTACAGACTGTGCACCCTACTACCATTGGCGCGACTTCCGCCGCCACTATCTCAAGAAGATTAACAACTTCGAGAAGAAGAACAAGAAAAAGAAGTAAGCCGGACAGCACGGGCAGGAATAGTCCTGACAGCCACAGACAGATACAAACAAAAGAGAGCGGTTCTTGCGGACCGCCCTCGTTTTTTTTATGATCGCACGATTATGCGAAAGGATTCTCTGTGGGATAGTAGTCACCCTTCGGGAAGTTGTAGTCAATCTCCTCAACGGGGATACCCATGTACTTTAGAACTTCCCACATGTACTTACCTGCGTGCTCAAACATCACAGCAGCGTGGTGCGGATAGTGCTTCTCGATGAGGACGTGACGATAGAAGCGGCTCATGTTCTTGATACCGAAGGTACCGATAGAACCGAACGAGCGAGTAGCTACTGGCAGAATCTCGCCCTGAGCGATGTAAGCGCGGAGCTTGGTGTCGGCAGTAGACTGCAGACGATATACAGTAGCCTTGCCAGGCTTCAGGTCACCCTCCAGAGTACCGTTGGTAACCTCAACAGGCAGAGCGCGAGCCATAATGCGCTGGAAGCACATCTGGCAGTTGCAAACCTTAGAAGAAGCAGTGTTACCACAGTGGAAGCCCATGAAGATTTCCTTGTCGGTATAGGTGTCGCACTCGAACTTCTTACCCTTGATGCTCTCCTCGTACATGTCGCGAGGTACAGAGTTGTTGATGTCGAGCAGCGTTACGGCATCCTGAGTGATGCAAGTACCGATGAACTCACTGAGAGCGCCATAGATGTCAACCTCACAAGCTACGGGGATACCACGGCTGGTCAGACGGCTATTGACATAGCAGGGAACGAAACCGAACTGTGTCTGGAAGGCGGGCCAGCACTTGTTGGCCATAGCCACGAACTGACGAGAACCCTTGTGAGCCTCAATCCAGTCGGTCAGTGTCAGCTCATACTGGGCGAGCTTAGGCAGCACCTGAGGAATCTTGTTACCAGTGCCGAGCTCAGCAGCCATATCCTTCACAACATCGTCGATGCGTGGGTCACCCTCGTGCTTCTTGAAAGCCTCGAACAGGTCGAGCTCTGAGTTCTCCTCAATCTCAACATCGAGATCATAGAGGGCACGGATAGGAGCGTTACAAGCCAGGAAGTTGTTGGGACGGGGACCGAAGCTGATGATCTTCAGGTTCTGCAGACCCACGATAGCGCGAGCGATAGGCAGGAACTCGTGAATCATCTCAGCGCACTGGGCAGCATCACCAACGGGCTCCTCAGGGATGTAAGCGCGAGTCTTGCGCAGAGAGAGAGCCTGGCTGGCATTCAGCATACCGCAATAAGCATCACCACGACCATCAATGAGGTTGTTCTGAGTCTCCTCAGCAGCAGCGCAGAACATCGTTGGGCCCTGGAACCAGTCAGCAATCATGGTCTCAGAAATCTCTGGACCGAAGTTGCCAAGATATACACAAAGGGCGTTACAACCAGCCTTCTGCACATCAGCAAGAGCCTGCTGAGCGTGAATCTCACTCTCAACGATGCAGATAGGACACTCGTAGATACCGTCCTTACCAAACTTCTTCTCATACTCAGCGATAACAGCCTTACGACGGTTAACAGCCAATGACTCGGGGAAACAGTCGCGAGATACGGCGACGATTCCAATCTTAATTACAGGTACGTTGTTCATAAAAAAAATTATATAAAGTAATGTTTAGTCGGATATGGCTGCAAAGTTACAAAAAATAATCGATAACCTAACTATGATAATGCTTAAAAAATGTTTCTTTGGTGTTACAAAAACTTTATCGTTGCAGTGTAACGGCCATCAAACCGATGACAACATCGTTGCTGAGGGTGCGTAACGTCAGCGAGACGACCTTCTTTTTCGGGTCGAGAGGCAGGCATAAGAGCTGGGCTGCACCACCAGGAATTTCACCGCCATCGGCACTCTTGGGACCCAATTCGCCACCCTGAGCATTAGCAAAAGGCAACCGCATGGCCTTGAACAAGTCGCGACTCACCTTGCCTGTAGCCAATGAAATGCGATATGGGCGGGGGCTGACGGCACAAAAGGCCTTGCCATCAACATAGTAGTCGCGCTCAATGGGACACCAGTTGTCGGGATTGACCAGCTGTAGCGTATCGGTGGTGCCATCCTTATAATGTGCGACGACGATGCCATTGGCAATACGACATTGCATGTGGTTGGTAGAGCCTGCCATCAGCAGCCACGCCTTCGAGGCTGAGCTATTGACGGGAATGCTGACAGAGTCGGGATAGTTATCCCATAACGAGGTATAGACGATGTTCTGTCCCAAGGCGGGCGAGCGGAAAGGAATGCCCACAAGCGAGACTTCGTCCTTGACAATCAGCGAGCGAAACACGGAATCGTTGATATCCGGCCGCGTTTGCGGATGACACCACTCGCCGACTCCCTGCAATGGAATCTGCAACGTGGTATAAGGTGGACGTGGCGATCGATACTCGTTCTTGAAGATGTCTGCCACATTGGCATTCAGTAGTTTGTCGATAGCCACCTTACTATATTTGGCTCCCACCTCAGGTTCCTCGAGTCCGCTGGCGGGTTCCTCGGAAGGCATGTCGTATGCCCACGACATCGTGACCTCAGGCAACTTGACAGGCGCTTTGACGCGAATGACCTGATGGGCATCAGCATTGCCTTGAACGTCCAGATACTGTCCCAAGCCAAGATTGAGACGAAGCACAATCTTCAGAGGTTGAGCGAAACGCTGAGAGATGTCGAACACCAGATAATTGCCATTGCGACGGAAACTATAGTCTATGTAGGGGGTATGGACTGACGCCGAATCCCACGACTCAGGAAAACCTGGTTGCAGCACACAATCACCAAAAAGGGCACGCGGTTGGATACCAAACAAGCCCTGAAGCAAAGTACGGGCAGAAATGCCGATACAGTCGCCAAAGTCGCGATAGCATTCGCCACGCGCAGCATCATACTTACTAATCTGTCCGAAATTACCTGGTGAACGACCATAGTACATCTGGTCGAGGATATTGGCTTTCATCAGTCGGAAACCCTCCTCAGAGCGTCCAGCCACGAAATAAGCCAGTGCGGTATGCATGACTTCGGCAGCAGCGACATTGTTGATGCTCCATGAGTAAGGCATCCAATTCGAGGTGGAGATAGTAGACAGTTGACAGTTGACAGTTGACAGTTGAGAACTGACGGGAATATGGGGTATTTCGTTGTCGATATACTTCGTAGCCTGATAAGCCTGCTGGGCACTGCATGCACCACAGTCGATAGGCGTATAAATGCTCCAGACGGCAGCACTCTCGTGGACACGCTTCAAACCCATCAGGTCCTGATATTCGGCCCAATGGCCCTTATCCTTCAGCCATAAACGGTCGTTCATGGCCTTCAGAATGGCATCGGCCTCAGAACGGTAAGGCTGGGGATCCTCGCCAAGGAGCTCGGCGATACGGGCTGCCAGACGATTACCACGATAGTTGTAAGCCGACGAATGGGTCACAGCACCACCACTGTAATACAATGCGTCACTGGCCCATATGCAACAGTAGGCATCATACAAATGGTCGCCATCGGGGTCGAAATTACGTTTCTCCCACGCCAGATGACTCTTCAGCACGGGCCACATCTTCTTCAGATAGGCCTTATCGGCATCATATTGGAAATGCCACAACAACTCATCAATATAGTTGAGATTCATGTCGTAGTGGTGCATCTGGTCGTTACGGTTCGGATTGCGACAGATGTAGCCATCGGAATACATCTGCGTATGCCAGCGCTTCTCAGAACGCGCCATCTGCTGCTTGGGGTCTTGGGTAGGATGAGGAATATCAGCAGCGACATTCTTCACCTGACTCCTGGCATAGGCATCGAAATGCAATTTGGCACGATCGTTCCAGCCCAGCACGTCACCCAGATAGCCTGCACGCCAACCAGCCAGCGGCATACGCCAGCCTACGCAGCCATGCAGCCACGTCTCACCATCCCAGTCGCCATCAGCAGCTACCACCAAGGCACCACCCAGCGTATTGATATAAGGATCGGGCGTACGGAACTCAATACGTCCAGCCAGCTGTTTCATCGCTTTTTCGTCAGCCTCAAAGAGACGTTCACCTTCGTCATCGTCCAGGAACTTTAATTTCTGGCCCTCAGCACAAAGATAACAGACATTCTCCAACAATATGCCGCCAATAAACTGCACGGGCTGTTTACCATCGGCCTCAAAGGCATCGGCAGCATCCACACCGATATCGCCATTGCGATGAAGTTTAGGATTCTTGATGTTGCTGACTACCAAATCGATAAACGGGTCTTCCTTGAAACCTGTTGCCTGAATGCGCCACAAGGCACGTTCTGTAGTCAACGAAGCCACCACTTTTACACGGACGATAGCACCATTCCCCCACCGCTTGTCACGAACAATATAGCTGCGCATTCCTGCCTCATAGCTGGCATCACACTGAGTGGTAGAGTCGAGTGCCACATCGTTAATACGCAGACGAACGTTACGGTGGTTGCCTTTCTTGAAAAGAGCAAATACAGGACGGTCGCTCGTCTCTACGCGCCAATCCGTATGACTACCATAAAGTGCACGAGTATAGCGATTGTGTCCATTAGAGCAGACAAAAGCCTGGCCCGACGGACGATAGTTTTGGGCAAAGATATGGATTGAAAGGAAAGTTAACAGACAAACGAGCATGACGCCCTTCATCCGCTGCTTCACCTTATTATATATTATAGTGTTCATCACAACTTCTACATTTGACGCTGCAAAGATAACAAAAAAAAATCGATTGTCATCACGACAGCCGATTTTTTAAACAAACTACTTAAAAACTAATCTACTAAAACAAATCAAAAAAATATCTCTTGTTAATCAACTTCAATCAATGTCAATAGGCTTTTCATCCTTTCGACGGTGCAAAGTTATGAACTTTTTTCGCACGTTGCAAGAATTTTCTGCAGAAACTAATACCGATTTTGATTTATGTCAATACGGGTGCCAGTTTTTTCGACCAGCACCCGTATTTTTGTTATCTATAGTTTACAAAATCAACTACTTACATCATGCCACCCATACCTGGTGCACCACCCATTGGCATAGCAGGTTCCTTCTCAGGTTTGTCGCAGATGAGACACTCAGTGGTCAGGAACATGCCAGCGATAGAAGCGGCATTCTCCAGAGCTACACGAGCCACCTTGGCAGGATCGATGACACCAGCCTCGCGCAGATCCTCGTACTTGTCGAGACGAGCATTGTAACCGAAGTCACCCTTGCCCTCGCGAACCTTCTGTACGACAACGGCTCCCTCTTCGCCAGCATTGCTGACAATCTGACGCAGAGGTTCCTCGATGGCACGGCAGATGATGTTGATACCCGTCTGCTCGTCAGCATTGTCACCCTTCACGTCAGCCAAAGCCTGCTGAGCGCGGATGTAGGTCGTACCACCACCAGCGACAACACCCTCTTCGATGGCTGCACGGGTAGCACAGAGTGCATCGTCCACACGGTCCTTCTTTTCCTTCATCTCGACCTCACTGTTAGCACCAACATAGAGTACTGCTACGCCACCTGCCAATTTGGCAAGACGCTCCTGCAGCTTCTCCTTGTCATAAGAAGAGGTAGTGAGCTCGATTTCCTTCTTAATCTGAGCGATACGATCCTGGATGGCCTGCTTATCGCCAGCACCATTCACAATCGTGGTGTTATCCTTCGAAACGGTCACCTTGTCGCAAGTACCCAGCATCTCGAGGGTAGCCTGCTCCAGCTTAAGACCCTTCTCCTCGCTGATAACGACACCACCAGTCAGAGTAGCGATATCCTCGAGCATAGCCTTACGACGATCGCCAAAGCCAGGAGCCTTGACAGCGCAAATCTTCAAGCCACCACGCAGACGGTTGACAACGAGTGTGGTCAATGCCTCAGAATCTACATCCTCGGCGATAACCAGCAAGGGGCGTCCACTCTCAGCAGCAGGCTGCAGGATGGGCAGGAAATCCTTGATGTTAGAAATCTTCTTATCATAGATGAGGATGTAAGGATTCTCCATCACACACTCCATCTTCTCAGAATCAGTTACGAAGTAGCCAGAGAGGTAGCCACGATCAAACTGCATACCCTCGACAACACCGATGTGTGTGTCGCGGCTCTTCGACTCCTCGATGGTGATGACACCATCCTTAGAAACCTTGCGGAAAGCCTCAGCCAGCAGTTTACCGATTTCCTCGTCATTGTTGGCAGAAACGGTAGCTACCTGCTCAATCTTGTCGTAGTTGTCGTCAACACGCTCGGCATTCTTCTGGATGAAGTCAACAACGCTCTTCACAGCCTTGTCGATACCACGCTTCAGGTCCATAGGATTGGCACCAGCGGTGACATTCTTCAGACCCTCAGTCACGATAGCCTGGGTTAGGATGGTAGCAGTTGTCGTACCATCACCTGCATCGTCACCAGTCTTTGATGCTACGCTCTTAACGAGCTGAGCGCCAGTGTTTTCAAACTTATCCTCGAGTTCGATCTCCTTGGCTACGGTTACACCGTCCTTAGTAATCTGAGGAGCACCAAACTTCTTCTCAATCACTACGTTACGACCCTTAGGACCAAGCGTTACCTTGACTGCGTTGGCCAACTGGTCTACACCCTGCTTCATTGCATCGCGGGCGTCAATATTGAATTTAATATCTTTTGCCATAATAATTTTTGCTTTTATAATTCGATGTTTCGAAGTTTCGAAATTTCGATTCTTCGATATTATTTTTCAATCACTGCGAGCACGTCGCTCTGACGCATCATCAGATACTTCTCGCCTTCAAACTCCAGCTCGGTGCCACTGTACTTGCCATACAACACCTCATCGCCAGCCTTAAGCACCATCTCTTCATCCTTGGTACCCTGGCCAACAGCCTTAATCGTTCCGTGGAGGGGCTTCTCCTTAGCAGTATCAGGAATGATGATACCACCGATTTTCTCTTCTGCCGGTGCAGGCACTACCAGCACGCGGTCTCCTAATGGTTTAATGTTCATAATACTTTGTATTTTAATGTTAGAATTTAAACTTTCTGCACTTATCACAGCTAAAATCGTGCCAAGCCAAATATGACTGACAGATTGGCAGAATAGCGTCATATTTACACTTTTCTTAAATAAAAAGTAGACTGTTTTGATTATTATTTGTATCTTTGCACCATATTTAAAAAAATACATATTTATAAAAAACTAAACCAAGAAATATGAAAAGACTATCTGCATTAGCTACTTCATTACTGATGACTATCATTATGATGGGTGAAACGAGGACAGTGACTTCTCCTAACACCAGAATTGCGTTGACATTCGGTGACGATGGCGGCATTGCCACCTACAGTGTCACATATGATGGTGTACAGATTATGACATCCTCACGCTTAGGTTTTATGGCCGACTTTGGTGACTTTACAAAAGGGCTGAAGATGGGCAAACACAAGATAATCCAACAAGACGGAATACGCTATGCTGTCCCGTTCGCCAATGACAAGGGGCAGCAGATGATAGTCATTTTCCATGTGACAGACACCAGCATCGCCTTCTGTTACGAGATTCCACGCCCTGGAGACAATCCCAAATGCGCTGTCATACGACATGAGGCGTCATCGTTTAACTTCCCTGAAAACTCCACGACGTTTCTCTGTCCGCAGATTGGTCCGATGACGGGCTGGGAGCGCACAAAGCCCAGTTACGAAGAAGACTATAAGGCGGATGCCCCCATGAGCGACCGTTCACGCTTTGGACAGGGCTATACCTTCCCATGTTTGTTCCGCGTACCCATTGCATCAAATCAGCAAAAGGAGCAGAATGCCTGGGTACTGGTTAGCGAGGTTGGTGTCGACGGCAGCTATGTCGGCTCACACCTGAGCGACTACAGCATGGAGACTGGCTATACCATCGCCTTTCCGCAGGCTGGTGAGAACAATGGCAACGGCACACCCTTTGCAGGCATTCCTCTGCCCTACACCACCCCATGGCGCACCATTGTTATTGGAACCTCATTACAACCTATCGTCGAAAACAAGGTTGGAAGCAGCTTACTATCGAACAAATACGCACCATCTACGCAGTATATGCCCGGTCGTTATACATGGTCATGGCTTGTATGGCAGGACGCGAGCATCAACTACAACGATCAGGTGCAGTTTGTTGACCTCGCTGCCAATATGGGCTTCGAGTACTGCTTGGTAGACAACTGGTGGGACCAGCGTATTGGTCGAGACAAGATCGAAGAACTGTCGAAGTATGCCCAGTCTAAAAATGTCAGCCTGATGTTATGGTACAACTCGAACGGCTACGAGAACGATGCACCGCAGACTCCTCGTGACTGCATGTCGACAGCCATTGCCCGTGACAAGGAAATGGCGTGGCTACAAAAGATTGGCGTAAAGGGCATTAAGGTAGACTTCTTCGGTGGCGACAAACAGCAGACCATGCAGCTCTACGAGGACATCCTCTACGATGCCAACCGCTACGGTTTGCAGGTTATCTTCCACGGTTGCACCATGCCTCGTGGTTGGGAGTATATGTATCCCAACTACGTAGCCTCTGAAGCCGTCCTTGCTTCTGAGAACGTCTTCTTCAGTGAAGGACATGCCAAGAGCGAAGCCTTTGAACTCTGCATGCACCCCTTCATCCGCAACGCCATGGGCCCAATGGACTGGGGTGGCACGATTATGAATAAATACCTGTCACGCGATAACAAGAGTCGTCATCGCCGCTACACCACCGACATCTTCGAGATGGCTGCAGCTATCACGACCCAAACACGTATACAATGTATCGCTATGCAACCTAACAACCTTGGGGAACTGCCACAGTTTGAACTCGACTTTCTCCGCAAGATACCTACGACATGGAACGACACCCGATTCCTTGATGGTTATCCAGGCAAATATGTGGTACTGGCGCGACGTCACGGCAACGATTGGTATGTAGCAGGACTGAATGCTGAGGCACAAGCAAAGACGCTAATCATCACCATGCCCGAGTGGGCTGGTCAAACCGTCAGTTACTATGTGGATGATGCGAAGAAAGGCCCACTATTGCGCCAATTGAAGATAGATAAAGAAGGTAAAACAAAGGTTGTAATACAGCCTAATGGTGGAATCATCCTAAAGAAGGTGTAAAAAAGCGCTTAAAAAGACTTAAAAAATTACACCTTATTAAAATAAATTACTAACTTTGCAGAGAATATCGACTTAATTTTATCAACATTAGTAAAATGAAAGACTTTCTGAAAAATGTTTTAGCCACTATCACGGGCATCGTCGTGCTGGGTATCATCATGGCCATTATCAGCGTTATCTCCATGGTTGGACTGGTTGCATCAAGTGCCGGTAGTACCAAAGTGGCTGAGAACTCCGTATTCACACTCATGCTTTCTGGACAGTTGGACGAACGTGCAGCTGACGACCCATTGAGTATGCTGACAGGACAAGTTACTGAGAACCTGGGACTGGACGACATGATCAGTGCCATAAAAAAAGCCAAGGATAACAAAGACATTAAAGGTATCTATATCGAGGCAGGTATGTTCTCGAGTGATACGCCAGCATCAAGCCATGCCATCCGCGAAGCCCTCCTCGACTTCAAGAAAAGTGGCAAGTGGATTGTGGCCTATGCAGACTCCTATACACAAAACACCTATTATATTTGTAGTGTGGCCGATAAACTGTTCCTGAATCCACAAGGTATGGTTGACTGGCACGGACTGGCTTCCACCCCCTACTTTGTAAAAGACCTGCTGGCTAAGTTTGGCGTAAAATATCAGCTCTGCAAGGTGGGTAAATACAAGAGTGCCCCTGAGATGATGACTGCTGACAAGATGAGCGACGCCAACCGCGAACAGGTGACAGCCTATATCAATGGCATCTGGAAGGTGATGTTGAAGGACGTCTCAGATAGCCGAAAGATTCCCGTTGACTCTCTGAATGCCTATGCCGATCGTTTTGTAGCATTGGCAGAACAGAACGATTTGGTGAAAATGAAGCTGGTGGACAAGCTGATGTTTACAGACGAGGTGAAGGACGAAATCAAGAAACTGCTGAAGCTCGATAAGGATGAAAAGATTCCGCAGCTGACTTTGGCCGATATGAAGAATGTAAAAGGCAAGAAGCAGGAGGGCGAGCAGATTGCCGTCTATTATGCCTACGGCGAAATTGTCGACTCTGAGACTGGCGGTCTGACATCGGACGGACACAACATCGTAGCCAATACTGTTTGCAAGGATTTGGAAGATCTGATGAATAATGATGACGTCAAAGCTGTGGTATTGCGCGTCAACTCACCTGGTGGCTCTGCTTATGCGTCAGAACAGATATGGCGTAGTGTGACGCAGCTGAAAACCAAGAAGCCCGTCGTTGTATCTATGGGTGGCTATGCTGCCAGTGGTGGCTACTACATCAGTTGTGCAGCCAACTACATCTATTCAGAACCCACGACGATTACCGGTTCTATCGGTATCTTCGGCATGTTCCCCGACTTCAGCGGACTGCTTACCGATAAGCTGGGTGTGAAGTTTGACGAGGTAAAGACTAACAAGCATGCAGCTTTTGGCACAGCGGCACGTCCGTTCAATGCTGAGGAGCTGGCACTGCTCGACCAGTATATCGGTCGTGGCTACGAGCTATTCCGCAAGCGTGTGGCCGATGGTCGCAAACAGTCCGTGGAGTCTATTGAAGAAATTGCCCAGGGACGTGTATGGTTGGGTAACGATGCATTGGGTATCAAACTGGTAGACGCCATTGGTTCTTTGGACGATGCCGTCAAGAAGGCTGCTGAGCTTGCCAAGTTAAAGGAATATCACGCTACCAACTATCCAGAACCAGTTGACTGGTGGGTAGATCTACTCGAGCAGGGCAGCAAGGGAAGTTATCTTGACAGTGAGTTGCGTCAGGCCCTGGGCGAATATTATGAGCCTTTGCGACTGGTGAAGACCATGAATCATCAGAATGCTATTCAAGCTCGTCTGCCCTATTACCTTAATATTAATTAAGCGATAAGAGACGTGGAGGGAGACTTCATCAAAATCAACAAGTGGCTATTGCCGTTAAGCTGGTTTTACGGACTGGCAGTAAAGACACGCAACACCCTGTTTGAAATGGGGGTTCTGAAGACACGTGCCTTCCAAATTCCCGTTATCAGTGTGGGCAACATTACTGTAGGTGGGACTGGCAAGACGCCACATGTTGAATATCTGGTACGTCTGTTGAAGGATCAGTTCCGTGTCTCAGTCCTTAGCCGAGGTTACAAGCGCAAAAGCAAAGGCTTCATTCTTGCCAACAAGAATACGACCATGCTGGAGATAGGCGACGAGCCGTACCAGATGAAGCAGAAATTCCCGGATATCACTATTGCTGTCGACAAGAATCGCTGTCATGGTATAGATATGTTGACTGAGCAAGATTCCAAACTCGACGTCATCCTGCTTGACGACGCCTTCCAGCACCGATATGTAAAGCCTGGTATTAACATCCTGTTGGTAGACTATCACCGGCTGATCATTTACGACAAGCTGTTGCCGGCTGGCCGCCTTCGCGAGCCATTAAACGGCAAGGACCGTGCCGACATTGTCATCGTGACCAAGTGTCCTAAGGACCTCAAGCCTATGGAATATCGTGTCGTCACCAAAGCCATGCACCTCTATCCCTACCAGCGTCTGTACTTTACCACGCTGGAATATGCCGAGATGCAGCCTCTATTCCAGAAAGGGCAACTGGATGTTCCGACACTGGATGGTCTGCACGACAAGCATGTTCTGCTGCTGACAGGTATCGCATCGCCCGAGCAGTTGGAGCACGACCTGTCACCATATACCCCCCATCTCACACCGCTCACCTTTGCCGACCATCATTTGTTTGATGCGAAAGACGTTCAACTCATTAACGACACGTTTGCTGCAATGCCCTCTCCGAAACTGATCATTACGACAGAGAAAGACGCCACCCGTCTGAATCATACCGATGGACTCAGCGATGAGATAAAGAAGAATATTTATGTCCTGCCTGTGCGTATTAGCTTCTTGCAGGAACAAGATAACATGTTTAACCAACAAATCAGAGACTATGTACGAAAAAATTCAAGAAACAGCATCCTGGCTAAAGCAAAGGATGACCACAAAACCAACAACAGCCATCATTCTGGGGACAGGCCTCGGACAATTAGCTTCAGAAATAACTGATAAGCTCGAGATTCCCTACAAAGAGATACCCAATTTCCCTGTATCTACCGTTGAGGGACACGCTGGTGCACTCATCTTCGGCAAGTTGGGTGGTGTAGACATCATGGCCATGCAGGGCCGTTTCCACTACTACGAGGGCTACTCGATGAAGGAAGTCACCTTCCCCGTCCGTGTGATGTATGAACTTGGCATAAAAACACTCTTTGTATCAAATGCCGCTGGTGGTATGAATCCCGCCTTTAAGATTGGCGACCTGATGGTCATTACCGACCATATCAACTTCTTCCCCGAGCATCCGCTACGTGGCAAGAACTTCCCCACCGGCCCACGCTTCCCAGACATGCACGAGGCCTACGACCACGAGCTCATCAATCTGGCTACCAAGATTGCCAAGGAGAAGAAGATTCGTCTGGTCTACGGCGTCTATGTGGGCACCACTGGTCCTACCTTCGAGACCCCTGCCGAGTATAAGATGTACCGCACGCTGGGTGGCGACACCGTCGGCATGTCTACCGTTCCCGAGGTTATCGTTGCCCATCATTGTGGCATCCGCACCTTCGGCATCAGCGTCGTTACCGACCTGGGCGGTTTCGACAATCCTGTAGAGGTCAGCCACGAGGAGGTTCAGGAGGCTGCCGATAAGGCTCAGCCACTGATGACCGAAATCATGCGCGAAATGATTAAACGTACAGCATAAATTAATGGAAATAGCAAAAATTGGAGAATTTGGGTTGATTGACCGTCTGACGGAAGACATCAAGCCTCAAAACACATCAACAAAGTACGGCGTAGGTGATGACTGCGCCGTACTTCACTATCCCGACTCAGAGGTGCTCGTCACCACCGACATGCTGATGGAGGGTGTTCACTTCGACCTGACGTATATCAGTTTGCAGCATCTGGGTTGGAAATCAGCGATGGTCAACATCAGCGACATCTTTGCCATGAATGGCACACCACGTCAGATGACTGTATCACTGGCACTGAGCAAGCGCTTCACCGTCGAGGACATCGAGCAGTTCTACTCCGGACTGCGCATGGCCTGCGAAAAATGGGGCGTCGACATCGTTGGTGGCGATACGACCTCGTCTTATACGGGTTTGGCCATCTCAATTACCTGCATCGGTGAGGCTCGCAAGGAAGACATCGTCTATCGCAATGGAGCCCGTGAAACCGACCTCATTTGCGTCTCGGGCGACCTCGGCGCTGCCTATATGGGTCTACAACTCCTGGAGCGCGAAAAGACCGTGTACTACCAGATGGTGGATGAAGCCAAGAAGAATGGCAAGCCAGCCCCCGACTTCCAACCCGACTTCGCTGGCAAGGAATACCTCCTGCAGCGCCAGCTGAAGACTGAGGCCCGTGGCGACATCGTCCAGCGTCTGCGCGAGGCTGGCATCCATCCTACATCGATGATGGACATCTCTGACGGACTCAGCAGCGAGCTCCTGCACATCTGCAAACAGAGCAAGGTGGGCTGTCGCATCTTTGAAAAGCAAATCCCCATCGACTACCAGACAGCCGTGATGGCCGAAGAGCTGAACATGAACGTCACCACCTGTGCCCTGAATGGCGGTGAGGACTATGAACTGCTGTTCACCGTCCCCATTGGCGACCACGAGAAGATACAAGAGTTGGAAGACGTCAAGCTTATTGGTCACATCACCAACCAGAGTCTCGGCCACGTTCTCGTTACCCGTGATGACCAGGAATTCGAGCTCAAAGCACAAGGTTGGAATCCTTTATGAACACTTCTTCCGTTTTTCACTATCTTTGCAGTATCAATTTTTAATAACTAAAGAACATGAAACGTATCAGTATTATCACCATGCTTGTGCTGGCTATCACCTTGACAGCCAATGCCCAGCAACGGAAACGAACAGCTCCCGCTCGCAAGGCCACAACAGCCCAGAGTACAGCCAATAAGAGTAAAGCCAACATCTGCATAGTAAACATGAAGGACATCTCACTGGAGAAACCGCTGGCCGAAGATGCCAATTACCTCTATCTCCTCGACCAGTTAGACCGTTCCATCATCGGCATTGACAAAAAGACGGGCGACATCAAGAAGCTGATTCCCGGTGGGCGTGATAAGATGATAACCGCCATCGGCCACGACGGCAAGGACCTCTACATGATGGTGACCAACGTGGGACTGGTGCGTTACAACGGCACCGATCGCGGCACATCGCCCTGTCTCTTCGCTACCAGCGACTGGGGTAAAGGACTCATTGCCCATCAGCGTACCTTCGACGGCATTGTGTTCTCGCCCAACAAACGCTGGTTGGTGGCCTACGGAAGCGGAGCCATCCTGTTCGACTTGGACGGTGGACGATGCAAACCCGTCAGGGAATTCACCACCAACGACGTCATGAACGCCTTCGTATTTGACGATGGTTCCATGATTGCCGTGACACTACACGACATCGTTGCCATACCCAATACTGCAGCGACAACTATCAAGACCTATCATGAGACTGATGGAGGTGCTAAAATATATAAGATCAAGAGCGACATCCAGGCTACAGCCATCAAGGACGGTATGCTTTATGCCGCCTGGAGCAGCTTCATTGGAAAGACGCCCCTGCCCTGGCAGGACATCAAGTGGGAACAGGTCTATCAGCTGGAGAGCAGCGATAATCGTTTCCGCAACTTTGCCATCGGCCCCAAGAGCATCATGGCAGAGTGCGACGAGTACGGGCAATACTACTGCGAGTGGCAGTCGAACGATTTCTCTGGTACACCACAGGTAACAGACAAGATTACCACCACCATCATGGACCAGATACTGAAGCGTCCGCGCGCCATCCAGCGCAACAGCGACCAGCTGCACTTCGACCAGCAGGGCAACCTCATCATGTACGGCTACGACCATCTGGACATCTATAATCCTGATGGCGTAAAAGGCTACACCAAGTTACAGAACACGGTGACACGCTACAAGGCAGAGTAAAATAAGTCTGTTGTGTGCAAAAAGGAGTTCCTCCGACCTGCTTGAGGGCTCCTTTTTTCCTTGTAAAACGACTTTTTTAGGGTAAAAAATAAAAATAATCCGTCAAAAGTTTGGCGGATTGTTTTTTTTGTTGTACCTTTGCACCCGCAAACGAAAGGATGCAGTGTTCTAACAAA
>CAMVOS010000004.1 GCA_947169185.1 uncultured Prevotella sp.
ATCTTCAGACTGGTCAAGATCTTTGGCTAATCCACGTGGTTATGCAGGTGACCCGATATCTGCCCTTTTTATTTTGTCTGAGAGCTGCATTTCTTACGAAAGAGAAATGCAGCTCTCGGAACAATCCGGAAGCTGCATTCTCTACTTTATCAATAACTAAAAACCTAATCTTATGAAAAAACGTCTCACGACGTCAAGTCATCCTTAATTCAATCTTAACTAACCTAATTACTAACTAAAACCTATATCCGATTTCGCTAAATCTTTTACCTTTTTTATAACTAATACCTTATGTCTGTTATCCAATCTTTTACCTAAAAAACTAATTCTCTCTTGAAGACGATGCAAAGGTACGACGATTTTTGCTCCCTTCCAACTTTTTGAGCCAAAAGAAGCAGAAAATGGCCTCATTCTTGACGCATATCAAGCATTTGTGTTCGCACACAGTTTGTTTTTGGACAAAAAGAAAAAGGAAGTTGTCGTTTAGGACAACCTCCCTTTTGCGGTATGTTTTTTTCTGTAATTTAAGCCTCTTCAGCCTCTGGCTCAGCAGCACGGAAGTTAGCCAAATCCTCAACCTGGAAGGCCTTGATGTATGCGCTCTTACCGTATACATCCTCCTCAGTCATGCGAACATAAACCTGAGCACTCTTAGCGAACATCTCAGGAGCCTTAGCAGCATCGCGGATGATGAGCAGTGACATAACGAGCTCGGCAGTCATATCGTAAAGACGACGAGCGAGGAAGTCCTGAGCATCCTGATTCTCGAGAGCCTTCACGTTTGCGAGAGCCTCCTCGTAGATAGGAATCAGCTTCTCTACACGAGCCTTCAGAGCAGCATTAGCCTCTGCGGGTAGAGCTGCAAACATATCCTTGATGTTGGCGAGCATGGTGCCGTTGGTGATGTAGCGGATAGCAGCAACCACCTGCAGCTGAGTGGTACCCTCGTAGATAGAGAAGATACGGGCATCGCGGAACAGGCGCTGGCTCTTGTACTCCATGATGAAACCTGAACCACCGTGGATGCTGATAGCATCGTAAGCGTTCTGGTTAGCATACTCAGAGTTCATACCCTTAGCAAGTGGTGTGAAGGCATCAGCCAAACGCTGATACTTCTTCAGCTCCTGCTTCTCCTCAAGTGTGAGCTTGCGGTCGCGCTCGATATCCTCGAGGCACTTGTAAACGTCTACATAGCAAGCTGTCTCATACAGCAGTGAACGACCAGCATCGAGCTTAGCCTTCATGCGAGAAAGCATATCGTAAACAGCGGGGAAGTTGATAATCTTATCACCAAACTGCTGACGCTCCTTAGCGTAAGCCAGACCCTCGTTGTAAGCCTCCTGCTCAACACCTACTGACTGAGCGGCGATACCCAGACGGGCACCGTTCATCAGAGCCATCACGTACTTGATAAGACCCAGACGAGTGCTTCCGCAGAGCTCTGCCTTAGCGTTCTTATAGGTCAGCTCACAAGTAGGTGAACCGTGGATACCCAACTTGTGCTCGATGTGACGTACGTCAACACCACCCTGACGCTTGTCGTAGATGAACATTGACAGACCACGTCCGTCCTTGGTGCCTTCCTCAGAACGAGCCAGCACGAGGTGGATGTCGCTATCACCATTGGTGATGAAACGCTTTACACCGTTCAGACGCCAGCAGTTCTCCTTCTCATCGAAGGTAGCCTTCAGCATCACGCGCTGCAGGTCGGAACCAGCATCAGGCTCAGTCAGGTCCATCGACATTCCTTCACCAGCGCAAACGCGTGGGATGTACTTCTGGCGCTGCTCCTCAGAACCGAACTCATAGAGTGTGTCGATACAGCTCTGCAGGCTCCAGATGTTCTGGAAACCAGCATCAGCAGCTGAGATCATCTCAGAGAGCATTGAGAACACTGCGTTAGGCAGGTTCAGACCGCCGTAACGACGAGGCATTGAAACACCCCAGAGGCCAGCCTTGCGGGTAGCGTCGAGGTTCTCGTAAGTCTTAGAGGCGTAGATCATACGGCCGTTCTCGAGGTGTGGACCTTCGAGGTCAACGCTCTCAGAGTTTGGCTCGATGATGTTAGCAGCCACGTCGCCGGTGATGTCGAGAATCTGCTTGTAGTTCTCGATGGCATCGCCCAGGTCAACGGGAGCGTAGTCATATTCCTTTGCATCAGCAAAGCCTTTTTCCTTCAGCTCGACGATACGAGCCATCAGGGGGTGGTTCAAGTAGAACCCGATCTCAGGATGATCGCTATAATAGTTTGCCATAATTACTTGCTATTCTGTTTGTAATACTTAATGAGTTTGGGAACTACCTCTTCCACAGTACCAACGATGACATAGTCAGCGATGCGGTTGATAGGAGCATCGGGATCGCTGTTGATAGAGATGATAATGCCAGAATCCTGCATACCAGCGATGTGCTGAATCTGTCCAGAGATACCGCAGGCGATGTACACCTTGGGGTGAACGGTAACACCCGTCTGACCAATCTGACGGTCGTGATCCAGCCAGCCAGCATCCACAGCAGCACGGCTACCACCAACCTCACCATGCAGCACCTTAGCCAGATCGAACAGCATGTCGAAGTTCTCCTTAGAACCCATACCGTAACCACCAGCTACAACGATAGGCGCACCCTTCAGGTTGTGCTTAGCAGCCTCTACGTGGTGGTCGAGTACCTTTACAACGAAAGCCTCTGGGCTAACATACTTGCTAACCTCGGGGTAAACAACCTCGCCCTTAGCCTTGCCCTCGTACAGAGCCTTCTGCATCACACCGCTACGAACGGTAGCCATCTGTGGACGGTGGTCGGGGTTCACGATAGTAGCTACGATGTTACCACCGAAGGCAGGACGAATCTGATAGAGCAGATTCTCATATACCTTATTGTTCTTCTTATCCTCGTAGGGACCAATCTCGAGCTCTGTGCAATCAGCAGTCAGACCTGATGTCAGCGATGACGATACGCGTGGACCGAGGTCACGACCAATCACGGTAGCACCCATCAAGCAGATCTGTGGCTGCTCCTCCTTGAAGAGGTTAACCAGAATATCTGTGTGAGGAGCTGAGGTGTAAGGGAACAGGTCCTTAGCGTCGAAGACAAACAGCTTGTCGACACCATAAGGCAGAATCTGATCCTCCACCTTACCAGAAATACCGGTACCGGCAACAACAGCGTGCAGCTCTACGTTCAGTTCATTGGCGAGCTTACGACCCTTGGTCAACAACTCTTGAGAAACCTCTTGAACAGTTGTTCCTTCAATTTCTACGTAAACAAAAACATTATTCATATCTTATTAGCCAATGATTTTCTCTTCCAACAATTCTTTGATCATACCCTCAATATCAGCATCTGAAGCCGTCAAAGTTTTCGACTCCTTAGCCTGGAACACGATGTTCTTGATAGCCTTCACCTTGGTGGGTGAGCCACTGAGACCGCACTGGTTCACGTCGCCATCAACATCGGCAACACTCCACTGGTTCAGTGTCAGTTCAGGGCGCTCATCGTACAGATAGTCGTAGGCAGTACCCTCAGCAGGGCGCTCCATAGGACAGGTAGCGCGCTTGTACTTCATCACCAGCTTAGCGTTCTGGGGACGACAGGGAGCAGCGCTACCGTTTACGGTAATCACTACAGGCAGAGGAGCCTCTACAGTTTCTACACCACCGTCGATGACACGCTTGATGGTAGCTTTGCCATCCTTTACTGAGAGAACCTCCTCGGCATAAGTTACCTGGTTGAGGCCCAGCTTCTGAGCTACCTGGGGACCTACCTGTGCGGTATCACCATCGATAGCCTGACGACCACCGATAACGATGTCTACATCGCCAATCTTCTTGATGGCTGTAGCCAGAGCGTAAGATGTAGCGAGGGTATCAGCACCAGCGAAGAGACGGTCGGTCAGCAACCAACCTGTATCAGCACCACGATAAAGTCCCTGACGGATGATTTCGCCTGCACGTGGAGGACCCATCGTGAGGATTCCTACTGTTGAGCCTGGGTTCTGCTCCTTCAGGCGAAGGGCCTGCTCCAGGGCATTCAAATCTTCTGGATTGAAGATGGCGGGTAGGGCAGCGCGGTTCACCGTTCCTTCGGCAGTCATGGCGTCCTTACCCACATTTCTTGTGTCGGGTACCTGCTTAGCAAGTACTACAATTTTTAATGCCATATTTATTAATAATGTGTAAAAATGATATCCTTTTCTCAAAAATCGGGTGCAAAGGTACGCTTTTTTGCGCACACAGCCAAATAAAATGCACAAAAACAGCCAAAATGTGCACACTTTGGCCGTTTTGTGCAATGAAAATATCTTCTTCTATCTCCCTCTGACTTCTTTTATTTTATCAGATTCCCTAAAATGTCGCGTGTCAACTCCTTCGTAATGGTACGGGTAGCGGCACTCGTGGCATTCTTGGCAACACGACCAGTGGTAGAGGTCTTGGATTTCGTCTTCTTACCCGTTACCTTGTCGCTGACGTAGGTGCCAAGGATGGCAGCGAATGTCGAGGTGATAGCAGTCAGGACGGCTTTCAAAACCTTTGACATGATGCCTGGCTTCTTCTTTTCTTCCTTCTCAGCCTTACCTGCAGCTTTGATTTCTTCAGCAGCAGCTTCCTCTTGTTGTGCTGCCATCTGCTGTTCGGCTTCAGCCATGAGCACTTCGAAGGCACTCTCACGGTCCACAGGCGTGTCGTATTTGCCATAGATGCGACTCTGTTTGATGATGTCGAGGCGCTGGCCTTCAGTCACGGCACCAATCTGCGACAGCGGGAACAGTATTTTGGCGCGTTCCACGACGCTGGGTGCACCCTTCTCATCGAGGAAGCTCACAAGGGCTTCGCCCGTCTCGAGGTTCATGATGGCCTCGTCAGTCTTGAAGGCGGGATTGGCGCGGAAGGTGTCGGCAGCGGTCTTCACGGCTTTCTGATCCTTCGGCGTATAGGCTCGCAGGGCGTGCTGCACGCGATTACCCAACTGCCCCAGGATGTTCTCAGGAATATCCGTGGGACTCTGGGTGATAAAGTAGATGCCTACACCCTTCGAACGAATGAGGCGGATAACCTGTTCAATCTTGTCGAGCAGCGCCTTGCTGGTATCGGTAAACAGCATGTGGGCCTCATCGAAGAAGAATACGAGCTTGGGCTGTGGCAAGTCGCCCACCTCGGGCAGGGTAGAATAGAGTTCACTCATCAGCCACAGCAGGAAGGTCGAGTACAGCTTAGGCTGCAACATCAGTTTGTCAGCAGCCAGTACGTTCATCACGCCTTTGCCACCCTCTGTCTGCATCAGGTCGTAAATGTCGAATGATGGCTCACCAAAGAACTTGTCGGCCCCCTGGTTCTCCAACTGTAACAAGGCGCGCTGGATGGCACCAATAGTTGGCGTCGAGATGTTGCCATATTTCGTGGTGTACTCCTTGGCATGCTGCGATACCCAGTCGAGCATCGAACGCAGGTCCTTCAGGTCGATAAGCAGCAGTCCACGTTCGTCAGCAATGCGGAACACGATATTCAGTACACCATCCTGTGTCTCGTTCAACTGCATCAGACGGCTGAGTAGCTGTGGGCCCATTTGGCTGATGGTGGCACGCATGGGGTGTCCCTGTTCGCCAAAGACGTCAAAGAAACGGACAGGACAGCTCTGGAACTCAGGATTCTCGATGCCAAACTCAGGCAGGCGTTTCTCGATGAAACCACTCATCTTACCTACCTGCGAGATACCACTGAGGTCGCCCTTCATATCGGCCATAAAACAAGGAACACCAGCCTGGCAGAAAGTCTCGGCCATCACTTGCAGCGTCACCGTCTTACCAGTACCCGTAGCACCAGCTATGAGTCCGTGGCGGTTTGCCATTTTACCTGTAATTGAAAGCGCTCCATTGGCGCAATGGGCTACGTACAGCCCCCGTTCTTTGTCGTACATAATGGATGAAGTTTAGTTATTTTTTGCAAAGTTACGAAATTTCTCTCAACTCTCAACACGAATCTCTAAACTTTTTTGTACCTTTGCGAAAAATTTTAATCACTACTAAACAATAACTAAGGATATGCAGGGATATAACAAAGGATTCCTCTATTTCATCTGCGCCGTGTCAGCGATGGGCGGACTGCTTTTCGGCTACGACTGGGTGGTGATAGGTGGAGCCAAACCGTTCTATGAACTTTACTTCAGTATTAGTGACTCGCCTCTGTTGCAGGGCGTGGCTATGACAACGGCCTTGATAGGTTGTCTGGCAGGTGCAATGGTGGCTGGTGCTGCTGCCGACAAGTATGGGCGTAAACCCCTGCTGATGGTCAGTGCGGTACTGTTTACCATATCAGCCATCGGTACTGGACTGTTCAATGACTTTACCTTATTTAATATTGCACGCTTTGTAGGCGGCGTGGGTATCGGTGTGGCCTCGGCATTGGCTCCGATGTATATCGCTGAGGTCAGTCCTACGGAGATTCGTGGACGAATGGTCTCGCTGAACCAGATGACTATTGTATTAGGTATTCTTGGTGCCCAGATCGTCAACATGCTGTTGGCACGCGATACCTCTGTTGCTGAGAGCCAGGCATGGAATGTGGAGTGGGGCTGGCGCTGGATGTTCTGGGCTGAGACGTTGCCTGCAGCACTATTCTTGGTGATGAGTTTCTTTATTCCTGAGAGTCCGGTGTACCTAAAAATGAGAGGTGAGTGGAAAGAGGTAAGAGGTAAGAGAATACCTGATGAGACAGATTGTCAGCAGAACATCTCTCTTACCTCTCACCTCTCACTTCTTACCTCTAAAAAGTACCAAAAGGTACTTGTCCTGGGTATCGTCATAGCCGTATTCCAGCAGTGGTGCGGCACGAATGTCATCTTCAACTATGCGCAGGAAATATTCGTGGGCGCAGGCTTCGATGTCGATGGGATGTTTATCAACATCGTCATCACGGGCATTGCCAACGTTATCTTTACGATTGTGGCGCTGTATACCATCGAGAAGTGGGGACGCAGGACGTTAATTCTATTGGGCGCAGGCGGACTGGGTCTTATCTATCTGATTTTGGGCACCTGCTACTTTTTCGAGGTGAAGGGCTTCGTGATGGTAGCCTTGGTGGTGGCAGCAATTTCTACTTACGCCATGACGCTGGCACCTGTCACATGGACCCTGTTAGCAGAAATATTCCCCAATCGTGTTCGTGGCATAGCGATGGCGACGTGCACGTTTGCCCTGTGGGTGGGCTGTTGTACGCTGACCTTCTCGTTCCCTTCGATGAATGCAGCTTTGGGTAGTAGCGGTTCGTTTTGGATCTACAGCGCCATCTGCATCTGTGCCTTTGCATTCCTATGGCGTCGTTGTCCGGAAACCAAAGGCAAATCGCTTGAAGACCTTGAACGCGAATTGGTTAAATAAATCGTAAATTGTCAAATTGTAAATTATAATGGTGAAAGCATGGAGAGAGTTGGTGACGATACCAACGTATGAAATAGGTAAACCTGAGAAGAACCCGATGTTCTTGGAGAAACGTGTCTATCAGGGTTCGAGTGGCGTGGTATATCCCTATCCTGTCATCGAATCGATAAGCGACGAGAAGGTCGACAAAGAATGGCTTGCAGTCTGGATAGAGAACGAATATATCAAGGTGATGGTGTTGCCCGAATTGGGCGGACGCATCCAGATGGCGTATGACAAGATCAAACAGCGCCACTTCGTCTACTACAACCACGTTATCAAACCTGCACTGGTGGGACTGACAGGACCTTGGATCAGTGGCGGTATCGAGTTCAACTGGCCTCAGCACCATCGCCCCTCAACCTATCTGCCCGTCGATTGCGACATTGTGGAAAACGAGGACGGCTCGGTGACGGTATGGGTGAACGAGATGGAGCGCATGTTCCACCAAAAGGGTATGGCTGGTTTTACGTTGCGTCCTGGTTGTGCCTATCTGGAAATACAGGGTCGCGTATCGAACCGTACGCCGTTGCCCCAGACTTTCCTTTGGTGGGCGAATCCTGCCGTCGAGGTGAACGATGCCTACCAGAGCGTCTTTCCGCCTGATGTCAATGCCGTCTTCGACCACGGCAAGCGTGCCGTCTCGTCGTTCCCCATTGCAACGGGAACATATTATAAAATGGACTATTCGGCAGGTGTGGACATCTCGAACTACAAGAATATCTATGTGCCGACAAGTTATATGGCCGTTAATTCGAAGTACGATTTCGAGGGCGGCTACGAGAACGACACCAAAGGCGGTATGCTGCATGTAGCCAGCCACCATTTCTCGCCAGGCAAGAAGCAGTGGACGTGGGGCAATGGCGACTTCGGACGTGCGTGGGACAGGAATCTGACGGATGAAATCAGTGTGTCTGATGGTTCTGCCATCGGAATCACCAATTCTGGCTTCCGCCCCTACATCGAACTGATGGCAGGCGTATATACTGAGAACCAACCCGACTTCACATGGCTCATGCCCTACGAGGAGAAACGGTTCGTGCAGTACTTCATGCCCTATCGTGAACTGGGTATTGTCAAGCAGGCCTCGAAGGACTTTGTGATGAACATTGAGGAAGTGGGCGACTGTAAGGTACAGTTCAAGATTCTGGCAACGTCGAAGAAAACCGTGCGTATCGTGCTCGATGGTGAGGATGGTGTCGAGTATTATAATAAGGTGGTGACACTGAGCCCTGAAGAAGTGCTTGTTGAAACGGTGAAGACGGGTAAGGAACATCTTTCAGACCTTCGCCTGACCATTGATAGGACAGAGGGAACGAGAAAGCGCCCGTTGTTATGTTGGTATGCCGAGCCAGATGAAATCCGTCCCATTCCTGATGCTGCCGAGGCTGCCCTCTCGCCCCAGGATACGAAGACTATCGACCAGCTCTACCTGACAGGCTTGCATTTGGAACAGTACCGTCATGCTACGTGGAGTGCCCTCGATTATTACGAGGAGGCCTTGCGTCGTGATCCGTTGGACTATCGCTGTAATATGCAGACAGGTCTCTGGTATCTGCGTCGTGCCCGTTTCGATAAGGCTGAAGGCTATCTGAAGACCGCTGTCAAGGTGTTGAAGAAACGCAATCCGAACCCCTATGATGGTGAACCGCTGTTCTATCTGGGTGTCGTCAACAAGTTCTTGGGGAAGACGCAGTCTGCCTATGATTGTTTCTGGAAATCTACTTGGAACAGGGCCTGGGCTGATGCTGGCTACTATGAGGCAGCTTGTATCAGCATCTCAGACGAACGTTGGGAGGATGCCCTCGACGAACTGGAGCGTGCGCTGATTAGTAATAGCCACAATCACCAGGCTCGTGCCTTGAAGGCTGTCGTGCTGCGCAAACTCGGACGGAAGGACGAGGCATTGGCATGGATTAAGGCATCGTATGCGATAGATCCTTTCAACTATCTCTGTATGGTTGAGGAACATCTGCTGACTGACAGCGCAGAGCCTTTGGAACGCATGGTAGAACTGATGCATGGCAATATTTATAACTACCACGAAATAGCCCTCGACTATATGCATGCAGGTCTTGAAGATGAGGCAGTGCTGGTGTTGCAGACGGCCATTGACCATCATGTGGAAGAGTCACCGCTCACCTACTATTATCTGGCTTATCTCAGCTTTGTGATGGACTCAGTAGCATATAGGCAGAAGGCTGCTCAGGCCAATCCGGACTATTGCTTCCCCAATCGTCTGGAAGATGCGTATATCCTTCAAGAACTGGAGCTCTTGCCCCTTGTTGACGATGCCCGTGCACCATACTATCTGGGATGTCTGTATTACGATAAACGCCAATATGACCTAGCTATTAAGTACTGGGAGAAGTCAGCAAAACTTGATCCCAATTTCTCTTCTGTTTGGCGCAATCTGGCGTTGGCCCGTTTCAACAAGCAAGATAAGCAGGATGAGGCCTTTGAATACATGGAGCGCGCCTTCCATCTTGACGAGACGGATGCTCGTACGCTGATGGAGTTAGACCAGCTCTACAAGCGTCTGCACAAGCCCCATCAGGAGCGTCTCGATTTCCTACAGAAGTATCCGCAGCTCATTGCTCAGCGCGACGACTTGGTGCTTGAAGAAATTACCCTGCTGAACCAGCTGGGACGCTATGAGGAGGCCATGCAGAAGCTTGACGCCCATCAGTTCCATCCTTGGGAAGGTGGCGAAGGCAAGGTGCCCGCACAGTACCAGATATGTCGCATCGAGCAGGCAAAGCGACTGCTTAAGGCTGATAGCGATGCGTCGAAAGCCAAACGTCTCTTGGAGGAATGCCTGGAGTATCCGCCACATTTGGGCGAAGGCAAGCTCTATGGTGCGCAGGATAACGACATCCTTTACTTCCTCGGACGTTACGAAGAGGGTACCGCAGGACCTACGGAGCCTGCTGCCGCTATGTACTATAACGATGCCAAGCCCGACAAGATATTCTATGCAGGACTGTGCTATCGTAAACTCGGACAGGAGGACAAGGCCCGTGGTCTGTTCAACAAGCTTATCAACTACGGTAAGCAGCACATCTACGACAAGGTGGTGATGGACTACTTCGCCGTATCGCTGCCCGACCTGCTCATCTGGGAAGATAGCCTCGACACGAAGAACCTCATCCACTGCAAGTACATGCTTGCCCTCGGCTACTACGGTATGGGTGACAAGGAGAAGGCTCTTTGCTATCTGTCGGAAGTGGAAGCCCTAGACAACAACCATCAGGGCATCCAGCAGTTCCGTACGTTTATCGATGCCGATCTGTGACCTATGTTTTATGACTGCTATCAGAAGGATAATGGTTCGTAAGGCAATCCGAAGACATCGGCGACGGCCTTGAAAACAACCTTTCCCTCCACGATGTTCAGACCCTTGGCCAGGGCGGAATCATCCTTGCAGGCCTTCTGCCAGCCTTTGTCGGCGAGGGCGATAGCATAGCGCAGAGTGGCGTTAGTTAGGGCGAGTGTCGAGGTGTTGGGAACGGCGCCAGGGATGTTGGCCACGCAATAGTGCACGATACCCTCTTCGGTATAGACCGGTTCGCTGTGGGTTGTCGGGTGCGAGGTTTCGAAACAGCCACCCTGATCGATAGCCACATCAACAAGCACAGTGCCCGGCTCCATCAGTTTCAGCATGTTGCGCGTGATGAGATGAGGTGTCTTGTCGCCCGGTACAAGCACGGAACCTACCACGATATCTACGGTGGGCAACTGTTTCCGGATGTTGTGCTCAGAGGAATAGAGCGTATGCACATTGGCTGGTGTCTCGAGGTCGAGTTGCCGCAGACGGGGCAGCGAGATATCCGTTATGGTGACCTCTGCCCCCATGCCGGCAGCCATCCGTGCAGCAGCCTCTCCGACGACACCACCACCCAGTACCAGCACACGTGTTGGTGACACACCAGGCACTCCACTAATCAGTTTGCCCTTGCCACCCTTGGTCTTCTGCAGGTAATAGGCACCATTGAGTGTGGCCATACGACCTGCCACCTCACTCATGGGCTGCAACAGCGGCAGCGAACCATTTGGCAGTTGTACTGTCTCGTAGGCCAGACAGACGGCACTGCTCTCGAGCATGGCATCCGTCAGCTCCTTCTCGCAAGCGAAATGGAAATAGGTGAACAGCAGCTGCCCCTTACGCACCAGTTTGTATTCTGGTTCAATGGGTTCCTTGACCTTTACAATCATCTCAGCCTCGCGATAGATGTCTTCGATGGCGGGCAGGATTTTTGCTCCAGCCTTGACGTACTCGTCGTCGCTAAAGCCGCTGCCCTCGCCAGCCGTATGCTGTACGAAGACCTCATGGCCGCGACGCGTCAGTTCTGCTACTCCCGCAGGGGTCATACCCACGCGGTTCTCATTGTTCTTAATCTCCTTTGGAATTCCTACCTTACACATAATTCTTGATCTTTAGTTTTTATACCAATGTCTTGTTTTCGTTGCAAGTATACGAATATTTTTCTTAGTTTGTATTATCTTTGAGAGAAAAAATAAGAGAATATCAATTGAAGTCCACTTACAAAACAGGTGCCAGTCCCTAAGTGTCTTCTGATCAGATGTAGCACTCAATTCGAATATCACCAATCGTAATCCTCTATATAATCATCGAACTGTACCTCGTCTGTCCATCCGTTTTCACGAAACAGGGCGCGGATGTTCTCCTGCAGAGCTAATTATTGGCAAATATATTAATCGAAATTTACATGAATTTCAAAATGTCCCTCACTCCCTAACGTTTTTGCTGGGAATGCCTTTGTACAGGGCATTTGTTGACGTTAGGGAGAAACGAATATCCCTCACGTCTCCCTAACGTTTTTGCCTTTATACCCTCACGCAGCATGGAGTGGACTTCCTTTTCGAGCAAATTTAGCCATAAATATAATAAGGTGAGTGACAGGTATGAAAAACGTTAGGGAGACGTTACCCTAAAGTGTTTGTCCCTAACGTGCCTCAACCCCTTTCTACAAAGGCATTCCCAGCGAAAACGTTAGGGAGTGAGGGACATTTTCGCATTCGTTGATTTTTCGTATTCGATTCATCAAAAAATCGCAACTACACATCGCCATCATTTCATAGGAGCTGTCGTCGAGTTTAAAGGCACTAAACCGATAGTCCGAAGCCTTCGGACTCGCAGTCCGTAGGCAGCGAACTCTTAGTCCATAGGGACGGACTAAGTCAATACCTTGCTTCTAACATCAGACGGGCTTCTGGCTAATTGGCTTTCAGCATATCCTCAGCAGTCTTCATCATCTCCAGAAGCTGTGGGGTAGGTCTTTCCTCCTTGCGGGCCAGGTCGAGAAACTGCAGGTAATAGACCTTGGCCTGCTCGCTGTCTTTCAATAGATAGGCGTAGGCGTTAGCTAAATTAAAATAGGTGGCGAAAGAAGTGGGGTTCCACGTCAAGTGTTACTTCCACGCTGTGATCGCTTCATCGTAATGCTGGGTCAGATAGTAGCCCTCACCCTCAGAAAGTGTGATGGCCTTCATGACTGCAGGGTCAGGCTTCATCAGTTCTTTGGCGATGTTGAGGTAGCGCAGGCCCTCTGGATAACGCTTGGTGTCGATGCACACCACACCAAGACGATATGCAGCGCCATAGTGTTGCATCTGCGACAAGAAGAGTGCACCCTTCAGGTGTTCGTAGGCTGGTTCCAAGTCTTGCAGCTGTGCGTAACACATACCAGCCGAGTATAGCGTGTTGAATGTGGAGTCGCCTTGTTCCATTAGCTTTTTATACCATAGGTCAGCAGCCTTAAAGTCCCTCTCCAAAAAGAATGCATCAGCCACAGCACGGTTTACCAGCATGTTATTTTCGTCATATCGTGAGCAATAATCCAAACCATATTGCAACGCTTTTTGTGGCTGCTCCTTCTGTGCTAAGGCTGTCGCCAACCCTGCGACGACCTCACCATCTGTGGGGTAGCGACCTACTAACTGACTGGCCCAATAGATGTACGAATCTTGGTCGCCTTGCTTCTGATAGCTGTTAGCCAATTGACGGAAGGCGTCGTGTGACAGACTATCCTCAGGCACCAGTTTTAGCAGGTCGGAGGTCTGATGGTAGTTCCCACGCTTATAGTAGCAGTCTGCCAACTTGGTGCGCACCTCTATCGTCTCTGACAAATCGTACGCTTCTTGATAATAGCCTAAGGCGTCAAACGTGTTGTATTGCTGCATGCTGCTGTCGCCTTGTGCTATCAGTCGTTTCAGCAAATCCAGATTTTTTACACGCTTCTCTTTAGCCTGTTTAGGCATCTTGACGCCCATCGACTTCAGATAGTCAGCCAAAGGGCCCATACCTTTCTCCCTGCGCCATTCGTCCACCTTCTTCGGATTCAACAACTGATAAACGGTTTGTGTGCCATCATCAGCGACGACCAATTGGGAGCCATATTTCTGCGGCCTGCCTTCAAACATGGCGATACGGTCTTCCATCGTAGCCACCTGCCAAGGAGCTATGTCACCTCTGGCTGCTGCCTTTTGGAAAAGCGGCAGATACTTTCGTTCTGTTTCGAGAGGTGCATGCTGGATAATCGTCCAGAATACCTCGCAAGCCTCTCCAACAGCCTCGCGCCCTACGAAGCCACGTTTGTCGAGAATGTCGCATATTTCCACCTGATTCAGACTGTCAACCCGCTGCATTTCTCGCAATATGGCATCTATCTTCGCCTTGTCTCTTGGCTTCGCTTGATTGGCCAAAAACCATTCTTGGCGAATGCCCTGATCGGCCTTGATAATACGCTGAAGCCTCTGACGTAGTTCTTGGTCGGTATATCGTCTCTCCACACGTTTCTGCCGCACCGTCATGCTATCAGCAAATGCCTGCCAGCGGGCGTCGTTGTGCAGTGATGCCAAGTCTTCATCGTCCTTGAAACTTTTGGAATACCAGTTGGGCTCCTTTTCCATTCGTGCCCAAAGACGGCTGAACGCTACATCTGTCTTAACAGACAATGCCGCTGCACATGCCGCATTATACAGATCTTTCCCCTCAATACTTTGTCCTGTCTGGAAGGCCTTTTCGAACATGGCGCTGGACTGGGTATATTCGCCACGAAAAAACAACGAGTCAGCCTTCTGAATATACGTGTTATATTGTGCTCTGCTGGTGGCCGATACCATCAGCAGAGCAAGGATAATGATTGCCTGATAATATTTCATGATGGCAAAGATACGAATAATCGGTCTTACTGCCAAATAAAATGTGACTATTTTTTTCGAGTATTACTTTTTGTAGAGTATTCCGACGATGATTAGTAGATAGCCTGTTAGGCAGAGTATAGGGGCTACGACAACCCTGCGTGTAGAGAAGATGTCGGGGTTGAAAGCCTGATCCGATTGCAACGCCACACTCTCAAAGAGAGAACTGCCATCACCGTACATGAGCAGATAGCCTGCAACAATGAGGCAACAGGCGATGATCAGGATGTTGCGACTGTTTAGAATACAATGAATATGCTGTTTAATGCTGTTGAGTGTAGTTGTCATATTGATGGATGTATTGGTTAAAGATGTTAGTTCGTTCGTATTGTGCAGCTGCAACAAGCGACTGCTGCATGGTCTGCATCCATTCTTTGCGAGAATAGGCAGAGCCAGCTCGTCGCGAGGGTTTGATGGTATCTATCCACGATAGCCATTCGGCAGAACGCTGCAGCAGATTGTCGACGATGGCGTCACCCTGTTCTGGCTGTTTGGCCATATAGAAGCAACGAGCCATCGATAGGGCTGATTCAGTATATGGCACATTCTCGTGTGGCAATTCCTGTTGCCATTTGCGACAAACGTTCAGCGCCCGTTTGGTGTCACCTTGTTGTAATAGCGAGTCGATGAGCACGCCCATGATGGCTTGATGGGTGTTGGCCATGTGTTTCACGTCTTCGTCCACGTAGAGCCCTTTGGTGCTAAGGCCACCATAGCGGAAACGATGCATAATGTTGTCGTAGAGGCGCTCTACGTCTACCGTCTGACTGTTTGTATTAGGCGATACACGATATGCAAGTCCTTCCAGCACCAAATGGTCGCGCAGGAACGACAGGTTGTTCCCCATGCCTATTGAGATGTAGAACGGGCGTTCCCACGCAGCATTCGATAACATCTCCAGCACCATCAGCTCGTTTTTCAGCAGATACTGTTTCTCCTTCAGCGAGATGACCATCGTGTCTTTCCCCGATGTTATGGTAAAACTGTCGGTATTGATAGGCAGGATGTCATTTTTACCTTCCTGATAGTCTTCGTGTTGCCAGCTGATGGGCAGGGCGGGGGAGTCGTAGGCAGGTCGTTTCATCTGGTCGATATACCAGTCGGTTTGCAGATACTCCATATTGCAGACGCGCGTATCCCTTCGTACCCCTTCAACCTCTTGATTATACCAAAGCGGGAACGTGTCGTTGTCGCCATTGGTAAAGATAACGGGGTTGCCCTCATCCTGCATAGTCATGAGATAGTTCTGTCCGAAGTCGCGACAGGTATAGCGCCCTGAGCGGTCGTGGTCATCCCATGTCTGCGAAACCATTTGGATGGGAACGAGAAGAGCAAGGGGAGCGAGCCTTTTGAGGTATGCTGCGCCAAGACCAATCCAAATGGCAAAGGCATAAAACGAACCGACGTAAGCATAATCACGCTCTCGGGGCTGCATGGGCGTCTGGTTAAGATAGACGACGATGGCCAATCCTGTCATGATGAACAGCAACGAGACAAGCCATAGTTGCTGACGTCCCTCACGTCCCCGTTGCCATTGCCAGACGATGCCCAACAGACCGAGCAGCAGTGGCAGACCATAGAAGACGTTACGTCCTTTGTTCTCAGCCAGGTCGGACGGCAACTTCGATGTGTCGCATCCCAACAACCAGTCGTCTATCCAACGGAAGCCTGTTATCCAGTTGCCGTGTTCCACTTCGCCATTGCCTTGGATGTTATTCTGGCGTCCTACGAAGTTCCAGAGGAAATAGCGCCAGTACATGAAGTTTACCTGATAGGTCAGGAAGTAGCGCCAGTTTTCTGCTTTGGTGGGCACACCATCCTGATTCTTGATGTCACCCATCCAACTCTCGTAGGCCTTTGCATGGTAAGTGGAGTAGATGCGTGGATAGAGCGGTGTCTTGCCATATTGTTCGCGACTCAGGTATTTGCCCAACTTCGCGACTGTATTGGGCTCGTTTTCGCACATCGGAGGACAGGCATTGGCACGAACCAAAATGACACCATAGCTGCTAAAGCCCACCAGAAATGCCAGCAGACACCCCAATGACAGTTTCAGTATTCTGTGACGTATCTTTTGACGCTTGGGCTTGCGAAAATATACCACGAATGCCATCGCAGGCAGACATAGTAAACAGAGCAGATGGACACCAATGGAGAGTCCTGTAATATAGGCAATAAGGAGTATCCAGCGATCGCTTCGTGGGCTGTCGGCTTCGTCTTCCCACTTCAGTATTACCCAAAACATCAAGGCTGTGAGGAACGACGAAAAGGCGTAGACTTCAGCTTCGACAGCGGAGAACCAGAACGTGTCGCTGAAGGTGTAGGCCAATGCTCCAACCATGCCGCATGTCTCGATGGTGAGAACCTGGGTCAGTAATAATTCCTCACCTTTTACAATCAGCTTTTTACTTAAATGCGTAATAGTAAGAAACAGAAAGAAGATGCACCCTGCACTTAATAGGGCTGATAACAGGTTGACCATCAGTGCTACCTGTGAGGGCTCACTGGCCAGCTGAGAAAAGAGGTTTGCCACCAACATAAAGAATGGTGCACCGGGCGGATGTCCGATTTCCAATTTGTACCCGCACGTAATGAATTCTGGGCAGTCCCAAAGACTGGCTGTTGGCTCTACGGTGAGCCCATACACCACAGCAGCGATGGCAAAGGATAGCCACGCCATGAGGGTGTTGAGTTTTGAAAATGTTTTTTGTTGCATGATGCTTTGCTTGAAATTTTTGGCAAAGCTAGCAACAATTATTGAAATGTAGCGAAAAAACTGTCTGACATTTCTCTGACAAATGTCAGAGTGTGGCGTTGCGAATTTCTGACATTTGTCCGACAGACTACCTAACTACTTAATAGTCAGCTCGTATGCTCGTCCTCTGTCAGATTCGATTTTGAGGTCGGAATGTTGCTCGACGACGGGTTTCAGTCTTCTGATGAGGGTGTAAAGCGTCTCGCTGGCATCAGGTTTCTTGGGCCAAAGGGCATCACATATTTCCGTTTTTGTCAGCTGGTGGGAGCCTGAACGGAAGAACATCTCCATCAACTGTTGCTGCATGGGTGTCAACTTGATGCGCTGCCCACGTGCATCATAAAAGGTTTTTTCTGCCTCAGCATAGCATAGTCCACCGTATTGTAACATGCCTGCTAACTGTATCGCATCCTTTCGGTGGCGATAGAAACAGAAAGCGGCCCACAATAGCGTCAATGTCCATAAAACGACAGTAGGCCTTTGGTCGGACAAACTGAAGATGGTGGCCTCAGAACAGTGTGCATAGGCTTTAAACTGTTGTCCTTTGGTATCGACAGCAATGGTGGCCTTGCCACGAAGTTCGGCTATCTGGAGGTGACTGTTGAACGTACGGATAGTATCCTGCGTAATGACATTGCTCTGTTGTTTAGCCAATGCCGATGACAAAGCCTGACTCATGTCATTCTCTACCTGTCGTTCCGTAGTCCGGTAACTTCTGATACTTGTCGCTCCTGAAGCCACAATCAGCCCAAAGAGCACGATGACTAAATACTTCTGTTTCATAACTGCTGCAAAAATACGCAAGAAATCTCACTTTGCCATGCTTTTTTACAGTTTTTATCTTAAAAGACTTGGAATCTCAGATTTTTTTGATAAATTTGCAGCGAAATGGTTTTATCTAAACTTTACTCTAAACTCATGCGCCCTGTTTCTCTGTTTGCCTTTTCTGGTATAGTCAGCGTATGGACTTTGTTGCTATACAATATACCCTTCTTTCGTTATGTCGCTGACAATACCAATGAAAATATTGGTGGAAGGATATTGCTGCAGGCATCTTTGGTAGTCATCATGTTGGTACTTAACTTCATGATGACTTATATCCTGATGTTCTTGATGAGGACTGTTGGGCGCATTTTGCTTGCCGTGCTGTCAATGATTAATGCTGCGGCAGTGTATTTCATCATGACCTACAGTGTGATGATAGATGCAACGACCATTGAGAACGTGTTCAATACCAGATACTCAGAGGCGTCAGGATTCTTTAGCTGGTCCTTGTGGCTTTTCATCTTTGCTTTTGGCATACTGCCTGCCTTGTGGTGCCTGTTCCAGCCTGTTGTCTTCGGCAAAGCAAAGAAGATGGGCATTTGCTGTGGTTGTTCATTGGCCATTGTTCTTGTCATGCTATTGGCGAATATCAACCAGACACTATGGGTTAGTCAGCACGATACAGAACTGGGCGGTTTGCTGCAGCCTTGGTCTTATCTGGTGAATACTGGTCGCGTGATAAGCTTAAATCATGACGGACAAGCCGAGGAAATCAAGCTGCCAGACGGCAAGATTACAGACAATGAGAAGGCTGTTGTGGTGCTCGTCATTGGTGAGTCGGCAAGAAAGGCTAATTTCCAACTCTATGGTTATCAGCGCGCTACTAATCCGTTATTGTCAAAACTGGACGGACTGAAGGTGTATCAGGCTACTTCGTGTGCCACTTATACCACAGCGGGAACCAAAGCGATCCTTGAGCCCCAAAACAGCGACGACCTGTATGAGCTGCTGCCAAACTATGCTTTTCGCTCTGGCGTGGACGTGTCGTGGCGTACATCCAACTGGGGAGAGCCACCTATACATATTGACGAATATCTGACAGACGATGAACTGGCCGATATGTATCCCGACGAAGACAATGACTATGACGGCATTCTCTTTGCGGGACTTCGTCAGCGTATAGAGTCGAGTCAAAAGAGCAAGGTGCTGATAGTGCTGCATACCAGTACAAGTCATGGTCCAAAATATGCTGACAAATATCCTAAGGCGTTTGAGGTGTATAAGCCTGTGGCTGAAAACGTAGAAGAAGGCGAGAAGAATATTGGTATGCTGGTTAATGCTTACGATAATACCATACTCTATACAGACTTTCTGTTAGACTGCCTTGTCAACACCTTGCGCGCTATGAAGGATTGGAAGAGCGCCATGATATTTATCTCCGATCATGGTGAGTCGCTTGGCGAAAACAAGGTGTTTATGCATGGACTGCCTATGAAACTGGCACCGAAAGTACAATATGAAATACCATTCTTGGTATGGACTTCTGAAAATTTCAGAGACTTCAAGCGTGTATCCGGTGAAAAGGCAAAAGATGGCGCGGACCAGTCTTCAGAGGAATTGCCGATGGTGCTCGATCAACATTACATCTTCCATTCCGTACTCAACCTGTTGTCTATACAATCGCCAGCATACGACAAAAATTTCGATATCTTCATGAATGCTCAGTAGTTATCCAATATTTCTTGTAACCGTTCACGCTCTCTCTGTTTCTTAGACTTGTGTTTGGGGAATAATTTGTGGACGACAAGAGCAATTAGGTTGAGGGGACTTACGCCAATGGTCATGGCCCCGCCTATCTGGGCTTTCCGTTGTTCATCCAGCCAATGGCTATGATAAGCCAGGCGCATGTCATTGCGCAGTTCTGGCGTCATGATGTTGATGGAAATGGGCGGATGTTTGGGCTGTATTTTCGAGGGGTCAAGTTTCATCGTCGATGGTTCTATCGGACTGGTGGCTGTCGAGTCGTGCAGTTCTGGCTTAAGCGGCTCGTTGCGCAGCCACTCTTCAAAGTCGCTTTTCGTTGAGTCTGGCATGTGCAACCGTTTCTTGTCCTCAACCTGTGCCCTGACTACCACAGTCAAGGTAAGCGCCAAGAGTATCATGATGTAACATCGAGAATCCATACTGAGCAGTTATGATTGAATCATGAATAATCGCTGCAAAGATATGGATTCTCTGTGGAATAGTGTAACATTTTAGCGTTACAAAATCTTACCGATATTTAAAATTAAGCCTTTCTAAACTTATTTTGGTTAAATATGGTTCAGTTCGTATTTTGAGTACTGAGTGAGCGGATGTATTTCATGAAACGGTCGATAAGCTGGATGCGTTCCTGATTGGGAGTCTCGATGAGTGACGTGCCGTTGTTAAACTGCATTACGGTAGGCTTGCCTTCCTCAAACTCGGGCCAGTAGGGCAGGCCTTCTCCGTTCGGATTACCACCCGTCTTGGCGAAGTTCACCCAGTACTGCTGCATCAGGTCTGAGACCTTCTTCTCCTGTGGATACTTCGCAGTCTTGCCATTAAAAGCTCCTGTCAGATAGAGCATATCGTCGGCATGGGCGGCACCACGACGATTGCCTTGAGCATATACGGTCGTATCGGACTTTTGAGCCAGGTAAGCTGAATAGACAGGGCCCTTACCTGTCTGCTTCTGCAACGTGGTCCAAGCGTATGCCGGCCATCCGAAACCCACATCGCGTGTAAAGTCGCGCATACTGAACAGACGCTCTTCGTCAGTAGAACCAGGATAAACAGCCTTGGCGCTATCGGCCCATTGACCAGGCAACTGACGGAACTGCTGCTCGTACTGCTCATTACTTACCGATGCATAAGCTACGGCGCCCTCGTCGCTATTGTGCATGATCAGCACGGGCACATCGTTATATTCGCCTTGTTCGTAGAGACTGTATATGGGTTTGGGAATCACATAACCGTCTACGATAGGCAGGCACAGTTGGAAGTTCACGCCATTACCCGTCAGTTCCTTGGCGTCCATCTGGCGCATCTCGGCAATGGAGTTCTTCTTCAGCTGACTCATAAACATCTGACCATACATCTGAGCCTGCTGTTCGTTCACCACATTCGTGGCGGACATCATGGATCCGCTCTGACTGATACAAGCACGGAACAAGCCCTTGGCCAGAGGTGAGGCACAGAGAATATGACAGCTCATGGCACCAGCCGATTCACCAAAGATGGTTACCTTCCCTGGGTCGCCGCCAAAGTTCTTGATGTTACGCTGTACCCATTGCAGGGCGAAGATCTGGTCAAGAATGCCATAGTTGCCTGAGTGGCCGTCTGACTCCTTGGCCAGATCTGCATGTGCCATAAATCCTAATGAACCAGCGCGATACTCGATGGCAACAGCGACAATACCCCTGCGCGCTAAGCTCTGCCACAGGTCGCCGCCATAATGTTCTGTCGCAAAACCTCCACCATGAATGAACACCATCACGGGCAGCGCTTCTTTGACGCTTTTTGCAGGCGTTGCGACACTCAGAAACAGGCAGTCCTCGCTCATCATTTCGTACTTTACATAGCTTTTCTCGGGCTGTGGCGGCCACTTGGCCACATCCTCTGCCTTCAGCACGCCCTTCCAAGGCTTGGCAGGCTGTGGTGCCTTCCAGCGCAGGTCGCCTACAGGTGGCGCTGCGTATGGAATAGCTTTATACACGGCGAGGTCAGTTCCATCGAGAACGCCCTCCACATCTCCTGTTTCTACATGCGTTTTCAATAATGGCTGCGCCTGTCCTGTCATTCCGAGTAGGACGAGCATCGAGGTAATGATAGTTTTCTTCATGTTAGTTATTTCATATTTTAAGATATAATTCTTTTGTTCCTTCTCTCACTTCATCGAGAATCTCAAGGCAACGGGTACGGGTGATGCGAATATTGTTGCCAACGGTAATCATGTCCTCATCGGTTGGAAGGCCATTAAAATTAACGGTTGAGGCATGTTCGCCTAAAGTGTCATCGTTCGTCAAATCGTAGGCTGGTGCTAACGTCCACTTGCCATCACGACAGATAAAACTGAAGTTGCGGGCATGGTCATCATGATTGCGGACATAGACATTAAAGGCCATGCGACGGAACTGCTGTTCCACCTCTTTGGGCGACTGCGTCAGATACCCTGTCAACTGCAACAGACTATGATAATCCATCTTTGGAGGTGTGATGGGCTCGTTTAGCAAGCCACTGGCTGTCACTACGTGTAGGCGCAGGCCATTCTCGATGTCAAAACGCCGAGATGCGAAGTATTTGCCATCTATCAGTTTGAAGTCGGGTACGATGATGCCACACTGACGAGCCACCTGATTATACCGATACTCTATTTCTCCGATGTCCTTTGGGTCATAGGGGTGGCGAAACTTCACCAGCCAATGTCCATCTGTATCCGTGAAGATGCATTTGGGGCGTATGCCACCAGAGTTACCACTTCGATAAAAGAGTACGTCTGCGTTGTTGTCTGATTTTTCCGACAGTACTTCAAGTGCCATCCGTTGCATCTCGTCGAACGAACCCTCCCATTGCATATGGGGCAGCTTGGCCTCAGGTTCATAACATAGGGCACCCATGCCTGAACTGCCCACAAGACTCAATCGTTGAACAGGTGTTAATGCCCCGTAGTTGATGCCCGTCTTGCTGAGTACTTTTCGCAGCAGATATTCGCCATAGCCACCAGGCAGACTATCTTCGAACACACCGAAGTTTCCGTTAAAAGGGAAATAGTCGGCCGTCATAATGCCTGACTTCAGTGGCAACTTCAACGGAGAAATAGAGAACCCGTTGACTAACCAATCTTTGTCATACTCAAACTGGCAGGTGTCTTTGCTGGCAACGGACAGAGTTCCAACTTTCCTGCCATGATACATCACGTTAACCGCCTGTATATCATTCATATGCCTCGCTTTCTTGTTTTGTTCTTGTGGATTTCCAGCAACTCTTCCATCGTATCATATTTTGGCTCGGAGAGCAGCTGCATAATGTCTTCAGAGTAGCCCAGCGCTTTGGCCAGTTTGACATACGACTCTAAGGAAATTGAGTGTTTCAGCTCAAAGCGCTGGATGCTCGAAGCCGGCACTTCGCTCATCTCCGACAGGCTCTTCGTCGAGATTTTCTTCTCCAACCTACGAGCCTTCAAGTTCTCTGCCAATCGCTGCATCGTCACCTGTAGCGGATAAGGGTCGAATACGTATCTGTTCTGCATCATATATTATGTATAAATCCAGTATTTCTAGTTTTGCGCATCAAATATTATGTGCAAAGATACGAATTGTTCTTCAAACCACCAAATATTTTTGGTGTTTATTTATACGTAATCTTGAAATAGTCGAGTAATGATTTGTACTGGTCCTGGGCGGTAAGGCAGGTGTCCGTCAGAAAACCATTGATGTGGCCCCATTCGCGCAACCCCCGATAATAGAACATCTTGAGGTCGTCAGTGATGATGAAAGGTACAATGCCGTTAGCCAAACATTCCTTGAACATCAACAGGCGTCCCACACGGCCATTGCCATCCTGGAAGGGGTGAATCTGTTCGAAACGTACATGGAAATCCAAGATATCCTCAAAACTCTTCTGTTTAATGGCGTTATAGTCAGCGAGTAGTACTTTTATCTGGCGATGGACCTCCTTTGGCGAACAAGTCTCCTGACCTCCCACCTCGTTGGGCAATTGTTTGTAATCACCAACAGCAAACCAGTCTTTCCTGCTGTCAGACGTTCCAGATTTCAGCATCAGATGGAGCTGTTTTACCAAGTTCTCTGTCAATTTCTCTTCTGCGTGGTCAATAATGTAGTCGATGCATCGGAAGTGGTTGACAGTTTCAACTACATCATCTACATTCACTGTCTCGTCAGTAATACCAATAGTGTTTGTCTCGAAGATATAGCGCGTCTGGTCATGGGTCAAACGACTGCCCTCGATGTGATTGGAATTATAGGTCAGATCAATCTGTGTGCGATGGTATATGCTACCCTTTAATCGTGAGGCTTTCTGTTCACGTAGTGCAGCCAACAGGGGAAACTCTTTCTTTTTGGTCGTTCCTCGCTGAGGCAGAACAGCATCTGCAGGGATGTTCCAGGTCTTACCTGTCAGGAATGCGCCCTCAATCTTTCCACTCGCACAATAGTTGCGGGCTGTTCGTTCCGAAATGCCGTATTTCTCGGCAAATTGTGTCACTGATATATACTCCATCGGTCAATTAGTACTCACTATTGCCTTCTATCGGCAAGTTTTTTGTTCCTTTTCTGCTGCAAAGATACAAATTTTTGCCGATACCGGCAAGTTTTTTATGGAAATATTATTCTTTATAATACTCGCTCTTCTTGTAAAGCGTGTAACATGTGATGCCGAACATCTCTTTATGCTTTTGGTCTGCGGTATTCTCAGTATAAGGGCTGAGGATGCCTATGAGTGTATTGTACTGTGCTTGATTCAACTTGTGGGGATAGGCGTCACACATTTTGTGGAGTACCACGACGGCAGCAGCGGCTCGTTGCGCAACCACTCTTCAAAGTCGCTTTTCGTTGAGTCTGGCATGTGCAGTCGCTTTACCCCCTCCTCAATCTGCGCCCTGACCATCATGGCCAGGGCGAGCAGTGAGAGTATCATGACATATCGCCTATAATCCATTTAGTTGCATGTTAGTTAAAATCCGGTGCAAATATAAGGATTTTTCTTTGGCGAAAATGTTATAAGAGCGTTACAAATACTTACAAATAAATAAATTAAGTCTTTCTTAAACTAATTTTGGTTAATGAGTCTTCAACTATCTCATCGGTTTGTTCGGCTTCTTAAAGCTGTTATGCATCGTTGCATTGCGGGGTGAGCCGCGACGCAGGTCTGGAACTATACTGCGAACCTTGCTGCTGGCTGGTGCCAGACTTGCAGGAATGATATGATTGAGGTCTTCAGCAATAAGGGCAAAGTACTCTATTACCCAGCCGCCATACGTATTGGCATAGACCAACGCTTCGGTCTTTCCGTCAGCTGACAGGAACATGTCTTCGTAGTACTCGGTATCGGGATAGTGCAACTTGCCTAAGTAGGTGTAGCCCTGTAACTGGAGGGACTTGGTGAAGATGTCAATAGGTAAGTTAGCGTTATGACACATACACATGACGTCATTCAGATTCTGACCGTCCTCTGTCTCGAAAATATATTGTTCGGTTAAATTGCTGGCGACGTAGTACCAATAGTGCCAACCATATCCTTCCCAGAATTCAAGCTGGCCGTTGCCTACGGCCCAGAACTGTTTGGCCTGTTTGTGCGCCTCGACTTCTGCAAAGTTGCTGCCCCACTTGAGGTAAGGGTCGTTGACGAGTATGCCGGCATCGCGGTCAGCCTTCCATGCGGACAACTGGTCTGTTGGGCCGCAGAACGGTGGCTGGTAGGAGATACGTTCGACGTCGAAATAATAGGTCTTATAGCTGCCGTTTGGCAGCTTATGATGCCCCTGTTCTACAATCTCTTCAGGCACGTAATTGTCACCGTCGAGCTTCCATGTTACTAACGACAGTGGTATATCGTCGCCATGTTCGAACGTGTAATGCATGAACTCCGCTTCGTTTTGATACAGGATGGCGAACGGGTAGGGCTCGCCCACGATAGGCTCCGTCATCCAACGGTCGTCCTCTGAACGTGCCGGGTCAAGCCAGAAGCCTGTGGTCACTTGATCCATGCGGTATAGGCATATCTGATCGAAACCGTATTCCTGAGGGGATTTCTCACTCTTCATATTGAGAATGCTTCCAACGAGTTTCGGTGTGACGGTGGCCTCGAAAGAATTGCCGTTGACAGTGACTGTAGCAGAGGCTAAACCATTGGTAGTGGCAACATTGTGTATAGGGTGTATCTGTACCACCTTGACGGTAGAGAGTTCCTCTTCATCGGCGAGCGTGAAATGTTTGTCGGCTGTCGTTCCATTGTCGATATAGCTGGTCTGCCATACAACAAGGGTATAGGTGCCGTTGGGCAGGTCGTCAAATTCGAAGGTCAGCGGCTCAAAGCTCTTAGTCACCGTGCCGAGTTTCTTCACCAGACGGCCGTTCTGGTCGTAGATGAGCACCGTGTCGGCAAGACACAACGTCTTGGGCAGATTGAACTCTATTAACTCGGTCAAGCCCATCTCTTCAAACATGGCTTTCGTGTTGACTGTGATGACTGCCCGTCCTGATGTGCCAGGCTTTGCAGGATTGTCATCAACACTACAGGCGTAGAATGCCAATGTTACGATGACAGTCGTCATCAGGTACATCATTTTCTTCATACTGATATTGTTTAAATTAGTTGTTAGTTTAATTATTGCTGCAAAGATACTTTTTTTTCCAATATCAGCAAGTTTTCGAAGTGAAAATTATTCAAACTCTATCCTTCGGATTGTCAATATGCAGATTACTATAATGCAAACTATTAATGTCGCAATCGACAGCAGTATCGCTTTCCAGAAGTTATCCTCTACATACCAGATGTATAGCCAGAAGGGGACAACGATACTTATGAACCCAGCACAAAAGCAATAATAGAATTTGATGGGTTCCCGTTTCGGATGCAATGTCCTATTGCAATTGGGGCATTGAATGGTGTGATTAGTTCCCTTCAGGAAATACTCCGATATCTGTCGTAGCCCTATCTTCGTGTCACAATGAGGACATACGGCTTGGTCGTGATTAAGCAATGCTGATAATAGTTTCATATGCTGTCAAATGATTATTAGTCCCTGTATTCCAATATATCTCCAGGCTGGCAACCCAACTCGCGACAGATAGCTTCAAGAGTCGTAAATCGGACTGCCTTGGCTTTGCCTGTCTTGAGGATTGAGAGGTTTGCTAATGTCAGGCCAACCTTCTCTGCTAACTCGCTTAACGACATTTTGCGTTTAGCAAGTTCCACGTCTAAGTTTACAATAATCTGTCCCATAGGCATTTAAATTGTTAGTTCCTGTTCTTCTTTTAGTTTCAGACCTACGGCAAAGGCCTCGGCTACAATCAGATTAAACACAGCGAAGATCAGAATGGCCATGTCTTCTTCAAAGGCTTCAATGACGTTAGCTCCTTCGATAATGGTATAAGCAGAAAACACCAACACACCAAAAGACAGACCTATTGCTGTGATTCGCAGACACCAAACATTGTCCCAAACAAATACCTCGTTGCGGTTGACATTGAGGATAAAACGCACGAAACAGGCAAACGAGAGGATAAAAGCTCCAACAGTGGCCAGACCCAGAATCCCAAACAAGAATTCGCTCCAAGAAAGTGTTGAGTTGTTTGCTGCACCTTCTTCCCAACCCCGAGCGAAATCGTCAGCACCCTGGACAAATGACAAAGTAACATGTGCTATCATCAACAGCAACATCAACACGCAGAAAAAATTCAGTTTCTTTTTCATACTCTTTTTATTGTTTTATTTGGTTTATTTATTGAATTTCGATATGCAAAAGTATATCTTTTTTCAGTATCAACCAAATAAAATCGATAAAAGTTTATCGTTTTTCAATAAATTTAACGTTCGTTATTTCTTTAACGCCTCCTCCTCCTCTTCAACCGGCAACCGTTTTATCATCAGTCTACGACAAAATAATCTGCGTTTTCCTTGCATTTCAGCGATTTTTTTTGTATCTTTGCGAAAGATTTCGCGAAGTTACTCTATCTCGGCATAAAAAAGAATTCTTTCTTTTGTTCTGCTCTCGATTTACCGTAACTTTGCATCTGGAAAAGGCTGTCGCAGCATCCGTTCTGCCTACGCCAAAAGCCCTAAGGTTTAAGTCTTTTGGCGGCCGTCGCAAGATATTCGCACGCCAGCTGCAAGACATTGCCCCGCCCGCCGCAACAATTTGCCACGGGCGGGGCAAATTAGCAACATGCCGTCTCGCTCCCTGCTACATGCCGTCTTAAACCCTATAACTACAGGGGCTTTCCCCCTTTCTCCCCTGAGTATGCAATCACGGGTATCTTTGATTATCAGTTCGTACTATAAATCTTTTTCAGTGCAGCCTCTAATTCTTGTACGGTTGAGGGACTGGCAACGATGGTGCCGTCAGGGCCGATGACGATGGTTTCGGGCCAAGAGAGGATGCCGTAGGCTTGTCGGTATGGTGTTGCCTGTGTTGCCAGTTGTGGCCAGGGCAGGTTCTCTTCCCTCAGTCGTTCGGTCCATCGTTTTTTATAGACCCCATCAATGGCGAGGCTTAAGATTTGCAACCCTTTCGCATGATACTGGTCGTAGAGAGGACACAGCTGGGGCAGGATGTCGAACTCGTCGCGATTCCAGCTCTCCCAGAAGTGTAACACGACATATCCTTTGCCAATATACTCGCTCAGTTGGTGGCTATTGTCCAGTGTGTCTTTCAGCGCAATATCTGTATAATGTGTGCCTGGACGGCGTTTCTCCAATCCAGCCACATACTCCTTGACGGGAGCCATTAGCAGATGGTTAGAGTAGCGGAACTGGTCGCTGACAAAGGGCTTCAGTTCGTCGTAGCTCAGTTCGGTATATATCTTGTAGATGGCATAGGTCCTCAGCAAGTCGTCCTTGCCTGCAAAGATGACCTGACGGTAACGCTCACGCTGTTTGGCGATAGCGGCATCCAGTTCTGCACGATTCTTCATTTTCAGCATGCGCAGTCGCTCTGCCTCCGTCTCGTTCAGGAAGTTGTTGCGCTGCTGCGAAGCCTTCTGACCCTTGACTGTGTTCTTTAACAAATCAATTTTGATGGGCTGTCCGTCTGCCCAGAAATAGGTGTAATAACGGTTTTTGGTGGTCAAACCGCACACCTCGTTTTTCGGCAACCGGCAGGTGAAGGAGAAGCGACCGTTGCGGACGGGGAACTTTCCAAGTTCCTCGAAAGACGATACGCTGCGGCGGACGATGACGCTGTCAGCGTCTGCTGTGGCCGTACCGCTGATTTGGCAGTCCACCAGTTGCAGGTCTTCAGAACCGTTGGTAATCAGTCCGTTGTATGAAACGACCTTTCGCAGCTGCGTCGTAGAGATGGTGGAAGAGGTTATCATGGCTGGGCGACGCTTCACCTCACCGCCTTCCGCCTGATAATGCTCGCTCTTTTGGTAGAGCGTGTAGCAGGTGTAGCCAAACATTTCCTTGTGTTTCTGGCCAGAGGCAGTCTCAGCGTATGGACTGAGGATGCCAATGAGCGTGTTGTACTGCTCACGGGTCAGTTTGTTGGGATAGCCGTCACACATCTTATGGAGCACCACGACAGCAGCCGTCTTGCCACCCGAGGTCTCGCGATCATAAATCTGGCAGGTCTGCTTGACCTTGGTCAGTAGTTCGTCGTAGGTCTGTGGGGCTGTAGGATCTGTGTCGTATTTGATGGTTGTCTTTATTCTCTGCGGTTCGGAGGAATACGGTAGGAAGAATGGCATCTTATCGTACTTCTTTGCCGTGATCTCGTAGATGGTGCCGTTCATCATCCAGATGTTGCCTACCTGCTGGTCCTGCTTGATTTGTTGTTCCCACGCCAACAGCACGGCATAGCGCTGACCGTCTGGGTCTTCGAAGGTCAGCAAGCGGATGTTCTGCTTGTTACCAAAGGCATACTCCCCAGTGACCACACCATTGGGATTACCCAAGAGCCATTCTACGCCAGAGACCAGCGGAACACCCTGCCGGGCGTCGTGAATCATGACTTCCTTGGCATGAACGGCCTCGCTGCGTAAAGTCTGCTCCAGCTCCTTCAAGCGAGGAAACAAGATGGTAGCATCGTTGGTACCCTCGACACCAAACACTTGGCTAAAATCGTAAGCCGTAGCCTTGCCTCCAGTAACCGCATCTTGGCAGACTACCCGTCCTTCGCTGACGTTATACTCGCCTGAGGCTACAAAAGCCTGTAGCTTTTCGTGGACGTGGCGGGCTGCGTCGCTCACCTGTGCATTGATTGACATGGCCCACATCAGGCACAATGCCATAACCATATTCCTATTCTTCATCTTCGTCAGTTTTTACGTTATTAATATTGTTTGCCTCACTGGACTTGGCATCTTTGTGCAGTTCATTCAAGATGTAGTTGTTGACGATACGCTGCAGTCGCTCGTCAGCATGCATCACCCGATGAATGCGCTCAATATATAGGCTGTCGTCCATTTGGGCCAGTTCACGTTCTATCTTATTAATATAGTAGTCGAGGCTGTCAGTAGCTGTGACAATATTTTGCTGTGCGACTAACTGTCTGTCTGCTCTTTTTGTTTGACGTATTGTCGCCTTTACTGGCTGCACTATACTTACTTTCTCCTGCCCGTCTGTAGGTAACGGTCTGGGAGCTTGCTCCTTACGGACTATAATTTTACTTTCTACGGAATTTTCCTTGTCTTCCGATGGCCAAACCATCAGCACGGCAAAGACGATGCAGGCAGCTGCGGCAAGGGCAGCGATATAGGCATATCTGGGCCTGTGTGCCGGTTTTGGGGCAATTTCCTGCATCACGTTGTCGCAGAAGTCTGCAGGCACTTCCGGCTCCGTCCGTCGTGCTTCACGTCGACGCAGGGCTTCGCGCAGGTCTTTATCTGTCAGCTTGTTCATGTTCTTTCTCTTTAATCATCCGTGATAGTTTCTTCCTGATACGGTGGAGTCGGGTAGCCAGCGCATTTGGCTCCACGTCCATGATGTAGGCGATGTCTCGCAACGGTCGGTCTTCGTAATAATAGAGATGTATCAGCAGTTGCTCGTCGTCAGTCAGGTCGTCGATGGCCTCTTCCATCAGGGCGATGCGTTCCTCGCGTCCTGTCGACAAGTCTTCGTCTGCTATCGCCGGCAGGTTGTCGATGTCGACATAGTGGGGTTGCTGGCGTTTCAGACGGTCCAGCGACTTACGGTAGGCGATACGGCAGACCCATGTGCTGAAGGACGACTGGAAATTGAACGTGCCCAGCGAACGGAAGGCCTTCACGAAGGCATCCTGCGCCACCTCCTTGGCATCCTCGCTGTCAGGCATCATCCGACTGGTGAAGCTGAGTACCTGTTGTGAATAGGTCTTCACAAACCAGGCATACTCCTCGCACTTGCCGTCGAGTATCCGCCCGATGCGTCGCCTTTCGTCTATGTTGATAATCTCGCTCATTCTACCTAATAGACTGTGGTATGACAGAATGATTACAGGTTTATGTGTTAAAGAAACGAAAAACTGCACGGAAAGTGGAACTCGCCGTGCAGTCTATATGATGTTTCAGTCTTCGAAAGTTTAGAGATTGGCCAATTCGATGACCTTATCGACAGCAGCGCTGAGGCCATCAACGCTCTTTCCACCAGCCTGTGCGAAGTGGGGCTGACCACCACCTCCGCCCTGGATGAGCTTGGCTGCCTCGCGAACCATCTGACCTGCATTCAGTCCGTGGTCGCTAACCATATCGTCGCTCATCATGATGGAGAGCTGTGGCTTGTTGTCTGCGTGGGTACCTAGTACACAGAGCAGAGAGCCCTCGACAGCAGCACGAATCTTGAAGGCCAGGTCTTTGGCGGCAGCAGGCGACATGGGCAGTACGGCGCTGACCACCTTGACACCATTCACCTCGCGAGCCTTGTCTACCAACTGCTTGGCAGCACGCTCTACGGCCTGAGCCTGGAAACCTTCAATCTCCTTCTTCATGTGGTCGTGCTCCTCAATATACTTCTGGATAACACCCTCTAGGTCCTTCGCATTGTTGAAGAACGACTTGATGTTGTCTAGCATGTCCTCCATCTGATACAGCAGTTCCTCACATTCCTTACCAGTCTTGGCCTCGATACGTCGGATACCTGCAGCAACAGAGCTCTCAGAGATAATCTTGAAGAATCCGATACGACCTGTCGATGTGGCGTGGATACCACCACAGAGCTCGCATGACGGACCGAAGCGCATCACGCGGACTTTGTCACCGTATTTCTCGCCGAAGAGGGCGATGGCTCCCAGCTTCTTGGCCTCTTCCATCGGCATGTCGCGATGTTCGTCGCGAGGCAGGTCCTGACGAATCATGTCGTTGACCATACGCTCTACCTGACGCAGCTGCTCATCGGTAACCTTCTCGAAGTGAGAGAAGTCGAAACGCAGGGTGTCAGGCGACACAAACGATCCCTTCTGCTCCACGTGGTCACCCAGTACCTGCTTCAAAGCATAGTCGAGCAAGTGGGTAGCAGTATGGTTGGCTGCACTGGCGTCGCGTTTGTCAGTATCGACGCAGGCCATGAATTGGGCTGCAGGGTCTTTTGGCAACTGCTTCACAATATGAACGGTCTGACCGTTCTCACGCTTGGAGTCGATGACCTCGATAGTCTCGTTCTCAGAAACGAGCACACCTTGGTCACCAACCTGTCCACCCATCTCGCCATAGAACGGAGTGGCAGAGAGCACTACCTCATAGAACTCGTTCTTCTTCTGGGTCACCTTACGATAGCGCAGAATCTCGCACTCGTATTCTGAGTAGTCGTAGCCCACGAACTGCTGCTCGCCAGCCTTCAGCTCTACCCAGTCGCTATTCTCAACAGCAGCGGCATTACGTGCGCGCTCCTTCTGTTTCTGCATTTCAACATTGAACTGCTCCTCGTCAACGGTAAAGCCGTTCTCACGACAGATAAGTTCTGTCAAATCCAAGGGGAAACCGTAGGTGTCGAACAAACGGAAAGCCTGAACGCCGTCCAGCTGGTTCTTACCCTGGCCCTTCAGTTCCTCCATTGCCTTATCCAGCAAGGAAATACCCTTGTCGAGGGTGCGCAAGAAGCTGTCTTCCTCCTCCTTAATCACCTTGGTAATCAGTTGCTGCTGAGCCTTCAGTTCAGGGAAGGCGTCGCCCATCTCGTGAACGAGTGTGGGCACGAGTTTATAGAGGAAGCCGTCCTTCTGTCCGAGGAAGGTGTAAGCATAGCGTACGGCACGGCGCAAGATACGACGGATGACGTAGCCTGCCTTAGCGTTAGAGGGCAGCTGACCATCAGCAATTGAGAAAGCGACAGCACGCAGGTGGTCGGCGCAGACACGCATGGCGACGTTGATCTGCTCTTGATTAGAACTAGTAGCACTAGTCTGACTAGTTGAACTAGTCTCTTCCTCGAAAGTATAGTACTTTAGACCCGTGATGTCCTGCTCAGCCTTGATGATGGGCTGGAATACGTCGGTGTCATAGTTGGAATGCTTGCCCTGCATCATGCGCACCAGACGCTCAAAGCCCATACCAGTATCGATGACGTTCATCGACAGCTTCTCCAGAGAACCGTCAGCCTTGCGATTGAACTGCATGAACACGAGGTTCCAAATTTCAATCACCTGTGGGTCGTCCTGATTAACGAGCTCACGACCTGTCTTGCCAGAAGCAGCCTTCTGCTCAGGGGTACGGCTGTCGACGTGAATCTCTGAGCAAGGACCACAGGGACCTGTATCGCCCATTTCCCAGAAGTTGTCGTGCTTGTTACCATTAATAATATGATCCTCAGGCACGTGCTTGGCCCAATATTTGGCAGCCTCGTCGTCACGAGGAATATTTTCTTCGGGTGAACCCTCGAAAACGGTAACATAGAGATCGGCAGGATTCAGCTTCAATACATCCACCAGGTATTCCCAAGCCATATCAATGGCACCCTCCTTGAAGTAGTCGCCAAACGACCAGTTACCCAGCATCTCGAACATGGTGTGGTGGTAGGTGTCGTGACCTACTTCCTCCAAGTCGTTGTGCTTACCGCTGACACGCAGACACTTCTGGGTATCGGCACGGCGGCGTGGCTCTGGGTCACGAGTACCCAAAATAATATCTTTCCACTGGTTCATACCCGCGTTGGTGAACATCAGCGTGGGGTCATCCTTGATAACCATCGGTGCAGAGGGCACGATGGCGTGTTGCTTCGACTCGAAAAACTTCTTGAATGAGTCGCGAATCTCGTTGGCTGTCATCATCTTATAATGTCTTTTTTAGAAAATTTGGGTGCAAAGGTACAAAAAAAAGTGAAAAGTGAAAAGTGAAAAGTGAAAAATTTGTATCTTTGCACATTGAAAAGAAGATAGCAATATGGAGATATACTTAGTCATCATAGTAATAGCCTTTATTATCATAGGCCTTTTGGCTTATATGATTGTCCGTCTGACCGCCCAGCGCGATGTGGAGCGAACCAAGTCGGAGAATTATGCTAATCAGTTGCAAAGCCAGAAGGTGGCATACGATAAGCAGTTGTCAGACCAAAAGACATCTTATGACAGTCAGATAGTGGAGTTGAAAGAGACTTTTGCTGTGCAACTGCAACAGACCAAGGATGCCCATGAACAGCAGGTGGCAGCTCTAAAAGAGATGAACGAGAAACAGATGAAGAGCCAGCTGGACCTGATTAAGGAACAGATGCAGACCACATCTGAGAAGGTGTTGAAAATGCGTCAGGAGGAGTTAGGTGCCCAGAATAAGGAACAGGTGTCGAAGATTATCGACCCCCTGCAAAAGAGTCTGAAGGATATGCAGGAAGCCCTCGACAAGACCAAAGAACAGCAGACGGAAGCACTGACACGATTGGACGAAACCATCAAGATTAATATGCAAAAGAGTGCGGCTATCGGTGAGACGGCTGATCGCCTGACACGTGCATTGACTGGTGAGGTAAAGATACAGGGCAACTTTGGCGAGTTGAAACTCAAACAGTTGCTCGAAGATTTGGAATTAAAAGAAAATGAACAATTTGATACTCAGGAGACTCTGCGTGATAAAGGGGGTAAAGGTCTTAAGGGTGATGACGGTAAGGGCTTGATACCTGACTTCATTCTGCATTTCCCCAATAACCGACATGTGGTTGTCGACTCAAAGATGTCGCTTACTGATTACGAGCGCTATATGAATGCTGAGGATGGTACACCAGAGAAGAGCGAATACCTGAAGGCGCATATCGAGAGTGTCAGGGCACAGGTGAAACGACTGGCCAAGAAGGAGTATACCAAATACCTGCCTGAGGGCTACAACCGACTGAACTTCGCCATCATGTACGTGCCCATCGAAGGAGCTCTGAATCTGGCATTACTCAACGATGCTACACTTTGGCGTGAGGCCTACGACGAGGGTGTGATGATTCTTGGTCCCCAAACGATGTATATGAATCTGCGTGTGTTGGAGATGATGTGGACACAGGTACGCCAGCTGAAAAACCAGCAGACCATGATGGATGCTGCAAATGCCGTGATTGAGCGTGTGCAGGACTTTGGTACCCGTTTCCAGGATGTGGAGTCGAGCATGAACGACACCATCAAGAAGATGACGAAGCTGAAAATTACCACAGCAGACAGTGGTCCCAGCATCATTACGGCAGCTAGGAATCTGCTGAAGGCTGGTGCTCGCGAGAACAAGAAAAAGAAGTCGCTCTCAGAGATGGACGATTCGATATTTCTGGAGAGCGAAACAGATGAACAAGTAACTGAAAATCAAAATACTACACTATGAAAAAGGTTTATAAGGCACACATCCTCTTTACGAAGGAGAAGGACCGTTTTGAGACGTACGAGAATGGTTACATTGCTGTGGAGAACGGTAAGGTGACGGGTGTTTCAATGAACTTGGCTGATTTGGACAGCGAGGGTGCGGAGATTGTCGACTTTGGTGACAAACTGCTTATCCCTGCCATGAACGATATGCACGTCCATGCGCCCCAAGTGCATAATCAGGGTGTGGCGATGGACCTAGAACTGTTGCCTTGGTTGCAGAACTACACTTTCCCTGAGGAGTCGAAATATGCTGACGTGGAATATGCTGAGCGCATGTATCGACGCTTCCTGCATACCCAGTGGCTGTTTGGCACGATGCGTAGTGTCGCCTTTGGTACCGTTCATACAGAGAGTACCCGTGTACTGATGAAACTGTATCAGGAGGCAGGCATGGGCGCTATGGTTGGTAAGGTGGCCATGAACCGCAACTGTCCTGATGCGCTTTGCGAAGATGTGGAAGCTGCTGTGGCTGGTAATGAGCAACTGATTGCTGAGTTTAGCGATCCTAACGGACTGGTTCGTCCCATCATTACACCACGTTTCGTGCCGTCGTGTACGCCAGAACTGTTGAAGGCTTGTGGTGAACTGGCCAATAAATATCAGTTACCCGTACAGTCGCACCTGTCGGAGAATACGTCTGAGATTGCCTGGGTGGCTGAGTTGGAACCTGACAGTGAGAGCTATGGTGATGCCTACAACCGCTATGGTCTGTTTGGTCAGACACCAACCATCATGGCCCATTGCGTATGGACTAAGGGTAAAGAACTAGAATTGATGAAGAAGAATGGTGTGATGGTGGCCCACTGTCCCACGTCGAACTTCAACCTGTCGTCAGGTATGGCGCCTATCCGCTCGCTGCTTGACGAGGGTGTCAGCATTGGTCTGGGCAGTGATATCAGTGGTGGACACGACCTGAACATGTTCCGCATGCTGGTTTATGCCATTCAGGTTAGCAAGATGCACTACCAGCTCGACCACAGCAAGGCATTCTTAACGCTGTCTGAAGTGTTCTGGATTGCCACTAAGTCGGCAGGTAGCTTCTTTGGCAAGGTGGGCAGTTTCGAACCAGGCTACGACTTCGACGCACTGGTTATCGACGATGCCGTACTCTATCCTGCTGAATACTCGCTGCAGCACCGCCTGGAGCGCTTCATTTATGTGGGCGACGACCGCCAGATTGTACACCGCTTCTGTCGCGGACAGGAAATTAAGGAACCCAAAGTAGAAATATAATAAGATAAGGAAAACTCTGATGAAAAAAGTCATGATGATGGCTGCTGTGGCAGTCGTGCTGATGATGTCTGCCTGTGGTGGTAAGACCAGTAAATCGGACAGCGATACAGACTCTGTGGCTACTGAGGCTCAGGAGTCGAGTGTCGACAAACATACGGAGGACTATCTCCGTCAGCGTGTGGATTCTATGTATAGCATGTACAAGAATCCGAAATACGACAAGGTTGGCATGCGCATCTATTATGGTAAACTTATCGATAAAGACAGCGCCTATTGTAGCAAGAGTTATAAGGACTTGATGTCGAAAGCCTTGGATATTGCTGACGAAAACGAAGAGCCCTTGTTGGACTATGACCATTGGACCAATTCGCAGGACGACAACAACTTTACCTATGAGGTGGGCAAGATTAGTAATATGACGGATTCGACTGCCATCGTTACTGTCAATGGCAAGATTACAAGGGCACATACGATTATCCTTAGCATGCGCTTTGAGCGTGGCGACTGGTATGTCGACGACTTCCTTGGTGACGATGGTACAGGCGAGAAGGTGTATTTCAAGGACTATATCCAGAAGAACAACTTTCATAAGCAGTTCTCGCTGAACGACCTGCTCTACCTGACGCAGCATTATGCCGAGTCTGCGAAAGCTGAGAAGTCGGGTTTGGGCTTCATTTACCACGATTCGCAACCGTCGGACGAGGTTGATGAAGACCAATATGTCTATGGTCACGACATCTTTAGGACCACGAAGAAGGAATTGGGCTATGAGCTTAATACCAGTTCAGCACATGCCTTCTACTTCATGATGAGTCTTGACACGTCCACCAATGGCTATCTGCGTTTCTTCAATCAGAACGATGCCAATGCCTTCTTCGAGAGGGTGTGTAACACCAAGCCCTTCACCTTCGAAGGTAAACGCATCGTGGTAAAAAAGGTTGCAAGTGGCAAATCCGTCCGCATCGAGGAAATGCGTAATGATAAGTCGACATCCACGATGTTCGAGGTACATCAGCCCACGCTTCTCGATGACTGGTACGAGATATACCTCGAAATTTACGTGTAAACTAAGATTCGTAGGTCATAGCTTTTCTCCGCATTGTGAGCAATAGCGGTCATCGTCGCGTACCATCGCATCACATCGTGGACAGTGCCCGTCCTTTGGCTTTGCTTTCGTCTCGTCAATGATGGTAGCCGTCACAATACCTGTTGGAACGGCAATAATGGTATAACCCAACAGCATGACGAATGCTGAAAGCAGACGTCCGATGGGGGTAACAGGCGTGATGTCGCCATAGCCTACGGTGGTCATTGTGACGATGGCCCAGTAGACTGATGTTCCCAAATCGGTGAATTGTGTGTCGGGCTGCCCCGTCTCCACCATAAACATCAGCGTACCCAGGCATGTGACCAGTATCAGCAAGAACAGGAAATAGACGGCAATCTTGGTCAGGCTTTTCTGGAGCGAACGCATCAAGATGTAACCCTCGTTGATGAAACTGAACAGCTTGAAAATGCGGAAGATACGGATAAAGCGGAACGAACGCAACATCATCCAGTATCGCGCATTGGGCAGGAAATAGGACAGATAAGGTGGCAGTATGGCCAACAGGTCGATGACGCCAAAGAAGCTCAGCACGTACTCGCGAGGTTTGGGTGAACAGTAAATACGGGCAATGTATTCGACTGTAAAGAAGAAGGTCAGCAGAAATTCCAGTATCTCCAGTACAAACTTAAAGGTATGTGCCAACGAGGGTATCGTCTCGACGAACGAGATGATAATGCTCAGCGAGATGGCTATTATCAAGACAATATCAAAGATACGTCCAGCCCGCGTGTCCGTTCCGAATATAATAGTGTATAGCGCTTCTTTCTCAAGCCAATGGGGTTTCTTCATACTGATAGTTCTCATTAAAACAATTCTTCGTGGTCGTATCGTGGCATGCGACGAATCAGCTTGTGGACTGCCGCCTGTGCCATTGTTTCGTAGGCACGCTCGCTGGGGTGTAGGTGGTCGCCACTGTCGAATCCATCGGCAAAGGCTTTGGGATTAGTGACGCTACGCACAGCGGCATCGAAATCAATGCATCCGTCGAAGATGGGCGACATGCGCAACCACTCGTTGAAGGCCTGACGCATCGCATCGCGCTCTTCGTTGTATGTGCGCCAACCATAGATAGGCAGCAACGTGCCACTCCATACTTTCAGGCCCATCGCCTTGGCGGGTTTCACATAGATGTCTTCTATGCCATATTCCATCTCTTCTACCGTAGGCAGATCGCTCCACGGGCGGAAGGGATTTACATCCGTTCCTACAGGGTGGATAATGTCGTTAATGCCGTGTTGGATGATGACGTCTGAAGCGCCTGCCACATTTATCTCGATGGGGAAGCGCGTGGCTCCTTTCAGACCGTATGCCTGGTAGGTAATGCAGTCGTACTGGCGCAGGATTCGCGTGCCACTGACAGCACGTCGAATGATGGAGGCATTGGTGCCAAACGCCATCTGGGCCATATAGTCGGGCCACGACTGGGCTGTGATGCTGTCGCCATAGCACACAATGGCATGATTCTCTGCTGACGTCAGTACATCGATGGTATTCAGGAAATAAAACCAGTTGGTACTACGGCTCAGGTCGAGTGGCAGCTCATCGGCATCAGCAAAGTCGCCATAGGCATAATAGCCCTTGGACAGCGGACCTGTAATAAAAGTACCGCTGTTCATCTGCGTATAGCCTGCCATATAGAAACTCACTTCGATGGTATCGCCACGATTCACACTGTAGCTAATAGCGTCGCTTTCAACCTCCTTGCCAGGCATCAGCGTAACGCTCTTCTCTCCGTCAAAGGTGATGGGCGTATGTCCTACAAAGGCCTTGTCGAGCGTAACTGGCTCCGTTCCTGTGAGGTTAGAGAAACGGAAACGCAGCATCGTACCGCTGAAGCACATACGGATAGGGTATCGCAGCGTGAGGTCTTTAGCATATATGGCCTCGCGACGGTTGGTAATCGAGGTGGCATTGCCCCAACAAGCCACCCATTTACTGTTGTCTGTCATCATTATTTGGGTTCTATTTTCTTCAACTGTTCAAGTGCCCTGCATAACTGGTCCGGACACGACGTTGCCTTCATGCCACAGCGGATGCCGTTGAGCCGAGGTAGTACGTCGTCGATGTGCTGACCGCGCACTAATTGACTGATACCTTGCAGATTACCGTTGCAACCTCCCAGAAAGAATACCTGCTGGATAATATTGTTCTCATCCGCTGTCACGTCAATCATTTTCGAGCACGTGCCACTCGTTTCGTACATAATATGTTTTGTCTTCATAACTTTTTCTTCTTTCGTCATATTTCGTTTGGCAAAGATACGCACTTTATTCTGAAATTCCAAAAAAGTCGACATCTTTCTGTGATTTGCAGCGCCCTCTTAGTTCCTGCAACATTGTTATTTGTATACTGTAAACACAACAAAACTATACCCTCTCTGAATACTGGCTGGTGGAAAAGTAAAAAAGGCTCCCAAGTGAGCCTTTTTTACTGATAAACAATTCTTTATACCTTATACTATTACTTGACTTCGTCGAATAAAGGCTGCGCCTCGGCAATGCTCATGCAAGCATGGCATTGCTCTCGTCTTGCACTTTATTTCACCTCCTCGAAGTCAGCGTCCTGGATGTTGTCGTCCTTTGGAGCACCTTGCTGTTGAGCCTGCTGCTGACCAGCGAATGGGTTGTCCTGAGGACCAGCCTGAGCACCCTGGGCACCCTGATACATCTGCTGTGAGGCAGTCTGCCAAGCGTTGTTAAGGGCAGCGATAGCAGTATCGATGGCAGCGATGTCGCCAGCCTTGTGGGCATCCTTCAACTGCTGGAGGGCGTTCTCGATAGCGGGCTTGTGCTCTGCAGGAATCTTGTCGCCAAGTTCCTTCAGCTGGTTCTCAGTCTGGAAGATCATAGAGTCAGCCTGATTCAGCTTGTCAACACGCTCGCGCTCCTTCTTATCGTTCTCAGCATTCTGCTCTGCCTCGGCCTTCATACGGTTGATCTCGTCCTGTGACAGACCAGATGAAGCCTCAATGCGGATAGCCTGCTCCTTACCTGTAGCCTTATCCTTGGCAGATACCTTCAGGATACCGTTGGCATCGATGTCGAAGGTTACCTCAATCTGAGGAATACCACGACGGGCAGGAGCGATACCAGTCAGGTTGAACTGACCAATCGACTTGTTCTGAGCGGCCATAGGACGCTCACCCTGCAGAACGTGGATGGTTACCTCTGTCTGATTGTCAGCCGCGGTAGAGAACGTCTCACTCTTCTTGCAAGGGATGGTTGTGTTGGCCTCGATGAGCTTGGTCATCACACCACCCATGGTCTCGATACCCAGTGTCAGAGGAGTAACGTCGAGCAGTACGATGTCGCCTACGCCACCTTCCTTGTTCAGGATAGCACCCTGGATAGAAGCACCTACGGCTACAACCTCGTCAGGATTTACACCCTTTGAAGGCTCCTTGCCGAAGTAGTTCTTAACCAGAGTCTGAACTGCTGGGATACGGCTTGAACCACCTACGAGGATAACCTCGTCGATATCGGCTGTTGTGAGGTGTGCATCAGCGATAGCCTTCTGACATGGAGCCAGACAAGCCTGAATCAGATCGTGAGCCAGCTGCTCGAACTTAGCACGTGTCAAGGTTTTCACAAGGTGCTTGGGAACACCAGCTACAGGCATGATGTATGGCAAGTTGATCTCAGTAGATGTGCTTGAAGACAGCTCAATCTTAGCCTTCTCAGCAGCCTCCTTCAGACGCTGCATAGCCATTGGATCGCTCTTCAGGTCAGCACCCTCGTCGTTCTTGAACTCCTGTACCAGCCAGTCGATGATGACCTGGTCGAAGTCATCACCACCAAGGTGAGTATCACCATTGGTAGACAGTACCTCGAAGACACCACCACCAAACTCCAGGATTGAGATATCGAATGTACCACCACCAAGGTCGAACACGGCAATCTTCATATCCTTGTTAGCCTTGTCAACACCATAAGCTAGAGCGGCTGCTGTAGGCTCATTGACGATACGCTTTACATCAAGACCTGCAATCTGACCAGCCTCCTTGGTAGCCTGACGCTGAGAGTCAGAGAAGTAGGCAGGTACGGTGATGACAGCCTCTGTCACCTCCTGTCCGAGGTAGTCCTCAGCTGTCTTCTTCATCTTCTGCAGAACCATAGCAGAAATCTCCTGTGGTGTGTACTTGCGACCATTGATGTCAACACGGGGATAGCCACCCTCGTTAACAACTAAATAAGGTACGCGCGAGATTTCCTTCTCGGTCTGCTGCCAGTTCTCACCCATGAAACGCTTGATAGAGTAAACAGTGTTCTTAGGATTAGTGATGGCCTGACGCTTAGCAGGGTCACCGATCTTACGCTCACCGTTGTCAACAAAACCAACTACTGAAGGTGTTGTACGCTTACCCTCGCTGTTGGCAATTACTACTGGCTCGTTACCCTCGAATACGGCAACGCAGCTGTTGGTAGTTCCTAAATCGATTCCAATAATCTTTCCCATAATTCTATATTTTTTAATTGTTAATATGCATAATTTGTCACTGAGTCACCTGCAAAGCATGTGCCAAAAGAAGAAAAAAGTGGTATATTAGTGCCAATTTGGCATAAGTTTGTCACAATCGAATAAAAAAATACATTTATTATTAGAGTTTTAGTGCCTTAAAATTTGTGTTTCCATTTTTTTTATCTATCTTTGCACCATAATTATTGATCAATAGCGAAAACGACATCATGATGAAACGAACGCTTTTAATGCTCGGAATGGCATTTGCCACGATGGCAGTATGGGCACAGAGTACTGGTTGGTCGGCAGGTATGGGAACCTTGAACGATCCTTATCAAATTAGTAATCTCCAAGACTTGCAGGCTTTGGCGACAGATGTTAATGCTGGCAAGACCTTTAATGGCATCTTTTTTAAGTTGACCTCAGACATCGACTTGAGCAAGCATTTCAATGCAAAACTGAATAAGAGTTGGACACCAATAGGTAATTCTGGTAATGAAGGCTTTGCGGGCGTCTTAGATGGTGATAACCATGTTATTACAGGTCTTTACATCTATAATAAAGACGACAAACAAGCCCTCTTTGGTTTTATCAATGGCGGTACCGTCAAGAATTTGGTGCTTAAGGATTGTAATGTCACAGCTAATAGTCAGGTAGCTGGTATCGCAGGTATGAATAGTGGTACCATTAGCAATTGTTCTGTGTTGGGTGGTGCCGTTCATTTGATAGGTTCTTTTGGTGATGGTGGCATGATTGCCGGAAATTGTAAAAATGGCGCTATTGACGGTTGCTATGTAGAACGAGCTACGCTGTCTGGTAACTATAGCTGTAATATTGGACTTATTGTTGGTAAGGCTAATGGAAGCTTGGTAAGCAATAGTAATGTCAAAGACTCAGAACTGTCTGGTGGCGTTCATAAAGGTGCTATCCTGGGTTATAATGGTGGAAAAATGAAACTGGAGAAAAATTACTATTCTGCCAATATAAAAGGAGCGAAAGGCGGTTGTGATGATAAGGATATTAATAATCCAAAGAATCCTGAAGGTGCCATAAGAATTGGTGCTACGTCCACTATTGCTACGTCAGCACTTGTTGTGACTGCGCCAAATGTTTTTGAGACCAATAATAATCAGTCTCAACCTCAGAACAAGACTTATACTGAGGATGAGTTGTGGCCATCCGCATCGCCGCAAACAACTAATGTGTCTACAGGTAGTCAAGAATCAGAGTTATGGCCTTCATCAGTACCGAGCGAAAAAGCCCATACGGTGCAGAAACCTGCTCAACAGCCTTCGGCAGTTACTGCTCCTGCTAAACAGGACGCTCCCACCAAACAGGAAACTCCTGCAGGAAAACCGAATCTAATAACGAATGTTGAAGCGCTTACACCAGCTAAAGTTGCTCCCAATAGCTCTTATATCGTTAAGACTAAGGGCGTGCAACCTGTGGTAAAGATGACCAAGGTGACTGCTCCAGGACAGATTAAGGAGGAAGAAGTGGAGCCAGCAGACTTTATGGGCAAGAATTTCCGCTATGTTAGTATGTGTGATTGGAAAAAAGGTATGCGTTTTATGGTAATACCTGAGAAATACGATTTGCTAGTTAATACCTTCTGTGATGCAGTCACGGGTAAGGAGGTTAGTAGCAGTCGTCTGCGCCATAAGATAATGGTATATAAAGGTCATGAGGATATGCCTAACGGACGTGTTCATGTGAATTTCTCTTGTGAGGACGACAAGAAGAACTACTACTATGAGTTGCCAAACGGAACCTTCGATGACTATTGTTTTGGTAAGATGGGTGTTCCTACACTGGCCTATCTGGGCGATGTGGACAAAGCACGTGAGTTGCTGATGAATCAGATGATGTTGACACGTACTGAGTTCTTCCGTGAGGATACCGAGTGGGATGGCAATGGATACAAAGAAGTACGTTATCCCAAGAATAAAGTGGTGACAGTAAAAGCTGTTGGTGTGGGCACTCGTTCGTTCCCAGTAAAGATTATCGTTGAGGACGAGGATGGCAATCAGTTCTATCAGAATGTAGCAATGTCGAAGATTAACAGTGGTATGCGTGATGATGAATTCTCTGTTGACAATGAGAAATTCCTCTTCCAAGGCTCGTTTGAGTTTACTGGTGGCGAGATGGCTGTATCGACTGATATTAGGAGCTACTTGAATCAGACAGTTCATACTATTGTGTCTACGAGCATGAGCAGTAAGGGCTCTGGTAAGGTTCGTGATGTCAAAGTGCCTCGTTTCACAGGTTTTATTATTGACGAAATCAATTCTGTCAAGGATAGTCGTTATTACACGTTAACGCTGCGTGAGACGGAGACGCGTCGTATCTACTACAAAGATGTCTTGTTTAGTGAAAAAGACCTGATGGAACTTCGCGACGCCTCGAAGGACGACTACTTTGGTTATATCTTCGGTATGGGAGAAGGTGCACTGCGCAATACTAGTCTTGAAACACGTACCGCCATTCGTGAAGGTCGTGTGATTCCTGGCATGTCGGAAGACGAGGTGCTGATGGCTGTGGGTGAGCCTTTACAGAAGACGAAAGATAGCAATGGAGTACGCGAGTGGATCTACAACCGTTCAAATGGTGTGCTGTTAGTGGTACAGTTCAATGCGAAGGGTAAGGTCAGTAAGGCTGGTGGTCGCGCAACAAAGGCCACTAAGTTCTTTGGTGGTAAGAAGGCTGCCAAGACGACAGGTGACACAACAGGTGATAAGACGAAGAATGGCACACCATTGGAAAATTAACGTCAATTATGTCAAAATGTCAGTAATTGTAGTTGGAAAACGTATCATTTAAATAGATTTGCATTATGAAAAAAATTCTGTTATTGGCTTGTGTGACATTTATGTTCACCTCATGCATTACGACTGTAAAGACCGCTAAAGTCGCTGACACCAAAGGACAACTACTGAGTGCTACTGTTGCCGACCTAGAGGTGTCACCCGTGCGCGTCACTTATTCGATGGCTCCCAGCAAGGCTATTCAGCGTGTAGGACTGCACAATGTAAAGGCTGCTGCTATTCGTGAGTGTTTGGAGAAAAATGGTAATGCTGATGTGCTGGTGGATGCAGAGTATACGATTGAGAGAGAAAAGTTGCTGTTGGGCAGTCGTATCAACCTGATTACTGTCAGTGGTCATCCCGCTCGCTACAGAGGCTATCATTCGCTGAACGACTCTGTATGGTGCAATCCGTGGTTCCGTTTGGGTTATGGCAGTGACATCAAGCATCCGTAAATAACGTAGTGTAAACCTAAAATCATTTTCAGACGATGAATAATGTAAAAGGTTTTATGGCATTGGCTGCCGTCGTGTTGCTGTCGTCGTGTGTCACAACGACGAAGACAGCCCGCACGGCTTCGACCAGTGCGACCATCAAGAACGCTACTGTGGCAGACTTGAGGGTCTCAGACAAGCGCGTGACTTATACGATGAGTCCTTCCAAGGCTATTCAGCGTGCTGGTTTGAGTAATGTCAAGCAGGCAGCTATTCAGGAGGCTTTGACTTTGAATGGTAATGCTGACGTCATGGTAGAACCCGAGTTTGTCATTGAAAAAGAGCGTTTGCTATTTGGTTCGCGTATCAATAGTATAACGGTGACAGGTCGTCCTGCCTACTATGAGAACTTCCGTACATTGCCTGATTCTGTTTGGCACAAGCCTGGGTTCTATGGTCAGCCGGAAGTGGTTTATGTCGGGACTCACGATGGAAAGCTCCTTCCTGGGTATGGTACTCCTAAACGTGGTGGTATCGGAGGTCTTGTAGGCAAGCTATCAGGAAAGAATAAGAGCCAAAATCAAGTTAAGACAGAACGTGAAGACACCGGCTGGCGTCGCTCTGGTATGGGTGTCTATTTAACAGCTATGGGCGGTTACGAGCAGTGGAATGTAGGCTCTGGCTCTAAAGCTTCAGGTAGAAGCTATTTGCACGATATTGAAGATCATGGTGCCTATTTTGGTAGCATGCTGACAGTCGGTTATAACGTTACCTCACACTGGTTCCTGGGTGCAGGCGCAGGAGCATATTGGAGTGGTCGTAAGGATATGTGTAATGTGCCTATCTATGGCAATATCCGTTATAATTTCTCTGGCCGCAAAAAAAGTACTTGGTTCCTTGACTATAAGGGAGGCGTGAATGTTGTTCCCAACACGAAATCATTGAAGAGCGGCGTGATGTTAGCTTTCTCCTTGGGCCGTGACTTTGGAGGCTTTGAATTGGCAGCTCAGACCATGTATGTGCAGTCTAAGAATACTGATGACATGTTTTGGGGGGATACTACCTATAAGGATGTCAAGTGGGAAGTGCCACATGTTGGATTGGTATTGGGTATTGCACTCTAAGAAATGTCTGGCACAGAATTAAAAAAGGTAAGAAACGGTTTCGTTTCTTACCTTTTTTGTAATGTTTTACTTTTGTTCTTTGAGCTTCTCCATGACCTTAGCTTCCAACTCTTCAGCCAGTTCAGGATTGTCCTTCAACATCTCTTTCACCGCTGCATCACCCTGTCCCAGTTTGGTATCTCCATAGCTAAACCATGAACCTTTCTTAGTAATGATTTCGTACTCAACGCCCAGGTCAACAATCTCGCCAATCTTCGAGATTCCTTCACCAAACATAATCTCAAATTCTGCCTTACGGAAGGGAGGAGCCACTTTGTTCTTCACCACCTTCACCTTGACTTTGTTACCGATGACGTTTTCCTCTTCTTTGATGGACTGCGACTTGCGGATATCCAAACGGACGGAAGCATAGAACTTCAGGGCATTACCACCAGTAGTCGTCTCAGGATTGCCAAACATCACACCAATCTTTTCACGCAACTGGTTGATGAAGATACAAGTAGTCTTGGTCTTGGCAATGGTACCTGTCAGTTTGCGAAGGGCCTGTGACATCAGACGAGCATGCAAACCCACAGCAGAATCGCCCATATCGCCCTCAATCTCTTTCTTAGGCGTCAGCGCTGCCACAGAATCAACAACGAGAATGTCGACAGCACTTGAGCGAATCAGCTGATCAGCAATCTCCAATGCCTGCTCGCCATTGTCAGGCTGCGAGATTATTAGGTTGTCAATGTCGACACCCAGTTTTTCTGCATAGAAACGGTCGAAGGCATGCTCCGCATCAATAAAAGCGGCCGTACCACCAGCCTTCTGGCACTCAGCAATGGCGTGAATAGCCAGTGTGGTCTTACCAGACGACTCAGGACCATAGATCTCGATGATACGTCCCTTGGGATAGCCACCAACGCCCAATGCTGCGTTCAGTCCTATAGAACCAGTGGGGATGACCTCTACATTCTCTATCTTCTCGTCGCCCATCTTCATGATGCTGCCCTTGCCAAAGTCCTTCTCAATCTTGGCCATAGCAGCCTGTAGGGCTTTCATCTTTTGTTCTTGCGGAGTCAACTGCTCCTCTTTTTTTTCTTCTTTCTTTGCCATAATATTTTTCGTTATTTCGTTATTTCGTTATTTCGTTATTTCGATGTTTCGATGCTTCGAGATTTCGATATTCCGATATTTCGAGGATTACAGTTCTAAGTCGCCATCGTGGATTTCATGCCAAGGCAGACCTTGTTTGTTCAGTTGTTCCATAAAAGGATCGGGATCGAACTCTTCGACATTGTGTACGCCAGGCTTCTTCCAAAGTCCCTTGCAGAACATCATAGCACCAATCATGGCAGGAACGCCAGTGGTGTAAGAGACGCCCTGCATACCTGTCTCTTCGTAAGCAGCACGGTGTGAGCAGTTGTTATAGACGTAATAGGTATGCTCCTTGCCATCGTTGCCGATACCACGGATGCGACAGCCGATAGAGGTCTGACCCTCGTAGTTCTCGCCCAAATCCTGTGGGTTAGGCAGTACAGCCTTCAGGAACTGCAGAGGAACGATCTTCACCTTTGCTGTACCTGTGCCATCAGCCAGAGGAGCCTCGTATTCCACTTCGTCAATACGGCTCATACCGATGTTCTGAATCACTTCCAGGTGTTTCAGGTACTGCTGACCAAAGGTCATCCAGAAGCGGGCACGCTTGATGGTGGGGTAGTTGATAACCAGCGACTCAATCTCCTCGTGGTGCAACAGGTAGCTGTCGCGAGGACCAATCTCAGGATAGTTCAGATCTTTGTGGATCTCGAGTGGCTCTGTCTCCACCCACTTGCCATTTTCCCAATAGAGTCCCTTCTGGGTAATCTCACGGATGTTGATCTCTGGGTTGAAGTTGGTAGCGAAAGCTTTATGGTGGTCGCCTGCATTACAGTCGACGATGTCCAGATACTGAATCTCCTTAAAATGGTGTTTGGCAGCATAAGCGGTATAGATGCTGGTTACACCCGGGTCAAAACCACAGCCGAGGATAGCGGTAAGACCAGCCTGTTCGAAGCGCTCGCGATAAGCCCACTGCCATGAGTACTCAAAGTGAGCCTCGTCCTTTGGCTCGTAGTTAGCAGTATCCAGATAGCTGCATCCGCAAGCCAGACAGGCATCCATGATGGTCAGGTCTTGATAAGGCAAAGCCAGATTGATAACCAATTCGGGCTTATAGTCATTGAAGAGTGCCTTCAACTGTTCTACATCGTCAGCGTCAACCTGGGCAGTCTTGATTTTTAGAGGTGAGTGGTGAGAGGTGAGAGGTGAGAGAATACCTTTTTCCTCTATTGCTTTTACTATCGCATCGCATTTCTCTTTGCGACGCGATGCAATCATAAACTCCGTAAAAACGTCAGCATTCTGAGCAATCTTGAATGCTGCTACAGTAGCGACGCCACCGGCGCCAATCATTAATACTCTACTCATCTTGTCAATTTACAATTTTACAATTTACTATTTACAATTTATTTAGTTATTTGGTTATTGTATTATTCCTTAAGTCATTCTGTTCAGTTCTTCTGATCGGATGCCGAGGGCAGCCATGAGCGAGTAGCCAAGGATTTCCTGACGGAAGTTGCCTCCTTCCATAGGCTGCATGGCCAGCACGGTGATGCGTTTCTCATCATCTGCATGGCGTAGTCCTTCGCGTACCTTGTTATATATATGTTCTGCATCAGGCACCGCGATGAGGCGTTTGACTTCCTTGGCATTGGCGAGAACCTGCATAGAGTCTATGAAGAGATCGTCCATTGTGGTAAGGTCTTCCACCTGGACGCAGCTGATGAGGAATTCGCCAAGACGACCGTTGAAAGCCTTGCCATCCAGTTCCTCTAAAATCCCAGGGGTGAAATAATCCATTTTTGGTCGCTTGTGCAGCAACATCACCTGCGTCTGATGGTCGCCCTCTCGCAGCCCTCCATCCAGTGCCACACATTCCAGCCACTGAGCCATGTCAGCCGGCGGAATCCTGCGGCCTATCATGCGCTCAAAGTTCACTGTCAAGTCAAACGCTACCTTGTCGACGTAGTCAGCATCGACAAGTATAACGTTCTCTTTCCATTTTGTTTCGTTCATGCAGCAAAATTACGCATTTTAATGCAAATTGCCAAAGAAAACATTCTGAAATAAACTTAATTGGCTAAAAATTTGGAGAATTCGAATAAAACTCCTAAATTTGCACGCAGAAACTTAATTACTAATTCAAATTTATACGTGTATGAAGAAATTTTTTACTCTTATTTCCGTAGCTGTTGCAGCTATGAGTGTTCAGGCACAGTCTATTTGGAAGGCAGCTGAGTTTGACCTTTCTACCGCTGTCGAGACAGAACTGTCAGAAGGTGTTTATGGTGGTGGTACTGCCGATGCTCCTGATACGAGCATACCTTTGACTATCAAGACGTCTACGATTACTGCTACTGTCGACGGAATCACCATGACAGGTGTCTCTACTCCTAACAGTTTGAGCAAGAAGGATGTAGAAGACGGCAAGACTCAGGTTTATTGGGAACTGAAAGGCAAGACTGCCGATGACGAGAATCCTAACGACGCACTTATTACTGACGATTGCACTCCGCAGTTTGCTCAGTATCTGATGCCGAAGGGTAATCCTGGTTTCCAACATTGGGAGTTCTATGAACTTAACTCTGATGAAGAAGAGGTGTTCCGTGCTTATGACACCTACTGGGAGCCAGGAGCAACAGTTATGCCTGCCAAGGGTGCATATTACAAATTTGCTGCCACTACCAGCGGTGCTCTTCGTGTAGCTATCTATGGTAACAAGAATACCAATCCTACTTATGTAGTCGACGAAGCTACCCTGACACCTATGGCTCCAGCTAATATTACAGTAAGTATTTATTACCAGAATACGGGCTTTGTTTATGAGGGCAGTGTTGACGAAGGTACAGCCAAGTACTTCAACGTAGGCCCGATGGCTGACGACTTCGTGCTGCAGCACACCAATGGTGTTACCCAGAACCGCCCGGTTCTTGGCTATATCGATTTCGATGTTGAGGCAGGCAAGACCTATTGGCTGTTCAACCCCAAGAGCCAGATTGGTATCTATGGCTTCTATTTTGCATCAGGTTCTGCTGGTATTGCTAATGTGAAGGCTGAACTTGACAGCAATGCTCCTCGCTACAATCTCGCAGGTCAGAAGGTTGCTGAGAACTACAAGGGCGTAGTTATCCAGAATGGTCATAAGAGAATTCAGAAGTAATGTTTTTTCAATAAAGACATGCGGAGCTGCTTTTGAGTGGCTCCGTTTTTTTTGTTGATATGAGGGGGACAAAGGGGCTGCTTGTTCGTCTTTTAGTAAAATACTAAAAATGTTATAACGATATGAAAAAGCAAATCTGTGCAATGTTAACTTTTCTCCTGGCATGTGTAGCTGTTTTCGCATGGACCACTCTACCAGGAATACAGGCTTTTACTTACTATACAGCTACGATTGTTGTTGCTCCAGAAGGTGCTGGTACTGTGAATCCCACCAGCACGAAAGTTTTGGCAGGTACGCAAACAGGCAATATTACTGCTACAGCTTCGGCAGGCTATTCATTTGAAGGGTGGTATATCAATGGTGAACTGGTGTCGACGGAGAATCCACACAAGTTCACACTGAATGCTGATGTCACCATTACGGCCCAGTTCAAGGGGGAAGCTGCCAATACCGTTTTGGGCTTTATAAAAGCAGGCTGTGAAGGTATGGGTACAGTAAGCGTTAGCCCCGAGGGGACTCCTGTCGATGGTGGTTATAAGTTCAATTATGGCACCAATGTCACCCTAAAGGCTACCGCTGCCAAGGGTCATCAGTTCGATCGTTGGGAAGATGGCAATGGTACAACATTATCCTCATCGTCTACCTATCAGTTTACGCTGACAGAGGACCGTACTATTTATGCAGTATTCTCAAAAATGGAAAACTATAATCCTGATTTGATTGCTTTCCCGGGCTGTGAGGGCTATGGCCGCTTTACGACGGGTGGACGCATGATTGACAGTCGTGGTTCGAAAGTCTATTACGTTACGCGTCTCGATGATACGGGTGAGGAGGGAACTTTCCGCTGGGCAGTGACAACGGGCGACGATACGCCTCGTACTGTACTGTTCAAGGTCTCTGGCACCATTTTCCTGACAAAGAATGTTGATGTTAAGTCAAACACCACCATTGCTGGTCAGACGGCTCCAGGCGGTGGAATCTGTCTGGCAGGTTATCGAGTGAAGCTGGGTTCCAACATCATTATCCGCCACATTCGTTTCCGTGCTGGCGACCTGCCTAAATCCAGTATGTCGCCTTTAGGTGGAGAGAACGTCAGGAATTTCGTACTCGACCATTGCTCCTTCTCGTGGTCGATGGAGGAGAACGCCACCCTCTACGATAACGATTATACCACTACCCAGTGGTGCATATTTTCTGAAGGCTTGTATGATTCGCGCAATTCCAAGGGTAATCGTGCATACGGCATTCAGTGGGCTGGCGAGCATAGTTCGATGCACCACTGTCTGTTTGCTAACAACAACAGCCGTTCTCCACGTTTCAATGGTGTGCGTAGCAGTCTGAACGACCGCCATGTGGATAGCGAGTTCTTCAATAACGTCATTTACAACTGGGGTAGTCCCAATGCCATTTATGGCGGTGAAAACTCGGCAGGTGGCGCAACGGACTATAACCGTGTCTACATGATCAACAACTACTATAAGCCAGGTCCTGCCACCAAGAATGCTACTGGCAGTCGCCGTTACTGGGTATCGGCCTCTGGTGGCAACATCAACGAGGTTGGCCAGTGGTACCTGAAAGGTAATAAGTTTGAATTGAGCAGCAAGTGGGCTCCATCATCCAACATTTGGAAGGACGAGGAACTTCAGAAGGTCAACGAAGACAACTACTATGGATTCGTCAGCAACAACAGTTCACGTGCCATGAATTTCTGGTCGGTATCCCCCTCTCAAGCCTTGGCTGACAAGGCCTTGTTGACAGAGATTCCCTACGAACTAAGCGGTATGACTTACGAGTCAGCTGATGATGCTTATGCAAAGGTGGTCACGCAGGCAGGATGCTCGTTGCCACGCTACGACGAGGTCGATGCACGTATTCTGGCTGAGGCTGCTGGTTTGCAAGACCCACAGTTCGGAGGTGCCCGTGGAGCAAGGTTGGGTATCATCGATTCGCCCTACGACATTACCCTCCAGTCGCACGATGAGTTTGCTGCACTTTATGAGGGTGATAATGCTGCTGACAACAAGGAAATCGACGTCACCTGCTATCCCCGCCTGCAGATGGACGACACCGACTGTGCTGTGGTGGATACTGATGGCGACGGACTGCCCGACGCTTACGAAACCTCTGTGGGTCTGAATCCCAACGACGCTAGCGACGGCATGAAGCTGACTGCCAGCGGATACAGCAATCTGGAGGTGTTCCTCAATGGCGTTGCTGATGGTCAGATTGATGCTACGATATACACCAAGCACCAGCCTGTGGCTCTGATGAATAATTTCAATGCTATTGTTGGCGAGGGCGAGCAGTATACGACTTTGCAGGCAGCTATTGATGCGGCACCTGCTGATGCCACACCGTATTATATCTTTGTCAAGGCTGGCACCTACACGGGTCATGTGCAGATCAATCGTCCTAATGTGCACGTCATGGGTCAGAACAAGGCCAACACCATCATTACGTGGAACAAGCTGCATAACGAAGACGGTGGCAATGTCGACAAGAACGCCACTGTCAACGTCACTGCCAACAATGTCAGCTTCGATAACCTCACTATTCGCAACACCCGTACAAACGAAGGTCAGGCACTGGCGCTTTACACCAAGGCCGACCGTATCGTTATCACTTCCTGCAACCTCGAGGGCTGGCAGGATACCTATCGTACGGGAAAGGACGGACAGCGCCATCTGGTGCGCAACTGTAAGATCACTGGTACCACGGACTTTATCTACGGTGCTGGCGAGGCCTATTTCGATGCAGACACTCTTGTCGTGGTGCGCACGTCGAACGTCATTGTGGCCCCTGACCATGCGTCAGCCAAGTATGGCTATGTGTTCTCCAATTGTGTTATTGATGCCCAGCAGAACGGTAGCACCACGGCGTTGGGACGTCCGTGGGGCAACAAACCCAAAGTCAGTTTCCTGAATACTCGCCTCACCAGCAAAGTCAGCATCACCGCTGAAGGCTGGAACAATATGGCTGGTCTGCCTATCCAAATGGCGGAGTACAACACGATGGATGCTAATGGCAATGCTGTCGACCTGGGTCAGCGTCGCACAGCATTTACAGGCGAGAGCGGATCGTGCACCAGCAAGGCAGTACTTACTCCTGTCGAGACCAACAGCTACAAGCTCAGCTACATGCTCAGTGGCAACGATGGCTGGGATGCCGACTGGCAGGCGTTTATCCTGCCTGCACCCCGTATCAGCGTCAATGGCAATACTGTTTTCTGGAGCGATCCTACAGGTTTTGCCCAGTGCTATCTGGTGGTGGCTGACGGAGTGGCTACCATCACCACCAATACCTCTGCAACAGGTAGTTATGTCACCGTACGGGCCATCAGTGCCTATGGTGTCTGTGGCGAGATGGCTTCTTCAGACAGTCCCTCGGGCATTGCCCTGCCAACCTCATCTGCGCAGGTCGCTCGTCGTGAGTATTTCACGCCCGACGGACGCCAGGTATCGCGTTTGCAGCATGGCCTGACTATCATCCGCGAGACGCTGGCTGACGGTACCACGCGCTCCACAAAGGTCGTGTCAATATAAATACGGTATGAAAAAATGTATCTTGTCTTTCCTCGGCGCGCTGATGACCTTGGGCGGTTTCGCACAGGACGTTCGCACACTGGCCTTCCCTACGGCTGAGGGCTTTGGCAAGTATGCTTCTGGTGGACGTGGGGGTATAGTCGTGGAGGTGACAACACTGGCTGATAGTGGTGAGAGCTCGTTGCGATGGGCGCTGACGGAGGCTGGTCGCGAGAATGCCACCATCGTGTTCCGTGTGAGTGGCATCATTGATATTGGGCCTAATCCTCAGCGCAAGAACGAACGCTCTATCCGTGCCAAACTGAAGAACGTCACAATTGCCGGACAGACGGCTCCTGGCGAGGGCATTCTTTTGCGAGGTGGCAAGCTGAATCTGGGCGGTTCCGAGAATGTGATTATCCGCAACATCCGCTCGCGACTTGGCACCATTGGTGACCCTGCGAAGTCAAAGAAAGAAAACTTTATCGAGGGCGGTGCCATTGGCATCGAGAATGCCCGTAATATCATCATCGATCACTGTTGCTTTGGCTGGAGTGGTGAGGAAAATGTCACCATGTATGACAACCACTATACCACCCTTCAGTGGTGCATTATCCACGAAGGACTCTACGACGCGGGCCATAAGAAGGGGGTCCGTGGCTATGGCTGTCAGTGGGGAGGTTCTCCTGCTACATTCCATCATAACCTGTTGGCAAACAATGATAGTCGTTCGGCCCGTATCAATGGTGCCTCGAATCCGAAAGGCGACAAGAATGTTTTCCTGGAATATCAGAATAATGTGAATTTCAATTGGGGGCGCCGTAATTCATGCTATGGTGGAGAAAATGAGGCAGGAGAGGGTAGTACCCATGAATGTAATTTTGTGGGCAACTACTATAAACCAGGGCCAGCCCATCCTGATGAGAATGTGCTGATAGAACTGAGCAAGGCACGTAAAGGCAAACAACTTACGGCGCCTTCTGTTTGGTATATGAAAGACAATGTGATGGAGGGTCAGAAGACGAAGGATAGCTGGCAACTCATCAGTAATCAGACTGGTTTTAGCGTTGAGCAACAGAAGTCTGCGAAACCCTTGCAAACGGCTGACTATCAGCGCTATCTTACCAAGGCAGAATCAGCCAAGAAAGCCTATAAAAAAGTGTTGGAAAAAGCTGGCTCCATTCATCGCGATGCTGTGGAGTGTCGTATCATAGAAGATGTGCGTAGCGGACAACCTCGCTATCAGGGACAATCAGCTAAGAAACCGGGTATTATCGATTGTCCAACAGATGCTGATGGTTGGCCTCAATATGCTGATGCGCAGCCTGCTGTCGACAACGATCATGATGGTATGGCGGACGAGTGGGAGAGGACTCATGGCTTGGATCCCAACAATCCTGATGATAGAAATAACGTCATCTCAAAGGAAGGATACACAGCCCTTGATGCCTATCTGTGTAGCTTGATGGGCGAGACGATTAGATGGTGATTTCGCCAGAGCCGTAGCAACGGTGGTGCTCAGTATCGTATACGACACAGAATTGTCCAGGTGCCACACCGTGAATAGGTGACTGAGCGTGAACCATATATTTTCCTTCACCCATCGTCTCCAATCGCGCTGGCAGGTAGTCTGGCGTGTGGCGAATTTTTAATGTGATGTCTGCTGGCGGCAACACGCCGTTGAGGCTATGGAAATCATGAATGGGGAAGTCCTGCTTGTAGGCGGTCTCAGGGTCATAGCCGTGCGATACGTAGATGATGTTCTGTTCGATATCTTTTTTGATGACGAACCAAGGACCGCCCCCAAGACCCATGCCCTTGCGCTGTCCGATGGTATGGAACCAATGGCCCTTGTGCTGCCCTATCTTCTTGCCTGTTTCCAGTTCTATTACGTCACCAGGACGTTCGCCCAGATAGCGGCGGATGTAGTCGTTATAGTTGATTTTCCCTAAGAAACAGATGCCTTGCGAGTCGCGACGGTGGGCGGGTGCCAAGTGTTCGCGCTCGGCAATCTCGCGTACTTCCTCTTTCATCATATGGCCAATAGGGAATAACGCCTTTTTCAACTGCCAGTCGTAGATTTGTGCCAAAAAGTCTGTCTGGTCCTTCACAGGGTCAGGACTCGTACATAGCCATTTTCTGCCCTCATTGTCTGTTTCCGTTTGTGCATAGTGTCCTGTAGCAATTAGATCGTAGTTGTGTCCTTGCTTCTCATGGAAAGCACCAAACTTAATCAGTCGGTTACACATCACGTCGGGGTTGGGCGTCAATCCAGCACGAACTTTATCCATTGTGTATTTGGTAACCTTGTCCCAGTACTCCTTATGGCAGTCGATGACCTCCAGCTTACAACCATACTTATGGCTGACGGCTGTCGCCATCTCCAGATCCTCCTCGCTCGAGCAGTCCCACTCTTCCTCCTCTTCGGGGCCTATCTTGATGTAGTAGCAGTCGGGCTGCATACCTTGGCGCACCAGTTCGTGGAGCACCACGCTGGAATCAACACCACCCGAAAGCAGTACAGCGATTCTCTTGTCATCTATATTCATGGGGGCAAAGGTACGAAGAAGTAAGAACAATACAAAACAAAAGCCTGACTTTTTTGTTTTAATAAGCGTGGGTTATTGGAAAATAAGTGTCCCTTATTGGGAAATAAGCGTGGGTTATTGGGAAATAAGCGTCCCTTATTGAGGAATAAGGCCGGCTATAAAACACTGCAAATGTACTAAAATATTCTTAAATTAATTGGTACGTATGAAAAAATACCCTATCTTTGCATATTATAAACTAAATGGACGCGAGTATGAGACAGAAATTCTTCTTCAACCTGAAGGTCGAAGTGTGGTACGCATTCATTATCGTGGCAATACTATTACTTATGCCAATGGGATTATACAGTCAGTCATATAGTGATTTGTGGAAGCAGGTGGAGCAGGCTCAGAACAAGGACTTGCCTAAGACTGCCATCTCTCATTTGGAGAAGATAGAGAAGAAGGCGCAGAGTGAAAAGGCATACGGTCAGCTGATGCGCTCAACCTTGTTGCATGCCCAACTGATGGCTGAGGTGGCTCCCGACTCATTGGCACCTGCCGTTGCCAGACTGGAACAGCAAGAGCAGCAGGCTAAAGGCAATCCGGTGTTACAAGCAGTGTACGATGCTGTACTCTCACAGATATATCTGCGTAACCATCAGCTAACCGAAGACTGGAAGGCGCGTAGCGACGACTATATTGCAAAGGCTTTGATACATCCCGACTTGCTGGCTCAGACCAAGGCAGAGGCTTACGAACCCTTTGTCATTAAGGGCAAGCACAGCACGATGTTCAATGATGACCTGCTGAGTGTTGTGGGTAGTGAGTTGACTGCCTGGCGACAGCTTGCAGACTATTATCAGAAGGCTGGCAACAGACAGGCTGCTTGCTATACGTCCTTGCGCATGCTGGTGGCAGAGCGCGAGGCTGTTGGTCATGAGCCATACGCCAAGTCTCAGTTTATCCGTACTCTCGACTCACTTATCTCCGTCTATGGAGACTTACCAGAGGCTGGCGAGATAGCGATTGAACGCTACGACTACATGTCGAACCATACTGATGCTACGAGGGCTGAGAAGGCTGCATGGCTACAGGAGTCTTTACGACGCTGGGGCACTTGGCCAAGAATCACCTATTTGCGTAACCAGTGGACAGAGTTGATAAATCCGTGTTACGAGGCTCAGATGCCAAAGAGTGTGGCAGAGGTTGGTTTACGGCAAATCATTAAACTGCCCATGCTACGACATTTGCAGTCTCTCACCATGCGTGTCTACCGTACCAAGCAAAAGGGTGATACGGAACTGAATCCCGACAATACAGAGGATTATAAGAAGTTGAAGGGCGAACTCAGTGAACTGACAGACATGCGCCGTACGCTTACTTTCTCTGGCCATGAGGATTATGAGAATTTCGAGGATTCCATCCTGCTTGATGGTCTTTCTGCTGGCGTGTATATGCTTGAATTTCAGTCGCTGCCAAATACGAGAGTGTCACGCTCACTGTATTTCGTGTCTGGCATGCGTGTCATCATGCAACACCAGCCTGACAATACCATTCGCTATGTGGTGGTGGATGCTACCACGGGTCAACCTGTCAGTGGGGCAACGCTTCGCCTAAGCTTCAACAATGGCTGGCGCAAGCCCAAGACTACCAAGAATTTTACATCTGACAGCAAGGGTGAGGTCATCTATCGCGTTGAGGACAACAAGCAGCCTATCAGCGAATTTGCCTTCTCCAAGACAGACTACTACTGCCCAGAATCTAACGGCTATGGGCGTTATAGCTATTATGAGCGCCAGTATAACCAAGTGCATACCAACCTGTTTACGGATCGTAGTATCTATCGTCCAGGGCAGACTGTCTTTGTGTCTGCTATCATGTGGAAGGAAGTCTCGGAACTTGAAAATCAGGCTGTTCCCAATAGTCAAGTCAAGTTGGAACTACGTGATGCCAACTATAAGGTCATAGCAGAACAACAGGCTGTAACAGACCGCTTTGGTAAGTGTAATGTGCAGTTTACCCTGCCACGAGGCTTACTCAACGGTCGTTTCACTATCCGTGCCAATAATGGTGCTAACTTTAGTATTCGGGTAGAGGAGTACAAGCGTCCTACTTTCCAGGTGGAGTTCCCAGAATATAAGGAATCCTATCAGGCTGGTGATACCGTTCATGCCGAGGGTAAGGCATTGAGCTATGCTGGAGTGCCCGTACAAGGTGCTAAGGTAAAGTATACGGTGCGTCGCCGTGTGGCCTTCTGGTGGATGTCGTACTCATGGTATTGGGAGTCTGGCTTCGTAGGCAGCGGACGACAGGACGAAGTACTCCATGAGGGCGAAGCCATAACAGGTGACGATGGTACCTTTAAGGTAGAGATGCCGCTCGTAGTGCCTAAAAGCAATAACAATCGTCCAATGTATTATAGCTTCGTGGTTGAGACTGACGTGACTGATGTAGCCGGCGAGACACACAGTGGTACAATGTCCCTACCGTTGGGAACCAAGCCTACTGCTTTGACTTGCGACCTGCCTCAAAAGGTACGTAAAGACCAGATGCCTAAGGTGACCTTTAACCGCTATAATGCGGCAGGTAAAACGATAGATGGTACTGTCAAATATCGTCTGGACGGTGGTAAGTGGAAAGAGTGTGCAGCCAATGTTCAATGTTCAATGTTCTATGTTCAATTAAAGAGCGGTGAACACCGCATAGAAGCTGAGTGTGGTGACGATAAGGTTGACATGACGTTTGTGGTGTTTGGTCTCGACGACAAGAAGCCTGCCTCCCAGACTGACGACTGGTTCTATGTGTCGGATAGCCAGTTCCCCGTTGATGGCAAGCCTGTGACTGTTCAGGTGGGTGCCAGCGATCCAGATCTGCATATCGTCTATTCCATTTTTGCTGGCGACGAGATGCTGGAGAGTGGTAGTGTCAAGAAGAATGGTGAACTGATTAATCGTAAGTTTACCTATAAGGAAGAATATGGCAATGGCTTGCTGATTACTTATGCTTGGGTAAAGAACGACAAGTGCCACATGCACCAGCAAACGATCAGACGTCCGATGCCTGACAAACGCCTGACGATGACGTGGCAGACCTTCCGTGACCGTCTGACACCAGGACAGCAGGAGGAGTGGCTGCTGAAGATTACGAAGCCTGACGGTACACCGGCTGATGCCTCGCTGATGGCAGTGCTCTATGACAAGAGTCTCGACCAGATAGCCTCCCATCAGTGGTCGTTTGCCCCCAGCAGCTATCTGCCTATGCCTTCAACTGCTTGGCAGTGGACATCACATAGCGGCATCTATGCCCATGGTTCTCAAAATTATATGGGACAGACGGTGCCCCGTCTCCAATTCAGCCATTTTGACAGTAGCGTCTATCCGCAATACACTTATTTCTCACGTATGATGATGAATGGCGCAGTACGGACGCGTGCATTGGCAAAGGCGTCAGCTCCTATGATGATGGAGTCGAGTCCAGCCTTTGATTTAAAGGCTAATGGCGAGGCTGCAGGTGAAGTGCTGAAGTCTAAGGAAGTAATTACCTCAGCTGCACAAAGAGTTCAAACCGGTAATGACGAGTCGAAGCAGGAAGAGGTTCAAGTGCGCGAGAATTTGCAGGAGACCGCTTTCTGTTATCCTTCCTTGCAGACAGACCAAGATGGTCAGGTGACGTTGAAGTTCACGTTGCCTGAATGTCTGACAACGTGGCGCTTTATGGGTATCTCTAATACAACGGACATGATGTATGGCTATATTGGTGCTGAGGCTGTGGCCAAGAAAGATGTAATGATTCAGCCCAATGTGCCTCGCTTTATCCGTATGGGTGATGATGCTCAGATCTCTGCCCGTATCTTCAATACCTCTGATCATGCTGTCAGCGGACAGGCTAAGCTGATTCTTGTCGACCCTGAAACCAATTATACCGTTTTCGAACAGCAGCAGTCGTTCAGTGCAGAGTCTGAAAAGACAGCCAGCGTCACCTTCAACTATCAGCCCAAGGAGAATTATTCATTGCTGATATGCAAGGTTGTTGCTACTGGCAATGGCTTCTCTGATGGTGAGCAGCACTATCTGCCCATTCTGCCTAACCGTGAATACGTCACTAAAACTGTTCCGTTTACCCAGAATGAGGCTGGCGTGAAGACCATCGACCTGACAAAACTACTGCCTGCAGGAACGACCCAGCAGAAACTGACCATAGAATATACCAATAATCCAGCTTGGCTTATGGTGCAGTCATTGGCTACTATCGGACAACCTTGGGAACATAGTGCTATCGATCAGGCTGCTTCTTACTACAGCAATTTCTTGGCTAAGTCGCTGTTAGACCAAAGCCCGCAGGTAAAGGGTGTCTTTGAACAGTGGAAACGTGAGGCCGTAACGTCTGACTATACGTCGCTCGATGCCCAGTTGGAGAAGAATCAGGAACTGAAGGATATCGTACTGAGTGAGACACCTTGGGTTCGTGCTGCCGATCGTGAAGCCGAACAGAAACAGCGTCTGGGCGACTTCTTCGACGAGAACCTGATTAAGAATCGTTTGGATATGGCTGTCGAGAAGTTGAAGAAGTTACAGAACGGCGATGGCTCCTTCTCTTGGTATCCAGGAATGATAGGTAGTACGATGGTTACAGTCACTATCGAAGAGATGTTGACGCGTCTTTCCACGATGACTGGCGGTCAGACTGAAGTTGCAGGAATGCAGACCAAGGCCTTCAACTATATAGGCAGGGAGATGGTAGACCTGATGAAGGAGATGAAGAAACAAGAGAAGAAGGGCCATAAGCCCACCTTCCCATCGTTTACGGCCTTGCGTTGGTTGTACATCTGTGCCCTTGACGGACGTGTGTTGTCCTCTGATGTCAAGTCTGCCAATGATTATCTCTATAAGTTACTGAAGAAGGAAATCAAACGCCAGACCATCTACGAGAAGGCTATGACCGCTGTCATCCTGTCGAAACGTGGTGATGTCAAATTGGCTGCAGAGTATGTACAGAGCCTCAAGGAGTACACCGTGTTTACTGAAGAGATGGGCCGCTACTACGATACACCGCGTGCTGGCTATTCGTGGTACGACTACAAGATACCTACAGAGGTTGCTGCCATTGAGGCTATTCAGATGGTCAGTCCACAGGATGTGCAGACCGTTGACGAGATGCGTCGCTGGCTGTTACAGGAGAAACGTACCCAGTCATGGGATACGCCTATCAACAGCGTCAACGCCATCTATGCCTTCCTGAATGGTCAGAAGACTTTAGAGACAAAGGGTGCTCCAACCGTCCTTGCCATCGATGGTACAACTATTGAGACACCTAAGGCTACAGCAGGTGTGGGTTACGTGAAGACAGCTATTACGAATCCGCAGGGCAAGACATTTACGGCTACCAAGACATCGGAAGGAACGTCATGGGGGGCTGTCTATGGACAATTCTTCCAGAAAACCAGTGAGATAGAGGCATCGCAGAGTGGTATCAAGGTGACGCGTGAGGTTAGAATGGCTAATGGCCAAAAGCTAACAGCTAACAGTCTGAAGGTTGGCGATCGCATCAAGATCCGCATCACTATCGAGAGTACACGCGACCTTGACTTCGTACAGGTGGCCGACCGTCGTGCGGCATGTATGGAACCTGTGAAGCAGCTGTCCGGCTACCATAATGGTGCCTACTGCTCACCTAAGGATAATGCCACCCACTATTTCTACTATGGCATCTCGAAGGGCAAACACGTGATTGAAACAGAATACTATATCGATCGTGCCGGTATATATGAGACTGGTACATGTACCGTGGGTTGTGCCTATGCGCCAGAGTATAGGGCTACGGCACCGTCGATGACATTAAAAGTAAATAACAATAATTGATGATGATAAGAAAGATTTTTCCATTATTACTTCTTACCCTATCCCCATTGACTGTCGCAGCTCAGAAGCTGGTGATAGACAATACTACTGTTGACGTGGGACGTACGGGCTATCAGATGCCCGTGACAGCCACTTTTGAGTTTAAGAACAAGAGTCATCGCCATCTGAAGATTTCAGAGGTGCGCCCAGACTGCCGTTGCACCAGCATAGAGTTTCCTAAGGAGCAGATTGGTGCAGGCGATAAATTCCAAATCAAGATGACATATGATGCTCGTCAATTAGGTCATTTTGATTATCAGGCTGCTGTCATCAGCAATGCCTCTAAGAAACCGTTATACATTCGTATGAAGGGTGTGGTGCTGGCAGACTTTCAGGACTTCAGTGGTACGTATCCTATTGAGATGGGTGAACTGCGACTGGATAAGGATGCCCTTGAGTTCGATGACGTTAACAAGGGTTTTGAACAGGTGCAGGAATTGCATATATATAATAATGGTACGCGCGTCTACCAGCCCAATCTGATGCATCTGCCTTCTTATCTGACTGCTGTAGTGGTGCCTGAACGGTTGGCTCCCAATAGGGCAGGGAAGATGATAGTGACGCTGCATTCTGATAAGTTACACGACTATGGACTGACGCAGACGTCCGTCTATTTGGCTGGTAATCCTGGCGATAAGGTTAGTCCTGACCACGAAATCAGTGTGTCGGCAGTTTTGTTGCCTGCCTTTGTGGAGATGACTGCTGAACAGCGGCAACGTGCCCCTAAATTGCAGATGTCGAAGCAGACTATCGACGTTACGTTTGACGGTAAGAAGAAAAAGGCAGATGTCATCGAACTGACCAATCAGGGTCAGACAGAGCTTGACATCTCATCGCTTCAGATGTTCACGGGTGGCTTGACCGTCTCTTTGGGCAAGAGCAAGCTGCAGCCTGCCCAGTCTACGAAACTGAAGGTGACTGCCATACGCGATGAGGTGCTCAAACTGCGTCGCCGCCCACGTATTCTGATGATTACCAATGATCCTGACAAAGGAAAAATCGTTATCAATATCAATGCCCGATAAATCGGTAAATCGTAAATCAGTAAATCCGTAAATATAAAGATGGAGCATCCAGAGAATAGTTCAGAATATGCAGGTCTGCAAGTGAATAGTGGTGTCGAACAGCCAAGTATCATTAATCCCTACTTGAAACGGCAGCGTATTCGTCGTCGTGAACTCACTGCGGCAGAGATGGTTGAAGGCATTGTCAAGGGCGATGTTACCATCCTATCGCAAGCTGTTACCTTGGTGGAAAGTGTTAATCCTGACCACCAACAGAAGGCGCAGGAGGTTATCAATAAATGTCTGCCATATAGTGGTAATTCCGTGCGCATTGGCATTAGTGGTGTTCCTGGTGCAGGTAAGTCGACGAGTATCGATGAGTTCGGCATCCATATTCTGAAGGAAAGGGGGGGGAAGTTGGCAGTACTGGCTATTGACCCGAGTAGTGAGCGTACCAAGGGCAGTATCTTGGGCGATAAGACGCGTATGGAGAAACTGAGCATCCATCCAGACTCGTTTATCCGTCCTAGTCCGACGGCAGGTTCTCTGGGCGGTGTGGCTCGTAAGACTCGCGAGACCATCATCCTCTGTGAGGCTGCTGGTTTTGACAAGATCTTTGTCGAGACAGTAGGCGTTGGACAGAGTGAAACGGCGTGTCACTCGATGGTAGACTTCTTCCTGCTTATCCAATTAGCAGGTACGGGTGATGAGTTGCAGGGCATCAAACGTGGTATCATGGAAATTTCGGATGGTATCGTTATCAACAAGTGTGATGGCGACAATGTGGACCGTTGTCACATGGCAGCCACCAATTTCCGCAATGCCCTTCATTTCTTTCCTATGCCCGATAGTGGTTGGACACCTAAAGTATTGTGCTATAGCGGTTTCTATGGTACTGGTGTCAAAGAAATATGGGACATGATTTATCAGTATTTCGATTTTGTCAAACAGAACGGCTACTTTGACTACCGTCGTAACGAACAGTCAAAATACTGGATGTATGAGAGTATCAACGAACAGCTGCGTCTGAACTTCTATAACAATCCGCTGATCAAACAGCGCTTGCAGCAGGCTGAATACTCGGTATTGGCAGGTCAGCAAACCAGTTTTACCGCAGCTCAGGACTTGCTTGATGAATATTTTGAACAGTTGAAGAATGCTTAATATAGAGATAGATAATGGCAGTGGTTTTTGTTTTGGTGTGACCACTGCGATTCAGAAGGCCGAAGAGGAACTGGCTAAAGGCAATAAACTCTATTGCTTGGGTGATATCGTTCACAACGGTATGGAGTGTGAACGCTTGCGTGAGATGGGGCTGATAACCATCAATCACGACGAAATGGCCCAGCTGCATAACGCCAAGGTGCTGTTACGTGCCCATGGTGAACCCCCTGAAACCTACGAATTGGCTCGCCAGAACAACATTGAGATTATCGATGCAACATGTCCTGTGGTGCTGCAGCTCCAAAAGCGCATCAAGAAACAATACGAGGCCTCTCTCACTTCTCACCTCTCACCTCTCACCTCTCAAATCGTCATCTTTGGCAAGAAGGGTCATGCCGAGGTGTTAGGACTCGTGGGCCAGACGCATTCCAATGCTATAGTCATCGAACACTTCGACGAGGTGAGTCAGCTGGATTTTTCTCGCGATATCTATCTTTATTCGCAGACAACGAAGTCGCTCGATGAGTTCCATCGCATCATCGAATATATTCAGCTGCATATTTCGCCCGATGCCACGTTCCGCAGCTTCGACACCATCTGCCGATCAGTGGCAAACCGCATGCCTAACATTTCGCAGTTTGCTACCAAGCACGACTTGATTCTCTTTGTCTGTGGACGTAAGAGCTCGAATGGTAGGGTGCTTTACAACGAATGCCTGCGTGTCAATCCCAACACCCACCTCATTGAGGGACCAGACGAAATCGATCCTCAGTGGCTTGAAGGCATCAAGACGGTAGGCATCTGCGGTGCCACCAGCACACCCAAATGGCTGATGGAACAGTGCCGCGACAAGATAGCAGGATGACAATAGAATCAACAACGACGAACTACTTAAAATAAATAACACGAATGAAACACTTAACTATTAAACTTTTTTGTGCCAGCATGCTGTTGCTGGTCAGTATGTCTGCATGGGGCAATGATATTCATGTTGCCATCAATGGCAGCGATGTCAATGACGGTTCAGAGACTACACCTCTGTTGACCATTCATAAAGCCTTAGAAATCGTCAAACCTGGCGACCGCATCCTGATTCATGCGGGGGAGTATCGAATCTCTAAACGCCTTAAGATTCCTGCTTTGGCCACCACGCCCGACCTTCGCTGTGAGATGCGTGCATGGCCTGAGAATGCTGTGGGTAAGGTTATTATTGATGGTACAGATATGAAACCCGCTTCCGAGATAGAATTCAAGCAGTCGCGTTGTATCTATGTCGACCATCTGGCTAATTACTGGACCTTTTATGGCCTTGTGCTGCAGAATGCCAAGGACAATGGTATGAAGGTGGAAGGCTCGTACAACATCATCGAGCGTTGCGTGTTCCGCTGGAATAACGATACTGGTCTGCAAATTGGTATGTTCAAGGACTTCAAGATCGAGGAAACCAAGTCGTTCCCCATCAGTGGCACACCAGAGTTTAATCCTGGCTATACCTACTGCCGCTACAATAAGGTTATTAATTGCGACTCGTACGAGAATGCCGACTTGCAAGCCTTTAGTGGTTCAGACGATGGTGGTGATGCTGACGGTTTTGCCTGTAAGTTGTTCCCAGGACCTGGCACGGAGTTTCATGGTTGTCGTGCCTGGACCAATTCTGACGACAATTGGGACCTCTATATGGTATATCACCCCGTTGTCATCGATCACTGCTGGGCTTACCATGCAGGCTATCTAAAGGAGGGCAGCGAGGGCAAGAACGGCAACGGTTTTAAGTTAGGTGGTGGTGGCTCTGCCGGTGGCGCTGCCTTCGACCAGTCTACTGGTGCTCACGTCGTTACCAATTGTGTCGCTTTCAATAACCTGCACAAAGGTTTCGACCAGAATAATGCCTACGAAGGTATGTATATCTTCAACTGCGTGGCTTGGGGCAATGAGTACAACTATCGTTTCCCTACCGAGTTTAAGTATGGCATGATGGACATCCACAATTGTATAGGGTGGGGCGCTACGGCACAGAAGAGTGGCGTCAATGTGGGTAACCATGAGTTTCTGTCGCCCGATAAGGAAGGCTATCAGGATCCTACAGAGGGGACGACATACAATTCTTGGACAACGATAGACGGTTGTAACCCCATCAAGGAAGGTTATAAGGAGGGCAAGACCCAGATAGTGACCAAGGATCACAGCGGCGAGTTCCTGTCATTGAGCGTTGCCGACTTTATGGCAGAGCGCGAGGCTGACGGATCGCTACCTGACAACAATTTCGCCCGTCTGAAGCCCAATAGCATCTTTAAGGATATGGGTACGCCTATTATCGGCTATACTCCTACCCGTAAGATGACAGAGGCTGAGTGTACTGCCGCCGGTTTGGAGTATATCACTGCCGACGACCTCTATATTCCTTATAATGATGAGGCACCTGACTTTGGTGCCTTTGAGTTGGACGGCATACCAGCAGAATTCACGATTCCTGAAAAGATTGAGGTTAAGTGTATTACATCAAACTCCTCACAGGAAGTCGTTGAGGGTCAGCCCATCGGGAATATTGTCTATAAATGGAGCGAAGCAGGTTCTATTGCTACTGTTGAGAACTTGGCAGATGGTCTGACCTATAGCGTCAGCGACAACATGCTCACCATCAGCGGCACACCCACTGCAGGCTGTACCTTCAAGGTTACTGTCTCCGGCAATACCGAAGAAGGAGTTAAGCCTGTCACTACGACAGGTATCATCACACTTGTAACACCATTTCAGGTGCTTACCGGCGATTGGTATCACTTCCAGGATGCTTGGGATGCACTGCCTACCGACCTGCAAGGTGTGCTTGAGATGATTCCTGGCGGCAGCAATACTACAAGTTACGACCCAGAAAAGACGGAGAATGATGGTAGTGTACCCAGTGGTTGTACTAAGGGTGGCTTCGATATTGGCAAGAACAATGGTGGTATCCGCTGGAATCTGGCCAATGGTGTGCTGCAGCTGAAAGTGAACCTGCACTTTACAGGTGATCGTACATTTAAGTTCAATTGGACGCTTGTCGATGGCACCACGGGGTCATACACAACTGAAAAGATGAAGAAGACCACGCTGCTGGAGTGGAATATGATTGCGCAAGCCGGCATCAGCGAAACTATAGCCAAGCAGATTCGTACCATCGAGTTGCTGAATACCGCATCTGGTGGCGGTGCCCGTGTCTACGATATGTATGTCCGAGTTCCCAGCAAATCTACTGGGATCCAGAACGTCAAGACTTTCAACATCGACAACCGCACCATGAAGATGATGGAGAACAGACGTATTGTTATCCTGAAGAATGGTCAGTGTTATAATGCTCAAGGTCAAATCATTAAATAATCCAGAATTATGAAAAAGATATTGTCAAGTATAGCTCTGCTGCTCTGTGCCTTGGTGGGGCAGGCAGCAGACCTTTCAGAGAACTTTAGTACGTTGCCTAAAGGGAAATATGGCACTAATGCTGCCGCAACCATATCACTGGACTCTGGTGACTGGGAGGCGTTGAAGATGGAAATGAAGGAGAACAATGGAACCAAGCAGTTTACATTCTCCAGCGGCACAGGCTCTTATCTGATTACTCCTGCTCTTGATGATCCGGGCAAGGTTTCTGTTGACTGGGGCTCAGGAGGTAACAATAAGCTGACGATTAGCTACTCTGTGAATGATGGAGCATGGCAGCAGCTTGCTGAGATAGCTTCTGGCGGTTCTGGCGTGAAGTCGTATAGCGCCAAGACAAATCTCGACGGACAGACAAATATTCGCTTTCGGTTAGTAGGAAGCTCCAGTAATACGTATGTATCGAAGATCGTCATTAAGTCTGTCAGCACGGTGCCTGCCGATCCTGACGACCCTACCTATATCACCGAGGGCGTATGGGTGCCTACTAAGCCTTTCCCTGAGGCAACGAAGGAGATATACATTGCTCCAGACGGTAACGACAATACGGGTGACGGAACGATAGACAAACCTTGGTTCGACCTGGGCAAGGCTGTCAATGCCGCTACTCCTGGCACACACATCATCTGCCGTGGCGGAACCTACAAACAGAAGGTACAGAGTGACGGTAAGTTCACTGTTCGCATCAAGACCAGTGGCACTCCCGACGCACCTATCATCATTCGTTGCTATGACGGCGAGAAGCCAGTATTCGATTTCGTTGACGGACTGACTGCTGAGCGAGTGGGGGAGCGTGGCATGACTATCACGGGTGATTACTGGTGGCTCTTTGGATTGCATATCACCCACGCTGCTGACAACGGTATCAAGTTGGAAGGTTCGCACAACCGCATTGAGCGTTGCGAGTTCTCTTACAACCTGGATACTGGTCTGCAACTTGGCTTTGGCCATAAGTTCAGCGACACCTTCTCTGGCATCAGTCAGAACGATGGAAGCTATTGTGCTTATAACGATATCATCGACTGTGACTCTCACCATAACTGCGACTACGATGCCAACTATGGATCGGACGCCGACGGTTTCGCCTGTAAGATGCACAACGGCAAGGGCAACCGCTTCATCCGTTGTCGTGCCTGGCACAATAGTGACGATGCGTGGGATCTTTATGAAACAGACTATGATGTTATTCTGGCAGAGTGTTGGGCATGGGACTCTGGTAAGTCTGAAGACCACTTATGGGTGAAAGACTTCATAACGAAGTCCGGAAATATGTCCTTTTCTGGTAATGGCAATGGTATCAAGCTGGGTGGCAACGGAACGGGTGGCTCGTCAAAGGGCATCCATTACGCTTTCAATTGCATCGCTTTCGGTTGCAATGCCAGCAGTTCTGTTAAAGGCTTTGATTGCAACAGTCATAAAGGCGGACACGTATTGGTAGGTTGTCTGGGTTTCAACAATAGCTATGACTTCATGTTTGAGTCAGGTGGTTCAGATGCTAATACCAAATTCTACAACAATGTCTGTCTTGGTAAACAGGAAATCTGTGTCGGCTACGATGATTATAATGCGTTGACTGCTCCGATGTCAAAGAATGGTTGGACAAATCATCTCGTGACAGGCGTCAGTTCCGACGACTATATCACCCTCGATGAAGACGATGCCTTGAAACCGCGTGACATCTATGGTGGTCTGCCCCGTCGTTTCGGACGTCTGACGGCTGATCCCGAAAACAAGTTGGTCGATGCTGGTAATGACGATCTCGACAACGTCAACAACGTGTGGCAAGATCTGGTGGCTGAGTTTCCCTTCCTACAGCGCACAGTGACCGGTGATGCTCGTGACATCGGTCCTTACGAACGTCCAAGCACGGCGACAGATGTCAAGGCTGTCAGTAATAAAACAACCGACCACTCTGCCCGTAAGCTTTTGCAGAATGGTCGGCTGGTTATCGAGAAAAACAACCAACGGTTTAATGCTATAGGCCAGCCGCTTCGTTAAAGCGCTGCATCAACCACTCCTTCTGCTCGGCAATGGTCATCTCACTGTTGTCGAGCAGAATGGCATCTGGGGCCTGCTTCAGGGGCGATACCTCACGGTGCGAGTCGATGTAGTCGCGCTCCTGAACATTCTTCAGAATGTCGTCGAAATCGGCAGGCATACCTTTGGCCTTCAGCTCATCGTAGCGGCGCTGGGCACGTACCTCTGCACTGGCGGTGACAAAGACCTTCAGTTCGGCATCAGGAAATACGGTGGTGCCGATGTCGCGACCATCCATCACCACGCCCTTATCCTTACCCATCTGCTGCTGTTGTGCAACCATCGCAGTACGGACAAATGGCACGGCAGCAATCGGACTGACGTGGTTGCTGACTTCTAACGAACGAATTTCCTTCTCCACGCATTCGCCGTTCAGATAGGTATCAGGACGACCTGCCTCGGCGTTGAACTTGAATGAAATATGGATGTTGGCCATTTCTTTCTCAAGCTCGTTGGTCTTCACGCTGCCATCCTCATGAAACAGGTCGTGACGCAAAGCATAGAGCGTCACGCTGCGATACATGGCACCAGTGTCGACATAAACATAGCCCACCTCGCGGGCCAAATCCTTGGCCATTGTGCTCTTGCCGCACGAACTATGGCCGTCAATAGCTATTGTAATCTTCTTCATAATTTTATATGCTACGTTATCACGTTATTACGTTATAATGTTATAACGAATAAGTGACATTAATCAGTAGTGACGATGCTGATACATGATATTTGGCATAGCCTATGTTCAGTTTGAAGCGCTGTAGTTGGATGCCACCGCCTAACGATAAGCCTGCACCGTGGCTTGACGAGCCTTCGCTGTCGGTTATCTTCATTTCACTTGCGCGACGGAAGTTATAGCCTGCCGACACATAGAATTGTGTTCCTAAAAGCAGGTCGCCGCCAATGCTTAGATGCTTGATGAATCCCTGGTCCCAGTTGTTCAGACGCGACAGCGTTGCAGATAGACGTAAAGGCGAGCCGATGAGCCGTTTTGTGACACCCACCTGCAAGTCAAGTGGTATGCGTTCAAAGTCATCGTCGTAAGCTTTGATTTGTCCGCCTAAATTCTTAGCGACAGCAGATAGCGACCAGCCCGTTTCTTCGTTCAGATAGTTGATGCCTAAGTCTACAGCGACGGCAGCTGACGAGTAGCTGCCTATGGTTGACGAAATAAAACGCGCTGTGATGCCTCCGCTGATTTTGTTGCCCAGAAGATAGGTGAACGTACCTGCCAACGCAATGTCCTTGGCTGAAAAGTCACCCTGCTCGATGTTCTCTGCAGTGGTCTGCTTTATTTTGCCATAGTCCATATACTGAGCTGAAATGCCCCAAGTGGTACGTTCTTTCCATGCTTTGACGAACGAGGCGGAGGCTGTTTTGACCCCTTCCATATAGGTCATGTAGTTCAGGTTCAGACTCTTGTCTGTTACATTGGCAATCAGCGCGGGATTGTGGAATATGAGAGTTGGGTCATCGTCGCTAATCGAGATGTTGTCGCCTCCCAATGCTGCTACGTGAGCACTCACAGGTAATCGCAGAAAGCTATACACTTCCTGGCTCTCCTGTGCCTTTGCCATGATGGCAAAAAGCATTGATATAACGACAAAAACACCTTTTTTCATCTAATTTTCTTAAAATTCCCTGCAAAGTTAACTAATAATTATGAATTATGCATTATTAATTAAGCATTATTTCGTACCTTTGCCAAATAATTAACGCATCATTTCGCATTTTATTGCACAGGAGATGGAACAAAAAAAGACTCAGCGCGCTGATATCGACCAACGTCGTACCACAGGATTCCTCCTTGGACTTATCTTTGTTTTGTCTCTTTTCTATGTCTCTTTAGAGTGGAACAGCATTGATTCCGGTGACGATATAGCCACTATTGACCTTGACGAACTGATGCACGAAAGCGAACTGGTTCCCATGTCTAACGAGGAACTGACTTCGCGTATTGAAGAAAAGCAGGAAGCTGCGAAGGCCGAACAGCTTCATGTGGTCGACGACCAGGTGGAATTGCAGCCCGATGACGTAGAACCTGCTGTCGAAGGCGAAGGTGATGATGACGAACAGCTATTGTCTGAGCTGCAGGAAGAAGACGATAAGGCGCTGGCTGCCCTAAATGTCGACCCTAACAATCCGTTGAACTTCCACATCGTCGAGGATTTGCCCAAATATCCTGGTGGTGCTGTCGAGTTTATGAAATGGCTCACCCGTAATCTCCAGTATCCTGCCGTAGCCCGTAGTCGCAAGACGCAGGGCAAGGTGGTGGCAGTATTCTATGTCGAGAAAGATGGTCATATAACAGGTATCAGCATCACAAAATCGCTGTCACCTGAATGCGATCGTGAAGCGCTGCGCGTGTTGAACAAGATGCCCAATTGGGAGCCGGGGATTCAGAACGACCAACCTTGCCGTACCAAGGTCTGCATCCCGATAGTCTTTAAATTATAGCCTCGAAACATCGAAAAAAACAATAAAACAATGAAACAACTCTCATCCGACGAAATTCTGAAAAAGGTCAACGACTTCCTTGCAAGTCTGCCCTATGATCGCAAACCCGCTTCGCTTTATGAACCCGTACAGTATGTACTTGCCATCGGAGGCAAGCGTATTCGCCCGGTTCTTGCCCTTTTGGGCTACAACCTGTGGCGCGACCAGCCTGAAGACATTCTTATGCCTGCCATTGGCTTGGAGACCTATCATAATTATACGCTTCTTCACGACGACCTCATGGATAATGCCGATATGCGTCGTGGACAGCTGACGGTGCATAAGAAGTGGGATGCTAACAAGGCCATTCTCTCGGGTGACTCCATGCTGGTGCTGGCTTATCAGCGTGTGGCACAGGTTCCTGCCGATAAGTTACAACAGGTGCTCAATCTCTTTACGGTGACGGCTCTTGAGATTGGTGAGGGACAGGAGTACGATATGTCGTTCGAGACGCGTAACGACGTTACCGAAGACGAGTATATCGAGATGATTCGTCTGAAGACCTCCGTTTTATTGGCCTGTGCACTGAAGATGGGGGCCATCCTCGCTGAAGCCCCTGAGGAGGACTGCGAGCGGCTCTATCGTCTGGGCGAACAGATAGGCTTGGCTTTCCAGTTGCAGGACGACTTGCTCGATGTCTATGGCGACCCCAAGGTGTTCGGCAAGGCTGTTGGTGGCGACATAGCCAGCAATAAGAAGACCTACATGTTGATTAATGCCTTCAACCGTGCTAATGACAAGCAGCGTGCCGAACTGTCCAGATGGATTAATGCCAAGACTTTCAACCGCGACGTGAAAGTGGCTGAGGTGACGCGTCTCTACGACGAGATTGGCATCCGTCAGCTCTGCGAACAGAAAATCAACTACTACTTCGAGCAGGCTCGCCAGACCCTCAGCGAAGTCGACGTACCCGCCGACCATAAGCAAGCCCTCAGTGCCTATATGGACGAACTCCTCCATCGCAACAAGTAATCATAATTCTCAATTGTCAATTCTCAATTACATAGATACCCACTGCCACTTAGATGGCGAAGAGTTTGCTGAGGACCGTGCTGCTGTCGTTCAGCGAGCCCGTGAGGCAGGCTGTTCGCACATCTTCCTGCCTGCCATCGATTTGAAGTCGTGCCATACAGTTCTTGACGTCTGCTCTCAATATCCAGACTTCTGTCGTCCCATGTTGGGCCTTCATCCCGAGGAGGTCCGTGCCGACTGGCGTCAGCAACTGTCTCAAATTCGGGAGTATATAGACAAATCTCTCTCCTCTCTCCTCTCTCCTCTCTCCTCTCAAATAATAGCCATCGGCGAAATCGGCCTCGATTACTATTGGAGCCGTGAGTATGAACACGAACAGTTGGAGGCCTTCGAGGAGCAGGTGCGTTGGGCTGCAGAGCTGAAGTTGCCCCTGATGATTCATTGTCGGAAGGCGCAGAACGAGATGGTATCGATAATAAAGAAGTACGCGCACGACCTCACAGGTGGCGTGTTCCATTGTTTTACGGGTAATCAGCAGGAGGCCCTTCAGCTACTGGAGTTCGACCACTTCGTATTGGGTATTGGTGGCGTACTGACGTTTAAGAAGAGCCATCTGCCCGAAACACTCGCTGCTGTTGTGCCGTTGAGCCGCATCGTGTTAGAGACCGATGCCCCCTATATGGCTCCCGTCCCCATGCGTGGACAGCGTAACGAGTCGTCCTTCATCGTCCACGTCATCTCTCGTCTGGCCGAGGCTTATAACGTCGATGAGGAAGAAATATGTGAGCGAACCAATGAGAATGTAACCCGTATCTTTGGCGTATAGTTAACAAATCATAATTCTCAATTCTCAATTGTCAATTCTCAATTAATTATAGTACCTTTGCAGCCACTAACGTTTAAGGAGAGGTGCTCGAGTGGTTGAAGAGGCACGCCTGGAAAGCGTGTAACCGGCAAAACCGGTTCGCAGGTTCGAATCCTGTTCTCTCCGCGAAGCAAGAGAAAAGGATTCAAAGCTTTTAGGCGAAACGAATCCTGTTCTCTCCGCGAAGCAAGAGAAAAGGATTCAAAGCTTTTATGCGAAACGAATCCTGTTCTCTCCGCAAGAAGAGAAAAGCCGCCGACACCCTGCGATAAACAGAGTATCGGCGGCTAATTACATCTTACATCATACATCAGCCCTACACAACTCCCATCCCTTCAGCATAGCGAACCAGTCGATGCTGGTGGTGCCATTCTCCTGAATCGCCATTGCCACGCCTACCGCCATCCAGCGGCTGGGTTTTTCGCTTGGGATGCCTATCGGCTCGTCGGGGTCGATGCCGGTGAGGCGGCTGACGTTGGCGATGTATGCCGACGTGTCGTTATTGTCCTGCGGAGGTGCCCACCTCGAAATGATGCCTCGGATGGTGTAGAGGCGGTACTTGTGGTAGTATGTGCGGGTGAGCAGGTAGAAAGCTGCACGCCAGCCATACTCCAGGGTTTCAAACTGGCAAAACGAACGGTCGTTCTGCGTTTTCGACATTCCTTTCCACTGGTCCTTGCTTCGACGAATGTTCAGTGGGTTATTATTACGAATTCCTCGTGGTATCATAATCTTTTCGTTTAGTTTAACAAATGACGCGCCGACGCGGTGACGCGGCGACGCGCCTAATGATGGTTAAAGAATGATGGTTCCTGTCTTGCGGAACAATGCCTTAGCAGTACCCTTTTCCTCACGCACCTTCTCTACCAAGTGATCACGTATCAGGCGGCTGGTCTTGCTGCGGGCCGACGATTCACTGCTGAGGTTGAAGCAGCGCATCACGTCCTCGTTGGTAAACTCCTCTGGCAGTCGCGCAAAGGCCTCGAAGGTCTTCTGCTTGCGCTGCACGTTCACACTCGCATCCTTCAGTTTATTGTCAAAGTAGGCCTCGGCCATTGCTCCAAAGTAATGACGCTGACAAGCGAATTGTATATTCGTAATCAACTCTGCGAGCTTCCAATCCACCTCGTCTGTCTCGAACTCGCCACACCAGTAGTCGCCGTCCTGCTTCATTTTGTCCCAATGACGCATCACGATAAACGGAGCAGAGAAATTCAGACCGTGATAGGCACAGCGCTTCAAGAGCATCTCATCCGCTTTAGAGTCATTCTCAGCAGCATCCATCATGCGGCGAGCCGTCCAGTCGTAGAGTTCATCGACAATCCTCTGAACCGTCAGTTCCCCTTTCATCCTATCCAACTTTTCAGCCCAAACCTTCAGACGAGCATCGCTCTCATAGTCCACATGACTCTCACGATCCATCATCTCAAAGTTAGTGGCTGGCAGAGGGATGCAAGTGAGGCGGGTCGCAAGACCTGAACCAAAATTCTGCTCGTTCACCTTCTTTTTCAAGGCAATAGGCGTACCTGTATAGATGAAGTTCCAAGTAACGATGAAGTCCTGAAGGATAGAGTCTACGTTGCTGTACGCCTGACCATCCTCCTCGTTATGGAACGCTTTCAGCTCCATCGAGAACTTGTCAATCCACGAACCGCCCTTCTGCACGGTGACGGTGTTATCCAGCTCCGTGTCGAACGTCAGCATGTGCAGCTGCATCTCTTCGCCATCCACCACCTCCACTGCATTCACCATGTCCTGAATGAACTGGGCATTCGAAGTTCGAGCCGGATGCACACGCACCACCACCTTTGGCTTCTTGGGTTTCTCCTTATTCGCGCCCTTGGTCTTCATCAGTTCACGATAGGCGTTGATGGCATCCTTGCCCACTTTGTCGGCAGCGACGATAGGAGCCGCCAGCAACTTGAACAATCGCGTCGCAAAAGACTTACCACTGGCAGGGTCGCCAATAATCAGCGTCGAGTTATTCAAACGGCGAAGCTCTTCTGGTCGATGATAGAAGCGATAAGTACACCTTGTCATCAGCGTCATCAGCAGACCGCCACCCACAAACATCGCCGCAGGATACTGGTTCTTCTTCAAGCCCTTGCAGATATCCTTCAGCAAAGGAAAATCCTCTGAAAGATTCTCAATCTGTGCGCCCCAATCCCAGAGCCACTGGGCCATATCGTCATCCTTTAGCGTCACCGTCTTCTGCGTTTGCGCTTTCGTGATTTCCAGAAACGTTTTACCCGTGGCCTTTTGTATTGCTTCTTGCATCGCCTTGGAAGGAAGTGAAGAGGCATACTTCTTTTCCTTCTGCGCCACACACTCAGCGGCTGAGGAAATCGTCTGTGCCACATTCTCGTCCCTCTCGTCGATGATCTCCTTGACCCACGACTGCGACTCAACGATGCGCTGCACTTGTTGCTTGTCACCATCGAGCATAAGCAGCAGGTCGGTTGCGAGCTTAAGCGACTCTGTATGGCGGTTCGAGTCGGCTGCACAGGGCAGCTTGTCTGCATAGCGAGCATCAATAATAGACTGTACATCATAGCCCCTCCACTTCAACGGTACTGACTCAGCATCCTCCTGGCTGACATTCCTATCCCCTTGTTCAGCAACCTTACCGGCCACAGCAGCAGCCTTAGCAGCACCAGAATGACCAGCCCTATACTCAGCATTATATTCCTCAGCAAATTCCTTGTTCTCATAAGTAAACAGTTCCTTATCAATATACAAAATATCCGATTCCTTGCAGATGAAGCTCATACGGCTTGCATCCTTGCAACTTTCGTCAACCTCCACGCCAAGCACCTCGGCCATAGCGTGCTGGTTGTCGATGAGATTACCCTTCTTGACATCGGCTTTGAACACAATCTTCAAGCCTTTTCCTGAAGGGGTAATATAGATGAGCACGATGCCCAACTTCTTCCAGTCCAAATCCTTATCGACCCATCCTTGATAGAGCGTCAAGGGTTCCTCCACATGATCTACGTCCATCACTACGAGTCCAGTCAAACGTGTAGCACTCTGCTTGCGCCAAGCACCCAGTTTGCCCTTCTTCGATTCAGTCTCGTCGAACGTAGCCTGGAAGATGAAAGCAGGCAGTCCGCGCTTCAACTTCTGGTCGCCCGTCTTGCGAAACTCGTCAATCGACTCGCCCCACTTTGTCGCCCTGACGAGGGCCCAAAACTGGGCCTCGTCAACTGGCAATGTAGGATTAAAGAAATTCTTCTGATAACAAAATCCCATAGCTTACAACGTTTGAAGGTCAGTAATATAGAACATGTTCTCATGGCGCTCTTCGCCGTTCTTGTCCTGCCAAGGGCGATGCTTCCAGAACCCCTTCACCACGTAGGGCTGGTTCTGATAGTACTGCGTGTCGCGGTTCTTCGAGGCCAGTTCGCCCGTCATCTCACCATAGATCACGTCACCACCATGCTTCATCGTCACGCCACGGCTCTTGAAGTATTCAGAGCTGCCGTCCTGCTTCTGATACTGGCGCTCAGCGTATGCGCCCACCGCAATTATAGTTACAATCTGTTCCATACAATTCAATCCGTTTGGGTTTAACAAAATTCGATTAGATCCAACTCGCGGTCGATGAGTGCATCCTTAGCGCTCTGGTGCTCACGATCCATGATCGATATCACCCTTGGCGTACCCAAGTCCTTGGGGATGCTCTCGAATACCTTGATACGCTCCACACTCTCACGTACCCAGCCGTGCTCCAGCTTACGTATCAGGCGGTCACAATACAGGCGACGCGGCTTGCGGTCATACTGCTGGAACCAGATTATAAACTTGCCGTCCTCAGTCTCTTCCAACCAGAGGCGACCCTCAACTTTCAGACCCCTTTTCAGGGCGTCCATTACTACTTGCTCGTTCTTAAATTCTACTTGTTTCATAATCGATTCGAATTAGTGAGCTTTGGAAGTGCAAGGTTTTAGTTGAGCTCATTCGTACGTACACATTTCCTCGCTCATCCTCCGACTCGGTTATTTTTTACTTGTTGTTCTTGTTATTCGTTTTCGTCTTCTTAGGTCCGTATTTTCGCATCATATACTTCATGTGACCAGCAAACATCAGCGTTGGCATATCCTCCTTCAACATCTTACAAAGAGTCTTATAGTGCTGAGCCGCCATGGCACTCTTGAACGTCATTTTCGTGCCCGTCATCACATACACCACCAGCGCATACGCCATTGCTGCACGATCCAACGGATGATAATACTCCAGCATCTTCAACACCTTTTCACGACTCTCCTGAGTCATCCAGAGATCCAATAGTTTCATCATCAACTTGGTTGCCATTGTGGTTTCCCAACTTCCCATCGACTCTTCTCCGTTTGTCTTTTCCAACCAGGGTGCCAAATGTTGCAACAGCTGGCTGATTTCAGTATTCTCTGTAAAATCTACTCTGTTCATAACTATATGTATTTCTTTAAATGATTATTCCTTGTTCTCAAACATGCTTAGCAATACGTCCATACCGTCACGCTTGCCAATAATCAGGCGGTCTGTGCAGATGTTTTTCTGATTCTGCAATTCAATCTCCCTGAAGGTGTAAGTGTACTCTTTTACAATTTCTACCTCATTCTTCAGCAATACCAGTTGTTCAGACACCTCTTTCAGTTCTGTGTAGTTATAGAGGCTCCATGCGTCAGCACATTCGTTCCAGAGTTTCTTAGCCTTATTCAGCAGCTTCTTTTCCTTCTCAGTCCACTTGATGCTCTTGTCGAGTGCCGATGGATCTACTGCCACACAGATGCCGACAGCCAGGTCTTCGCCCCAGAACCTCACCTTGACTTTACCAATGCGCACATCAGCATCGTCGGCAGTGATGTTGTTGAATCGAATCTTGCCCCAATAGCCCCTGTACTCATCGTAGTACTGCTTGGCTACGTCGGCAATAGCTTTCTTCAAACCTTCGCTGTAGCTCTCTTTCTTCAGCAACTCGTCCTTCAAGTCCAGATACTCAACCATCAGCTTTCTTGTTTTCAACTCGTAAATCGTTTCCTGTTTCATTGTGATAAAACTTTTTAAAATGTTATTAATGTTGTTTCTGAGAACTTGTCTCAAATGGAAACAGGAGTATAATCTGCCTTGGAACATAAAAAGGCAGAATTTGCATACATCGAAAGCAAAAGGCAGAAAAAAGAAATTCTGCAAAAGTCCTTTAAATCAGACCTTTGCAGAATCTCAAAATAATTTCAAAAAAAATTTTGATGCAGACAAAAAGGCAGAATTGCCTATTTATATCTCATACCAGAATCCATGATATCACGCTTATAAACCTTATTATCATCAGGCATGCTGGCCCATATTTCTCTCAGGCGGTCAGCATTAATCAAGTCTGGATTAAACAGACTAACGATATTATCCAGTTCCTTGGTCTGCATCGAGTGACCATTCTTAAACTGCTCAGGTGTAAGAACCTTGTAAGCCACGCTACCATCCTTCTTCGTCTTCACTAACTTGAAGTGGGCACACACCATCTGCCAATGTCCTGCCGTTCCAGCCTTCTTGATATAGTCTTTGTCGAGCAATGTTTCAAATAGGTATTTCAATTCACCAATACCTTTCGTCCACTCTATTTTGATGTCGATAGGCTCGCCTTGGAACAGGTGAAGAATAATATCCTGACCAGTCCCTGAAGATATAAACTGGTAGTTTTTTAGCCCTCTATATATCAGTTGCAGCCTGATATTCAAAATTTCCTGCCTCTCGTCGCAGTTAATAATGAAGGTATCCGTGATGGTCTCAAGGTCGTGAACCACGTTTCCACCTCTTGGGCTATTCTTCTTAGGACGCAACGATTCGCTGATTTCGTCTGTCAAGAATATCTCTTCGTCCAGATAGTCCAACATCCACTCTTCCACCTTTTCCTGATAGTGAGCAATATCGTCGAGCAGTCTGCTATGTTCCATTGCGCTAATGGCAGTATTCGTCTTAATCACGCGAAGAAGCATAACCGCCAAGTCATCGTAGTCCTGCATCCTAACGGAACTGACGGCTTCGGCTACTGCATACAGAATATTACTTACAGCGATATTCAGCTCAGCCACCTCTGCCTTTGGTTCCCATCGGTGAATCTTGGTATACAGTTCATCCCATAGCAGCGATAGGTAGTCATTCAAATCATCACGCTCAATAATCACGTTGTCTATGACATCCACCGCCTCTGCAAAGATTTCCTCTGGGCAGAATCCCAGCACAATCATCTGCGCCTCGCTACGCTTGAAGGCATAACGACACGTCATGTATAGCGGATGCTGGCTATACACTTCACTTATTACCTCTCTTTGCTTTTCGCTTAGTCTGTTCTGCATTCTGATATTTTTCTGTCTTCATTCTGGCATCATCAAGCCATCTGAACAATTCAAACTCGAAAAAAGCCTCCTTGAAGTTATCTTTGAAATTATTGACATAACTCTCTGGCATCTCTATTTCAGCTCTGATGTTCGAGTTGCACTTATATACTTCGCCATCCTCAAACGTTACGGTCAAGAAGTAGATGTTATTCAGGTCTGATGCCAAGTCCAGCATGTTTATCATGTCTACGCGACGACGGTTCAGTTCCAATAGTTCTTTCTGTGATGGGAAAATAGTAAACTGGCCCCCCATACCATTAAACAAATCCGTCATATCGTCCAATGCCTTGATATGCGAACGTGGTTTGATACTCGTAGCATCGTTCTTCTGTCTCTTCGAGTTGATAAAATCCCATGTCAACCGCTTAATACCAGACTTGTCATATCTCTTTTTGTAGTTCACATATTCCCAAAACTTGCTGGGTTTCATCTTGGTGTATATCTCCACCTCAAGACCTCTTGGCTCCAGCATTCTCGTCAGATTCTCCTGTAATACATCGCGCACCTTGTCAGTACTGCTCCATGCTGAGTGGTCCACTTGTATGGCAATCATGCACTCTGGGCCACGATTATCTATAATGACGTTGCAGTATGGGTTCGACTCCTCCCTAGTCTGAACGTAGGTGGGGAATATCGTATCAGGATTAAGCGGCTTCCATAGTTTCTTGATTTGCACGTTGTTCAGTTGAAACAGGATGACATGGTCTGCCACCGCCAGCACACGATTCGGATGACTTTTAGTCTTGGTGATGGTGGTCTTATTCATTTGAAAGATGTCGAGCATAGTGCCAGGCTTACCAAACAGGCTCTCCAAATATTCATACGCCTTTGACATATCCGTCTTTTGCGTATCCATACCCTCTGTAATGTCACCCTGAACGGTCTGACTCTTTTTCAATTCCAACTTGTAAATACAATATCTGTCCATGCTAACCAACCTACTTAATCAAACAATATTCTGCAAAGGTACGAAAAATCCCACACCTTTTTACGTGTGTGGGAGATATATTAAGAGATTTTAGGAATTGGCAGATTTTAACCTATCTCAAAATATTATGAAATGTAGAAAAAAAGAGAAAAGTTCCACCTTCATCAGAATGAACACGACGCAAATGAACTAAAGTACAGCCAGCCTCGTATTTATTATCTGACGTAGACCATTTTATTCTCATACCATCCTCTTCCTCATCATAGGGCTTACCATATGTACTCTACCACTTGTTTCATCTTCGAATCGTCTGGTTGTACAGAGGTCATCAATACAACGCTTTGAAACGGAGCTTCCATATTCCTTGTATTCTCAATGTTCACCCTCCACCTCACATCTCCTATCTGCAGGATACTATCCTTATAAGAAAGCATCTTGTCCTGTTCTGCAATAACCGCTATTTGCTCACATACAGAATCGTTCAGAATAATGGGCTTACCAAGAAAAGAATGTATAGTATCTTCTGGCATGCTGAGGTCAATAGTAGGGGTGTTGCTATTATAATAATCCGTTTCTTTAAATGTCATCAGATCCAAGAACATCTTCACCCTGGCGAAGTATTCACGGATAGTTGTCAGATAAGCCCGCCTCGACTTAGGGTCTTTGGCATTATATGCCTGAATATTCTTTATATCCAGCCCTAGATGTTCTGCCTGATAGATGGCCCGCTCGTTGTGGAACTTTTGCGAGATAATCGTAAAGCTCTTCAGGCCATATACCTTGTTTGCATTGATGATAGAGCAAATCGTACGATACCCCTTACCATCCAAGATAATCGCACTTGCAGGTACACCTCTTGCTACCAACGAATCCCTCATACACTCAGGCTCATTCACGCCATCCAGACTATGCTCATCACCACTGATCAGAATCTTCTCAATCTTCCCAGCCTTATACAACTGCTCTGCTGCGTCTATGCGATATACAAAGAAATAGTTGGTTATCCTATCAAATCGTGCCTGTGGCGTGGTTCCTAGCAACAGTCCCACCTTGTTATATCTTATGCTGTCTATATCAGAGAACACCTTGCCCTCTGCATTGTTCACCACAATCTGGTTGCAAATCAGCATGACAACTATGCATACAAACAATATGATGCAAGTTGACCATAGAAATATTTTAATCACTTTCTTCATATTATGTATTATTTCTGATTAATAATTTGAAAGCTTTGTAAGATACCAACACCAAATAAGGTATCGCAAGACAGATTGAAAGTTCAAACATTCCTTTTGCTATAAGAAAACCACCATCATCGCCTAATGGCACTCTATAGCAATACACATCCCACAAATAATTAGTTATTTTGTTATAAGGCCCATACAGCATTATCATATTTGTAAGAAACAATGCTGCGAATACAATTAACTGTCCTATAGAGGCTACGAGATAGAAATATATCGGTTTCAGACCACATAGCCATCTTTTTCTCAATTTTTCTCTACAGACAACAACAAAATATACAATCCAAAATATAAATAGGGGAATAATCGCCAATATAAATAGTCCCTCACTAAACACATACCAATAAGATGTCAGCACAAATGATGAAAGAGCCCATGCAGCGAATAAGTTTACCCATTGGTTCTTACATAATCTTTTAGACAACAAGAGTAGTCTTATCCTTATTCTCTTTGTTATTTTGAATCTACTGAACCTTACAAACAGGAATACCAATACCTGTGAAACAAATATTGTTTTCAATACAGCATAAAGGACATCCATCATTTCAAGATATCTGTCAAAAAAACCAGCATGGGCATAGCCTGCTAAGGGAATAGCAAATAAAACAGTAAGGACAACAATTATCTTCTCCATACCACCCCATTATTTCTAGCTTCAATCAATTTCTCAAATTCATTTTGAATTTCCCTCAAATCTTCAGTCAGGATTACATTACACCTTTCTATTAAAGATTGTGGAATCTCATAGCAGCAGGCAGCTATAGCACCAGCCATAGCGCCAATTGTATCAGAATCGCTTGTTGTCAGTCCGTTTGACAGTATGGTCAAATCTCTTTTCGCCTCATTGTTTTCGTTTGCCATCTATTCTTATAACGTTTTTATTCCGTCCTTATTTCGTGTCTTCGTGACTCCTTCAGCCCTTATTTCCGTAAATCCTTAATACTTTTCTGCCTTCAGCCATCGCGCCCTCAGACATCACATATTCGTCACTGAGGTGATTTTCATTTGCTGTTCGCTTATCCATGGTAGCATACCACACTAAGCAAAACATAAGCAGGGATGCACACGCAATAATGACACAGGTTGTTGCACTCATTTCTTCTTGCCCAGACTCGCAATGATGATAACTCTCATCAGGATTATATGCACCCCATGTCACTAAGCCCCAGAATAAAGTAAAGAGGCCTAGGGCTATTCTACTAGTATATTTAATGTATTTCTTCATACGCAAACTATTAATACTACATTCAAGGAAGATGATAAAAGAAACAGAGAATAGGATGTTCAGACCACCATCGAATTATCGAATTTCTTTTTTCTTCTTCCTTTCTATAAAACGCCAGCAGTTCATCAGCATTCATTTCATCAAGGGGCTTGTTACCACTTTCAGTAAATCTCTGTTCTATATTATCTATAGACATTCGAGTGTATCTATTTAAGATAAATGATATTGGAGATAATACAATAGAGAGTGCAAATGTACCCCATGTTAGATTCATAAATGTTGGGAGATTTCCTTCTCTCTTATCCCACATCTCCTTTAGCTGGGGATAAATCACATCCATGTTTCTATCTAAACGCCTTTTCTTTTCTATCATTGCTTTAAGTTCTGGGCGTGCATCAATGTAGTCTTCTTGCCACGCTTCTATTTCTTCCCATGATAGAGGTTTTCGAATTCCCTTCTCGTCTATTTTTGCAACAGGAAAAGGTATCTCTCCGCTTGGGGACTGAAACACATATCCGTCTTTTTCGTATTCAATTATAACTCCCATATCTCTTTCCGACTACATTTCTAATTTATTGATTTGATAACAACCTTCATCATATATTATACTCTTCCATATCTAACTATACCTTCACTTATGTTCTCATGTATAGTCAATGTCCAGAATTCATCTGTTACAGGCTTTCCCACGTATGGTTTTAACAACTCACATACATATTCACCGTTTTCTCCTTTTCTCCAGCGAGAATCCTCTTGTTTCATATCTTCCTCAATCTGCTGAATGGTGTTGTCATCAACAATTGAGCAGAAATCTATCACCGCCTCGCCACTATAGTCTCCTGTAATATCACCAAGGGTTTCCTTACACTCTTTAATTGTAAAATCTGGAAGATTAATATTGGCCAGTTTCTCTATTTCTTCTTTTGATGTATAACGAATGTCTGGCTTGCAAGGATATGCCGTTCTAAGTCCTAACTTTCCTGTTTGTATCAGTTCTTTGTAATTCTCGCCAAACTTTTCCTTCATGGACGACTCTGCACTTTTATCTATACCACTGATGAAGAAATATATCAACGCAATGATTATGATTAGCCCAATACCAATAATCCACCATGTTACTGGGTAATAAATTCCCAGTACTATGATGCCTCCAAGAATAAATAAAACAAAAATTGTTCTGATGTTCATTATAAGCCTTTTCTTACATCGTTCATAAATATTTATCCCAGTTCTTTTGTTCTTGCTGACCTTGATTTTCTTCTTGCATTTTGCTTATTATACTGTAATAATATGCCTCATTATGTTCGATAAACCTTCCCATATCCTCCAGATAATATACCTTTGCAAGATTGGATGTAGCAGGAACATATTTGAGTTTATACTCTCGTGCATTATCAGTGGAAGATTTATATTTATGGCTAGGTACAAGATTAGAATAAGGACTTGAGTTAATCTGTTCTTCAGATAATCCTTCCTTCTTCATCTTATTTCTCATTTCTTTTCTATAAGTTTCTTGTTTTGCCTGATCAGCTTTTGAGAGTTTACCTTTTCTCTGCCTTATCAGCTCTTCCAACGTAGAGTTTCTTATCTCGTCAGTTAACTCTAACGTTGGCTCAAAGGTGGTTTCAATAGCAATCATACCTTCTTGGTTCTTGACTCCATCGAACTCTTGAAATTCTTCTTCGTTCAACTCAGTTCTTGATGAACTGGGATTGTTCTTGCAACCTAGAAGGAAGCACATCGCCATCAATATATATACTGACTTTTTCATATTATTCTCTATTTTTGGGTAGCTATTTATGTAATTCGAATTCTCTTTCTTCTCCTATTACCATTCGTAATCAATATTCCCAGCAGCTTCTGGCTCGCCGTCTAATGCATCCCATACCGAGTAATTATAATCCATATTACTAGAGTCAATTTCCTCGTAGGTTTGGAAATGATTACCAAACCACTCACCAGGTCCGCTCAATTTTCCCATAGGATAATCTTTGCATGGCAGTGTAAAATGGTACTCTTCCATTCGTTTTATATAATTTTCATCTTCATCAAATCCATCGCAGAAAACGCTTGTAAAAGTTCTGTTCTTATTATAGAAAGACCAGATTTCGCTATATTCAAGAGGCAAGATCTCTTCGCCTTTTGTGTCAATCAACCCCCATCTGTCATAGGTCGTCTTTTCTGGATTAAATATATCGGCTTTCCCATCTATCTTGACTCTGGCAAGTCCACATTTGTCAAAGCCATCGATATAATCATATTTGCCTGGCTGGACAATATAGTTGTTGTCTTTGTCAACCACATAATAATGGCCATCTTTTAGGAAGGTAGTTAGCCCACAACCTTCCTTGCAGGAATATACCTTTGCCAAATGATCATTTTTATCAGATAGGCCCACGCATGGTACCCAGCTCTTTGATTCTGGATTCCAGCTTTCAAAGAATTCAAGGCGATCTTTTATCTCAACTAATTCAGATGGAGATTTTCCCTGTAAGCGTTTCCCCAGATAATATCTTCCTACTTCTTCGTCCTTACTGTTGAAAAGAAAAAGCACATGCCTTTTCTCATCATCAACGGTGTTAAGTTTGCAAGCTCCCTTGGCGTATGCCTCATCACCAAAGCTACGTTTTTGTGTCGTCCATGACTCAGAACCATTATCGCTTACAATGTGCCGAACATTCTCTTTACCTTGGAATGATTCAATAATCTCTTTCTTCGTATTGTTCTCTTTTACAACAGGCTCGTAGCTATAAACCATCTCGTTATCGAAGTCGATATGAAATTTCCACCTGTGAAAGAACTTGCTACCAAGAAGACCCACTATGGGGCAATCTAATTCATCAGCTATCACAGATAGATACTTCTTTATGTCTGCAAGAACAATAGGAATCCGCATCACGTTACTACCTATTGTCAGATCAATTAGCGTCTTGCCTATTGTTTCCAGATTACCAGATGGACTACAGAGCGGTTCTGTGGGGAGTACCATCTCTGGCTTTCCCCCACATTCTTTGTAGAACGAGGAATCCAATATGCATTCCCTGCTACCAGTGTCAAGGAGCATAGCAATGGGCTTATCTCCCATCTTCAACTTCACAACAGGGTATCCATGTACTCTGTCAAAGTTTGTTATTATCTGTACTTCTTTCATATAATGAACGCCCACGTGGTTTAAACTCTTAACATATTTCTACTATTGCATACTTTCCTTTAATGCTGTTTCGTCAGTAAAATCAAAAAGAATTTCATTCCTTCTCTTTTCCTGAATATCATGGAGCTCCTTTCGTCTCCTTTCAGCTTCTTCTTCCAGCTTTCTCTTCTCTATTATATCTTCATATCTAAGCCACTCATCCTCAAAAGCTATGATGAAACTATTATTGGGAATAAAAGAGGGATCGTTGCACTGAAACTCATAGCAATCATGTCTCTTTTGTGTTATAACAAACGAATCTCTATGAGTTTCTATTTGATCAATAGTAAAGCCTTCAGGGCTAAATACTTTGATGAGGTCACGTTTACTATCCATAAATGTATAAACTTTACTCCCATCATGAGTTGCTGGGTAATAATCATATCCTATAAATCTTAGGCTAAAGAAATCATCCCTAAATTCTCTGTAAGACTTTGTATCTATCACATCATTTAGCACCTCATCCTCTTTAGTCCTTTCTTCCATTTCCTCCAAGGCAGCTTGTCTCAGACACTCATCCTGCACGTCCTTTGGAATAAGACATACTTTTTCCCAGTCTGCCCAAGACTCATCAAATACTGTATATCTTCCAGTGTTCAGTTTCCCAACATACAAAATCCCTGCTTTTTCTCTAATTTCACCTTCTGTCCAATGTTCAATACCTGAATATAAGGAAGCCAAGGTTTCTCTATCATTACGAAAAACGCATAAAACGAAGGGCTTACCATCCGAGTTTCTTCCTAATTCTCGAAAACCCTCAAAAGAACCATGCTCCTTTTCAAAAGAAGAAAAAGTCCATACAGTAGTTAAATCACTGCCTGCCACTAATTGCAAATATCTATCCATACCATACTTTTATTTATCCTAATTTACATCATCACAGGCCTTTTGACTATTGCCTTTCCATCTTTAATATCGATTATTAACTTGTATGTTAATCCTAAACGATTTTTACATAGCACTGAGATTGCAAGCGAATGTATTTTAGTCAGTGGCATGTGTAGGGGGATATTAATATCAGAACCCTTATCAAATGATAGGGGAAACCAGGTTTTCATTCCATCTTTATTAAGAATCTTAGAATCTGATGATTCAAAAATGTCCAATACAATAAGGTTTTCGCTATGATTATTTATCACGATATCGTTCATGATTCCACCATATGAACTAATCCTTATGTCTGGTTCATAAAGTGCTTCAAGTTGATGCGATTGGATCTGTTGAACTGTCCTAATTTGCATTGCTTTTCGCTTTGAATCGAAAATCATATAGATAAGTGTTCCAACGGTTCCCAACCCGCCAGCAGCCATACATATTTCACAGATTGTATGTAAAAGATTGTTTGATACCATATCACTGTATGTTTAAAATGTATATCTTATACTGCAAAAGTAATCCTATGATTTCGTTCTTGCAAGAGTCTAACGAAAGTTATAATATTTTCTAATGTGAGACCTTTTAGTTCTTAATCCGCACTCCAACATGCACCAGGGTCGCCATCGAAAGCATCGCTAATAGCATCGTCACTATATACACCGCCATATTCTGAATGTTTGGCGCCATAAGTCTCCCAATATTTCTCATCTTCATGTTTGCTTATTCTCTGGCGAATAGCTTCAGCCTCTTGTTCCCTATCTTCTTTTGCCTTTCTTGCTCTAGCATTCAGTATTCTCCATATACTTGACAACTCGCCAAATGATATGCTCTCAGTAATACCGTCTTTATCTTTTTCAACTTGGATTGAGTCATAATCATTGTCATAGAAATTGTGGATATTGTGGTATTCAAGTGGAACCACCTCCAATCCGTCGCTATTTACGACACCCCATAGAACATCGGCATCTTTATTTCCATTGGTTTCTTTTCCACTTTTAACTCTCGCATAGCCCTTATTATAGCCACTAACCCAATCGTATTTGCCAGGAGGTACCAGCCAAACGTTGTTACTATTAATAGCCCCCCAACCATGTTCGTGTTCTGTGTTGACAAATACTGTAGCAATCTTCCTGTCTGTAGACAATACAAAGTCCACGATATCGCCTAGAAGTAGTTCGCCATTACCAGTATAGATGTCGTAATTACAATATATATGAGTATTGCCCTCTTCCTGATAATACTTTCCTAAAACCAACAAATCTTCGTCAGTATAGCTATCTCCAATTATTACATCATAACTGGGCTCAACAATAATCTCGCCCGTTTTGTTCACTAGCCCAATCTTATGAACATAATTGCTTCTGCTACGATAAGTTTCTACAAAGGGTATAAGTGTCCTTTTGTCTTCCTGAAGACTATAGTCCTTGATGTCAACTATTACTTTCATACTCTGTCTTTATTTCGTTGATACCAATAACTCCCTCACATCCACGTCGAGATGCTTGGCGATGTCGAAGAGTTGTTCTACGGAGGGCTGGATCTTGTTGGTCATCCAGCGTGATACTGTTCCCAGGTTACGGCCCATCTGTTCTGAGAGCCAAGTGCCAGTCTTGTCTTGCTCTGCCAGAACGGCCTTAATGCGGTTGTAGCGTACGTTGTCCATTCGTCTTAGTAGTGAATCTGATAAAATATAGGCATTCAATGCACAAATATAGTCATTATTTCTTGGAGTTGGTGCTTGTGACGCGTATTTTTATAATTGTTTAAGAGTTGGGCATTGTACTCACTATAGGCGCGTCGCCGCGTCGGCGCGGCAGCGCGTCATTTGACTTCGTCGAATTCCGTCACGACTCGGCATAGTTCAAGCAAGCTTGACTCTGCTCTCACTGCTCCGTCATTTGGATTTGCAATTATGGAGTATGTTGCATAAACCTCTATTTTAAATTATTATATATTAAAATATATAATAATTATATATAAGATATAAGATGAGTGACGCGTTTTCGATTTCGAAATGACGCGCCGACGCGCCGACGCGCTGACGCGGCTCACAAAAAAATCTTCAAATTAATCGAAAATAATTGGGGGAAAGTATTGTTTCGCATCTGAATTTTTCGTACCTTTGCAATGTCAAAAGATGAAGCGGCAGAGGCGGCCTTTAACGGTAAAAATTGCGAGATTTAAATCTAGAAATTGCGCGCATTAATGATAGCAATTGTTTTCCTTAACAGTCATTCTCAGAAGTGGAATCTGGAGACATCGGGATAATTAACATTTTATTTAACAAACTATTTAAAAACTAAACTAGATTATGGCTATTAAAGTAATTGCACAGCGACGAGAGGTGAAGCTCGGCAAGAATCCAGGTAAGAAGTTCGTGATGCGACCTGACCTGTACATTCCAATCGCAGAGAAGAAGGTGTTTGCAGAGGCCTCTACTCACAGCGGAATCTCTGCAGGAGTGATCAAGGCGGCTTGGGATGCCGCTGGCGAGGTGATTCGCACGTGGGCAACCGAAGGTCACAGCGTACCCCTGCCCGGTCTGGGAACGATGCGCTTCGGCGTCCGTTCGAAGGCAGTGGAGAATCTGGAGGACGTGAAGACCAACCTGATTAGCGTGCGCCGCATCATCTTCACTCCTAACGTGGACGTGAAGGACGAGCTGAAGAACACCTCGATTCAAATCACTTGTCTCGACGAGGACGGCAACGTGCTGAAGCGCGTCACCTCTGGCGACAGCGGTGATGTGGAGGACAACGAGGGTCAGAACGAAAACCAAAACCAAAACACTGGCGGTAATACCGGTGGCAACGAAGGTGGCAACACGGGCGATAATACCGGAGGCACCCCTACTGGCGGCGAGGAAGGTGGAATGTAACCTGAATCTTGAATCTTGAATCCTGAAACTATGAAGAAGGAAACTTGGAAGACCGTGATTCAGGTCATCATCAGCATTCTGACTGCGGCTCTGACGGCACTGACCACCACGTCGTGCGCAGGCTATGGACCGATTTATCTCTAAATGATTAGCTGCCGATATGTCTCCTAGAGAGGGGTGTCGGCAGCTTTTTACCTATGTTCGCTTATAAAAAACCGACAAATATTGTTAAAAGTAGCGTACCAACGATATAGCTATGCTATTTTTTTCGTACCTTTGCAACCTGAAAACCGAAAGGATATTTTAGGTTTTTTACTCTCCGGTAGAATACCTGAGGTGATAGAGAAGCGATTATTCGAATAATTATTGTATTAATAGGTATGAAAATGAAGAAATTGATGATGCTTGCAGCCGTTGCTGCAACGCTGGTGTCTTGCGGTGGTGGCGGTGGCCGTCCACAGTTCGGCGACAATGAGTTTCCCGTATTGGCTGTAGGAACGTCGAGTGCCGATATGCAGAGCACGTATCCTGCTACCATCAAGGGTGTACAGGATGTTGAAATCCGTCCGAAGGCTACGGGTTTCATTATGCAGATCAATGTGAAGGAAGGTCAGACGGTGGGTGCCGGACAGGTGCTCTTCGTGATTGATAACGAGACGGCCCAACAGCAGGTCCGTCAGGCCCAGGCTGCCGTGAATACGGCTCAGCAACAGTGTAATACTGCCAAGCTGACCTATGAGAACTCTAAGAAGTTGCATGAAAACCGTGTCATTGGCGATTATGAACTGCAGACTTCGCAGAACTCTTACGAGGTGGCCCAGGCTCAGTTGGCTCAGGCTCAGGCAGGTCTTGCATCGGCTCGTGAGGCTCTGAGCTATTGCTACGTCAAGAGCCCTGCCGCAGGTATAGTAGGTACGCTGCCCTTCAAGAAAGGTGCATTGGTAAGTGCTTCTAATGTGCTGACAACGGTGTCGAACAACTCGTCGATGGAGGTGTACTTCTCTGTAACGGAGAAGGCTGCCATGCAGTTACAGGCTGCCGGACTGCAGTCGCTTCCCAGCGTGAAGCTGCAGCTGGCTGACGGCAGCACATACGGTCATGAGGGTAAGGTGACGAAGATGAGTGGTGTCATCGACCAGGCTACTGGTTCGGTACAGCTGATAGCACTGTTTCAGAACCCCGAGCGTCTGTTGAAGAGTGGTGGTGCCGGTACGATTGTCATTCCACGTCAGGCTACTGATGCCATCATTATTCCTCAAGCTGCTGTCAGTGAGGTTCAGGACAAGAAGTTCATCTATCTCCTGGGTAGCGACAATAAGGTGAAATACAGCGAGATCAAGGTTGATGCTCAGAACGATGGTAAAAACTACATCGTCACTGAGGGCTTGAAAGCTGGTGACAAGTATGTGACCAACGGTATCACCAAGTTGACTGACGGCATGGAGATCAAGCCTATTACGCCAGAGCGCTATCAGCAGAAGATAGCCGAGCAGGCCAAGGCCATGACGGCTGGCGATATTGTTGGCGCGATGAAGAAATAATTCACAATGCTTAATGCATAATGCTTAATGCTTAATTGGCTGCGCCACGTATAGCATTGCATTATGAAAACATTAAGCATTAAGCATTAAGAATTAAGCATTAAAGATATGACTTTTACAAATTTTATTAAGCGCCCGGTATTGTCGACGGTGATATCTATTCTCATCGTGCTGCTGGGTTTCATTGGATTGGTATCGCTGCCTATCGAGCAGTATCCCAACATCGCGCCTCCTACGGTAGCGGTGTGGACCAGCTATCCGGGTGCTGACGCTGAGACGGTGAAGAACTCAGTCATCACGCCGTTGGAAGAGAGCATCAACGGTGTGGAAGGTATGGACTATATCTCGTCTACCGCCGGTGCTGGTTCGGCACAAATCAATGTGCTGTTCCGCCAGGGCATGAACCCTGATATGTGTGCCGTCAACGTGCAGAACCGTGTGCAGCAGGCTCAGGCCTTGTTGCCTGCCGAGGTGACCCGTATCGGTGTGACGGTGCAGAAGCGTCAGACCTCCCAGGTGCTGATGTTTACGTTGACCAGTGACGGTCGTTACGACGACGAGTTCCTGACGAACTATAACAACATCAATATTATTCCGGCTATCAAGCGTATTCAGGGTGTGGGTGACGTTCAGTCGCCAGGTCTGAAGACCTACGCCATGCGTATTTGGCTGAAGCCCGAGGTGATGAAGCAGTACAACCTGATGCCTTCTGACATTGCGAATGTGCTGGCCGAGCAGAATATTGAGGCTGCGCCCGGTACGTTCGGCGACCAGGCTGACGTGGCTTACGAGTACTCGATGCGCTATACCGGACGTCTGAAGAGTGCCGAGGAGTTCGGCAACATCATCATCTCCAGCGATGTCAACGGACAGACGCTGAAGTTGAAGGACGTGGCACGCATCGAATTGGGCGGTCAGCAGTATTCCGTATCGATGAAGAACAACAACATTCCGTCGGTGCTGGGTATGGTGCAGCAGATTGCCGGTTCGAACGCCAACGAAATTGCCAAGCAGGTGAAAGCCGAGCTCGAGGAGCAGGCCAAACTGTTCCCTCCGGGCATGACCTATAAGATAAACTACGACGTCACGGAGTTCCTCTATGCGTCTATCGAAGAGGTGGTGTTCACCCTGTTCTTCACGCTGATACTGGTGTTCATCGTGATTTACGTCTTCCTGCAGGACTGGCGCTCGACGCTGATTCCTCTGATTGCCGTGCCAGTGTCGCTGGTAGGTACGTTCTTCTTCCTGTCGGTATTCGGATTCTCTATCAACCTGCTGACGCTGTCGGCCTTGCTGCTGGCTATTGCCATTGTGGTGGACGACGCCATTGTGGTCGTCGAGGCTGTGCATGCCAAGCTGGACCAGGGATATAAGTCGACGCTGACGGCCTCTATCGACGCCATGAACGAGATTTCGGGCGCTATCATCTCTATCACGTTGGTGATGGCCTCGGTGTTCATCCCCGTATCGTTCATTGGCGGTACGTCAGGTTCGTTCTATCGCGAGTTTGGTGTGACGATGGCTGTGTCCATCTTCATCTCGGCTCTGAACGCCTTGACGCTGTCACCCGCCCTGTGTGCCATCTTCTTGAAGCCCCACGACAAAGAGGGCCACGAGCGGAAGCTGTCGCGTGTCGACCGTTTCCACATGGCTTTCAATACGGCTTATGACAAGGTATTGGGCAAATATAAAGGTTCTGTCGAGAAACTGGTACGCAAACCCATTCTGATTCTGCTGACGGTAGTCATTGGTATAGCCGTGCTGGCTACGACGATGTTCACCGCTAAGTCAGGTCTGGTGCCTGACGAGGATACCGGTACCATCTTCTGTACCGTTTCCATGCCGCCTGCAACCTCCGTGTCGCGTACCAAGCAGATTATCAGTCAGGTAGACTCTATTCTTGGTGCCGACCCAGCCATCCAGAGCCGTGAGCAGATTCAGGGTTATAACTTCATTGCCGGTTCGGGTTCCGACCAGGCTACGTTCATCATCAAGCTGAAGCCGTTTGCCGAGCGTCAGAAGGGATTCTTCTGGAAACTCAGCGGACTGTGGCAGGGCGACGGTATCTACCGCTTCTTCCTGAATCCTTATGAGTCGACGGGAGTTATTGCCCAGATATTCATCAAGACAGCCCATATCAAGGATGCTCAGATTCTGGCTTTCGCACCGCCTATGATTCCCGGTTTCTCGGCCAACTCTGGTGTGTCGATAGTGATGCAGGACCGTACTGGTGGTTCGCTGGACAAGTTCTTCGGCGTTGTCAAGGACTATCTGGCCGAGCTGAACAAGCGTCCTGAGTTCCAGACGGCCCAGACGTCGTACAACCCCAACTATCCGCAGTACATGCTTTACATGGATGTGGCCAAGTGTAAGCAGGCAGGTGTGTCGCCCGCTACCGTGCTCAGCACGCTGCAGGGTTACTATGGCGGATTGTACGCCTCGAACTTCAATGCCTACGGCAAGCTCTACCGTGTGATGATTCAGGGTTCGCCCGAGACGCGCATGACGCCCGAGTCGCTTAATAGTATATATGTACGCACGCCCGGAGGCATGGCTCCTGCTCAGGAATTCTGCCGCATGGAACGTGTGTATGGTCCGTCGAACATCAACCGCTTCAACCTGTTCACCAGTATCAACGTGACGGCGACGGTGGCCAACGGCTACTCGACGGGTGAGGCCATCCAGGCTGCCCAGGAGGTGGCTGCCGACGTGCTGCCACAGGGTTATACCTACGAGTATCAGGGTCTGACGCGTGAGGAGGCCAAGTCTTCGAACACCACAGCCATCATCTTCGTGCTGTGTTTCATCTTCATCTACCTGATTCTGTCGGCACAGTACGAGTCGTATCTGCTGCCGCTGTCAGTAGTGCTCTCCGTACCCTTCGGACTGGCTGGCTGCTTCCTCTTCACGATGATATTCGGTCACGCTAACGACATCTACATGCAGATTTCGCTCATCATGCTGATTGGTCTGTTGGCCAAGAACGCCATCCTGATTGTACAGTTCGCCTTGGAGCGCCGTCAGACAGGTATGGCCATCTCGTGGTCGGCTGTGCTGGGTGCTGCCGCTCGTCTGCGTCCTATCTTGATGACCTCGTTAGCAATGGTTATCGGTCTGTTGCCGATGATGTTCGCCTCGGGTGTGGGTAAGAATGGTAACCAGACACTGGGTGCCGCTGCCGTTGGTGGTATGTTGATTGGTACACTGTTGCAGCTCTTCGTCGTTCCTACGCTGTTTGTGATTTTCCAGACGCTGCAGGAGAAGTTCACACCGTTGAAGTTCGACGATGAGGAGAACGAGGAGGTAACTGCTGAGTTGGAGCAGTATGCACATGCGGAACCCGTAACTTATGATTTGGAGAAATAAACGACTATGAAGAAGATAATGTTATTTGCTGCCGCTACGCTGCTGATGGGCAGTTGCGGTGTATATAATAAGTACGAGCGTCCTGACGT